>NZ_BBJB01000078.1 GCF_016584665.1 Pseudanabaena sp. lw0831
CAATATTTTGCAGCACTCGCTTGAGTTGTTTCGGTGATTGATTCACCCATTGTTTTATTTGTTCTTGCTGCTCAAGGGTAAACGTGGATTTACGACCTCGCCCTGCTCGGTCACATAATCCCACCAACTTGAGCCTTTCCCAAGCCACAAACCAGTTATGAATCGTTTTGCGACTCACCCCAAAAATTTGCATCAGTTGCGCTATCCTTATCCCTTGAGCGCTCAAAAGAATACAGTGTGCTCGTTGACGGATTGCAAAGCGGTGACTTTGACGATAGATTCTCCACAGTAGCTTTGTCGTTTCAGGGGAAAGTGGAGCAATTAATCTCACAGTAATTAGATCACAATTAAGTAATCCTTAGAATCTTCCCATTACTATGAATATGTGTAAATAATTCTGCATATCTACTTATTTCGCGATTTCGTTGCGATCGCTATCTTTCCAAGGTGTTTCTACAAAGCTAGCGTTTGGTAATTTTGGTAAACCCCATTTAGCAACTAAAGTTTGTAATACGCGATCCTGCGATCGATGAAAAGCATCAATATCGCCATCACCACGATTGACGATCGCGAACCAAATTGCGCCATGCTCTTGAGTTTGGACAACTCCTGATAGAGAGCTTACATCTGAGAGCGTTCCAGTTTTGACGATCGCCCCTTTCGGCATTTTCCGCCCCTCGATCGTGCCGCAGTTGCAATTACTACTTGGGTAGAGATCCGCAAGGGTTAACCCCTCGACTTGGGCGCGATTATGAATCGCCATCAGGATCGCCACCGTAGCACGAGGGGAAATTTGATTGGCTTGCCCTAAGCCAGAGCCGTTAATTAACCTTATTTCTGAAATTGGTATACCTGTCGCATTAGCCGCGATCGCCGCAACTTGTTTCCCTCCCCCCATTTGCGTGGCAAGAGTTTCAGACATCTCATTATTGCTAAAGGTATTCATGCGTTTTAGGATTTGCCAAAGCGGTAACGATGCATGGCGAATCAGTAAGTTACTAGTGGAAATATTTGCTACAGCAAGATTTGGCACAATTCGCACATTACCAAGAATTACTAGTTGCGGTTTGGCCGTTCCTGCGGGCATCGTCGCATATTGCTCTGCAACTTCACCCTGCCATTGGCTGCTATCAAAGGCTAGGCGGAGAAAGTTTGCTGATTCTTGCAGGTCAGGCTCGAAGTTCATGGAGAACCGACCTGTAACGATCAGATTGCCTTGAATGCGCTTAATACCTAGTTGATTGAGTTTATTGCCAAGCCCGATCGCCTCTTCCCATACAAAAAACGGATCGCCACTGCCTTCAATAATCAGATCCCCTTTGAGCGTATCGCCTGTAAGTTTGCCTGTGGTGCTGATATTGGTGATAAAGCGATGGTTTGATCCCCAAGTTTGCAATGCTGCCAAGGTGGTGACATTTTTGGTGAGTGAAGCTGAGGGCAATGGGCGACTCGATAGACGACCTGAGGCGATCGCGCCATCATGGGACTGAATCCATACACCTTGATCGGGATTAGTTAGCCCCGCTTGTTTAAGATCGTTGAGCATCGTTGCGATCGCTTGCTTCACGACGGGATCGGACTGATTATTGGCGATCTCTTCTGAGGCTAGGACTGGGCGATTGGCATAGCTCATCACTGACCGAGGCACTGCGGCTACTTCACGACCATCGAGAACTTGAGTCGAAACCGATAACAGCAAAGCACCAACGAGACTCCACGTAGTCATAAACAAAACCACAATTAGTAATGATTGTGCTTGTGTTGGCAAAGCCAACACAAGCACAATCATTCTAATCAAACATGGCGCTTTCAAGTTGCTGCAAAGCAATTTCTAGATCATCATTAATGATTGTGATATCAAACTCATTTGCCGCAGCTACTTCCAATTTGGCATGGTGCAAGCGCTTGATAATTTGTTCATTACTATCGGTACTGCGATCGCGCAAACGGCTTTCTAAAACTTCCATCGAAGGTGGGGCAATGAAAATTCGTTGAGCGCTAGGAAAAGACTGAGCAACTTGCCGCGCACCCTCTAATTCGATTTCTAGCAACACTATTTGCCCCAAGGCGATCGCTTGATCGATTGCTTGGCGCGGCGTACCGTAAAGATTTCCCGCATATTCTGCCCATTCAAGAAATTCGCCTGAATCGCGCTTTTGCTCAAATTCAGACCGATCCCAAAAGAAATATTCTCGACCATGTTCTTCCCCTGTACGGGGCGATCGAGTTGTTGCCGAGATCGAAAAGAGAATGCGATCGGGATAGCGCTCTAGGAGCCTATGCAATAGAGTGCCTTTGCCGACACCGCTTGGGCCCGTTACAACTATTAATTTGCCTTCGCTCAATTTATCTTGGCTCAACGTTTCGTAATTCCCTATAGAGATAGAGTTGATAGCACTTTGCCCGTTAACCAAATGTCAAATTACATTTAAAAATCCTTGCTTTGCAAGGATTTTTAAGTTGGTTTAATCTGTAGCGCCTTCTTTACTGATGACAAAACGATTAGCAACAGTTTCAGGTTGAATTGCAGATAGAACTACATGGCTAGAGTCGGTAACAATTACCGCTCTTGTGCGTCTACCATAGGTAGCATCAACTAACTTACCATGTTCACGCGCGTCACTAATGATACGCTTGATTGGAGCAGATTCGGGGCTAACGATCGCTACAACTCGGTTTGCCGAAACAATGTTACCAAAGCCGATGTTGATGAGCTTAATATCCATAATTTTATCGATCTAAAATCGATTTAGAGTTGATGTAGCTTCATTTTTGTAGGTATTATCACATTATCCAACAAAAATCGACCAGATGCGATATATTTTGTCACGTATAGTGAAAAATATCTTAATTAAGCAGATATACCCAGTGGATTACTATACGCAATCAGCACGAATTTATTTGATTTTAGGTAGTTTTGGCGCGGGCTTTGCTTGCGCTAAAACTACCTAAAATCAAGTCTAAAATTTAAAATTTTGCAAGCCAAATGATTATGTCAGACATCAGAAATGTAGTGATTATTGGTTCAGGACCCGCAGGCTATACTGCTGCAATTTATGCTGGACGCGCTAGCCTTAATCCACTTGTATTTGAGGGATTCCAGAAGGGAGGTATCCCTGGTGGGCAATTGATGACGACGACGGAAGTAGAGAACTTTCCTGGGTTTCCCACTGGAGTGATGGGACCACAGTTGATGAGCTATATCAAGAAACAAGCTATCAATTGTGGCGCGGAATTGATAATGGAAGATGTGACTTCTGTTGATTTCAGCGATCGCCCTTTTACGATTAAATACTCATCTCACCAAATCCAAACCCACAGCGCGATCATCGCCACAGGTGCAACTGCGAAAAGGCTCCATTTACCCAGTGAAACAAAGTATTGGAATCGTGGAATTTCGGCATGTGCTATTTGTGATGGGGCTGCGCCAATCTTTCGTGGTGTGGAGTTAGCGGTAGTCGGCGGCGGTGATACGGCTGCGGAAGAATCAATTTTCTTAACTAAATATGGCTCGAAGATCCATTTGCTCGTGCGTGGCGATCGCATGAGAGCCAGTAAAATTATGCAAGATCGGGTATTAGCACATCCAAAAATTACGGTGCATTGGCAATCTATTCCGATTGATGTTTATGGTGAAGAGATTGTTAAAGGAGTAAAAATTCGCCATGCTGTCACTAATGAGGAGAGTGATTTAGCCGTGGGTGGACTGTTTTATGCGATCGGGCATAGTCCGAATACAGATTTATTTGCAGGACAGATAGAACTCGATGCGACGGGTTATATCATCACAGAAGGAAAGTCAACAGCTACTAATATTGCAGGTGTCTATGCCTGTGGCGATGTCCAAGACCACGAATATCGTCAAGCAGTCACTGCCGCAGGAACTGGATGCATGGCAGCACTAGAAGCAGAGCGATGGCTGTCAGCGATTTAATCAACGCCGCGCTTTGCGCGGCGTTGATTATTGTTAAAGATGCAAATGCTGAATTACGGTGTTTACATCTTTGTCACCACGACCAGAGCAGTTGATGATAATGCGCTGATCGGCAGTTAGTTGTGGGCAGAGAGTTTCCAGATAGGCGATCGCATGGGATGTCTCCAAAGCTGGAATAATGCCTTCCAAACGTGAGAGTCGTTGAAATGCATCGAGAGCTTCTTGATCCGTGACGCTGTAATATTCAGCACGACCTAAATCCTTGAGATAGCTATGCTCTGGCCCAACTCCTGGATAGTCCAAGCCAGCACTGATAGAATGCGCTTCTTGGACTTGTCCTTCCGAATCTTGCAATAGATAACTCATTGCGCCATGTAGTACCCCAACGCGCCCAAGCGTTAAAGTTGCGGCATGGAACTCCGTATTTGTCCCTTTACCTGCGGCTTCCACACCGATCAAGCGAACGCTTGGCTCATCGACGAACTCATGAAATAGACCCATCGCATTGGAGCCACCACCAACACAAGCAAGCAAAATATCTGGTAAACTACCCCATTTCTCTTGACTCTGGTGACGACTCTCCTTACCAATCACGGCATGAAAATCTCGCACAATCATTGGGTAAGGATGGGGGCCAGCAACGGAGCCGAGAATGTAATGGGTATCCACTACATTTGTTACCCAGTCACGAATTGCTTCAGATGTAGCATCTTTGAGCGTACCAGTACCAGCCTCAACGGGACGCACTTCTGCACCCATGAGTTTCATACGAAATACATTCAGTGATTGGCGCTCCATATCTTGCACGCCCATATAAATCACACAATCTAGACCAAAACGGGCGCAAACAGTTGCCGTAGCCACACCATGCTGTCCTGCACCTGTTTCGGCAATGACGCGCTTTTTGCCCATGCGGATAGCGAGGAGAACTTGTGCTAGGGCATTATTGATTTTGTGCGCACCCGTATGGTTGAGGTCTTCACGCTTGAGGTAAATCTGAGCTGTTCCATAGTGCTGCGTCAATCTCTCCGCAAAATATAGGGGGCTGGGTCTTCCCACATAGTCACGCAAATAGCCGTCTAGCTCGTTATTAAAATCTGGATCGTTTTTGTAATGATAAAAGGCAGTTTCCAGTTCAGCAAGGGCGCTCATAAGGGTTTCGGGGACATATTTGCCCCCGAAAATGCCAAACCGTCCTAATGAGTCGGGACGATTGACGAGTGTGGGTTGTGTAGTTGTTTTGGGTGCGATCGGCGTTGTGGTCATTGCGGTGGGTCTTGACTGATGAGTTAGCTACTATTAAAACTTGCTTGTGGTGCTTGTGGCACTGTATTTAGGATAACAAATTTTGAAAGTGCCGCGAAGCGGCACTTTCAAAATTTTCACTGAGTTTTAAGTCAGCGCAAAGCGCTGTAACATATACCAAAAGATGAACCGTTTCCATGAATCAAGAAGACATCCGATCACTAGAAATTGCAAATTACCCTGTAGCAGGAGTTGACGAAGTTGGAAGGGGTTGTCTTTTTGGTGAAGTTGTGGCGGCAGCTGTGATTTTGCCTATGGATAAATTTGCTTATTTAGAAGATTTAGGTGTGACTGATAGCAAAAAGCTGTCACCCCAACGGCGCGAAAAGTTAGATCGGATCATTCGTGAAGTCGCGATCGCCTGTGAAATTGGTAAGGCAACGGTTAATGAAATTGATGAAATGAATATCCTCGCAGCGAGTTTACTAGCGATGGAAAGGGCGATCGCAAAGCTAAATCCACAACCCAAGCATTGCCTCATTGATGGTAATCAACTTTTACGATTTAAACTAATTGCGCCGATTCCGCAAACTACAGTAATTAAGGGGGATTTTCTATCAATATCAATTGCGGCGGCAAGTATTGTCGCGAAAGTATGGCGCGATCGTAGAATGGTGGAGCTGGCAGAAATCTATACAGGCTATGATCTTGCCACAAATAAAGGCTATGGTACGATTAAGCATAGAGATGCAATCTTCAAGCTGGGCTACACCGATTTACATCGGCAAACCTTTAAAGTTAAGATTCGAGACTAGTATCTTTAGCACAATCAAAGATGGTTCAATGTGGTGAAACAAGATGAAATATGTAGTGTATCGCTACGCCATCTCAATAGGATTTTTGAGCTTTTATCGTACTTCTCGCCCGTATCGAGTGTCGAACCAAATTGAAGCTATATTGAAGGGTTTGCCATACTCATTATTATCACTAATTTTAGGCTGGTGGGGGTTGCCTTGGGGACCAATTTGGACGATTCAATCTATTTCTATTAATCTTAGTGGCGGCTCATCTGTTAATGATCAAAACCAATCTTCATCTAACGTTAAAACAGGAGACTCACTTGTTTACCCAAATATGAGACGTATCAAAGAGTCAATAAAAGCTTTGTATAAACATTTGTCTTCTGAAGGCATCCAATCATTTTCTAGGAGTATTTCTCCTAAGCAAATATTGATTAATCCTAAGGAAGATTCTGTGATTGCTACTCATCAACTGGCAAGCTTGATTGTAAACCATCTAATGCTTCCAGACGGTTCAATTCTCGTTAACTACCGCAAAAGCCTAGAACATGCTGGTCAAGTAGAACTGACACCAGAAAATGAATACTTAGTAGAGATAAACGCACGATATAAAGATAGCTATCGTGATGTTATAGCAATTTTATCCCATGAAATTACGCATGTTTTCTTATACCGTGCAAAACTATTCTTCCCTGATCAATATGACAATGAAATTCTTACGGATACTACCTCTGTTTATTTAGGTGTTGGATGGCTAAGCTTAAATGCCTTCCGACTTACAGAAACCAGAGAAAGTAATAGCTATGGACAATCATATGTTCGATATCAAGAGCAAAGGTTAGGATATCTCACGCCAGAAGAATTTGGGTATGTACTTGGTAAACGGTCAATTGTTTTTAAAGAGAAAGTGAATAATTATATTAAAAGTTCTGCGGCAAAAGATGCTTTTCGCAGAGGTTTACAAAGAGCAAGAATTGAGAGTAAACAGGCTCCATTAAAAAACTGTGGCTTGTTCAAGCGCATTCTTTATCAATGGCATCAAAAGCGTATTATTGATCTAAGTCATGCTGGCAATTTAAAGGGATCTACATGTTCATTTGATGGATATCAATTTGATATCTCTGATGAGATAAAAGTTGTATTTGAATGTCCAGTATGTTCCCAAAAGCTACGTCTTCCTATTAAGAAAAATATTGTAGCTCATTGTAATATCTGTCAAGCAAATTTGAATTGTAAAACATAGTGAGTATTGCTAAATATGCGATCGCAAATATATATTCCATTTATCCTACTAAACATCATTTTTTAAGCCACTGCTTGTAGTCAACAACCTGCTGTCAATAACGAAAAAGAAAACTTAGCTAAACCTCAGGCAACAACAGCAGAATCAACCACGCCACAGCCAACAATAAAAGTGGAGGCAATCGATTCGAGATCTTCAGTTAAGCAAATTCTGCTACCTACAGGTGTATACAACTCAGGCTCAAGATACATTACGATCGCAGCTAAGGGAGACCGAACCTGTTATCAAGGTGTTTCTATGCCATCTGGACGCTATGCCGTAGCCGTTGGCGAGACTACTGGCACTTTATCTTCTGAGAAGGATTATTTTGTTGTTGATGGCTGGAAAAAACATGGAAGAACTGTCACTTTAAGTCAGAATGGTAAGAATCTCTCTATATCAGTAGATGGTGGCTCTCCCTCTGAATATAATTTCTTTCAAAAAGATAGTGGAGAGAAATATTCTGAATCACTAATGAATTGTTTGAATAGTACTGGCGAGTTTTTTGAAACCGAGCCTAATTATACTATCTCTACTTCAACTGGAAGTCAGTCAAAGAAAGAAACTGGGAATTTATTGACTTCAGAACAAAAGGCATTACTTCTGCAATTGCCAATCCCAATTGTTGCGCCAAATTTTATTCCAGAAGGGTTTCGCTTAGTTTATGCCAAGGGAGAAGCGAACAAATATGCTAATGGTGATGATGACTCTGGTTACACGATCGCTTATCAAGGAGAAAACAATACCTGTATTAGTATCAGCTCATCTAGCTCTGGCTCACGAGGATTGCAAAGAGCAAATGAAGTCCAGACGGAATTTGGCTCAGTGGTAGTTTATACAGATAATGCTCGTGACAACAGCATCAGGAGTATTTCGAGCTTTTTAGTGCTAAAAGGAAATCCAGCACTCATCTCAGGTGGAAGTATTCCAGATAGTAGTGCAGATGGTGGGTTTAGGCGTTGTGAACCTGTGGGAATGGGAGTCTATATGCAAGTGCTAAAGTCGCTAACATTGGTGAAATGATTGGATATGGCTTGCGCTACAGAATTCCTTAAGTTGCCTAATCGCCATGTTTATGCTATTTCTCATCTATAAAGCAATATTCTCGGAACGTTTTACGTTCTAAAAATATTGCTTTATTAAGTTGTTCTGATGGGTAAAACCCAAAATATGCGTTTAATCCATACCTCTGATTGGCATTTGGGTAGAAAATTAAAAGGAGTCGATCGCACTCCCGAAATTGCCTTAGCATTAGAAGAAATTCTCAAATATGCTCAGGAATTTGAAGTTGATGCTGTACTTGTAGCGGGGGATATTTTTGATGTGCCGAATCCTACGACTGAGTCAGAACGTATTGCCTATGAATTTTTTTATAAGCTTAATCAGTTAAGTATTCCTTCAGTTGCGATCGCAGGAAATCATGACTCAGCCAATCGGATTGATAGTCTTGCGCATTTGCTATCTCTTGCAGGAGTGAGAGCTTTAGGTAGACCGAGAATTGCCGAAGAAGGGGGCGTTGTTAATATTGATACTGCTAATGGAAAGCTTTGTGTCGGCGCAATGCCTTTTGCCTCAGAGCGGCGCTTATTAGCTGCCGAGGATGTTTGGAATAAGGATGCTGTTGAGCAACGCAATGATTATAAAACCTTAGTAACCTATGTTTTGCAAGATCTGGCTACTGCATTTAAAACCGATGCCGTGAATGTGATGATGGCACATATGACCGTTGATGGCGCGAAGTTTACAGGCTCAGAGGCTGCCTTTTATAGTGGTGCTGTCTATAGTCTTTCAGGACAATCAATCCCTTCAGAATGTCAGTATGTAGGCTTAGGTCATATCCATCGTCCTCAACAGATTGCCAATGCCGCACCGACCTATTATGCAGGATCATTAATTCAAGTAGATTTTGGCGAAGTGGGCGAAGAGAAGGGATTTAATTTGATTGAAGTGGAAGTGGGTAGACCTGCGAAAGTGCAATTTCAGCCCCTTGCTTGCCAAAAGCCACTTAAAAGAGTGGAATGTCATATCGATCAGCTTGATGAGCAATTAGAAGCGCATCGCGATTATGTCGGCTATTTGAAATTTGCGATCGCTGTCGATACGCCGCCCATCGGACTGGCGGATCGGGTGCGAAAAGTCTGTCCTCAAGCGGTAATGGTGGAAACAAAGTTAATCGTGAATGAATCGGTACAGGTTCCAGAACCTAAAGATTACGATCGCTTTGATCCGATCGCTGAGTTTCAAAAATTTTATAGCGATCGGGAAAAAAACTTGTCGCCTGATGTGATTAATGCATTTAAAGAGTTATATATGGAGTTTAGTGATGCGTCCAATTGAGTTAATTGTCGAAGGATTCACCAGTTTTCGCACTCGTCAAACGCTAGATTTTTCTAGCCTCGATTTATTTGCGATTACAGGCGCTACGGGGGCGGGGAAAACTTCGCTATTGGATGCAATTACCTTTGCGCTTTATGACAAAGTGGCTCAAAAGCCCAATTCATCGAGAGAACTAGTTAGCCAAGGTTCAACCCAGTTAAAAGTAGAATTTCGGTTTGTGATGCGGCAGACTGAATATAGAGTGGTGCGAACATGGCGCAATCGAGGCAAAACTGACATAAAGAACTTTCTGCTAGATGAATTAGTAGGAGAAGAATGGGAAAGATGTGCCACGCAAAAGGTGGAAGAAATCATTGGCATGGATTTCGAGACCTTTACCCGTGTAATCATTTTGCCGCAAGGGCAGTTTGATGAATTCCTCAAGGGTGAAGCTGGTAAACGTCGCGAGATTTTGCGGCAGTTGGCAGGATTTCAAATATTCGAGCAAATGAGGAAAGAAGCAAGCGATCGCACTAGTCGTTTTAAAGCTGAGCGTGAAGGTTTAGATAAAGTCCTTGAAGGGATGCAAGCGCCAACTATTGAAGAGGTGAATGCTCAACAAACAGAATTAGAAAATCTTGAAGTTTCGATTCCTGAATTAGATGTCAAATCGAAAAATAGCCGCAAGCTATTAGAATCCGAAGAAAGATTGTTTACTCAACTCCAGCAATACAGACAGTTATCAGTAAAATTAGAGCAGCTTCAGCAAGATGCGCCAAAAGTCCAAGCTTTAGAAGTTCAATTCCGTAATGCTCAGTTAGCTAACTCGATTGTAGGAACTTGGACAATTTTGCAAACTACTCGCAAGCGCGTAGAAAATGCGATCGCAGATCTGACAACTGCCAATAAACAGTTAGAAATAGCTAAGGTTGATCTTGAAAAGCAACAACAAATTTTGGAGCAATCTCGCACCGACCAAATTGAAGCTCAAAGCCATATAGAATCCCAAGAGCGTAGTCTTGCTCTAGCAGAAGCTCTACATGCGCAACAGCAGCAATGCGAGTCAGAGCTAGAACGTGCTAATAAGAATGCTCTAGAGCGATCGCAGCAGCTTGAAAAAGCAACAAAAGCAACAAAACAAGCTGAACTAGAATTGCAGAATTCAACTCAGCAATTACAAAAAATTGCAACAGCGATCGCTAATTCCCATAACGATCCTCATCGTCTCGAAAATCTACGCCTAGTTGCGGAACCGCTCGCTCAGCAGCAAATGTTGCAAGATGGGCTTGTGAAACTAACGCAAAAATCTACACAATTACATACAGAAATCATTAACCTCACGCAGCAATTAGAGAAATCCAAACAGGCGATCGCTAAAGCAGAAAATGAATTTCAAACCGCAAATATCGCCCTGACTAAAGCCGAAGCCTCAAATTTGCAAGCCTTACAAAGTAGCCATGTCAATGCTTTGCGCGCTGAACTCCATGATGGTGACAACTGCCCCGTTTGTAATAATCTTTATGTTGTAGAGGGATTGCCAGAGATTCTTACAATTGAACTGATCGATACAGATGCTCTCAAGAAACAGCGAGATGTCAGCGAGAGACAGTTAGCAAAACTACGTGAAGTCAGGGCAAAACTTGAGGCGAATTTTGAGACATCGCAACTGCAATTGCAAACCCAAACCCAGGAAATTATGGAGTTAGAAACTGAGGTTGCAAAATTTCAAAAACAGATCGATCTCATTCTCCAAACTGCATGGACAGCCGCAGATATTATTCGCGATCGCCAAGAATTAGAAAGACAAGAATTAGCCTATCAAAAACTGATTAACGAGCAAAAAGAAATTGCGATCGCTTCTCGCAATGCTGCAAGCAAGCTAAATATCAACCAAGAAAATCTACAATTAGCCCAAACAGAATTTCAAAAAGCCGCACAAGAGAAAGTACATCGTCAATCCCAACTACAAGAAATATCACAACGGCTGCAAGAAATTACCGCAGGCAAAAGTTATGAATCATTGCGCCAAAGTATCTTCCAAGCAAAATCTGAACTAAGCGATCGCCTCCAAGCTATAGAAAAATCCTATCAAAAAGCTCGTGAAAACTTTGTAAAACGAGAAGAGACTGCCACAAAAACTCAAGAAAATCATGATATCGCAATTGCTGAACGCACTCAACAAGAGACAAACTGGCACAATGAACTACAATCTATCAACTTTACTGAATCAGAATTTCTGGCTGCTCAAACTACGCGATCGCAAATGGAGTCATGGCAAAAAGAAATCGAAACCTATCAACGCCAAGAACAGGACTTAACCACTCGTCGGCAAATGTTTGCGGAGGCGATCGCGGATCAACATACTGATGAAATTGCGATCGCAAATCTTCGCGTAGAATTACAACAAATAGAACGGGATCTCCAACTAGCTAGTGAAAAGCGGGCAGCGATCAAAGCATGGCTAGAACAAGCACAGCAAAGGCGGCAGGAATCACAAGATTTAGAAGAACGGAAAGTTGCTCTACAGGCTCAAGAGCAGATTTACCATACCCTCTCCCAAGATCTGCAATCCAACAAATTCCAAGAATATATTCTCGATAGTCTCCAACAAGAACTCGCTAACCGTGCTTCTGTTTTATTACAACAACTTTCTGAAGATCGTTATATTCTCCAAATTGAAAGTGGCGATTATTGGGTGTCTGACAATTGGAATGGTGGCGAAAAACGGCGTATTCGCACACTCTCAGGTGGTGAAACCTTTGCTGCTTCGCTCTCAATGGCATTGGCTTTATCAGAAAAATTATCAATGGGAATAGAGCTTGGCAGCCTCTTCTTAGATGAAGGTTTTGGCACGCTCGATAGCGAAACCCTCGAGTCTGTCACCCAAATCCTCGAATCCCTGCGCCAACAGGATCGTCTCATCGGTGTAATTACACATATTCAATCGTTAGCCGAGAGATTGCCCACACAAATCCATGTCCGTAAGTCTATCAATGGTTCAGAATTAGTGAGAATTTAGATAAGCGCTTTTACAAACTCGATCGCTTCTTGTTTTGATGAAATCTTGCCTTCGACTTGAGCAATTTTCACATTCTCTAATAGTTCGCCAATTTTAGGACTAGGCGAAATCCCCAATTCTTTTCGCAAATCATCGCCAGTAATTAACGCTACAGGATAAGCGATCGCATCTTGGGGATTGAGCCAGCGCTCCAACCAAGGTGCGATCGCTTCCAGTTCACAATCACTAGCCATAGCCAAAGCCGCGATCGCAGGGAAAAACTCTAACGTTGGTTGAAAAAATTTATATTGTTCTGTGCGTGAAGCTTGATCTAAAAGCTTGATGAATTGAGGCAGATAACGCAAAATCCCGACGAGCCAGCGTTGCTCAGCGCGGCTTAGTCCCAGAGATTCCAAGGCTGTCGTGCTATTGGTCAATGCAGCCAATTTGATAATCACCAGAGTATAGCGATCGCCTGATAATTGCTTACTAAAAAATGATTCTAGATTCGGGAATTTGGCTATTAAGCTCGAAATCACATTCTCAATTTTGGCAAATCGTTCTAGATTCAAATGTTGGCTTGGCAACCAATCCTCTAAAATGCGATCGCTGATGGCAGCCATCATCCCTTGACTACCATTCCCGATTGATAGCAAATAGCCTAGTTCTGTCCGCACCCGTTCAGCAGCCATAGACTTTAATTTTGGCGCAAGTTTAATCAAAACCTGCCGAGTTAAACTTTCAATCTCAAAGCCTAACTGAGCTGCCTGTCGATATCCCCGCAAAATTCGCAAAGGATCGTCGGCAAGGTTCTCAGGAGCAACCATCCTGATTAGCTTAGCTTTTAAATCGCTAATTCCATCAAATGGATCTACAAACTGATTTTGCGCCTTTGGCGCAAAATCAGTTTTATTTAGTTCATGGCATTCTAAAGCGATCGCATTCATACAAAAGTCGCGCCGCCCCAAATCGGCTTCTAAACTGTGCCCCATTTGCTGAGCAAAATCTGCCGTTCCATTTTTAAAGACAACTCGCGCAATTTGACGCTCTGCGTCTAAAATCACAAATCCTGCTTTATACTTACGGGCGATCGCATTAGCTATTTCAACTGCTTTCTCTGGCAAAACAAAATCTAGATCAAGATATTTACCTTGACGATTTAGAATGCGATCTCGTACCCATCCACCCACCAAATAAGCAGGAGTTGGTAAATCATTAAAATCAAATGGGAACTGTTGCAAAATCTATTTTTAGCCCACTTTGTTAAAGGTTTTGACTACTAAGAATATGTTATATGATTTTATATAAAATTTACCCCACCCTAACCCTCCCTTTGCAAAGGGGAGGGAATAAGATTTCTAGTGTTTCCCCTAAGCAAGAATTATGGGTTAGCGATCGCTTAATCCATCCTACGTTTAATTGCACCACCCCACTTACAGCAATTTTTGAGTTGAAATACAATAAAATCATTGAAAGTGTTGCAAGACAGAGCTTTCAATGATTTTATTGGTTCGGGGTTGAGCGCAAAGCGCTGTAGTACGGTTACACTTGTTAAGTAGGGTTTTGGATTCAGCCTTGTCACTTAAAGATAAAAGCATTGCGATTACAGGCGCTTCAGGCACAATGGGTCGAGCATTAGCATCTGAGTTTTCTAAGCAGGGGGCAAGGATCATTGCACTAACAACTTCGCCTAATCCTAATTTTCAAATTACGGACAGCGACAATCAACACAATCAAGCAGTAGAAGTCTTGACTTGGCAACTCGGCAATGAAACTGAACTACGCGATCGCTTACAACAAGTCGATATTCTCATTCTTAATCATGGTGTAAATGTATTAGGAGCAAGAGATTCTATATCAATTTATAAATCCTACGAAGTCAATACTTTTTCTGTTTCCCGTTGGATCGATTTATTCTTAGAAACTGTAACTGATTCTCAACCAATCACCACCAAAGAGATTTGGGTGAATACTTCCGAAGCCGAAGTCAATCCTGCCTTTAGTCCATTGTATGAACTCTCAAAACGCGCGATCGGGGATTTGGTGACATTACGCCGCCTTGATGCACCTTGCAAAATTCGCAAATTAATTTTAGGTCCATTCAAAAGCGATCTCAACCCCTATGGTGTAATGTCAGCAAATTTTGTAGCTTGGGCGATCGTCGCTTTAGCTAAACTTGGTTTCCGCGATATTATTGTTACGATTAATCCGATTACATTTATTGCTTATCCGCTTAAAGAATTTTGGCGATCGCTATACTTTCGCGCATTTTCTCGTTCTCTCAAATAGCTAGAACTCATGCAGTGGATAGATATAATGTGGGCAAAGCCCACACCATATCTATCCAAAATCCCAAAAAGTTACTTAAGTTTATTCTCTTTAGTTATTATGAATCCTGCATTACAAACAGAAATTTGTCAGTTTATTCGTGAAATCGGTCAAAAGGCAATTCATTTGAGAGAGTTGGGTTTTCAAGTGGATGAAAAAGGTTTTGATGATTATGTAACAAATGTCGATCGCGAACTTGATCACCTCTTAAGTCAAAGGTTTCAGGCGTGGTTTCCTAATGATGGAATAATTAGCGAAGAAAATACGCGATCGCTAGAACTCTGGCAACAAAAATCAGAAATTGCTCAAAAATTCTGGTTTATCGATCCCATTGATGGCACTGATGACTTTATTCATGGGCGGGAGTTCTACTCAGTTATGGTAGGTGTTTTAGAGTCATTTCAGCCAGTTCTTGGCTGGGTATATGCTCCCAAGAGCGATCGCTTATATTTCGGCGGAACTGCCATCAATGGCTTATTTATCGCTACTAATGGAAATGTCCCTGAGGTTTTATATCCCCATGAACCAATTGGCACAAGTCGCGATCGCATAATTGTGAGCAAAAAAGATGATCTCGCCTATGGCGATGCGATTCGCACTGCTGTTCCCAATGTCGAGTTTTATAGTCTCGGTAGTTTTGGCTTAAAGGTAATGGAAGTTGTCCAAGGTCGGGCAAGCGCTTATATCTATCTCAATCGTCGCGTTAAGCTTTGGGATACTGTTGGTCCCTTAGCGATCGCAAGAGCCGCAGGTTTAATTTGTTGCGATCTCGAAGGTCGCGAAATTGGATTTGGATACGATGATATTAATCCTGAAAAGCTGACTCACAATCAATTAATCGTGATTGGCTGGTCAAAATTTATCGATGAATATCTTGTTGCGATCGCCAAAGAATTTCATGATATTTAAGTTCTAAAAGTAGTTTATGAACTGCTTGTGTGGGATTTTATTTTTCTCTGAGCTTTCAGTAACTTAATTGTATTAGGATCGGCATCTTTACGCCAGATGACTCTATGTCCTTGAAGTTCGACATAATTCTGATCGAGAATCTGTTGCCAATCTTGCATATGACAAGTTTCTGTAATATTGTCTATTAGTGCCCAACTTTCCTCCTGTTGGGTGAGCTTAGCAAACTTCTCGTACTGCGGATAGCTAGGCATCAAGTAAGATTCTTTGCGATGTAAGATCGGCGGGTTGGTCGAGCTACGGCGATCGTGGTAGCGAACTTGCAGATCTCGCAAATCAATTTGCATTGATGTCTGTAACTTGGGGTGTGGATCTATATCAAAGTCTGGATAAAATAGATAGGATATTTTGGGGTTATGCAAATGGAACTTGACTAAGGTTGCGCCATCCATTCTGCCAATTGTACGACTGACACATCCTTCATATAGTCTCAACATAATATCCAAATTATCAAGTGCCGAGACATGCACATAGAGCGCTTGACTATCTAATCTACCAATCTTACTGTTTTGGCAACAGGTTGCGATGAATCCAGATTTTCCTAAATTAAATAACATCAAAGCAGAAGTAGTACTTGCCCCTTGGTATGACCCAAATAGAACTTTGATATCGGTTTGATATAGTGGCGAAAGCTGACTAAGTTTAAGCCTTTTGTCTGGATTATCAAAATTGCTGAGTGCAAGAAATACAAGAATATCTTGGCGGCGCTTATCGGAGATCGCATCCCATTCATCTTGATTGGTAGCACTAACAATTAAGTTAAAGGCGCGGCGTACCGTTCCAAATTCCGTCAGTAACGGCTCGAAGTTTTGCAATTCATCTCCAGTTGGCAATCTGCCCCGCTCTGTGAAGAAATCCATCAAGGGAGTAAGTAATTTGCGATAGTCTTCAAATCGTTTGGAGACTAGTCGGATTCTGGGTGTTGTCGCTCTCGAACGAAAGCGTGATGCTCTGAAGCTTTGCGCTTGCATCTCGTCGCGAAATACAAAATAAATGCCGAGAGCGACAGGCACAGAATCTACGCCTAACACTTGATCGATATAGAGTTTGAGTTCTTCTTGTTCGTAATACTTCTGGAAAGTGTTACGGCTACTCACCACACCGTCACTGTAGGCGATTTGTCCTTTGCCCACATCACCGATTAAAACTTGTGCGGAGACAATCAAAACTTTCTGAGTTAATTCCCATGCTTTGATGAGGGCTTCTCTTCTTTCGATCTGCGATTCAATGACGTTGAGAATATAGCCGAGGTTGACGATTTCGGCACTTGTGCGATCGCATTGTGGTCGATAGTATGGGTCCCAACCTGAGCTAGTGAATCCGCGATCGCTAATTCTTTTGATATCTTCGCCATGCCCACAGCCATAGTCAAAGAAGGTTGAGCTTTCTGTAAAGAGTCCCGCTTCTAGGGCAAGTCGAACAGGCTTGGATAGATCGGGGCGATGAATGGCAGCTTTATGGCGATCAATTTTGATGTTGCCTTCACCCTCAGTCCCTTTCCCAGAGGGCGAGGGGAGCAAGATGACCTGATGACCTTTAAGTTTGACATTGTATTCCTGTAAACGTTGCTCCCATCCTTTACGAGTGCCGATGGTGCGCGTCTCATGAAATAAGCCGATCGCTTCTTCTTGTTTGGTTAATTGGGCAAATAGTTGATAGTTGGGGTAATCTGGGTTTACAAAGGTTTCTTTGCGATGCAGGATTGGAGGATTAGGTGGGTTTTGATAGTCTCGCTGCTGAACTATTTGGGCTTTTAGGTCAACTTGAATACTGTGATGTAATGCAGGATGTGGATCTGTGTCAAAGTTTGGATAAAACAAATAAGAAATCTTGGGTTGTTCGTAATTAAATTTGATCAGAGTAAATTCACTTTCTTCTGGAAGTAGTAATCTGGCTTGGCTATCGCATTCTTGTAATTGTGGAGAGAGATAGGCGATCGCAGAGATATGCACATAAAGCGCAGTTGGCAACTTTTTGCCAATAGAACTCTGCTGACACATAGTAATGATTTGGCTATGGTTGCTCTCTGTAATCATGGTTGTTAGCCAATAAAATTAGATCTTCTAACTTTTTGATATTACGATCACCTGCAAGATAGCCAATACCACGATGCAAGTGAAGGCGAAATTGGGTGGCTAGGGTTTCTTTGTCGGTGGCTAGTCCATCGTTATAACAGCGTTGTTTGAGGGCAACAATTAGAATATCTGACAGATTACCAGCAAAAACTTGCCAAGTCATCTCCACATTGCTATCTGTGACAATATTAATCATTGATGGAGGAGTTGGTTCAGCAAGAGATTTACATAACGCCCAACGACAGAGGATGTTCCAATATTCAATACGAGTAGCACGTTTGAGTTTGAGTAGTTGCTCTCTGGCATTTTGAGAGAGGCGAATGCGATCAATAGGTGGTTCCATAGGATTAGATGATTGGTAATTGGTAATTGGTGATTGGTTACCAGAAGTATCCTGATCGCACGGAGGTGCGGTTGGTTGATTCGTCGTAGTCTAGGAGATATTCGTGTGCGAGTAGTTGATTTTGGCGGAGGCGAGTTACTTCTTCTTTGCCGATTTCGGTATCGGTTGAGAGTAGGATGACTTGCTGACTGGCGTTGGGGAAATAGCGATCTAGAAGGTTGAGTCGGTGGGATGAGTCCAAACGACCGAGAGGGGTATCGATCACGACAGGTAACTGGCAACCTGAGACACGGGCTAATCCCCATAAAAAGGCGATCGCTAACATTTGTTTTTCACCTGCGGAAAGGCGATGTTTGGGGATAGCTTTACCTTCAGCGTTGTATAGCTCTAATCGAAATGTATCGGGGGCGATCGTGATGCGATGCACAAGGCGCGATTTGTGTAAAAGGTGGAGAAAGCATTCTGTGACGCTGTTTTCTAGTTGAGCGATTTTATGGGCGGTGAGTTCTTTTCTAAACGAATCCATTGTAAATTGTACTTTAACAACTGACTGGAAGAAAAATTCTAGATTGCCCCTTGCGACTATGGTAGTTCCATAGTTTTCTAGTTCTTTTTTGCTGGAGATTAACTTGCGTTCTAAAAGGGCTAAGTTACGCTGAGCATCGTCTAGCTGATTGGCTAAAGATTCGCAAACCGCTTCGGATTCTTCTTTCTTTTGCAAGAGTTGCTGATAGATTTCTGGACTTGCGGCAGAGGCAATCACATTTTGGATTTGGGTACTTTCGCGATCGCAAGATTCCAATTTTTGCGCTGCGGTACTTGCTAAAGCAACGGTTTTAGGTAAATCATGCGCTAAAAGATTTGAGAGTGATTTCACCAGCTCTATATCGCTACCAAGCCATATTTCTCCGTGCTGCGATTCATCTTCGAGTTGAGCGAGTTCGGTTTCCAAAAACTCTTGGACTAAGCGGTTATATTTTTTAGGGAAGTTCTGGTCTATAAATTCTGACAGTTTGCGATCTCGCTCTTTAATTAGATCTAGAGCAGCTTTAGCTTTTTGCAAATGTATCTCTTTTTGGCTTTGGGAAAGCGCTTGTTCTAACAGAGGTGATTTAATCAACATCATGGGTAAACAAGTTTCTGCTAAATCTAGCAATGCTTTTCTTTGCTGATCAGATTCTTCTTTGAGTCTGTGATAGCTTTGTTCTAACTCTTGCTTATCTCCTGCGGCTTTCCCGCCTTTACGCATAAATTCACGTTCAGCTTCTGCAAAAGTAGCTTTAGCTTGTTCGAGGTCGGCTTCCAGTTGGGTTTTATGTGCTTCTTCTAATTCAATCTCTGCGGATTGTTGCGCGATTTGGGTCTCAATCTCTGTGAGTTTATTAAAAGCTTCTGTGTCAGATGATTCACGCCGTTTTTTGCTGGCTAATACTTCTAAATCAATTTCTAAGCGATCGACTAGCTCTAGTCCGAGAATTGTGCGAATAGCATCGACAATACCCTGTGTGGGAGTGTCTTGCAGAGCAAGTTCTCGAACTTGTTCACCATCAAATAGAAATAAGCCCGAAATGCCTATAGGCATGATCTCTTCGATAAACTCATCCCATGTGTTAGTCAGGGTTTCGTTATTCCAACTATCGACACGCACCTCTAGAATGTCACGACCATTTTTTGGTTGCTGTGTCCAACGACGGGAGATCGAGATCGGAACTTGGCGCAGTTCGGATTTATTGAAGCTGGCTTGTTCAAAGACTAATTCGATCGCAGCTTCTTCGCCGATTTTGGCTTCGCGATTGACGCTTTGAGATAAAAATTCGCCATAGCTTAAGTTGCCTCGCGTGGAGCATTGGGCTTTTGCGCCATATAGGACAAGGCGGAGGGCATCGATAAAGGTCGTTTTTCCACCGCCATTTAAGCCACCTAACAGGACAATTGGTGGATGGTCTTGATTGACATCGACAGAAAGATTAATCGTGTGCTTTCCTTGATAAGCACCGAAATTTTGCAGAGTTAGTTCGCGAAAAATCAAGACTGTACCTCTGCAATTGGGGAGCCAAATTTCATCGATGCCCAACTATTGACTTTTTTGGGAGACTCTGAGTCGTCAGGTTTGGTTGGCTGTCCTAGTGCAAGTTGACGCACTTTATCAGCATCTCCTGCTTGGGCAGCATCTCGAAGATCTTTAAATCGATGGGCGTTTTGAATTGCTTCTTCTTGCGATCGCGAACTGGTTTCAAAGCATTTTTCGAGGGCTTCATAGATACCGACACGGCGCATTTTGCCATAATGTTGCTTTTCAACGCTGAGCAGTTTGGTGGTGAGTTCGAGGTGCATGGCATTTTCGCCACAGAGTCGAGCAAGAATTTCCCATTCATCGGCTCCTAACAGGCTTTGATTGTTGGGATTGTTGATATCTTGGAATTTTTGACCTGTTAGATCGAGATAAATATGTGGCAGTGCGTCATCAAATTCATGTTTATCTTCACGCCAAATCCGCCGAATTTCGCTAAGTTCAGCTTGAGTAATTAGTTCAATTTCTTGCATTTCAGGAGGTGCATTTTTACGCGCTTCGGTTTGTGCTTTGAGTAATTCCCTCAGCCAATGTTCGCGCCATTTTTTGGTGTAAGGTCCTGGGATCGGCTTGACTTCTTGTTTGCCGTCGCTGTTGTGGGTAAATAGCTGTACGTTGCCACTCATTCGCCTAAAGTCACGTTTGTCCCAGTCATCGGGGCTATCGAGGGCATTGCGTAGATCTAGCATGGGCTGCATCCATTCTTTTTCGTCATCATTGAGGATCATCGCTTCCATAGATTTGTCTTTGTTGACGAGGGTGCAGACCCAGCAACCAAAGCGAGAGTCACCACAGCTAGGGGTGTTGCTGTCGATCACCAGAGGGCATTCATTGTCGGCAGTTGCGCCGCGATACATGGTGAAGAGGTCTTGATTGCTATTGCCCCAAGGGTTGGGATATTGCATGAGGTATAGCCATACTTCGCTGTTGCTCCAGTCGGCGATTGGGCTATAGATTAAGGAATTGGGTAGGCTGCCGCTATAGAGCAGGGATGTGAGATTGCTGTCACCAAGGCGATCGCCGATGCTGCCCATTTCGTGATCGGTCATCGATCGCGATCGCCTAGAGCTTTCGGCTTTGCGTGTGCCAAGGACGATGATTACTTCACCTTTTGCCCTGACGACGTTTTGGACAAATTGGTTAGATGGTTTAATTTTGAGGCGTTCGGTACACCATCTAAAGCCGTTGCGGGGGGCGGGGTAGCCTTTGCCAATCAAGTTGACCCAGAAGGTGTCTTTGACATCAGGGACTAGCAGATTTGCAGAAATTGGTAAGCCTTGCTCGATGGCGGCGGCTTGCATATTCGCGATCGATCGCTTCACCCATGCGGCGACGATGGGGTTTTCAACGCGGGTGTCGGTGGTGATGACGTAAATCTGTTTGGTGCGGCGATCGCTTGGTAGTTGTTGGATGGCTTGCCAAACGAGTTGCAGGGTGGCGGTGGAGTCTTTGCCGCCTGAATAGCCAATAATCCAAGGGATTTCGTCATGGCAATACAACTGCTGGATCTCAATTATCAGCGCTTTGATGTCTTCAATTAACTGGGGTGCAGTGCGTTGTGGTTCAGTCATGGTTGGTAAATTTGCCTTGTTTTTCGGGATATCCCTACTACTGTTGTAGTCCAAATGGACGACAAATGGCAAGATGAAAGCTAAAGCCTGTGAATTGGCAAATTAGAATTGACAAATTATTTATCCCCGAATCACGGTAATATTTCGTCCTGCGGGACTAATTGCCATCTCAGTCGTTGTCCGATCGCTAAGCATCGGTAACCGCTCACGGCGATCAAATATTACCAACCAGCCCGTATCTAAATTCAATCCCGATAGATATTTATCCAATTGCTTTAAACCTTCATTGAGTGGGTCTGGCTTGCGATCGCGCCATACTTTTAACTCCATTCCCAAAGTCACTTTGCCATAGCGTAAACATAAATCCATTCTTCCTGAACCGATCGCATATTCGCGTTCCAAAGTCCCTTTACCATTGACCACCCGATGCAAAAATGCCATCAGCACTAGATGTGGCGCAATCTCTGGATAGGGGGTACTTTTAAACAATGGTTCTCCATGCTGTCGCCAAAATCCTAGAAATGACTCTAACAAGCGTTCAGGTAGAAATTCACCCTGTTCACTTAGCCAAATTGGTTGAATATATCCCATTGAGGCTGATGTCACATAGGCAAGCACTCTGGGCAGTACCTCTTGATAAATGGGATTAGCGATCGCTAATCCATTCTCGTTACTACATAAACCTAAATCCAAAACATAGCGCACGTCATCCTGTGGCACATCTGGTAATTCCTGCCCTGCAAGGATTGGCTGAATGATCGCTCTTACTCGTTCTTCTCGCAATCGCTCAGCTAGGCTATCTAAATGAGTATCTTGTCTTTGAATCAAAATCTCTTTGGCTTGGTTGACGAATTCAGGTGTAATTGGAGTATTGGTATCTTTGGCGATATATTCGGTGATTTCTTTGGCGATCGCATTGACGAGCCAAGGCTGACCTTGTGTTAAATGAAATGCTAAATCTATTGCTTCTGGTGTAAATATTTGTTCTGTGGCTTCTGTATGTTGTTGATAGAGATTTCTCACTTCTTCAAGAGTGAAGTTACTAAGCGTGAAGGAACGCACTTTGATGTTAAAGGGGCTTGAGGTATTGAGTCTCTCACCGCCTCCTGATGCATATTTATAATCGCGGACATCGCGCATTCCCACTAGGGCAACTGACTGTGGAAAGCCTTGCGGACGTAGTGGAAAGCCATCTCTTAGCTGTCGCAATACTGTAATTAAAGTTTGATTTTGTAAAGAGTCTATTTCGTCAATAAATAGAACTATTGGTCGAGGTGAAATTTCTGCCCAAGCAGATAATACGGCGTTTATACGCTGCCCTGATTCTGCTTCTGGTGCGCTGGGTGGATGTAGTTCTTTAGGCAGCCAAAAGCGTGCATTTTTGTACCAAGCTCCTAAGATTGCTTTTTCAGCTATTTCTGGTTGATCGGGGAATGCTGATCCTACTTCTACTGAAACCATGACGGCGCAGTATTTGCCACTGGCTGTTAGTTCTTGCGCTAATGCCATCATCGCTGTGGTTTTGCCAGTTTGCCTTGGGGCGTGAATGACAAAGTAATTTTCTTGGGCGATCAACTGCTCTAGCTCTGGCAGGCGATCGCTTGCGGGTAGCATATAGTGAATATTTGGCTTACAAGGACCTGCGGTATTAAACCATTTCTTCATCATGACAGCTATTTAACAGGGCAATACTCTTTCAATATATAGCAACGAGCTAAGCAAACCTAATCCTGTAAATGAGGAGATCGTGAAATGGATAAAGTAGGTAAATATCGGGAGTATGTTCAAAGTTTGTTGTCTCGATATGTGAGTGGTGATGTGTCAGATGATGAGGTTGAGGTGCAACTGATTTTTGATGTAGAAAGGGATCATTATCAGTGGCTCAATATTGGCTGGCAAGAGTTAACTCGTGTGTATCGATGTGTTATGCATTTTGATATTAAGGATGGCAAGATTTGGCTGCAACAGAATTTGACCGATCAAAATCCTGCGGAGGAGTTAGTTGCTATGGGTGTGGAAAGGCAGGATATTGTGTTGGGTTTGCAACCACCATATAAGCGTCCATATACAGATTATGGAGTCGCATAAAATCGGGGTTTTGAGAAATGATTTTACCTGCTGTTATTCTGCGGCAGTACCAACTGATCTATTTGGCAGTCAAAAACAATAAAAAAATTAACCGTAGGGATGCGCCGCCGTAAAAACTTCAAATGTTCTTCCGCATCTACTCTGCGTCGAAATCTTCCTACAATTACGCTTTGAATATTATTGGGGAGAGGACGAGCGATCGCCCAAGGGTGGAGCATTTCTTGGTAGCTCATGGCATTAGCAATTAAATAGTGAAAGTTTTGTAGTCCAATTAGTCTACGAATTGATCGTATGAATCCAAATGGACTACAAGGGTGTATAATTTTGTAGTCCATTTGGACACATTTCTTTACAGGCTTAACATCCTCTGACACGATCAAAGGTATGGGTAAAGCAGGTAAAACACTCGGACAAGTTCTTGAAAAATATAGTATTAGCCAAACAAATCTGGCTAATGCTTTAGGTGTAGGTCGTTCAAATATTTATCGTTGGATCAATGAAGTTAGAGATCCTAACTCTGAAACGGTTTTGCGGATTGTTGCAGCGTTAGAAAAAATTAATCCCACCGCAGCAAAAGAATTTAAGAATCTGTACATGAGTGACTAGTACTCTAGAAAAAGTTGATCGCATTGATTAAAAACATTTTCTTGATGCCATCGTAAAGCTTCGATTCTTGGCAAATAGCTTTGTTGTGCTGGCAAAACGATATTCTGACCGTGAAAATCTCGCATTGTCTGAGCGTGAGGTGATTCTTCCCTAAGATCGTTAGAGACAATAATTTTGTAATCATCATCAACGGTAAACCAACCGCGATCAAAAGCCCAGTGATGATTTTTGCAAAGGGAAAGCCCATTATCAAAGCGATCGTCTCGAAATTGGGAGAACGGCTTGATATGCGCTCCATCGACAATATGTTGGTTTAGTGAATTGAGAACCTGTAACTCACAAAATGCACATCGATATTCATAAGCAGAGACAACTATTCTACGGAAGGCAGCATCTCGCACAATTAATTTAGATTCATCTTCTACTTCACCAACTGAATAGACAGCCCCACCTCTCTCTCGTAAGCGATCTTGAAATTCTTGAAAGGAATTGATTTGAAAAAGTTGCTCAATTTGTGATGATTTATCAGAAAACCAATTATTTACTAGGATATCAATTAAACTATTTCTTGATGATAAATTCTGAATTAACTCAAAAAGTTCATCATCAAAGTAAGCATACTGCACCGAATCTCTTAACCCACTTAAAGTTTTGATTTTCACTTTGGAGTTAATTACAGGTTCAAATCCAGCCTTTGCTTTTAGATGCCAAAAGCCTTCACTTTGAAGATGAAAGAATGGCTGGGCAATATCCGAACGATGGGATTCTGAACCCAAAAAGCTCCAGTATTTGAGAAATGTGGCGATTAATTCAGGTGATAAAAATATTCGGTTTTGTCTGATTATTCCCTGCTGAATTAGCGCGATCGCAGATAAAAGTAATATTGGCTTATGTGGTGCAATTCCCCGCACACGGTCTACACGCAACTTCGCAAACTTTTTGGAATAGTACAGTAAGTCTTTGCTCATAGAAATCTACTCAAATCAAAATCTTCTAACGATTCTTGATCTTTTTCCGCTAGCAGCATCAACAAAATTGCGTCGGTATAATCCACGCTTCCTTGTAAAGTGTTCTGTAAAACTTCAAGCCCTCCATTGGCATACTCTTCAAAAATTTGAACGCGGATATTTCCAGATTCTTCGTCAAGGGCAAGACTTTTAGGATCTTTGGTATGGGCGATCGCAATTAAATTGATTACAGGCTCATAGCCTCTAGCTACAAACTGATCTTGAGGAATTGGATCGGGTTCTTTTCTGGATGTTTTACCGAGAGGAATCTTCTTTCCTCGCTTAGCCCCAAGGACAGCCGCAAAAGTCATCACGTCAGCATAGGTCTGAAACGGCGCAGTAGGATTTTCAGCAGATCTTAAAGACCGTACAAGTTCAGCTTTGTCTTCAGCAATATAGATTCTACGAATACTCATTATTTGCCCCTAACTCCGCCTTATCTTTCGCGATCTTTACCCTTGCATCAGCCATTCTTACTTATTCCTCAATACCCAATCTAAAAACATCTTACACACAAGCGATCGATTCATTAACTTCAGTCACCATCAAACCAGTCATCATCAACAAGCGATCGCGCTCACATCAATGATCACATTACTCCTCAATACCATTTAACAACATCGCCACCTGCTCAGGCGCAGGTAACTGATCTCTCAACTCCTTCGGCAGTGTTGACAACCGATAAGTCGCCACCCCAATTGGCTTACTCGCATCCTTCAAAGCATATTCCACAATCATCTGATCCTTTGACTTACAGAGAATAATTCCAATTGATTGCCTCTCATCGATCATCCGCACCTTGTCATCCAACACAGCTAAATAAAACTGCATCTTACCCACATACTCAGGCTTAAACTTCCCAATCTTCAACTCAACCGCCACCAAACAGCGCAAATGTCGATGGTACAGCAGCAAATCGATAAAATACTCATCATCCCCCACCTCTAAACGATACTGACTACCCACAAACGCAAACATCCCACCCATTTCTCGCAAAAACGGCTCCACCTGAGCCAAAATCGCCGTCTCAAGCTGCCTCTCACTATGTTCATCACTCAATTCTAGAAAATCAAAGGTGTATTCGTCCTTAATCGCCAACTTTGCGCGATCGCGAATATCATCGGATAGAGTCACATCAAAATTTGTCTGGTTCAGCAAAGTCTTTTCATAGGTTTGATTCTCGATTTGGTGAATCAACACATTTTTTGTCCAGCCAAACTTGCGCGTCATCCGCAAATAAAACTCCCGCTCCAAATTATCTTTGCATTTCTCCATAATTACTAAATTATGCGACCATCCAATTTCTCGCACCATTGGCGCGAGTTTTTCATTGTCACCATAAGTTTGATAAAAAAGTCTCATTCGCCAAAGGTTAGCCGCAGAAAACCCACTTACACCTTGAAACTCAGCTTGCAAATCTTTAGCCAATTGCTCCACCACCGACTTTCCCCAAGTTTCCCCCTGTTGACGAGTCATAATCATCTTGCCAAGATCCCAATAGAGCATCACTAGCTCCCGATTGACTGCCCTCAAAGCCTCATATTGAGCAGCCCGAATCCGTTGCTTTACCGCAATTAATAACTCATTATAGGTGTCAGATAAACTTACAGAATCGACTGCCATACCCCTACCCATTAAAAGTCTGTAATAACCATCTCGCGATCGCGCTATCATCTTCTGTCAAACTTCGTTTAAGTGCTTCTTCAACTATGGCAATACTCAAACCCTCTAAAACCTGTGACTCCTTAATTGTGCCACTGCGCCCCCCTGACATTTCAAAAGCATAAACCTGTGACTCGCCGCCATTCACTACCCAATATTCCTTTACTCCCAACTGCTCATACAAAATCCGCTTGCGCCCCAAGTCATCATTAAGGGATGTCGTAGCGATTTCTACCACCAAATGTGGAACCTCAAATTGATCGAGATCTATAGAGCTATTATTTTGAGGCGTTAAGAGAAATTGATTGCCAATATAAAAAGAACAATCAGGCTGACATTCTTGAATACCTGTTTTCCGAAAGCTAGTATTTGTCAACTTAAGAATACGAATATTTTTAGCGATCGCATACAAACTAATCACATCATAAACAACCGAATTATTGCGCCCATGCAAAGCACCTAAAGCCGCCATCTCAATCCTCATAGTATCGTGATCGTAATAAAATCTAGCCATTTCTGCATAGGCAGGATCTTCAGATAAAGTTTGAAACTCATCCCAAGTTGCCCTAACCCAGCGATCGCTGACAATCTCTGCTTTAGGAGTCGCAGTTGTATTAACCATGATTCACCTCCAAGACTTCGGTATATTCATAATCATAGGCACTCTTTCGCACTAGCGGATAGCTCTTGCCATAGAGAATTATGTCATCGGTTTGCGTATCAGGCTTATTAGAGTTAAAGACAAACACATATTCTTTACCAATGCGGGGAGTCATTTCCTCCTCAACCTCAACGCGCCACTGGGTTTTGGAAACCATCACCACAAGCTGATTTGCCAATTGAGGAATCAATCTTGCCACCTGCCGACGGTAAATTTCATCAAGACTCCCAAAGGGCGAATCCATCACGATTGGGAAAGTACTACTATCTGGCCCCATCACCAAACCAGATTTGCTCCATTCCCTCACGCGATCGATGATGCTACCAATAAAAGACAAACTGAGAATCTGATTCTCTCCCGTCGAAGCACCAGATTGAACCTCTTGTCCAGCCACAGTTTCTACTAAGCTCAACTCATACTTTTCACTCAGTCTCGGTATTTGCGCTTTGAACGAGATCTGGCTAAAGATTTCATCGATCCGAGTTTCCAATTGTTTACGAAATAGCTCATTACGATTAGTTTTTAACTCAATCAGGAGATCGATCGCTTGTTGTGCAGCATCAATACGCTTTTGAGCAAGCTTTTGCTTACCTTCATTTTGCTTACTGCTCTTAATTTGCTTCTGAAGATTTTCAATTTGACCTTGATAATCAGTCCATTTCTGAAGCTTCTTGCCCTTCTCTAAATTTAAGTCCTCAACCTTGCGATCGATCTCATCAAGGCGGGTTTGCATCTGGCGAATATCCTCAACAGGACTCTTGCGTAGCTGTTCGCTAATTGATTCTAATTCTAACTCAAGTCGAGAAAGAGTGTTTTTAACATGACTGATACTTGCTTGCTTCGTATCAATGCCCTGCCAAAAATCTGTGGCTTGTTTCTCTACCTCATCGACAAAACCTTCTAGCTTCAAAGTTGCAGTTTCCACATCTGCTAAACCTGCTTTCTCTAGCCAAGACCTGACCTGCTCATAGTTAGGAGAGTCATCATGCAATGCTGCACCACAAATGCATTTGCGGCGTTCCAATAGATCTAGGACAAAGGTCTGTTTGATATCCGCAGGCAATTCGCCGCGTTCATGCAATCCGCCAACTAACTCACGAAAATTTGCGATCGCCTGAGGCAAAAATACACTATAACCTTGCTTAGAAATCGCCTCCTTAAGTTCATTTTTTACACCTCGCAAATTACTTCGGGTTTCTTTTTCTTGCAATTCAAGATTCTCACGCCGCTTTTGGATTTCATCAATACCACCCAATTCCGTCAAGCGTTGATTACAAGATGCTTTTAGTTGATTTTGCGAGTCTAGTTCCTGTTCGATTTCCTTAATTCTGACTTCACATTCAGCACTATCGTTCTCCAGCTTTTGTTTTTGAGAAATCAAGGTTTTAGTTTGGGCATCACCAATGTTTTTAAGTTCATCCTCAAGGGACTTTCTTGCTTCCTTAAGATGCTTAATCGCATTATCTAAAACCTGCACACCCAAAAGCTTTTTTGTCGCTTCCGCAATCTCATTGCGATTATCCGATCGCACAATTTGCTCGATTCGCTCACCATCAAAAAAGAAATACTGATGCAAGCTTCTAGGCAAAATGCCATTAATTACGGCTTCAGGATGATTTTGGGTAACCCAACGTCCATCATCACCCGCCACTTGTAAAAACAACTCACTTTTGCAGTACTGAATATTTTTCTCACCATTATTAGCAAGCTTATAGGCCCGGGTTAGCCGCCGCACCCGATAGCGCTTAGCATCATGCTCAAATAAAACTTCTGCCCAGCATTCCACGGGCTGATTCAGTTGGGATTCAGCGATCGCTTGACGGTTGACAAGCTGCTCAGGATCGCCAAAAGCAGATGTAAATTTCTCGTATAGCACCCATGTAAAAGCATTTAGCAGCGAGGTTTTACCAGTGCCATTGTTGCCATGCATGATCGTAATGTTGCGATCGTCCAGTCTCGCTAACATGATTTCAGGCGTTTGCTGATAAAAACAGCGAAAATTAAACAGCTTGATCGAGATCAGCTTCATTGCACTTCTTCCTTAACAATTGTCAAAATATCTTCATTAATCCGCCCCAACTCATTCTTGTCGAGCCGATCTTTTTCTATTTTGATTACTTGAGTAACAATTCGCTGAATTTCAGGCGGAGCGTTTTTAAATGGCTCGTCGATGCTACTTAGACTTGGTACTTTGCTCATGGTCAATCACCCCATACGTTTATTAATTTTATCTTAAATATCTCTTAGATCCCCCCAGATCCCCGCCTTTTTCTTTAAAACCCACTCTCTGGGGTAAATATAGCTATAAATCCAGTAGCCCGTAGCGTTGCTGTAAGTCCACCAACTTTAGTCTCGCTTCACCGCCGTTATCAGCCAAGTTTGCAAATTCCACAAAACGTTGTAACTCTTTTCTCAGTAAATTGCGTTCCACATCCAAAGTCTCGCGCCCCAAATCAGGCGGTAATACAATCATGTCAAACAAAGTTGCCCGTCTTTTATCAGGATGCGATCGCAAAATCCTGCCCCGACGCTGAATAAATTGACGGGGATTGCTACTGCTCGCCAGCATAATTGCCGTTTGGATTGCAGGAATATCCACACCTTCATCTAAACATCGAATCGCCACTAGTCCCTGTAATTCACCAGTTTCAAACCACAACCTCAAATTTTCGCGCTCATCCAAAGATGTCTCGGCTGTATAGGTGTTAACGCGATATCCCAATTCCGAGCCTAGTAACTGCGCCACCGCATCTAACTGACGAGTGCTCTCAGTTGTCACCTCATCCTCGACCGAGCCATCACCGCAATAAATCAATGTATGTGTTGTCTCCAGACGTTGCTGCATCAATTCTCGTAAAGCGACTAGCTTATTCGCCGCCGCCCCCAATAGCCTCGCCCGTTGCATCAATAAAGCCGCTACCATCTCGTTATCATTGCGATCGCTATCAAATGCGATCGCTCGACCAATTTTTTTCGTCAGATCAGCATATTTCTCAGTCTCAGAATCCGTCAGTTCCACCAAAATCGGATAGTAGAGATAATGCACAAGCGCTCCCGCTTTGATGGCATCCGCTAGTGTAAATTCTGGCTGAATTACTGCACCAAAATACTCAAATATTGCTTCTGTTCCATCCTCATCAAAATAGCGTTCTGGAGTTGCTGATAAAGCTAGCCTTAGTCCCACATTACGTGGCAAACTCTCCACTAAACGTTTTGCACCTAAGTTATGAGCCTCATCACCAATAATTAAAGTTTTCTCAGGAAGATATCGCAACTGCGACTGTAATCCCTGACCAATCAGCGTCGCATTTGTAGTGATTATGGTCAAAAATTTCTGATTTCCCGATCGCACGTTATAAAGTTGCGTAGACAGCCGATCTTGCCAATTATGAACACTTTCAAAAGCCAAGATTGGTTTCAGTCCAAATTTCTGACATTCCCTTGACCATTGAATTACCAGATGGCGATAGGGACAAACGATCAGTAAAACCTGCAATCCAATCTTTTGATAAAGTTCAGTAGCGATCGCCAGCGCCGTAATCGTCTTACCGCTACCCGTCGCCATCTTTAGCGTACCGCGTCCATTATTCTTAAACCAATTCGCGATCGCCTCTTTTTGATAATCCCGCAGTTCTAAATTAGAAGGCAATATCGGTAAACCATGATCTTGTTGAATGATAATGGGCATATATTCTTTATTTGCCTCTGACATCACAGGATTTCTTTTCTTGATTTCATCAATAGGAAATTGATCAGGTCGTAAACGCAACAGCGATCGCTTGGCGGCTTCAGGAAAATCGAGAATGTCAAGCAATGGGGTTCGATTTTCCCATAACCGTCTAAAGTTCTCAGCCTTGCTCAAAGCTCTTTCCCTTATGCCTTCCTCCCAAGAGCAAAAAACATCAATACACTCAAAATTATCCATCAAAGCACTAGAACTCTCATTTGCCGATCCTGTAAAGGCAACAAGATTACCCGCTTCGTCAGAGAAAATCCCTAGCTTCTCATGATAGATCCCTCTTTGATTGCGAATATCCTTACGAATAGCAAGCTTAATCTCTAAAATATTTTTACTCAAAAGCCACGCCAGACAGGCTAAACGATCTTTGACAACCTCTTCAAACTCTTGATCTAATTCCTTTAACAAACTCTGCGTAATAACTTCATCTCGCTGTTTGAGTCCCAGTGCGATCGCTTCAGCATCCTGCTCTGACAAACATGGTGAAGCAATCAAACGCATCTTACCGCCAGAGCGAAGTAATGACATTAGCCCCTTGGCGACTGTTGCCATTGAGGTACTAGAAAAAAATCCCACCGCTCGACTGTAGAGAATCGAGTTTTCTAAACAAGGAATGTAAAAATCTTGCACTAAATCGCAGACATCGCTGCGATATTCACTTTGAAGATTTAGATCGCTCAGCACTTTGCATCTCCTAATCGTTATACCAAAACACAAAATGGCGTAGCCATTTTGTGTTTTTAAAACCCTTACAGGGTTTGGTTTTTAATTCACAGCAGTGTCGTCACACTTTTGTGGATTGGTATTAAATCCAGTCATAGAGTTGCGACGCAAAGCGCTGCAACTCTATGACTGGGCTTTGGCTTTGTCCTCATATTGCTAACTATAGCTAGAATTTTTGACCAAGAAACTCACCAACTAAATATAGTGAGCCGCAGAGAATCACAATATCATGCGATCGCTGATCATCAAAAGCAGCTTCCAGTCCTAATTGCAGATGCTCATAAGCATGAGGCTCAGTCTTGAGGATTGCAGAGGCAATCTTAGCTAAATCCTGCGGCGATGTTGTTGCGGGATTAGGAACAGGCACTGGATAAAGTAAATCATTAGGATGCAGCAGTGCTTTGAGAATTCCAGATTGATCCTTTGTATTCAGAATTCCCATTACCCACCGTTTACGTTGATTTGGAAAAGACTCATCCACAAATTGTCTGAGATATTCTGCTGCCGCGACATTGTGCGCTCCATCAACTAAGATTTTGCACGACTTTCCATTCAAGTTAAATTCTATCCATTGCAATCGACCTGCCCATTCTGTATTCGCCATGCCTGTACGCAACGCATCATCGCTAATTTGCCAACCTTGCGTTCTCAACGATTGAACTACAGCGATCGCGATCGCTGAATTAATTAATTGATGGTTTCCCAGTAACGGGAAAGGATATGCGAAACTTTGCCATATCGCGCCTGTATCTGTGCGAGTAGCAGCATTGACCCAAGTTATGGGCGCATCACATTCTGTTGATTTTGCTTGCAAAGCCGCGATCGCTTCAGGATGATTCTTGGCAATGACTACAGGACATTTAGGTTTAATAATTCCTGCTTTTTCGGATGCGATCGCACCTAAGGTATTTCCCAATTGCTGACAATGATCTAGCCCAATTGAGGTAATTGCACAAACTAAAGGGCGATCGCATACATTGGTTGCGTCTAATCTACCGCCCAAACCTGTTTCAATAATCGCAATATCTAGATTTCGCTGTGATTTTTGTTGAGCGAAATACCACCACATCGCCGCCGTGATCACTTCAAACTGCGTTGGTGGGAACTCTGACGCGATCGCCGCATCGACTTGATCCAAAGCCTCAAATAAATTCTCATTACTAATCCATTCGCCATTAATCGTAATTCGTTCGCGCCAATCAATTAGATGTGGCGAAGTATAACGCCCAACGCGATAGCCTGAGGCTCGTAAAATTGACAGCAAAAAAGCACAAACGGAACCTTTTCCATTTGTGCCAGCGACATGAATCACGGGAATTTGTTGATGGGGATTTCCTAAAGTATTGAGCAGTTGTTGAATGCGCTCTAGACCAAGGTGAATGCCAAATTTATCAAAACTGGCAAGATACTCTTCGATGGATGGATTAATTTGCTTTGGATACATGAACTTCTAAGGCGTAGATTTTGCCTTGGGCATCGACTTCGGCAATATGTCTGCCTTGCATCGCGAATAGTTCACCACTATCACGCTTACCTGCGATCGCCCAAATAGCTTCTAGTCCATTCTCTGTCTTTCTGGTCGTCCAAACTCGTTGCATCCCAGAATAAGATTGAAAAAATTTACGATATAGTTGTGCGATTTCATCTTTGCCAACTACTTTTTTTGCTCCTGATGGATGGACTTCGGCTTGCTCAGCGAATAACTCTACCAATTCGTTGAATGCTTGCTCGTCATCATTAGCGCGATCGGAAAGTTTAAAATATTGGTCTAAAACAGTCATATTCCCTTACCTCAATTTGTTTCAAGCCCAAAACTTCGTTAAATGTAACTAAGCACGCTCTGTTGAAGTTTTGCTGCACATGTAATTCACTTGTAAACATATGTTAAGTCTTATTTTGCAAAACTAACTTCACCCTATAGGGCATAAAAAAGCAAAAAAGTGGGATTCGCTTTTCTTTGGGTGATTTCTACTAAAAACTTCCCCCAACCTAGGAGTAGGGCGGACATTGCCCACCCTACATGTTTTTATGAAATATTTAAAACCCAAAAACTAAGCGCAAGAAATCCGATGATTCCCAAAAGTGTTTTTTGCAATCTACTTAAAACGGGTTTAATCTCATAGGCTACTAACAAACGATCTTTGACTAAATCCGCTTCTGGCTTTTCCCAAGTTTGTCCGTCATACCAGCCCGACTCTTCATAAAAAATCTTAGCGCTATCAAGCCTTTGCTTTACATGACTCCATCCTGACAATAATAATAACACTGGCAAAATTAGCCCCACAGCGCCGCCAATACTAGCCACACAGATAAATTGCCACAAGTGTCGGTTTGGCGACTCAATGCTCATCGCTACTGGCGAAAAAATAACTGTGAATCCTAGCCACATGAGCAACAACATTCGCAAATATTGCGATCGCGCAAGCTTTGCCCAGCGATAAAAGAAAGCTTCCTTAAGCTCGACATATTCATTGAGTGGTTGTTGCTCTTTGGGAACTGGACAGGTCATTAGTTATATGATGATCAAATATTCTGTCAGTGTAACTCGTTTCAATTCTTATTATGAAACCGATTTTGCGGCACTGAGAACCCCAAAATCGGTTTTGACGCAAGTCCGCCGTCGGCGGATTTGCATCAAAACTGATTTTTATAATGAGAATTGATGCAAAGTTATGCCAATTCCGTAAGTGTAATGCCATTTTGAGAATTAGTATTGGGCTGAAACTTGACTTTCAGCACATATACCTTATATAAATTGATCATCAAATATTCATTTGCCGCTTAATTTAATTTCAGTTTGTTTTTAGTAATATCCCAAAATGTCAATACATCAGGAGGTACTCCAAGTGCCTATCCATGAGACTTTTCAGAGTACTGTGCAGGGGGAAGGTTTTTGGATAGGCACTCTGGTGGATTTTATCCGTCTTTCAGGTTGTCCAGTTCGTTGTAGTTGGTGTGACACAGGCTACAGTGATGGGGGTGTTAATGCACCTAGAGAGATGAAATCATTCACAGAATTACTCAAGGAATTAAAATCTCCTAGAGTTGTGATTAGCGGAGGAGAACCGTTTATCCATAAGCAGTTGCCACAAATGGTACAAGCATTATTGGATACAGATAGACAGGTTAATATTGAAACATCTGGAGCTTTCTGGCAAGAGATTCCATCATCAGCTTGGATTACTCTTTCTCCTAAACAACATATCAGTCCAACCTACCCAGTCAAAGAGCTGTTTTGGGAACGTGCAAACGAAATCAAATTTGTAATTAGTACGGGTCAGGAATTGGAGTTTTACAAGGATTATTTAACAACAGTCCAAGATCGCCCTATATTTTTACAGCCAGAATGGAATGTACGCGATCGCGCCGTTTCAATTATTTTAGAGTTACTTCAACAAAACCCAAACTACAGACTCTCTCTACAAACTCATAAATATATAGGTGTTGCATGAAAAAAGCATTATGTGTTCTTAGCGGAGGACAGGATTCAACAACCTGTGCTGCTCTTGCTTGTCAACAGTTTGATGAAGTCCATGCGATTACATTTGATTATGGACAACGCCATGTGGTTGAACTGGAAAGTGCGATCGCGATCGCCAAATCTCTTAACCTCGCGAGTCATGAAATTATTCAATTAGGTCCTATTTTAAAAGGGACATCTCCCCTAGTTTCAGATACTCCTTTAGGACAATATGATTCCACAGAAGAATTGCCAGGAGGAGTTGAACCAACGTTTGTGCCAGCACGTAATATCTTGTTTCTTACCTTGGCAGGAAACCGGGCTGCTGTCCTTGGTATTAAAGATATTTTTATAGGGGTCTGTGAAGCAGATTTCGCAGGTTACTATGATTGCCGCCAAGTATTTATCGATTTCATGGCGAAGGCGATCGGCGAAGGGATATGGGGCGTTCCTGATTCCTTTATTATCCATACTCCCTTGATGCAATTAACCAAAGCTGAGAGCGTCAATCTTGCGGTTGAGGTATTAGGCGATCGCTTCGAGGAAATTCTTGCATTAACTCATACTTGTTATGCTGGAATCAAGGGTGGTTGCGGCAAATGCCATGCCTGTCTGATACGCGATCGCGGTTTTTCCCAAGCAGGAGTTGAAGATCCAATTTGGAAATTTCGTCAAACTGAACTTGGTCAAGAGCAACCATGATAATCCACCATCAGAAGGATTTTCGCATTATCTACATTGCGGCTGTAATTTCTGCTCTGGTTAGTACTTGGGTGCTAGTCTTTTTTCTGGTTCCAGAAACAAAAGGGCTTACTCTTGAGGAGATTGAAATCCGTTGGGCAAAAGCCCGTTAGAATAAGTGTCTTAAATATTGTAATTAGACTTGACATGCAAAAAACTGTTGGTATCGTTCGTCAAACCCTTCGCCAAACATTGGTTGTAACTATTTGTTCGTTCACGCTAACGGCTGGCGAAATTGTGCAAGCTCAAGTTGACTCTAACCCAATCCTGAAAATTGGTATTGTGCAACGTTTTGGCGAAAGACCACAGGATAGGCTCACACTCAAGGCAACATCAGGTGGCAATTTAACTCTCTCATTTCCATCGGCGGATGGTAAAAGCACGCAAACGCTAACAACCGATCGCTTAGTCATCGAAATCGCGCTACAACCATTAACACAACCAGTTCTTGAAGAGAAATTAGTCCTCAGTAATCATCGTAGTTTTGAGAATGCGGCGGCGAGCGCTTTCCATTGGAACGAGAAAGGCATCCAGACTGAAATTGCTCAACCAAGGCGTTGGCAAGTATGGGCAAAGCGCGATATGTATGACTCGATGCTGCTGCGTTATTTGATGTTTTACACCCTGCGATCGCAAGGAAATCTGACCGTACAGCTCGATCGGCGGATCTTGCCCCAAAAAACGATCGCGTCATGGACAGTGGGAGATTTTCGGTATAACCGCGATCGCCTTGATGTTAGTAGCAGTACAGGACTGGTTGAAGTTAGCTATCAAAGAGAGAATAAAGCTGAGATTAGCAATCGTGCTTATGCAGGTAGTTTGAGGTTGCAGCCTAATGCTCATCAAAGTTTTACCGTAGTCAATAACGTTCCCTTAGAAACTTATGTGCGTGGCGTAGTTCCCCATGAAATTGGTTACAATGCCCCTTATGCGTCAGTGCAGGCCCAAGCGATCCTAGCTCGTACTTATGTGCTGGCTAGTTTACATCGCTTTAAGGTAGATGAATATGAGCTTTGTGCTGATACCCAGTGCCAAGTATATCGAGGCTTAGAAGATACTACAGAAGTCGCCGATCGCGCGATCGCAGATACCAGAGGCTTGGTTCTCACCTACAACAATAAGGCGATCGACGCGCTCTATTCATCAACAACGGGTGGCATTACCGCAGACTACAATGATATTTGGGATGGAACGCCACGTCCCTATTTGCAATCGGTACTGGATCTTGCAAATCGTCCTGAAAATCAGCGATCGGCAAATATTGCTGACGATAAAAATCTCAAAGCATTTTTAGAACGTCAGATGGGATTTAATGAGGCGGGGTGGAAAAATCTTCGTTGGCGTAGAATCGGCTCATTAGAAGAATTGCAAACTTCTTTGAAAAAGTTTTTGCGATTTTCTGGAGATAGTACAACTAATTTTAGTGCGATTAAACAGTTGCAAGTCTCAAAAAGAGCGGCTTCAGGACGAGTTTTAGAAATGGAAGTAACCACTGATACTGGCAAAATCTTCGTCAAAAAAGATGAAATCATCGATGCTTTCGATCCACCTGATAGCACTTTCTTTAAACTAGAGCCAATTTATCAAGATAAAGTATTGACTGGATATGCTTTTGTTGGTGGTGGCTTGGGGCATGGCGTGGGCATGAGCCAAACAGGTTCTTATAATTTAGCTCGTATGGGTTGGACTTACGATCGCATTCTCAACTTTTATTACACAAACGCGCAGTTACAAAAACTGCGTGCTGAATACTACACGCCGAGACAGTAAAAAATGCCCGCTATGCGGGCATTTTTTACTGTCTCAGATCCGCGATCGCACTCAGCGCGACATTTGCGATCGCTTGATCAGTTGCCTTGGGTAAATGGTAATATTTGCCACCACCTGCGGCGGCGAGTTCCTTGGCAAAGCCAGTAGACACGAATTTATTTTCGGTATCAATTACTAAAAGCCCTAAGTTCAAGGCGCGAATTTTGCGACAAATATCGATCAACTCGGCTTTGATATCAGGCTTATTTTCAGGATCAATCGGCTCACCCATCGATCGCGCTAATGGCACATTGCCACGACCATCAGTAATCGCCACAATGGTCACCGAACCAACATCGCCCGACTGTCTAGCATTAATCGCCACTCTTACCGCCTGAGTCAAACCATGCGCTAGTGGCGAACCACCACCACAGGGCATCGTATCCAAGCGACGACGTGCTGCTTCGATGGAACGGGTGGGCGGTAACAATACATCGGCTTTTTCACCTCGAAATGGAATCAAAGAAATTTGGTCGCGGTTTTGATAGCTATCAGTTAACATCCGCAAAGCCGCACCCTTAGCCGACTGCATCCGATTCAATGCCATTGATCCAGAAGCATCTACTAAGAAAATTGTCAGCGCTCCCGCCTTCCGAGCCAACTTCTTCGCTCTGATATCCACATCTTCAACGATGACCTTACGATGCGGTTGGCGCAATCTTCTCGCCTTCTGATAGGGAGCCGAAGCACGGAGAGTGGCATCGACAGCAATGCGATCGCTCTTTCCTTGAGGCAAAATTGGCTTGATATAACGCCCTCGCTCTTGGGAATAAATCACGTTGCGCGTGCCCGATCGCCCTTGCTTCTGCATTGACTGAGCAAAGAAGAGAACTTCAGGATCAAGAATTACACCTTCAGGATCGAAGACAAACTCTTCAGGAATTTCAGGGGATTCATCCTGCTCTTGTTCTTGTTCCTGATCCTCTTGATCTTCATTCTGTTCTTGTTCTCCTTCATCTTGATCTGGCGGCGGCGGCGGTGCTTGCTGCTGCTGTTGCTGTTCGGGTTGTTGTTGTTCGGGTTGTAAAGGCGATCGCGGCACAATTACCAACTCCACGGCCTGACGTAAGTCATCAGCATTAACTTGAGTGCGACTTTCCAAAGCCGCCGCCGCTTTCGCCACTCGCAAGGCAAATAACTCAGCGCGATGTCCTTGGACTCCACCCCTCACTGCTTCAGCAACTAAATATTGAATCTGCGCCCTCGAAATTGTGATGTCTTTCAGCCATTCCCGCGCCAAAATAATTTGTGTCCGCAAGTCATCAATATCAGAGTCATAACTACTTAAAAAGGCTTCAGGAGAATTGGCATAACCCAACACCATATCCACTGCTTCCACTCGCTGATCGAGAGACAGAACTCCATCGGCTGATAGATTAATCGCAATCCGATCCATCAGATGTTCGCCTAAGATGCCCTCTTCTGGATTATAGGTCGCAATTAGCAATGGGTTACAAGGATGTTGATAGCTAATACCTTCGCGTTCGACTTGGTTATAGCCTGTAGAGAGAACCGAAAGCAGTAAATTAGAAATCTGAGGATCGAGTAAATTAATTTCGTCAATATACAGAACACCGCGATGGGCTTCTGCTAAAATCCCTGGCTGAAATACGGTTTGCCCCTCGCGCACAGACCGACTCACATCTACCGAGCCAATCAGCCGATCTTCAGTAATTCCCAAAGGAATCTGAATGAACGGCGCAGGAATTACTTTAGTTTCGATCTCGCTAAGCTCTCTTCCCTGCATCGCTTCAACCAAAGCATCATCCCATTCATCAGGATTAGTCGGATCGCAGTTACTTAGAGAGGCGATCGCAACTTCAATGGGAGGCAGTAAGGCATGAATACCACGCGCAAGGACAGATTTGGCTGTGCCACGTCTACCTGCGAGGGCGATGCCACCTATGCAAGGATCGATCGCAGCTAGCAATAAAGCGGTTTTAATCGCTTCTTGACCGACCACGGCCGCAAGGGGAAATGTGATGGGAGTATAAGATATGTTTGTGATTGGGTTGGCGGGTGGCGAAGAGACCATGCGATCAAGTTATGGGTTGAAAAATATAAAAATTTTAGGAAGTGAAATTTTAAGCTTCAGGTCAATTATAGCGTTTAGTAGTCTAAGCTAAGATTTAGATCTGGCTCACTTAGTTAAGAATATAAGCAGTCATGACAAAAACAACATGGGAAAATCTGGTGTTTGAGTCGCCATATTTAGCGGTGGTGACAGCAAAGCAATTGTTGCAAGAGGGACAGATGACTGAAGCCTACAGCCTTTTGGAGAGTTTAGAGGAGTCAATGGGGCGATCGGAAAAAAGGGGCGTAAGCAGTCAGCTAACTCGACTGATGTTGCATGTGATCAAGTGGAAATGTCAACCTGAAAAACGCAGTGCTAGTTGGGTAATTTCAATTCGTTCGGCGCGGCGTGAGATTGCGGAAAGTCAGCAAGAGATGCCAAGTTTGAATCGAGATTTTCTAAGTTCGATTTGGGACAAATGTTTTGCGGCGGCGAAACAGGATGCTAGGGATGAGATGGGCAAGAAAGCAGAAATCACGGCGCTAAGTTGGGATGAGGTCTTTGAACAAAGATATACAATTTGGGAAGATGATGATTTAACATAATTAGCTACTTTTAAGTTGCTACAATAGTATTTACGTGATTTATTCACATGTTTTTGCCTCTTGAGTGAAAAATTATGCTTTTAGACTTTACTGTAGAGAACTTTCGCTCGATTAAGGGTGCGGAAACGTTAAGTGCTGTGGCAGCAAGTAAGAGCAAGGCTAAACCCAGTAATAGTGAAAGCAGTCGTCGAGTTAAGTCTGATGATGAAATTGCCCAGCCTTTTCACGTTGAGGGTTGGGATATTGATATTTTGCCAGTAATTTCGATCTTCGGTGCTAACGCTTCAGGCAAAAGTAATATTTTAAAAGCTCTTAATTACCTACTTAATTTTTTGGTTGTTGGGGATTATGATCATGGAGCAGACTTAATACCTTTTAAGCTCGATCATCAGTGTGTATTACTGCCAAGCCATTTTTATCTTCGTACAGCATTTAATGGAAATATATACATATATTCTTTAGTTCTAAACAGCACTAGGATACTTTCCGAAAAACTTGAATATTCTCCATTATCTACAAAGAGATCACGATTACTATATAGTCGAATTTGGAACGAAGAAAACAAAAAATTTGATTGGAAAAATGGTTCAGATTTTTCTGGTTCGCATATTCAACTTGAAAAAAGCTTAAAAGAGCGTGAACCTTTTATAGATCTTCTCTCCAAATTAGAAGTTTCAGTAGTTCAACCTCTTATTAACTGGTTAAGTTTAAATCGATTTGGAAGCTATTGTGGAGAATTTGACACCAAGATCATCAATTTGTTATGGCTTGAACAGTCTCCTAGCAATACATTCACCGTGATCTTGCCTATAGCTTTAAAAAAAGGTAGAGATATTTTACTTAAGTTTGATACAGGCTTATATGACATTGAAATCAGAAAGACTAAAGATGCTGAGAATAGTTATCAAATATACGCTTTGCATAAAACAGAAGACGCAAAAATTATCTCGTGGAAATTTGAAGAAGAGTCTATGGGAACGCAAAAACTATTCGATTTAGCTTGCAGGGTTCAGCTTATGTTTCTATTAGGTTCTCTAGTTATAGCGGATGAATTGGGTTCAAACATACACCCAAATATTACTCGTGAGATAGTCAAACTATTCCAAAATCCTGAGACTAATCCCAATCGTACTCAACTCATTTTTACTAGTCACGATAATACTTTGCAGAGAAATAATTTGCTGCGAAGAGATCAGATTTGGTTTACGCAGAAACGTCCTGACCAAAGTACAGAGCTATATTCACTTAGTGATTTTAAAGTGCGTAATGATTTAGCGATTGACAAAGCGTATCTAGATGGAAGATTTGGAGCAGTTCCATTTATTTCTGATGAAGATGACTTTATGCCAGTAGGTGAGGATAATGGCTAAACCTTCTTTTAAAAGAAATGCTCCTAAAAAAGAGGTTGCCAAAAAGATTCTAATTGCTTGCGAAGGCAAATATACAGAGCCTTTATATCTCAAAGCAATCAAACAAGATTTGCGTTTATCTACAGTAAAAATTACTATCCTCCCCCATGATGGAACTGATCCACTTAGTGTGGTGAATAAAGTATTAGACAAGAGGCAAGATGTAAAACGAGAAGGGACTTGGGAAAAGGAAGATTTAGCTTGGGCTGTTTTTGATGGTGACGAGCATATTCAGAAAGATCCAAATAATTGGTATCAAGCTATTCAGAAAGCGAAAAAAGAAAACGTCAGGCTGGCGGTCACCAATCCTAGCATTGAGTTTTGGTTTCTTGTCCATTTCCAAGATTACTCAGCAAATATTGCACCAGATAAGGCTGAAAAACTATTAAAGAAGCATATTCCAAATTACGATAAATCTGGATGCTATTATCCAGAACTACTCAACAACGCACGAACTAATAATGCGATCGCAAGAGCAAAAGATCTTGATAACTTAGCCAAACAAAATAAACTACCTGAATATGCAAATCCCTGCTGTAGCGGTATCTCTCAATTAGTCGATATGCTTTTGGGAATGGGCAACTGATTTTTCTTATTCCCCTCTCCTTTGCAAGGAGAGGGATTAGGGGTGAGGTTTTTATCTAGAACGAGAATACAGTTCTCAATGTACCGACAGTGATTGTGCTATTGCCACTGTTGTTATTGGGATTGAAGATTAACTGCAAATCAGGAGTGATGCTGATATTGTCAGAGATAGGGAAGCGATAGAACAACTCCACATTGGTTTGAGTAGCATTACCAACATTACTCTCGATGAAAGGTTGTCCAACTGCGATCGCAGCCATTGCGCCTTCCTTAAACAAATCAGGGAACGCGAAACCCGCAGACCAAGTTTGAGGACTCAGAGAGGCATTACCTGAAACCGTGTAGCTAGGGAGTGCTGCGGAAATAGCATTGCTGCGATTGCTGATATTGCCAAATCCATAGCGACCAAAAAGCGCCACAGATTTATTGAAAGCCCACTCAAGGTTCACACCACCTGTGTTGTAATCCAGATTATTTACTGAGGCGCGAGTATATTGCAGACGGATCGCAAAGGGACTAGCATCTTCGGAATTCTTCGGTACAAATTCTAGCTCAACCGTACTCTGATAAGGATCACCAATAAGCCACGGTTGTTCGTGCCGTTAGAGGTCGGGCTACTGGCATTCTGGGATACAGCCAGCCGAGAAAGTTTCTGTTGGTGTGATACATCCATTTAGCTTTGATACCAATTCATGAAAGTGTTGCAACACTTTCATGAATTAAGACTAAAACCCATTCAGGTCTTTAAAAGCACAAAATTGCGTAGCAATTTTGTGCTTTATCATTACCAAGATCTTTTCTGACGTTTGAAAATTTAATTGTCATGTTTTCATTAAACTCAGTTTTGTGGGGTTTAGCGCCTGCAAACCAGAAAACTCCACAATTAGCCCAGTGATCCTAAAGGAAAATAGACGATATTGTTAGAAAAATGAATATATTGGCTAGAATCTACCTAGCGTTCAACAAACGAGCCTGTGGTACAAATACTCGAAAATCCCTTACGGGTTGGTTTACAGCAAGAAAGAACACCTGAACCTCTGATCCTTGTAATCTTTGGTGCGTCGGGTGATTTGACTATTCGCAAGCTAGTTCCAGCGATCTATCATCTCAAACAGCAGCGTCGGCTCCCGCCCGAACTCACAATCGTAGGAGTGGCTCGAAGACCTTGGAGTCATGACTACTTTCGCGAGCAAATGCGTGAGGGCGTGGAAAAGTTCTCCGTGGGTATTGGCGCTGAAGCAATTTGGCAAGATTTTGCTGAAGGCTTATATTACCAATCCCTCGATATGAGCAATCTTGAGGATTATAAAAAGCTTGATGAGTTTCTCAATCAAATTGATAAAGAAAGGGGTACTCGCGGTAATCGAGTCTTTTATTTAGCCGTTTCACCCAATTACTTTACCGATGCGATCGAGAAGTTGGGGCAAGCTGGGATGATCAAGAACGCCGAAAAGACTCGACTAGTAATTGAGAAACCCTTTGGGCGCGATTTGTCATCATGTCAAGATCTCAACCGAGTAGTTCAGAAAGCTTGTGACGAAAAACAGATTTATCGGATCGATCATTATTTGGGCAAAGAAACCGTTCAGAATCTTTTGGTGCTGCGATTTGCCAATGCGATTTTTGAACCACTATGGAATCGCCAGTTTATCGACCATATCCAAATTACGGTTGCAGAAACCGTTGGTGTTGAAGATCGAGCTGGTTATTATGAAAACTCTGGGGCGCTCAGGGATATGTTGCAAAATCATTTGATGCAACTTTTTTGCTTGACAGCAATGGAACCACCTAACGCCATGGATGCAGACTCTCTGCGAAATGAGAAAGTGAAGGTGATTCAGGCAACCCGACTCGCCGATACACGCCGCCTTGAGCGATCATGTGTACGAGCGCAATATGGACAGGGCTGGATGAAGGGTAAACAGGTGGAAGGCTATCGCCGTGAACCTAATGTTAATCCTGATTCTTTAGTGCCAACCTATGTAGCCATGAAGTTTGAAGTAAATAACTGGCGTTGGCAAGGTGTTCCTTTCTATTTACGAACTGGCAAACGGATGCCCAAAAAAGTCAGCGAAATTGCGATTCAGTTTCGTGATGTGCCTTATTTACTATTTCAGTCAGCAGCAAAGCAGGTCTCACCTAACGTACTGACACTCAGGATTCAGCCTAATGAGGGTGTGGCTCTGAAGTTTGAGGCAAAGATGCCAGGAGCTGACCTGCGATCGCGATCGGTAGAGATGGACTTTGGCTATGGCAAAACCTTTGGTATCGAAGGCTCCGATGCTTACGATCGCCTATTGCTAGACTGTATGTTGGGCGATCAGACACTATTTACACGCGGTGACGAAGTGGAAGCCGCTTGGAAAGTGGTAACACCTGCGCTTACTGCATGGGAAATGCCCAATGATCCCAGCGTCGTTCCACAATACGAAGCTGGAACTTGGGGCCCATCTGAAGCCGAGCAACTGATCGAACGTGATGGACGACAGTGGCGACGACTTTGATCAATTAGGAATTACGAATTATGAATTAATCATCCTTAAATTTGTAATTCGTAATTCCCAATTCGTAATTCCCAATTCGTAATTTGTAATTCTTAATTCCTATGAATACCCAAGCAACTTCCGTTGTATCTTTGCAAGCTCCCAAAGATGTCTCGGTATCTCAAGTCGAAGCAGAGCTAAGCAAAATCTGGTTGTCCTATGGTGAAAATTCAGCTGCTCGCGCTACAACATTTAATCTTTTGGTGTACGAACCAGAAAATATGGATGTAGTGTCACGGATGGCTTCCGTTGATGCGATCGTCTCTCAGAGTCCATGCCGAGTAGTCGATTTGGTAACTCTTGATGAAGAGGATCAAGGCATATCGGCACAGGTCGCAGCCTATTGTCCGATCCAAAAAAGCCGCAGCTCCTTGGTTTGTGGTGAATATATCACCCTGACTGGGGCGAAACGCGCCTTCGATCGCGTACATAGTATTCTTCCAGAATTACTGATCCCCGACTTACCTGTATTTTTGTGGTGGAAAGATAGCCCTGCACCGAATACACGCATGTTTGAGAAGCTGGTTAATTTAAGCGATCGCTTAATTATGGACTCAGCTACATTTGCTAATTCAGAGTCAGATTTACTCAAAGTTCAAGGGATGATCCAAGCAAGTACGCAAATTGCAGACTTGAATTGGCAACGCCTTGGACCTTGGCAAGAACTTACTGCCCAAGCCTTTGACCAACCCGATCGCCGATCTGCTGTTTGGGAAATTGATGGGATCACCATCGACTACGAACGTGGCAACAGCACCCAAGCTCTAATGTTTCTCGGCTGGATCGCCAGTCGTCTGGAATGGGAACCAATCGAACGCAGTTCTGAGGGTGGTGATTACGATATCCAGCATATTATTTTTGAAGGTCGAAACAATATCAAAATTAAGGCTGAATTGGCTGCTATCCCCCTCAGCGATGCAGGTGAGGTGATTGGCGATCTGATTGGGTTACGCTTGACCGCCTCTAACCAAAATACCGACGCTTGCAACGTATTCTGTTCGGAGTCTACAGGCTGTATGCGGATGGAAGCTGGAGGCGGAGCGCAAAACTATCGCGTTCATCAAGTATCGCCTTTGTCAGATCAAAGTGCTGACACTCTTCTTGGACAACAATTGCAGCGCTGGGGACGAGAATCTCTTTACGAAGAAAGTCTTGCACTAGTAGCAAAAGTACTAGCACTATAAAAAAAGGCTCGCTAGTGCGAGCCTTTTTTAAAATTCTTCGATTTCTAGTTGTCCGACAATAAAGGCGACACAGCCGAAAGCACAGGTAATTGGTACGGGATTTTTTAAAATAAAGCTAAATATTGATGCTATGCAGGAAATTGCGATCGCGGCAAATGTCCAAGACCTCTCGTCATCGCTCATACCTTTGGCACTTTTGATTTTGCGAAGGGTGTCATTCGGTATTGGCAATGGCATCACTGAACTTGGCGGAAATGCCCAATAATTGCAGCATCGTTCAACAAATAGGTCAGTCCAACCATTTTCCTGACACCATTCATCAATCCATTCATCCCGAAAACGCTTCATATGCCCAAATTATCAGTAGTTCTGTAAAAGAGAAACATGAGCGGCGCTTGAGTGCTACTCATGTTTCTTTTACTTAGATTAACAGGATATCTATTGATCGGGGCATACGTTACAAAAACTTAAAGATGCTCTGCATATTGCGTTTACTATCTTGCTTTTACTTTATTGAAACTTCGGTGTGAGCTTCGGGGATCGCCTCAACTTTGACAGAACCATTCACGCCACGAATTGTGTCAAAAGTACCCTTGATAAAACCTGCGATCGGGACAGCAACTAATAGCCCTAAAACTCCATTTAGCTTAAAGCCAATATCGAGGGAAATTAACATCCATACTGGATTTAACCCTGTTAACTCACCGACAATACGAGGACCTAGTACATTCTCCACAATTTGAATGATTGCCACTGCGACTAGTAAAACCTTCACCCCAAGCCAGAAATTCTGCAAGGCAATTAATAGGCTAACGGTGATAATTGTGCTAGAGCCGCCAAGGGGAATTAAACTGGCAATGCCAATACCAAAGCCAAAAAGCTGGGCAAGGGGAACCCCCAAGATTAACATGGCTGTAGTTTGCGAAACACCAAGGATTGTTGCTAAAGTAACCTGTCCGACGATAAAGCGCTCAAAATTGCGTGGCAGTAAATTACGAACCTGATCATTCCATTTCTGAGGTAGCCAACTTAGCAAACCATTCCATAGAAATGAGCCGCGCAGGACGAGGAAAATTGAAAATATCAAGGTCAAAAAGATATTTACCAGACTACCGATCGCCCCAAAGACAATGCTAAAAAGCTGGCTGGTTATCGATCTCAGGACACCCGTTAACTTTTCGATCACTTGATTGAATGTGCCACTAATGTCAATCGGTAATTGCTGAGCGATCGCCCAAGTCTCAAAAATTTGCAACTGTTGCTGCCCCGACTTAATCCATTCAGGCAGACGTACAATGAGTTCATTCGCCTGAGCCAAAATTAAAGGCACTAGAAAAATCGCTAATGTCCCCAGCACCATGAAAAATATGAGAATTACTAATCCCGCAGCAATACCACGCTGAACCTTCAATTTGATCAGAAAGCGGATCGGATAATCTAACAAAAACGAAATCACTGTCGCAGTGATCAGAATACTGACTAATGGTTGCAATTCTCGACCAAGCAATAGCAATAACCACCCGTTCAGAAAAATTAGCGGGAAAGTTAAGCCCAGTGAAAACCAACGAGGCAACTTATTGAGGGTCTCAATCATACGAAACAATGTGACGCGCTAGGTATCTACTTAAAATTGTGCGCTAAAAGTGTTGGTTAAAACACAAATTTACTAAAATTTTCCCACAAAGCTTAAAAAATGAAACCCAACAGACGAGTAGCTAGCAATTCTCATTATAAAAATCGGTTTCATAATGAGAATTGCTGACGAGTGGCGGTGCCAAGCACCGCCACTCGTCTTTTGGGTTTTATCCTAGATATGCTTCTCGGACTCTTTGATCGACTAATAAATCCGATGCTTGTCCTGCGATCGTAATTACTCCAGACTCCATCACATATCCACGATTAGCGTGCTGCAAAGCTAAGGTCGCGTTTTGCTCAACTAATAAAATCGTTACCCCAGATTGATTGAGATTCACAATGGTTTTAAAAATTTCTCTGACAATCTGTGGGGCTAGCCCCAAACTTGGTTCATCAAGTAATAACAATCTAGGGCGACTCATCACCGCACGGGCGATCGCTAACATTTGCTGTTCACCACCGCTTAATGTCCCTGCCAATTGATCGCGCCGTTCACCGAGCCTCGGAAAAATCTGAAACTGCTTTTCGATATCAGCTTTAATCCCCCAGCGATCGCTTCGCAAAAAAGCCCCTAATTCCAAATTATCTAGCACAGTCTGTCTTGCTAATACTCGCCGCCCCTCTGGGCTATGGGCAATCCCAATTTTGACTATTTGATCTGGTCGTAGATTGGTAACGTTTTTACCGTTGTAAATAATCTGTCCCGATCTCGGTGAAACAAGACGAGAAATAGTTCGTAAAGTGGTCGTTTTACCTGCTCCATTGGAGCCAATCAAGGTCACGATTTCGCCTTCATTGACCCTTAAATTAATATCCTGTAAAGCCTGAATGCCACCATAGTTAACACTAAGGTTGTTAATCTCTAACACTTAATAATTTCCTCCTACGCTATAAAATCTTACCTATAAATTGACGTTAACTATAATTAACGATTTAAAGTCATACTAAAGTAAATATTGCTTAAAAGTTTAATTTATACCATTAATGAAATTCAGTATATTTTTAATATCAATTTTCATCACATTAGGGTTTATTCTTTGCACAGTCATTGCCATCATTATAAATCCACATATTTTTACAAGCTTTTTCTCTAACTCTCCCACCAAGCTTTTTTATGATATTGAGCATTATTCAAATTTAGCAATATATCAAACTTGTAATGCTTTTTATCCCCTATGGCCATGGTTAATTAATAAATTAGCAAAACCACAAATAGTAGATGATGCAGCACTATATTTCCGTGTTTTTGGTGGCTTATTATCTTTAATTAGTATTCCCCTATTTTTATTTCTTCTAGTACAAAATATCAAAAGCTATAAAATAATATCTTTAGTTACAGCAATCTATGCAATGAATCCTCTTTCAGTCTTTAGAATGATTGGCTATACAGAAGGGATTTTTTCTTTTTTAAGCTTGATTTTTTTGATTATTCTAAACAATTTTAAAGTAACTTCAAAAACACCTATTAAACATGTTAAATCAATATATCTATTAACACCTATATTTATTTTGTCTTTGATGCTTTCATTAACAAGACCTTTTCTTATACAAGCAGCATTTGCATCTATATTTGCATTGGTCTCAATTTTAGTAATAAATAGATTTCAGAATAGTACAGACTCTTTAAAAATACTTAAAATCTATGGCATAGCAACCCTAATAATTTGCCTTGGCGCGACTGTTGGTTATTGTATCTATGGATATTATTGCTTAGAATCAAGAGGAGATTTTTTCGCCCCTTTTCATGATCAGGAAAATTGGAGAAAGCAATTGGGATTTTATCCTCATTTATTTTTTGTCCCAATAACTTACGCTGATTTTATATCAATATATTTACCATTCATAGCATTAATTACATCATGGTTAATTTCTATATCTACTAATATTAGAAAGCTAATTTTTGTAATTCCTAACCTTTGGCAATGGATATTACTTTTTGCCTATCCACCAGCTTTTTTAGCATTTTATGGCTTGGACTTTAAAACGAGTAATTTTACAAGTAAAACAAATAATTTAAGGGGGATTAACTTAACTCAATCTGCCAAAAAATTATCCACCAGTTATGTGTTTTGGTTCTGTATATATTTTGCTCTAATACATACAGCTATTATTGTTTTTAGCGATCAAAAGTTAACTAGCTTAAGACGTTTTATATTTGGAACTCCTTATTTCTTTTTTGCGATCGCCTATATAAGTCAATGTTTTCCATCGCGAAAAGTGAGTAAATTGCTTTTGTGGATACTAGGAATATCAAGTATATGGTTAGTGCAGTATTGGTTAGACTATGCTAACGGTGTTTGGATTGGCTGATTAATCAATAAAAAAGCACCCCGTGCGGGGTGCTTTTTTATTAGGCTTTCCAGTTAATCCAGTCTTGAGGCTTCAAGAATGTTTCATTTAGTTCAGCTTCAGGAGTATTTGGCTCAGGGTGATAGTCATAGTCCCAACGAACTAGGGGAGGTAAAGACATCAGAATTGATTCGGTGCGCCCATTTGTTTGTAGACCAAAGATAGTACCGCGATCGTAGACGAGGTTGAATTCTACATAGCGTCCACGACGATATAGTTGCCATTGCTTCTCGCGATCGCCATATTCCATGTTGCGGCGAAGATTTGCGATCGGGGTATAGGCAGGCAAGAAAGAATTACCACAACTATTGACAAAGGCAAAGATCTCTTCCCAAGTCCGAGGTACATCACCGACTTCGTCACTCATGACTTGAGCGGTTGTTGAATCATTACTATTTTTGTAAAGTCCATCTTCGCCATTTTGATAGTCAAAGAAAATACCACCTACGCCGCGAGTTTCACCGCGATGCTTGAGGAAAAAGTAGTCATCACACCATTGCTTGAACACAGGATAGTAGTGAGGATTGTGGCGATCGCAAGCATCTTTAAGTGTAGTGTGCAGATGTTTTGCATCCTCGCCAAAGCCGTAGTAAGGGGTAAGATCAAGTCCGCCACCAAACCACCAGATTGTGCCTGCTTCAAAATAACGGTAGTTGAAATGAACTGTTGGTGCGTAAGGATTCTTTGGATGCAACACCATCGATGTCCCAGTTGCGTAAAATGTTTCGCCTGCAACTTCTGGGTGATGCCGCAAAATAGCTGGGGGCAACTGGGAGCCAAACACCTCAGAAAAATTTACGCCGCCCTTATCAAAATAATCGCCATCGGTAATTACACGCGATCTGCCACCGCCGCCTTCAGGACGTTCCCACTCGTCTTGTTTAAACTTGGCTTTGCCGTCTAGTTCTTCTAAACCTTGGCAAACTTTGTCTTGCAAGCTCTGCATGAACTGTTTTACGCGAGTCTTAGAGTCAACAGGAACTTTGAGTAAAACCTTACTAGGAGCGACAGGGGCGATAGTCATAATCGTTTCGTATTAGTTTTTAGATGTTGGACTTAAAAATTTTATAAGAGTTTGTGAGTTTAAGAAGGCGTACCCGCAGGCTGAGACTCCTTAAGCTCGTTAAGAGTTGCTATATCACTGTTAAATACTTTACATTTAGTCTGTGTTGACTGGAGCAAATGTAAAGCATTGTGTAGCAAAATATCGCGATCGCTATCCTTGTAGCAATCTATAGAGTTGGTAAAAATCAGCAATTCTCATTATAAAAAACCCAACTATGCTAGATCTGCCAGATCAATTTTTAACTTTGCAAACACCACGTCTGATTCTTCGTAAATTGGAGATCACTGACGCTGAGGATATTTTTGCCTATGCTCATGATCCACAAGTAAGTACTTACACTTTATGGGAAGCACATCAGTCAATTAATGCGACTTACGAATATTTGAACAACTTTGTTTTTAAAATGTATCGTGATGGAACAGGAATGACTTGGGGAATAGTAGAAAGAGAGAGTGGCAAATTAATTGGAACTTGTGGCTTGCATGTTACGCCTGTTCATCGAAGGGCAGAACTAGGATACACACTGTCAAGGGATTATTGGGGACAAGGCTTGATGCCTGAGGCAGTAAATGTGGCGATCGCCTTTGGCTTTCATGTTATGCATTTGCTAAGAATTCAGGCGTTTTGTGCTGTGGAGAATATTAGCTCAGCAAGAGTTTTAGAAAAATCAGGAATGGAGTTTGAAGGGATTTTGCATAATTATGTTTTCACGAAAGAACGTCCTTGGGATGTAAAGATGTATGCAATTACGCGATCGCATGATTTCTAAAAAAAAGCCCTCGATTAACGAGGGCTTTTTTGATGATTAGTCAAAACCAAGTAGGTCAAAAATTTCGCGGTCTTTTAGAGGTTGAGCGTAAAGTGGCTCCGCATTTTCCAGCATACCTTTGGCAAGCTTCAGATATTCTTGCTGTACTTCTAGAACCTCAGGATCTGGGTCCATTTCAAATACAGTGCATTTCTTCAAGCGACTGCGACGAATGGCATCGACGGTACGGAAATGTGCCAAGGTTTTTAGACCAACGCGATCGTTAAACTTGTCGATTTGATCGGTTCCTTCGCTACGGTTGGCGATGATACCGCCCAAACGCACGCGATAGTTTTTCGCTTTAGATTGGATTGCAGCAACAATGCGGTTCATGGCGAAGATCGAGTCAAAGTCATTAGCAGTAACAATCAAGCAATAATGAGCATGTTGCAATGGCGCAGCAAAACCACCACAGACCACATCGCCCAATACATCAAAAATTACGACATCAGTATCTTCGAGTAAATGGTGTTCCTTTAAAAGTTTAACGGTTTGACCTGTGACATAGCCACCACAACCAGTTCCTGCGGGTGGACCACCAGCTTCGATACACATCACGCCGTTATAGCCTTCAAACATGAAATCTTCTGGCTTAAGTTCTTCAGAATGGAAATCAACGGTTTCAAGAATGTCGATTACCGTGGGAACCATTTTCTTGGTTAAAGTGAAAGTACTATCATGCTTAGGATCGCAGCCGATCTGAAGTACTCGCTTACCAAGATGAGAGAAAGCTGCGGATAGATTGGAAGAAGTGGTCGATTTGCCGATGCCACCTTTACCATAAACGGCGATTACCAAAGCTCCTTCAATTACCATTCCTGGTTCTTGATAAACTTGAACACTGCCTTCGCCGTCTTCACATTTTGTAACTGATGGTGGATGCGCGGTTAAAACTGCCAAAATAGACTCCTATTAAAAATAATTGTTTATTTTAAGATTGTTGCTAAGCGACAACCTTAATTTGTGTTTCTATTGACCAATCTGGGCTTTTGCATCGTAGAGAGTTTCTACGGTGATCGAAGTGATGCCGCGATCGCTAGCAAATTTCTCGGTATTACGTTTGATTTTGCCGCGAACAAAGAAGGGAATCTTCTTCAGCTCAGCTTCACCATCAGCACTCCAAGTAACCCCCTCAATTGCTTGAGCAACAGGTGTGAGAACGGCTTGATTAGAGCTGTTTGTTGAGGAGATCGCATGATCAGTTGCTACAGATTCACGACGAGATTCTTGTGATGGTACGGTATGCAAATGGCTCATATGCCCTTCTGCAAACTCGAAGTCTTCTTTGAACATTCCAATCAAATGCTCTTCTAGCCCCATCATCAAAGGATGTATCCAGCTATCAAAAATCACATTTGCGCCTTCCCAGCCCATTTGTGGTGAATAACGAGCAGGTACATCTTGAACGTGAATTGGTGCAGAAATTACCGCGCAAGGTATACCCAAGCGTTTGGCAATATGTCGTTCCATCTGAGTGCCAAGCACTAGTTCTGGAGCGGCTTCAGCAATTTTGGCTTCCACGGCAAGATAGTCATCACTAATCACGGCTTCAATTCCATGCTTCTTGGCAACTTCGCGTACTTCCCGTGCAAACTCACGGCTATAGGTTCCAATACCAACGAGGGTAAATCCTAATTCTTCAGTTGCCATCCGCGCCGCCGCCAGAACATGAGTCGCATCCCCAAAGATGAAAACTCGCTTACCTGTGAGATATGTGGAGTCAACTGATTTGGAATACCAAGGAAGTCTCGAAGCACCTGCCTCGGCTGACGATGATACTCTCGCTGCATCCCAATTACCAAGAGTATCGGCATGCGATCGCGCTAGAGCTTGACTAACATCGATGTCGGCAACTTTGCCAATTTCAGCAATAAAGTCGCGAGTCGCGCCGACTCCGATAGGAACGGTTTTAATGATTGGTTGCCCAAAACTACGACTGAGCCAAGTGCAAGTTGTCAGCGCAATTTCAGGATAAAGGCAAATATTAAAATCTGCGTTTGGAATCCGTAACAAATCATCGGGTGTTGATCCCATAGGAGCTACGACATTTACATCTACGCCGATCTCCGCCAATAACTTGAGCACTTCGCGAATATCATCACGGCAGCGGAAGCCTAATGCAGTTGGTCCAATTATGTTTGCTTTCGGACGGATATTAGGATCGCGCTTGGGACGTGGTGTGTTTGGAGCTGGAACAACTGGTAATAGGAGTGTCCGAACTAGATGATATAGAGTTTCGCTTGCACCCCAATTTTCTTTCTTAGAATAAGCGGGCAGCTCTAAACTCACAACTGGGATCGGCAGTCCCATACTCTTGGCTAAGCCACCTGGTTGATCTTGAATTAACTCAGCTGTGCAGCTCTCGCCAACAAGCATGACTTGAGGCTTAAATCTGTCATAAGCTTCGCGCACCGAAGTTTTCACCATTTCAGCGGTGTCTCCACCGAGATCGCGAGCCTGAAAGGTGGTGTAAGTAACAGGCGGACGGCGATCGCGACGCTCGATCATCGTAAATAGCAAGTCGGCGTATGTATCGCCCTGCGGTGCATGAAGCACATAATGCACGCCTTCCATGGCGGTGGCAATTCTCATTGCCCCCACATGGGGAGGGCCTTCGTAAGTCCAGAGAGTCAATTCCATAAGTTATATCGTCATGAGTTTAAGTAGCAAGAGCAGATTTAGTAGAGCGCGAAGCGCTCTACTAAATCACACCGTTAATCTTCTGCGTCGTTCAAGCGGACGGGCGAACAATTCAGCAAGGTCGGCAGCTTGGTCATAACCTTGAATCGGTGAAAACACTAATTCGATGGACCATTTAGTAGCCATACCTGCAGCTTCGAGAGGGTTTGCAAGTCCTAACCCACAGACTGTAATATCTGGACGAGCTTCACGACAACGATCTAGCTGCTTATCGACATCTTGACCTTCTGAGATAAGAGTTCCCGCAGGCAACAGAGCAATTTCTTTGTCCATCAACAGGCGATCAATATAGGGCATTCCCACCTCGACAAGTTCCATGCCACATTCTCTTGATAGGAAACGAGCTAAAGGAATTTCTAGCTGTGAGTCGGGGAATAAAAACGCTTTGCGACCAATAAGAGCTTGACGGTAGCGGTCTAAAGCTATTTTGGCTCGTTTAACAGGAGGCTCGATCGCTTCTTCAAATCGGCTAGCATCAACATTCCATGCATCTGCAGCCGTTTTAAGCCATGCTGTCGTCCCTTCGATCCCCAATGGATATGGTGATGGCAACAATGTTGCGCCGCGAGCAACTAGCGATCGCACAGTATCGCTTAAAAACGGCTGGGCAAGCAATAATTTTGTACCTTTACCCACAGGCGGTAAATTTGCGGCACGGCGGGGGGGAAAGAAATAAACGGGGCCAACACCCATTTTGTCAAACAGTCGGCGAAATTGATCTTCTACTACATCCGCCAGACTACCAACCACCATTAGCCCAGCTTCATCGCTGCGAGGTAATACTGGAACCATAGACCCCAGACAGGCATCTTCACCTTGGGTAAATGTTGTTTCAATTCCGCTGCCAGAATAATTGAGAATCCGAACTTTTGGAAAGAAACGCGTACTAAGTCTCTCTGCAGCTTTGGCAAGGTCGAGCTTAATTACTTCAGAGGGACATGATCCCACCAAAAACAACGTGCCAATATCTGGGCGGCGTTCAAGCAACTGATCGACAACGCGATCGAGTTCTTCATTGGCATCTGCCAACCCAGCAAGATCTCGTTCGCCGAGAATTGCTGTGCCAAATCTTGGCTCCGCGAAAATCATTACGCCTGCTGCTGATTGGATTAAATGGGCGCAGGTACGAGAACCGACTACCAGAAAAAAAGCATCCTGCATTTTGCGATGTAGCCAAACGATCCCCGTCAAGCCACAAAACACCTCTCTTTGTCCCCGTTCCTTAAGTACGGGAATATCAGCAGTAATTTTGACAGGTAATTCCGTGCAAGGCTCTAGAGCCATGTTTTGCTCTCCTTTTGGGCTTAACCCTAATTTTTAACAAGCTATGCCCTAATTCTTTAAGGGGCAAAGCTATAACATTCAAAAAGGCGTCTGATTGCTGAGCAATCGATAAGTTAATTCCCTTCACTATATTTAGTAAAGTCAAGAGAGGGGGCAAAAAGTTGCAAAGGTTTACAGGACTATAAGGATCTACAATCCTTATTATGGGAATTCTATGGGGATCGCAAGTAAATATACTTATTACAAGCTTGCTCAGAAATTCTATGGCTTGCTCATCACCACAAAATAACCGTAACTAAATGCTAGATTTTTGGACAAAAACCAGTGGGACTTGGATTAATGTTTTGGCGATCGCCTTCGGAACATTTTTAGGGCTAATCTTGCGTGGACGATTCCTGTCTCAGGTTTTACCAATTCTCAAACAAGCGATCGGACTTATTACCATGTTTGTGAGCCTTAATATGGCTAATAGCCTGCTTAAAGTTAAAGCAGGTGCTCTTGACGGCGTGATCTTGTCACTGATTTCGCTAATTATTGGCGGCATAATCGGAGAGTTAGGACAAATTGAGAAGCGATTAGAATCAGTTGGTGATTGGCTAAAAGCGAAATTTAAGGGCAAAGGTAAATTTACTGAAGGGTTTGTCGCTGCAAGTTTATTATTTTGCATTGGACCGATGGCAATTATCGGCAGTCTCAATAATGGGCTGAGAGGCGATGATAATCTTTTGGCGCTCAAGTCAGCTCTAGATGGGTTTATTTCAATTGTATTTGCTAGTACTTACGGGATCGGTGTTGGTTTCTCGGCTTTACCTGTTGCCCTATACCAAGGCAGTTTGTCACTTTTAGCAGGAAAGTTAGCTCAAAGCTTACCTGATCCAGCTAATGCCCCATCGGTCTTAATTATTACTGGTGTCGGTGGCTTGATGTTATTGGGACTGGGCTTAAATTTATTAGAGCTAGCTAAAGTAAGGGTTGCCTCTTTTTTACCCGCTTTAGCGATCGCGCCTTTAGTGTACTGGTTAGCAGATAGTCTCAAATAATTCAACAAGCGATCGCTTAAGCTGAAACCAAAAAGTAGGCCTGTCGCTTTGCGACAGACCTGCTTTTTGGTTTTTAGATTGCTATAATTAGTACAAGCTCCTCTGTGGCGTGCGTGACTACCGATAATGTGTCTTGATCGATAATTGTTTTCTAGGAGTCTTTGGCAGTCTTCGCCGCAGTATACCAGACATGCATCTGGGAACTTAAGTTAGGCGTTGCGCCTCGTCTCCACCTGGTTTTACCGGGTCAAACAACTGAGGTAAGACGGCGTTGCGGAGGGGTGAAATCCTAAAGTTTTTTAAAAGTGTCTCTGTGCCTTGCATAGAGACACTTTTAAAAAACTTTAGCCAAGTGCTTGCAATTACATAAAACCATGCTATATTAACTAAGCGAAACAACGCGGGGTAGAGCAGCCTGGTAGCTCGTCGGGCTCATAACCCGAAGGTCGATGGTTCAAATCCGTCCCCCGCCATTTAATAATAAAAGATAAGCCGCACATAATGCGGCTTATCTTTTATGAATTGGTAATACTTCTAAAGAGGTATCCTACTACAACACCGATAATCAAAGCCCAAATTTGACCAGATTTTACAAAACTATTCCAACCTTTTCCTAAGTCACCCATTACGTCTCCCTTAAATTGTTGGGCAAGTAAATCCATATTTATATGTGAATGCAGATCGGCAATATTGAAATGTAAATTCATAGGAACATCGATCGCTGAAAGATGAAACGATAAATCAGCGCTAGTCACACTAGTTAACAAATGCTGGGCTTGGGCTAAGTCAAACATAATATTTTAGTCTTGGGTTAATTTACTAGAGCTTTATCTTTTATGTGCAGAACCACTAGGGTCATGTCATCAGTATGAGTATGCCCTTCTCCAATAAAGTTTTGCACTTCTTGGAAGATGTAGTCAAGAATCATCTGTGGGCGAGTCACATCATCAGAAAGGGGAAAACAATTCTGACATGCCCAGTCTAGAGCCTTGCGAAGGTTTTCTTCGTCAAAGCGATCGCCATCAGGACTAGCCGCCTCTGTAAAGCCATCTGTGTAGTAGATAACGACATCTCCTGAATTTAGACGAGTGCTACTTTCTTCATATTTTGAGCCAGCCTCCAAACCAATTAAAGCGCCCATAGTATCGAGGGCATGTACAGATCGGGTCTTGGCTCGCCAATGCAATGCAGGCGTATGAGCGGCATTACTAAAAGAAAGGATTTTGGTTTCGGGATCGTATTCCGAATAAAACATGGTCACAAAGCGATGGGATTTCTCCAGATCCTCATACATCACCTCGTTGAGATGTTCCAAAATTTTACTGGGCGAATGGTTATTTAATACTTCTGCTCGTAACATGCCCCTTGTCATGGTCATGATTAAGCCTGCGGGAACACCTTTACCCATGACATCGCCGACTACAAAGCTCCAGCGATCGCCTTTTTGCATCGGGATGAAATCATAGTAGTCTCCACCAACTCGACTCGCGGTAGAACACTTAGCAGAGATCTCAATGCCTTGAATTTTCGGGCAATTGCGAGGCAAGAGTTGGCGTTGAATTTCTGCGCCAATTTCCATCTCGCGATCTTGACGCTCTTTTTTGATTAATTCGGTTGTGAGTTCATGATTTTCTAAACCCACCGAAGTTTGATCGGCGACTAGGCGCATCAAAGTGCGCTTATTATCTGTCCAAATATAATCGGGTTTGCGACTAAATATATAAAGACGACCGCGCACAGCATTTTTGACTAAAACCGATGTGCCGTACAAATGGACATCTGCGCCAAGATAACGGCTGACCATTTCATCAAGAGCGGTCGGACTACCTGTTAAGACCTGTTGGATGGCGCGTTCGATCGCAGTTCTCACTTGTTGCGCTTTCATGCCGCCTTGGTTGCGCTCAGGACAATGCAGAGACTCTAGCCGCATCTGTCCACTCGCTTTAAACAAAATTAGCGCACCACCATCAGAGTCAGTCACACGACTGGCGATTAGGGGAATTAATTCTAAAAATTGGTTGAGGTTACTAAAGCTGCGGAGAGCGTAACCCAAAAAGCTAAGCAGCTCATGGATTTTGTTTTGATCCTGACTCATCCGTCTGAGCAGGTCTTTGAGATCTTTCATCACCATCACAGACGTATTGTCTATGTCTTGTGGTGGGAGCGATCTATTTCTAGGTGGCAATGATAGAGACATACCAATGCTGCAACGCTAGGTGGTTTGAACGAAAGCTAATTTAGTCAAACAGTTTAGCCTTAGTTGGACAAAAATTAACATGTGATTTCAGTAATTTCCAAAAATAAATGCTCCAAATAAAACCTAAAAATTGGTGAGGTGGGTTATGCCCACCTCACCAATTTTTAGGTTAACTAGTTTTAGTGGCGCCTAGCGCCGCTAAAACTAGTTAACCCAAGTTGCTATCTATCAAAAATCGTCTCAAAACAAGTTGAAAACAGCCTCGCTAAGTGCTAAATAACGCTATTTTTATATAAAAACCTAGCATTTTTTGTTTTAACTTTAGTTTTGGATGAATAGGTAGCAACTTGGGTTAGTTACTTAATAATGCTTCGACAAATTCGTAGCTTGAGAATGGGCGCAAATCTTCGATACCTTCACCAGCACCGATAAATCTAATCGGTAGACCAAGCTGCTGCACTACAGCGATCGCCACACCACCCTTTGCCGTCCCATCTAGTTTCGTGAGAATTACGCCCGTAATCCCTGCGGATTTGGAAAAGATTTCGGCTTGTTTCAGTCCGTTTTGTCCGAGGGTGGAGTCGAGGACTAATAAAGATTCGATTTTTGCCTCGACGGATTTTTTATCGATAATGCGGCGAATTTTGCTGAGTTCATCCATCAGATTTTTCTTGTTTTGCAATCTGCCTGCAGTATCTACTAGTAGTAGTTCAGTGCCTCTGGCTTGAGCTGCCGAGATCGCATCAAACACAACAGCGGCAGGATCAGCATTTTGGGCTGGGTTACAAATTACATCTACGTTAGATCTTTGTCCCCAACTCTTGACTTGCTCAACTGCCGCAGCCCGAAACGTATCGGCTGCTGCGATTAGGGTTTTATAGCCAGACTTCACACTAAGATGGGAAAGTTTACCAATGGTCGTAGTTTTACCAGCACCATTGACTCCTGTAATCAACCAAATATTCAGTTGGTTTTTTTCAGGGATCAGCATGGGAATTGGTTCGCCACCCTTTTGCGCTGATACATCGAGCATCTCACGCAAAATTTGTTTGAGATAGGCGATCGCCTCTTCTGGTGGTAAAACTTCTTTGCGAAGCTTGTCTTGAAGCTTTGAAATAATTTGATCAGTTGCCTTTACCCCAACATCTGCTTGCAAGAGTAATGCTTCAATATCATCAACTGAGTCAGCACTGAGGGGTCCTTGTCCAACAATTGCCTTGAGTTGATTGACCAGAGATAAACGAGTTTTGTCTAAGCCTTGACGTAGACGGTTGAGCCATGTGATTTCTTCGACGGAGATTTCTTCGGGACGACGACCTTGCGAGGCGAGAACTTCGGCTGACCAGATGAAATCATCATCAAATTTGATGGTTGCTTTGCGTCTAGATTGAACTGCGGGTTTAACTTCTGGCTCTGGCTCAATAATTGCTGTAGCTTCAAGGGCGGCAACACGGGCGAGGCGATCGCTTTCTGACTGCATCCAAAAAGGAACTGCCGCAGTTTCAGGTTCAATTTCAGGAGCAGTTTCTACTGGCGTGAATGTTTCGGGTTCTGAAAATATTTCTAAAGGTGACTCAGCGGCGATCGGTTCAACTGATTCAGCAGGTTCGGCTATCGTTTCAACGATTGCAGGTTCAGAAACCTGTGATTCGATGACAATAACTTCAGGTTCGCTAATTTTTAGCTCAACTTCTAACTCTGCTATTTCAGGTTGAGCAATTTCAGGTTCATCAGTCTTAGCTTCTAGCTCAATAATTTCTGGTGTAGCCTCAACAATCTCAGGTTCAGCAATTTCTGCTTCAGATGCTTTTTCCTCAGCAACTTCTGCCTGAAGTTGTACATTGGCGTAGGCTGCCTTAGCCCAATTTAATAAATCTTGAGATGCTCGCGATGCGATCGGGCTAGTATCGTCAACAGATGTAGATTCAGGCGTTTTTTCTTCAGTTTGGGCTGGCTCTACAGGTTGATTAGTTGCATCTTTGTCATCATCAAACTTTCGCCGAAACCAGTTAAACACCATACTAATAACCTCGCGCAATGCCTCAATCTACAACAAATTCAATAGTAGTTTTAGAAAGCGCTAAGCTTTCTCTGAAACTACTATTGAGTCTATTATCAGCTTACTAAGATAGTTTACGGTGTCTGGGTTATTAGCACTGAATCAGATCTAGACGGTTTTCCGAAGTCCATAAAAAAAGAAGCGACGCTTTGCGTCGCTTCTTTTTTTATGGGTTTATTTCTTTTTGATATCTTTTGCCATGTTTAGAAAGATATCCATACTCGAATCTACACGAGTATTGAGTTTCTTTGGCTCAAATGTAGATTGAGGAATTGGCTCAGAAGACTGATTGTTCTTGGGCTCAATTTTAGCATCTTCTACTTTTTCAGTTGCAGTGAAAGCACTGGTAATGTCAGCACCCTTGACCCCATTAACGGTAGGGAAAGTTTTTCTGACAGCTTTGGGTGTCCGCATGTAGTCAATGTCACCAAAGGTTTTTGCCGAGTCTTGATCTAAGAAGTAAGAAGATTCCGTATTGTCAGATTTGTCTTTTTTATCCTTTTTGCCAAATAAGCCGAAAAGAGCCATGTATTTATACCTATTTTTCTAAAATCTGGTCGAACTTATCTTTATATTACGTTGTGTAACATTTTAGCAACATATAGCGCGATCGCAATGATGTTCAACAATAAAAAAGCAGCACATCGTGCTGCTTTTTTTATTAACTTCGCAAAGCGCCTACTTACCTACAACCTGTAGTTAGCATTGTTAATGCGATCACGAACCATGGACTCATCAGGTTTTTTGAGAGTGAACTTGTCAGCATTTGCTTTGATCAGTTCTTTTTGTGATTCATTCAAACCAGCTATGCTCAGCACCTCATCTAGTGATTTGTAAGGTGCATTTTCGATGATGATCCGACCTAATGTGGGATACATACCGCGTACTTGACGGAAAGTGTTGATATTAGCGTTATTTAGGTCGATTTTGCTAAGATCTTGTGTGTAAAAATTGGTGGCAGGTAATTCTTCGGCAAATGCAGCGTTACTGCCAAAAGAACCTAAAAAGCCAGTTGTCAAAATTGACGCGATCGCCACTAATAAAACAGAAAAGCGTATAAGTGCTTTCATGCCTAAAATCTCTCTATTAAAAAAATAATTTATTCACTTTCGAGATTAGCAGAAAAGTGGAAACCCAAAACCTTAGGGCTTGCAAATAGAGTATATGTAAATAATTGTTTCTATTTGTTAATCTCTCTTTACAAATCTTTAAATGGATTTGTAATCAATAAATGATGATGTAATACCTTTCACTGTAATGATCCCAGCCTTAGTTTCGCGATTTATTGCGATCGCATAGGTTTAAGTAACTATAAACAACTACAGAGTCGGTAAGTGAGCATAGGTAAAATGACTGTCTAGAAAATGGGTGGGTAATTACAACGGTTACTTTTTGAATATGTTAAGTCTCGAAAACTTCCCTTGGCTCACGTTTATCATTGCCTTTCCCATAGTTATGTCCCTCGCGATCGCCTTTGTGCCAGACAAAGGTGACGGCAAAACCATTCGCTGGTTTGCACTCGTCGTTGGACTGATTGACTTTGCGGCGATCGCCTATGCCTTCTGCACAAAGTATGACTACAGCAACCCAAACCTCCAGCTCGCTGAGAGCTATGCGTGGGTTCCGCAACTGGGGCTAAATTGGTCAGTGGGTGTTGATGGACTCTCGATGCCTTTGGTCTTGCTGACTGGATTTATCACCACATTAGCAATCTTGGCATCCTGGCCCGTCACCCTGAAGCCGCGCTTATTTTACTTTTTGTTACTATCGATGTACGGCGCACAAATCGCCGTATTCGCTGTACAGGACATGTTGCTATTTTTCCTAACATGGGAATTAGAGCTAATCCCTGTCTACCTCTTGCTGTCGATCTGGGGGGGCTATAAGCGACTATATGCCGCCACAAAGTTTATTCTTTACACAGCGATCGGTTCTCTGTTTATCCTTGTTGCTGGGCTTGCCATGGCTTTCTATGGTGATACTGTCACCTTTGATATGACAGCTCTAGCCAATAAAGACTATCCCCTTACCTTCCAATTGCTAGCCTACGGTGCATTCTTGATTTCCTATGGAGTCAAACTGCCGATCTTCCCATTGCATACATGGCTACCCGATGCTCATGGTGAAGCAACAGCACCAGTTCATATGCTTCTTGCAGGTATTTTGCTAAAAATGGGTGGTTATGCCCTGATGCGGATGAATGCAGGCATGTTGCCTGAGGCTCATGCTTACTTTGCCCCAATCTTGGTGATTCTGGGGATCGTAAATATCATTTACGCGGCGCTTACCTCTTTTGCACAGCGCAGCCTCAAACGCAAAATCGCCTATTCATCAATCTCACATATGGGATTTGTGTTAATCGGTTTAGCCTCGTTCACCGATCTCGGTACTAGCGGCGCAATGTTGCAAATGATCTCCCACGGACTAATTGGCGCGAGCTTATTTTTCCTAGTCGGCGCAACCTACGATCGCACTCATACCTTAATCCTCGATGAGATGGGCGGTGTTGGTCAACAGATGCCAAAAATCTTTGCGATGTTTACCACTTGCTCCCTCGCATCTCTAGCTTTACCAGGGATGAGCGGGTTTGTGGCTGAGGTGATGATTTTTGTTGGTTTTGCCACCAGCGATGCCTATAGCGGCACATTTAAAGTTATTGCACTATTGCTAATGGCGGTAGGTGTAATTTTAACTCCCGTCTATTTGCTATCAATGTTGCGTGAAATTTTCTACGGTAAAGAAAACACAGATCTCACTTCTCATCAGAATTTAGTCGATGCCGAACCACGCGAAGTGTTTATCATCGCTTGTCTTTTGGTTCCGATTATTGGGATTGGCTTCTATCCTAAAATCGTGACGCAAATCTATGATGCGACCACAACGAAACTAGCTGCAACTTTGCGTGAGTCTGTTCCAGTTTTAGCCAATAAACGTGATAACAAGCGTTTAGCAAGCCTACAGGCTCAGGCTGCACCAAGTTTAAGCAAATAAAAAACAAGAAGGCTCGCTTAGCGAGCCTTCTTATTTTTATTTGAGAGGCGGCGCTTTGCGCCGCCTCTCGTCTTTTGGGTTTTGAGTAGCTTTTTATTAAGCATTGCGAAAAACCAAGATAAAATCTTAATTGATAGGACTTACGCAAATAAACCAAGAACTTGAGTTCTTGGCTAAAAGCTCAAGTCCACTTCAGTGGACTACAGAATACTTTTAATTAACCCGTTTTAATGGGTTTGAGCTTTTAGCACGCACTTGAGTGCAGGGCGACTGCGTAAGCCTTAAAGTAGTTGCAGCAATTTATTTAGAAATCCCGATCGCATGATTTTCCCTGAGTATTCTGACTTTATTGAACTTGCTAAGCAGGGCAACTTTGTTCCTGTATATATGGAACTGGTTGCGGATCTTGATACACCTGTGTCGGCTTGGTATCGTGTATGTCAAGGTCAACCCTATAGTTTTTTATTAGAGTCAGTCGAGGGAGGCGAGAGACTTGGGCGTTATAGTTTACTGGGCTGCGATCCACTATGGGTATTAGAAGCTAGAGGCGATCGCACTACGCAGACATTTCGTGATGGCAGTATGAAAGAGTTTGTGGGCAATCCTTTTCAGCATTTAAATAATTGCCTTGCGTCGATTAAACCTGTTCATTTACCTGAGTTACCGCCAAGTTTGGGAGGATTGTTTGGTTATTGGGGCTATGAATTAATTAATTGGATCGAGCCAAAAGTGCCTGTTTATTCTTGCCATGAAAGTGATACTCCTGACGGTGTATGGATGCAGGTAGATAGTTTGCTGGTATTCGATCAGGTCAAGCGCAAGATTTGGGCGATCGCATATGCGGATTTGAGTAACGGTGAGTCTCCTGAAACTGCTTATAAATCGGCTTGCGATCGCTTGAAGGTGTTGGTGGATAAACTGCGATCGCCACTAGATCGCCAAAAAACGGCAATTACTTGGACAAATCCGCGCTTGCAGCCACCTGTAATCTATACGAGCAATGTCACCCGTGAGAAATTTTGCAAAGCTGTAGAACAGGGCAAGGAGCATATTAAGGCTGGAGATGTTTTTCAAGTCGTCCTTTCGCAACGACTAACAACAGAGTTTAAGGGTGAGCCATTTAGTTTGTATCGCTCTTTGCGCGTGGTCAACCCTTCGCCTTATATGGCATTTTTTAACTTTAAGGATTGGCAGCTAATTGGCTCTAGTCCTGAGATCATGGTCAAGGCGGAAGTGATCGATGGAATCTCACGCACAGTTTTACGCCCGATCGCAGGAACAAGACCTAGAGGTGCGACACCTGCGGAAGATGCAGAACTTGCAAAGGATTTGCTAGCTGATCCGAAGGAAGTTGCTGAACATGTGATGCTGGTGGATTTAGGCAGAAACGATCTTGGTCGTGTCTGTAAAAGTGGCACGGTGAAAGTCGATGAGTTAATGTCCATTGAGCTTTATTCCCATGTAATGCACATTGTCAGCAATGTCGTCGGAGAGATTCGTCCAGAAAAGACAGCTTGGGATTTACTTCAGGCATGCTTCCCTGCGGGGACAGTGAGCGGTGCGCCGAAGATTCGTGCGATGGATATTATTCATAACTTGGAAGGCGATCGCAGAGGAACCTATGCTGGAGCATATGGCTACTATGATTTTGAAGGTCAGCTAAATACGGCAATCACAATTCGGACAATGGTGACGAAAGATGGAACGGCAAGCGTTCAGGCTGGCGCTGGTGTGGTTGCCGATTCTGATCCTGAGAAAGAGTATCAAGAAACCTTGAATAAAGCAAAGGGAATGTTGGAGTCATTGCGCTGTCTGGGTTAGTAGGGTGGCAATGCCAATCCTGATGTATGGAGTTTTCTCTCGGACGGTAAAAATTTAATTAAAAGCTGTATGCCTAAAAAGATTCGAGAATTAAAAAGTATGCTACTCAAGGCAGGATTTACCTATCGACCAGCTAAAGGGAGTCATACAGTTTGGATACACCAACTATTACCAGATCTACCAATCACTATTTCAGGTAAAGATGGAGATGATGCCAAAATCTATTTAGAAAAAGAAATTAAACAAAGATTGAAAAAGCTGGAGGAATTACAGTAATGCCACACTACAGCATGATCATTATTTGGTCAGAAGAAGATAACAGTTATCTTGTCCATTTACCAGACTTTCCATTTCAAAAATTCCATACCCATGGAGATACATATGAAGAGGCAGCAAAACATGGACAAGAAGTAATTGATAGCTATCTTGAGCTATATCGCGAGCAGGGGAAATCTTTTCCACAAGCCAAAAACTCACTACAAATTTTGCAAGCAGCTTAAGGCACATAGAACAATAATGATGAAACCTCTATTGATTGTTGGTAGTGATACGGGTGTGGGCAAGACTGTTTTAACGGCAGCTTTGGCAGCCTATTGGTTGACCTATCGCGATCGCACTACACCCCAAAATACACCTAGTACATCTCTAGGTATTTATAAACCTTTGCAATCTGGAGAAGGCGATCGCGAGTTTTATAATCAGACTTTTAATCTTTCACAAACCCTTGCAGAGATTACCCCTTTGTATTTTGAAACGCCGATTGCACCTGCGATTGCGGCTTATAAAGAAGGGAAAACGATTGATCTGGCTTTGATTTGGCAACAGTTCCAAAAACTGCAAAAACAAAAGGAATGTTTGCTAGTCGAATCGATGGGCGGATTGGGCTCACCGATTACGGATGAGTATATCGTTGCGGATTTGGCGCGAGATTGGGGGTTGGAGACAATTTTAGTTGTGCCTGTGCGCTTGGGGGCAATCTCTCAGGCGATCGCGAATGTTGCCTTGGCAAATATGCAAAAAGTGAAACTAAGGGGAATTGTGCTGAGCTGTTCTCAAGTTTATACGACCGAAGAGATTGAGGAACTTGCACCGCCGCAGATGATTTCGCGACTTACTTCTATTCCTGTTTTGGGGATTTTGCCCTATGTCAAGGACTTGAATGATATTTCGCAACTTGCCCTTGCCGCTTCAGAGTTAGACATAGAAAGAATTCTTTAAAACCAAAAGAATATAAATCTCCCGCAGAGCGGGAGATTTATATTCTTTTGGTTTAGGCTTTATACATAGTGAGGCACATTACTAATGATATAAATGAAGCTATGTATGATCGCCTTACTTCTGTAGCTTTTCTTAAGCAAATTTCTGCCGATCACCAAAATCATGATCGCAGTGAAATTGTTGTGCCTTTAGGCGATCGCTCGATTACTTTGGGGCGCGATCCTATTTGTGAAGTGGCGATCGATATCAATATTTATGGCTCAGTGTCGCGTCGTCATGCTGAGATTCGTCCAATCTTTGTGAGACAAAAGTTTGAGGGTTGGGAAATTTGCGATCTTGACAGCGCCAATGGCACGTTTATCAATGATCGCCGTTTATATAATTGCTATGCGCTCAAGCATGGCGATCGCATTCAGTTAACTAAAGATGGCCCCCAATTTGTATTTGAATTAGAGTCTAGCCCTGACACAACCTTAGGAACTAATTACAAGTTGCGTCCGCGATCGCAAATTACGAGCATTACACTGACGAAGCTATTACCAATTTTCTCAAAGGGTAATGATCTTTGGAAAAAAGCCTATCTTCTCCCAGGAATTTTAACGGTGAGTTTTGTGGTGATGATGTTTGCTTTTTTGGGGCAACCGCAATTATTTAATCTGACGATTTCGGTATATATCAGCCTCGCCGCCTATTATTTTGTCTATCAACTTTGCGGAAAAAATAAGCCTTGGTGGGTGATTTTAGGAGCGGCAATATTTACGGCTTTGATTCTTAGAAGCCCGATTTTAAATATTTTCCTCTGGTTCTTTTATAAAGTTTTACCAGGAACTGCACCGACAGGTCAGGTTAGTTTTATCAGCGTTTTGATTGCCATGTTTTTTGGGGCGGGCTTAATGGAGGAGTTGCTCAAGGCTTTGCCAGTATTTGCGCTCTGGTTTATGGGGTTGCGATTGGGAAAGAAATGGAGATCGCGTTTTGGTATTAGTGAGCCATTGGATGGAATTTTGATTGGGGCTGCCTCAGCGGTGGGCTTTACATTGACGGAAACTCTGGGGCTATATGTACCGAGCATTGTCCAAAGTATTACCAGCCAAGCAGGTAGTTCGGAAATTGCCGAACTTACGGGGTTGCAATTATTGATTCCCCGTGTGCTTGGCTCAGTGGCGGGACATATGGCTTATAGCGGTTATTTCGGCTATTTCATCGGCTTGAGCATCATGAAACCTTCTCTCCGTTGGCAAATCCTCACAATTGGATATCTCAGCTCTGCTTTTCTTCATGCCCTTTGGAATACAAGTGCATTAGTAAGTTTTTGGCTTTTGGCAATAGTGGGCGGTCTTTCCTATGCATTTCTAGTAGCAGCCATTCTCAAAGCCCATAGTTTTTCTTCAAAGGTATAGTCTATAGACGATATTGTCGATACACATCACTGGCAACGCGATGTAATAGGGAATGTCGATAAACTAGCGATCGCATATCTTCGCAATAACCACCACCAATCACGCAACCAACAGGAAAACCTTGAGAAACACAAGTACTCAAAACCTGCATATCGCGACGAAATATACCCGCATCGGTGAGAGCGAGTTTGCCAAGGCGATCGCCTATATGCGGATCTACTCCTGCATCGTAAAGCACTAAGTCGGGCTGAAATTCAGTTAATAAATCTGGCAAATAAGCAGCAAGAGTGCGTAAATATTCATCATCTTCCATTCCTTCGCGCAGAGGCACATCGCGATCGCTAATTTGTTTAATCGATGGAAAATTAATCTGGCAGTGCATGGAGAAGGTAAATACATTTGGCTCGTCCTGAAAAATGAGAGCTGTGCCATCGCCTTGATGCACATCCAGATCAACGATCAGGATTTTTTTGACCTTCCCTTCTTTTAAAAGAACTCGCGAGGCGATCGCTAAATCATTAAATATACAAAATCCTGAACCATAGCTAGGGAAAGCGTGATGAGTTCCTCCTGCGGTATTGCAAGCTAAGCCATGAGCTAAGGCTAGCCGCGCTGTTAATAATGTGCCGCCCACTGCAATTCTGGTGCGATAGGCAAGCTCTGGACTCCAAGGCAATCCAATGCGTCGCTGAGCTTTATGATCGAGATTTCCTGTCCAATAAGCGTCCACATATTCGCGATCGTGAACTAAGGCGATCTCATCTAAATCTGGTAACTCTGGGGTGAAAAACTGCTCTGGTCTCGCTACCCCATCGACTATCAGCATCTCATAGAGCAAGCGAAATTTTTCCATCGGGAATCGATTGGTATTAGCGATCGGTGCGACGTAATTGGGATGATAGATCAGTGGTAAATCCATAGTTTTTACCAAAAAAGAACCGTGCATTGCACGGTTCTTTTTTCTAAATTTTCGCTAACTGCTTACTCTTAATCACTTCTGCTGCACACATCTTGCCCGAAAGTGTTGCGCCTTCCATACTATCGATATAGTCCTGCATGGTGTAGCTGCCTGCAAGGAAGAAATTCTTTACAGGTGTAGCCTGATCGGGACGGAAGGGATCTTGTCCTGGAGCTTCGCGGTAGAGTGACTGCGCCAGTTTGACCACACTTGACCAAGTGACGTTCAGCTTATTTGAGGAAGGGAAAATCTCATGGACTTGAGCAATCATCTTTTCGACGATCGCTTCATTGCTGAGCTTAATGTAATCATCCGCAGGGGTAATTACAACTTGCAATAACGAGCCTTCTCCTTCTTTGTAATAGTCGGTCGGGCTAGTAATCGCCAGATCAGCAAAGGTGGAGAAATCTACTTTAATGGCATAAAGCAAATTATCAATATCTGTTACCCAACCATCATAGCGAAGTTGTACCGTAATTACAGGCACCGCATCTAGCTTATAGATATTGTCAAACTGCGACCACACTCGCCATTTTTCAGGGATGATTCTCTTTACTCCAGGTACGTCAGTGGCACAGATATATACATCTGCTGTCACAATTTCTTCGCCATCTTCCTTGCCAATGATTAAACCTGTAACGCGAGTATCTGCACCTTCGCCTTCAAAGAGAACTTCTCGGACACCACGACGCAAATGGATTTTGCCGCCTTTGGATTCAATATGTTTGACGATGGGCTTATGCAAAAAATCATTTGGTGAACCTTCGAGCATTCTCAAAATAGAAGCTTCAGTTCTCGATGCAAAAAATTGGAAGATCGTGAGCATACATCTAGCGGAAATATTTTCGCAGTCGATGAAGCCTAAACCATAGGCGATCGCATCCCACATCAGGTCAAGGCTCGCTTGAGATCCGCCCATACCCAAAAACCAATCTTTAAAGCTGATGTTGTCGAGGGCGCGGATTTCTTTCATTGCGCCAACATGATCAACTAAGCCGCGAATTAATGGACTCCGCCCGATTGCGATCGCGTTTTGGATTTTGTCCTTCAGTGGTAATTGTCCTGTGGTCACAAACGCCTTCAGTCCATGAAAGGGTGCGCCGCCAAAGTTGCGAAAATCGAGGGCTGCTTGTTTCCCTCCTGGATTAACGAAAATATGGGTATGTTCCTTGAGGCGGAGATGCTCGAATGCGCCTGTTTTTTTCATGAGGGCAAACAGGTTGTAATAGCAGCCAAAAAATACGTGCAAGCCCATCTCGATATGGTTGCCATCTTTGTCTAACCAACTGCTGACTTTGCCGCCAACAAAGGGACGGGATTCAAAAAGTTCTACTTCATAGCCCTGCTCGCTGAGTTCGACCGCTGCGCTCATACCCGCCAAGCCTGCACCAATAATCGCTGCTTTCATGTCTTGTTTGCTGGATCTTTACTGTCATTATGTTTGCTTAATATATTGTAATCTTGTTTGGATCGAGATCGCTTCACTCAAGCCCATAAATTGATTCAACAATGCGATTCATGGCAGCAATCATTTCTTCTAATTGCTGTATCCTCGATTCCACAATCAAGTTTAGTAACTTGACGACTTCAAAAGGTATAGTCTTGGATTCCTCCTCGCCCAAAAGAACTCTTAATCTCTGCTTGATTTCTATGGCTTCCGCAGGCTTCTCAAAAAATTGTCTTATTAGTGAGTTGGGAGAATCTGTAAATTCGATTTCTAAAGCTTCAATTTCTGACTTTGTAAGAGAGGTTGCTCGATCAAGACTATTTCTAACAAAATCACTATACATTATTATAAGACTTTGGCTAAAGTCTAGATATTCGCAATCTAAACTGATTAGAGATCTAGCTCGTTCAAGAATTAGCACAGTATCTTTAAAAGAAAAATCCTGAAATGCCTTGGTTCGCATCAGAGCTAAAATGCGGTTCTCATTTTTCCAGATATCTCGATCATAGATTAATATATCTTTTTCACCCAGCAGCATCTCTACAAGTAAGTCAAAAGAAAGTTTAGGGGTGAGTTGAATGACAAACTGTTGGCTGAAAATCCTCCAGAGATTCTGCCACATATTCTTAGATATTTGTTCAGTGACAGCCTGAGGAATGATGGGATAGTCGCGATCAAAAGAATTTCTTTCACTTTCTGAAATTTGCCAGAATGAGGCTTTCATTGAGGGATAAATAATTGATGACAAATTAACTTGAGCCAATTCTTGTAATACCAAAGGAACTTGTATCCACGCACCTTGATTAGAGAATGGTGCAAAGATCTGAAGCCCTTTATCTCTAGGATCTGTAACTATGCCTCCATCGCTTGCCATGAGAAAGCGACTGCCATACTCAGCATGATAGTTCCAAATCCCAAATCTCTCGCGATATTCTTTGGTTGTTTGCCAAGTGTAATGAAATTTTTTGCTCTCGTTCGTGATGTCTATTACCGCTGTTTCTCCAGTGCGAGTCCGAATAATATTTTTGCCTGCATTTGGATCTAAATACAGATAGAAAGGCACTCTGGGCAATAAAGGCAGGTGCTTGTACCAACTATGAGCTTCAGTAATGTAACTTGCAAATAATGCTGTTTGCTCAATTGTAGGGCGTGGTAATTGACGTACCAGATCGAGATATTCGCGATCGCCTTCTGTAAAATCACTCATAATTACCCTTATGCAATACAACGATGATACTTATAGATTTTAAACATTATAGGACTTTAACTTTTAGCCAAGAACTCAAGTTCTTGGCTAAAAGCTAAAGTCCACTGAAGTGGGCTAAAGAATAATCCTCCGTAACCCGTTTCAACTGGTTTGAGCTTTCAGCCCGCACTTGAGTGCACGGCTACATAACTCCTAACTAGATTTAAGCCTGTCTATAAATTCTTGATACTTGGCAATCTTCCCTTCTTTCCCTGACCATGAATTTACCTTCTCAAAATCAATAGGATGCCGCTTCGCAACCATCACAGCCTGATCTAGATTTTGGCGATCATTCCAATGATAAAAACCAGCCAGTCGATCCATCACACATAGAGTAGGCGTAAGAATATGAAGTTCCAGTTCTCCTACCTTCTTCACAGTACATTCTCGATAGTCAACGTATTGTGCACCAATCATCAAAGGTGATGGTGGGAACTCTACCAGATAATAGCTGCTTGGATGTTCAAAGTGTCTACCGTGCTTGACAAACCCCAATTTAGACATAGTTTCTACCAATCGCTTAGAATCAGCAGGAGAAATAAAATCCAGATCGTCTGATTGATACTCATTTTCTGAGTAGATTGTTACAACACCACCACCCGACAACACCGCAGTTATACCTGCTTGGGTGAGTGCATCAGAGACAATTGCCGCAATTTCAGCTAGGGTTAAGTCTACGTGGATTAACAAGAGGTTTATCTGCTCTGCGAGGGCGACGACGTTGGCGGTAATAAGCTTTTATTTCCTCCTCAGGGGTTAACTTGAGGCGCTGAGCTAACAGTAATTTCACCTGTTCCACAAAAGGCGATCGCGGATTCCAAGTATAGAGACGGGTTTTGCCTACCGAACGACTCACGAGCAATCCTGAATCCTCAAACTTTTGGAGTTGTTTTTGCACAGTACTCAAAGCGATCCCATAGGTATCAGCGATCGCCTTCCCATACCCTTCATCATAATTTGCGAGATATAGCAAAACCTGTTCAGGCGCTTTCCCACCAAAAAGTTCTTTTAGCATAGTTTTTAGTGTACACACACTTATACCTACTATAGCAGTTACTTAACCTATATAATAGGTATATATAAAGCCGATCGCAATATGCCAGATTTTCCCCAAGCCAAAAAACAACTTAGACGCGTATTGCTTACCCAACGCCGCCAAATCCCTGATCAAATTTGGCAACAAAAAAGTCAAGTGCTATGCGATCGCATAGCAAATTGGCAAATTTTCCAAGAGGCAAAAAATATTTTAGCTTTTAGCAGTTTTCGCCAAGAGCCACACTTAAATTCGCTTTGGCAAAAATTTCCTGACAAAACTTGGGGATTTTCGCGCTGTGTTGACAAAGATCTAATTTGGCATCAAGTCGCGATCGCAGATTTTGAGCGCAATATGCGATCAGGTGCTTTTGGCATTCTGGAGCCGTGCCATGACTTGCCACTTATGAATTTAGAAAATATTGATCTAATTTTGATACCTGCTGTAGCTTGCGATCGCCGAGGTTATCGATTGGGCTATGGCGGTGGCTTTTACGATCGCTGGTTGCCTAACTCGACAGGATTTAAAGCAGGAATAATTTTTGATGACTTTTATATAGATGCGATTCCCAGTGATATTTGGGATGTGCCATTAGATGCAATCATTACTGAAAAACAAAGGTGACGCTTTGCGCCACCCTTGTTTTTTAGCCCCGTAGCGCTTCGCGCAACCAGCAATGTACGGTAAGCCGATCTAGTCCCATACTCATTTCGCAGTATATTAGCACTCAGTGAGACAGAGTGCTAAAGCACGCAATATGTGACCAAAGTGAGATCAAAATCCACCTTGAGTCATCACTTGCAAAGTCCACTCTGATTAGATTTTAAGGAGGTATGGCATAGTGGCATCGTTAACCCTAAATACTGGTACATTGCAACCCCTAGGCGATCGCCTATTGGTCAAAGTAGCAACTAAAGAAGAAAAGACCGTAGGCGGTATTTTCTTGCCAGATACAGCACAAGAAAAGCCTCAAATTGGTGAAGTAACTGCCGTTGGACCTGGCGCACGCAACGATAAAGGTGGTCGTGTGGCGTTAGAAGTCAAAGCAGGCGACAAAGTTCTTTATTCCAAGTACGCAGGCACTGAAGTCAAAATTGAAAGCGTTGAGTATTTGCTCCTTGCAGAAAGAGATATTCTTGCGATCGTTGAATAAGGCTATAAGCCTAATTACGAATTACAAATTACGAATTACCAATTACCAAATCAACTAAAATGGCAAAAATTGTAGTATTTGATGAAGAATCTCGCCGCGCCCTTGAGCGTGGTGTGAATGCACTTGCTGATGCTGTTCGTGTCACCCTCGGACCTAAAGGTCGTAACGTAGTTCTCGAAAAGAAATATGGCGCTCCTCAAATCATCAATGACGGTGTGAGCATCGCTAAGGAAATCGAATTAGAAGATCCTCTAGAAAATGCAGGCGCTCAACTAATTCGTGAAGTTGCTTCCAGAACCAATGACGTAGCAGGCGACGGAACTACCAGCGCTACTGTTTTGGCTCAAGAAATGATTCGCGAAGGCTTGAAGAACGTTGCCGCAGGTGCAAACCCAGTCGGTGTTCGTCGTGGGATCGAAAAGGCAGTTGCTCACCTCGTTGATGTGATTGCGAAGAAAGCAAAAGCAGTTGACTCCAATGCTGAAATCGCTCAAATTGCTACCATCTCATCTGGAAATGATGCTGAAATTGGCGAAATGATTGCTCATGCCATGGATAAAGTTGGCAAAGATGGCGTAATCACTGTCGAAGAATCGAAGTCTCTCACAACTGAATTGGAAGTTGTCGAAGGTATGCAACTTGATCGCGGTTATATCTCTCCTTACTTCGTCACTGACAACGAACGTCAGTTGGTGGACTTTGAGAATGCCAGAATCTTGATTACTGACAAGAAAATCAACGTAATCCAAGACCTCGTTCCTATTCTTGAGAAAGCAGCTCGTTCTGGCTCTCCTTTGGTAATCATCTCCGAAGATGTTGAAGGCGAAGCTTTGGCAACTCTAGTTGTGAACAAGCTGAGAGGTTCTCTGAATATCGCGGCAATCAAAGCTCCTGGTTTTGGCGATCGCCGTAAAGCGATGTTGCAAGATATCGCTGTTCTCACCGATGGTCAAGTCATCTCTGAAGACACTGGTTTGGAACTTAGCGCTGCAACCCTCGAAATGCTCGGTACTGCTCGTAAGATCACCATTTCTAAGGACAAAACCACGATTGTGTCTGACATTGCGAATAAGTCCAATATTGACAAGCGTGTTGCTCAAATCCGTAAGGAATTAGACCTCAGCGACTCAGACTACGACAAGGAAAAGCTACAAGAGCGTATTGCTAAGCTTTCTGGTGGCGTAGCCGTAATCAAAGTCGGTGCTGCTACTGAAACCGAACTTAAGGATCGCAAACTTCGCATCGAAGATGCTCTTAACTCCACCCGCGCTGCGGTTGAAGAAGGCATCGTTCCTGGTGGTGGCGCAACCCTTGCTCACCTTGCAGTTGAGCTTCTAGAGTTCAAGGCAACCTTGAAGAACGAAGAAGCGATCGGTGCTGAAATCGTATCTCGTTCTCTGTCGGCTCCTCTTCGTCAAATCAGCGATAACGCTGGGCTTGAAGGTACTGTTGTCGTTGAAAAAGTCAAGGGCATGAGCTTCAATCATGGCTTTGATGCACTCAAAGGCGAATATGTTGACTTGATTGCGGCTGGAATCATCGATCCTGCTAAGGTTGTTCGTTCGGCACTGCAAAACGCTGCTTCTGTTGCTGGCATGGTCTTGACCACTGAAGCTCTAGTCGTCGAGAAGCCTGAGAAGAATGCTGGCGCTGGTGCTGGTGCTGCTGGTATGGGCGGCATGGGTGGTATGGGCGGTATGGGCGGTATGGGCGGCATGATGTAATCATCGTCCAAATTCACTCATTTCCAGAACCAAGAGATTTTTAAAAGTGTTGCTTCGCAACACTTTTAAAAATCTCTTGGTTTGTGTAAAAAGGCAGGGCTACGCTTCGCGTAGCCCTGCCTTTTTGAGTTAAAATCAGGTGAAGTTATTGCTAAAAATTTGCTATGACTATTGCAAGCGATCGCCTAAATTTTGCTGAGTACCTCAAGTACATTGATGGTACTGACCAGCGCTGTGAGTTGGTAAATGGAGAATTAATTCCGATGAGTTTGGGAACTGGGCAACATGGTGCGGTGATCAAGTTTTTGGAAAGAAATCTCGAAGTTGATATTGCTCAGCAAAATCAAGATTGGGTAGTTTTACCTGCATTAGTTGGTGTGCGTAGTCCCAAGGGTGGTAGATGGGATACCTGTCGGATTCCAGATTTGGTAGTTATGCCGAGAGAGCAATGGCGATCGCTACAAACTTGCGAAGCAGTTATCGAAATCGATCAATCAGCACCATTGCTAGTCATAGAAGTTGTGAGCGAATCAACTAAAGGTCCTGACTATCGCGCTAAGCGTGCCGAATATAGCGTATTAGGGATTTTGGAATATTGGGTTGTCGATCCATTAGTGAACAAAATTACTATTTTTAGTCTTGATGATGGCTGGTATGAGCCTTGTGAGTTTACTGGTGATGCGATCTCGCAATCGCAAACTTTCCCAAATTTGAAATTGACGGCAAATCAAGTTTTTGGCAACCTGCTAAAATGATTCGCAACTTTCTAAATAACTTTTAAAATAATCCCATTAAATAATCCCATTTATGACCCAAGAGCCAATCTTACTTCCTGATAATTTAGAAGATGCTACCGAACAAGCGATCGCAGCTACACATCAGGCGATTGCTGATGGAGCAAACCGTGTAATCGCCGATCTACGGTTTCCTGAACTCAAAGCAATGCCTATCGCCTATGAGTTTGCGGCTAGTTTTAATCAACGCTATGGCAAAGCTTGGCAAGCCATCTTCTCAGATGCAGGGGCGGCGGCTCTTGCCAAGCGCGAATGGGCGGATCTTGATGTATCTGTGCGCGGTGTCAATGAAGGGCGGAGAGCTATTCGTGAAGAAGATCAAGCATTTCTGATCGTCGAGCCAACTTCAGTCGAAGTTGAACTAGTAGAAAAGTTAGCGCAACTAGCAGGCGATCGCCCTTTTGTAATGCTCAATCCTCGTCTAGAAAATAGTGAAGTGGGTTTAGGGCTTGCTGCAAGACAAATGCGCGATCGATTTTTAAGTACCTTCGAGACAGCCTATTACATCAAGCCTCTAGAGCTTGGCGCATTATGGCGCTGTTATCCACAAACATGGCAAGTATGGCAACAAACCGAAGAAGGAATGCAGTCAATGGCTGAAGTTGCCCAACGTCCATCCAGTGACGACATTGATCGTCTGTTTCAGCAAAAGACTGGCAAGCAGTCGGGTTCATTCTTAGGGCGTTTGCAACAATTCCTGAGTGCTCTAGCGCGATAAAATACTGTCTTAAGCAGTAGCCCTGCACTCAATTGCAGACTAAAAGCTCAAACCCGTTGAAACGGGTTAATTGAAAGTATTTGTAGTCCACTTCAGTGGACTTGAGCTTTTATAGCAATGTAAGTTTTGCTTAGGACATAAAACCCAAAAGATGAGTGGCGG
>NZ_BBJB01000079.1 GCF_016584665.1 Pseudanabaena sp. lw0831
GCGCCGCCACTCATCTTTTGGGTTTTGATTTGTCCTAGCTATCTCTTACGTTGCTATAGCCAAGAACTTGAGTTCTTGGTTTGTTTGCTAACAGCTTTATCGACGAATTGTCTCTGCCTTGCGAGGTTTGGGTAAAATAGCTGCAACTATATGGGAGCTGTCAGCAGAAATAGTTCTATGAGCGATCGCCTATTACCCTCCAACCCTCGCAAATCTCGAAAACCATCACTTAAATTTATTCTGATTGGTCAGTTTGTGATCTTGATCGGTGGTATATCAGGATTAATGGCTTGGCTGTCTTGGCGGAGTGAGCAGGAAACCATCGCTAATTTAGTCGGACAACTGCAAAATGAAATTAGCGATCGCATTAAACAGAAACTCACTTCATATTTGATTACTCCTCACTTAATTAATAAAATTAATGCTGACGCAGTGCGACAAGGAATATTAAAAAAACAAGGTCGAGCTAGTGAGAGCTATCTTTGGCATCAGATTCAGAATTTCCCCACAGTTTGCTGGATCTATTATGGAGGCGAGCAAGCTGGAGAATTTATCGGTGTTACCCGCCTGAGCAAAGAAAAAAATTCAGTACAATCTCTTCAATTAGCGATTAATATTGATGGTCTTCAGCGCTACTATTACAGTCTAGATTCACAAGGAAATCGGGTCGGACTTAAAGGGAAACCCGAATTCTATGATGCTCGTCAACGCCCTTGGTATCAGGTGGCTTTGCAAACCAATAAACCGATCTGGAGTCCTATTTATCAAGATTCCACTTTGCCTGAGCAAGTTATAACGGCTAGTATGCCTGTATATAGTTCTAATGGTGAAAGAATAGGAGTTTTGGGTGCTGATCTCTCATTAGGAAATATCAGTAGGTTTTTGGGTGAATTGCAAATTGGGAAATCTGGAGAAGCTTTTATTTTTGAACCTTCAGGCTTATTGGTAGCTAGCTCGGCTGCGGAAAAGCCCTATGAAGTTGACAGCGATCGCAAAAAAATACAGAGATTGCTAGTAAAAGATATTCGGCAACCCATGATTCGGGAGGCGACTGGGTCTCTAGAGCAGCAAGTTGGTAGCTTGGAGAAAATCAACACCGAGCAGAACTTAAAGTTTTCGATTGAGGGGAGGAATATATTTCTCAAAGTAATGCCCTATCGAGATGAATATGGGATTAACTGGTTAATCGCCGTGGTGATGCCTGAGACTGACTTTACAGAACAACTTGAGGCAAAGCGGAAAACGACGATTTTGATTACTTGTCTATCATTAGTAGGAGCGATCGCCTTAGGTGTTTTCACCACTCAATATATCAACAAATCATTGCGGCGCTTAACTTTAGCGAGTCAAGCTTTAGCAAATGGTGAGTTAGATCGGGAAGTTCCATCAGCAGAAATTGATGAACTGAATCTACTCTCCCAATCCTTTAATCGGATGGCATCTCAATTAAAGCAATCTTTTAATGAACTAGAGAGCGCTAATCAGTCTCTCGAATTGCGAATTGTTGAGCGGATGGCAGAGCTGCAAATGTCTGAAGCGAGATTTAGCAGTCTAGTTTCTAATCTTTCAGGAATTGTTTATCGAAGTGTAGGTGGAGATTGCGATTGGACGATAGTATTTATTGGTGGTGCTGTTGAGGCGCTAACTGGCTATCCATCTGAGGACTTTATTGCTAATCAAGTTCGCAGTTGGTCAAGTATTATTCATCCTGAAGATCAAGATATGGTAGAAAGGATTATTTGGGAAAGTTTGGCTTGTCAAGAACCTTTTGTTTTAGAATATCGAATTATTGATGCACAAGGCGATGTTCGCTGGTTGTATGAAAAAGGTCAAGGAGCGTTCACTGAGAACGATCAATTATTGTGGCTAGATGGGGCAATCTTTGATATTACCGATCGCAAACAAGTCGAAGCTGAGCTTTTAGAACGCGTGCATTTATCAATTTTAATGGCGGAAATTGGCTCTGCATCGACAAAACTATCCACATTAGAAGAAGTTCTGCAAGCCTTTGTCGAATCTCTATGGCGACATATGAATGTTTCCTTTGCTCAAATTTGGACTATCAATGCTTTTGGCAATGATTTGAATTTACAAGTCAGTGCGGGAAACTATAACAAATCAGATGGCGATCGCCTCTGTAATCTAATTAAAAAAGACCAAATTTGGTCGATTACTCAAGGAATGTTCCAGCCACTTTTGACCGATCAAATTTTGGCGGATTTAAGTGAACCCGATCAGTTGTGGCTAAAGGAAAAAGGTATTGTTTCGTTAGTGGGGCATCCTCTAATCGTCAAGGGTAATGTCATCGGCGTAATCCTGATGATTTCTCTGTCACATTTAGATACGGATATTCAGACCATAGATTTGATTGCGAATGCGATCGCGATCGGTATAGACAATAAACAGTCAGAAGAAAGGCTCAGAGTTGCTAATGCCGAGATGAAGGCTTTATTTGCGGCGATGGATGAAGTGATCTTGGTACGAGATCGTTTAGGACGTATTCTCAAAATCCCTAAAACGCGAAGAAAATCTGTTTGGCAAGATCCTAGTGAAGTAATTGGCAAACTCCCATCTGAAGTGTTTTCTCCCGAACAAGCCGAATTATTTGTTAGTTATGTGCAACAGGTTTTAGAAACCCAGCAAACTCTAAATCTTGAATATTATCTTGCCTCCACCGAACAAGGATTTTGGTGGAATGCCAGCATTTCTCCCATTGATACTGAGACAGTGGTTTGGGTCGTCCGTGATATTACAGAAAGCAAACAAGTCGAGCAGCAACTCAATCAAGCAAAACTAGCTGCCGAGGCAGCTAGTTTTGCCAAAGGTCAATTTTTGGCAAGTATGAGTCATGAACTGCGGACACCATTAAATGCAATTTTGGGATTTGCGCAACTAATGGTGCGTGATAGCTCCCTGAAAGACAATCATCGCTCTTATCTCAAAATCATCCATGACAGTGGCGAACATTTATTAGAACTTATCAATGATGTTTTAGATATGTCCAAAATTGAATCAGGACGCATTACCCTAAACATCACTAGTTTTGATCTGTATCACCTTCTCGATACGTTGGAAAAAATGTTTCGCCTTAAGGTCAGTGACAAAGCGTTACAACTGATTTTTAAGAGATCGCCTAAAGTCCCACAATGGATTAACACAGACGAAGGAAAACTTCGCCAAATCTTAATAAATTTATTGAGTAATGCGATCAAATTTACCAATCAAGGCTCAATAGTTCTATCTATTGATGTAATTAATGGCGTAACTAAATCGTTAGAATCAGATTTTCAGTTGTCATCTCAGCCCCAAGAGAAACCCCCAACCATCTTAAAATTTACAATAGAAGATACTGGCGCAGGTATTCCAGCCAATTATTTAGAGAAAATATTTGAAGCATTTGAACAGACGGACTTAGGTAGGAAATCTGCGGAAGGAACTGGACTAGGATTACCTATCAGCCTTAAGTTTGCTCAATTCATGGGAGGGCATATTTCAGTCAGTAGTCGGTTAGGTGAAGGCAGTATCTTTCGAGTTGATCTTCCAGTGGATGTGTCAGTATCTCCTGTCCCATTAAGGCAAACCAGCGATCGCTACATCATCGGTTTAGCGCCCGACCAGCCAGAATATCGCATCCTCGTTGTAGAGGATCGCTGGGAAAGTCGGCATTTATTAGTCAAAATTCTAGAAGCTGTGGGTTTCCAAGTCCGTGAAGCCGAAAATGGTGCTGAGGCGATCTCTATTTGGAATGAATGGGAGCCTCACCTAATCTGGATGGATATGCGAATGCCAATTATGGATGGATATGAAGCTACTCGTCAAATTAAATCCCATTTAAAGGGCCAAGCAACCGTAATTATTGCCTTAACTGCCAGCGCCTTGGAAGAAGAAAGAACAATAATCCTTTCCGCAGGTTGTGATGATTTTGTGCGTAAGCCTTTTCGGGAAGCACTTATTTTTGACAAATTGGCTGAGTATCTAGGTGTAACTTATTTGTACGAGGATGAGAGTAATCGTCGTCTCACTGACAGTGCGGCAGATGATCTGGAAACCTTAGAAGCCAATCTCAAAATCTATTTGTCACAAATGCCTGATAGTTGGATTAAGGAACTCCATCAAGCTGCAATGCTAGCTGACAATGACTTAATTACTGAATTGATCAAATCAATTCCAGAAAATAATGCTAGTTTAATTCATGCTTTAATCAGTCTTGTCGATAATTTTTGCTACAATCAAATCATGGATTCGACGCATCAGGCTTGTGACCAATAGTTAAATGATCGCCATATGGATACGAATAAATAATGACTAGAAATTATAGTGGCGATATATTAATAGTCGATGATATGCCAAATAACTTGCGCTTTTTATCGACGACTTTGACAGAGCAAGGCTATAAAGTCCGTAGTGTCACTGAAGGCTTAATGGCTCTGACTGTAGCCCAAGCTGCCAAGCCAGATCTAATCTTGTTAGATATTATGATGCCAAATATTGATGGCTATGAAGTTTGTCAGAGACTAAAAGCAAACGAGCAAACCTGTGATATTCCTGTAATTTTCTTGAGTGCTTTAGATGAAGTATTAGATAAAGTGAAAGCTTTTAGTGTTGGGGGAGTGGACTACATTACTAAACCATTTCAATTAGAAGAAGTTTTAGCCCGTATTCAAACCCATTTAAGTTTACGCGCAGCCCAAAAAGAAATTAGCCAACTAAATTCTGAACTCGAACAGCGTGTACGCCAAAGAACCGCTCAATTGGAACAGGAAATTGCCGAACGATTGCAAGTTCAAGAGCGACTATTGCATCTGGCTTTGCATGATGTGCTTACGGGGTTACCAAATCGAACTTGGTTTATGAAACGCTTGGAGCAATTACTCCAACAAGTTAGCCAAAAAGCAGGCTATCTTTTTGCGGTTTTGTTTTTAGACTGCGATCGCTTTCAAGCTGTTAACGACTCTTTAGGGCATTTAGTTGGTGATCAGCTATTAGTTTCGATCTCCAAAAGAATTGAACTTTGTGTGCGCCCTGGTACAATACTCTGCCGTTTAGGGGGAGATGAGTTTGCCATCTTATTACCAGATATCGAAAAGAACTCTGACGCAATCAAAATCGCTAACGATATTCTGCGAGAATTAGCCGCTCCATTTCAAATTGGCGAGTACCAAGTATTTACGAATGTTAGTATTGGCATTGCTATAGGTAGTGATATTTACAAACAACCCGAACATATTTTGCGGGATGCTGACACAGCAATGTATCGAGCAAAAGCGAATGGAAAAGCTTGCTATCAAGTATTTGAGCAAACAATGCATAGCCGTGCTCTCCACAACTTTCAGCTAGAATCCGAGCTGAGACATGCCTTAGAGCGCAATGAACTCGTGGCTTATTATCAGCCAATCATTAGTTTAGATACTAACCAAATCAGCTCTTTTGAGGCGCTAGTTCGATGGAATCATCCAGGGAAAAATTTAATTGCTCCCAATAAGTTTATCCCGATCGCTGAAGAAACGGCATTGGTAATGGCGATTGATTTATTTGTATTACGCCAAGCCTGTCAGCAATTGCGTAATTGGCGAGATGAAGGTGTTGCCAACGAGTCTTTAACAGTGAGTGTCAATCTCTCTGTAAAGCATTTTATAAGCTTTGACTTGCTCAAGCAGATTGATAATGTTCTTCAAGAAGTAGGAATTGATGGCAGTTCCTTAATACTAGAAATCACAGAAAGTGACATTATGGAGAATGCCGAATTTGCTGGCAAAATTATCTCTCAATTACGCGATCGCCACATTCAATTAAGCATTGATGATTTTGGTACTGGTTATTCTTCTCTGAGTTATCTGCATCGCATCCCAATTAACCATCTCAAAATCGATCGCTCCTTTGTCATGAGAATTGGCAAAAATGGTAAAAACACCGAGATTATTAAGGCGATTATTGCACTGGCTAAGAGTCTGGGTATGTTGACGATCGCAGAAGGCGTTGAAACTCAAGACCAGCTAGATCAGATTCGAGAATTAAAGTGCGATTTCTGTCAAGGATATTTCTTCTCTAAACCAGTTGAGGCTGTGGCAGCTAGAGATTTATTAATTACAGGGTTTCCTCAATTCTAGTTACAGCAGTGTTCGAGTAACCCCGCCACAAGAAGGGTCGCAGGGCAAATCCCCGCAATGGGTTTTATATTCTGATTTGTGGTGGGTATGAAAGCAATGGAAGAAATAAAATTTTGTAGTTTGCAAACAAAAAACAAAGGGAACTCTCAGCGCTCCCTTTGTTTTTGTTTAAGCTATTTAGCTGATGTGAAAAAAATACTTCTTTGAGAAGCTAAAAACAGCAACATAGATGTTTCGTTAAGCCCATTTGTAGCGAGATTTAAACCAATAAGTTTGAATCTCGCTATTTTTGTTGCGATGTTTTATAGAATTTTTGGAACAAATGTAGCTACTTATTTAAGCTCATTTATTGCAAGTTAGTATAGTAACATAAATTGGAATATCTGGTCAGAAATTTTTGCTTTTATGGATGCAACCCTTATTCGTCAACTTGTATGGCTAGACTATCGATTAGCTCTGCTGTTTATTGTTTTAATACCCTTCGGCCTATTAATCTGGGCTTTGCGGAGTGGCAGTGAAGCAATCAAGCGATCGCTACTTTTGTATTGGCGTGTTGCTAGTCTGGTATTGATTACTATTTATTTAGCGATCGGTAGTTTAGGCATATCTTATATATCTGGCATTGTGGCGGCGGTTTTAATCGTGCTTGCGCTCTGGTTTTGGCAAGATTTAAATGAAGATATTGACGCTTCAAAGAAAAGCCTTAAACCAATTTATTTGGGATGGCGTTGGGCTACAACGGTTTATTGCTCTCTAAGCGTGGTATTTCGGTTAATATTTGCTAACTGTGCCTTTATGAATGCTGAGCAATTGAGCGACATTTGCAAAATTTGGTTCGAGCCACCGCTAAGTTTTAGCACCACATTTCATAATGGTGTCCCTGTCGAGAACTTAGCCTTTGTCGGTGCAGTGGGGGGAATTGTTTATATGTTGTATTTATTTTCCTTTCTTGCTTTTAGCTTACCGAAAACTGGTCGAATCGCATTTCGTGACTAACCAAACAATAAAAAAGGGTTGCTTCGCAACCCTTTTTTATTGTTTGCAAACTAAAAGAGGGCGCTTTGCGCCCTCTTTTAGTTTCTATATTGATTGGGATAGCGAACTCTTGCACCTGTCCATAGAAGCTTTTGGCGTAACGCCTGATAGTATGAATACTCTTCTCGCAAGACAATAAATTGGGCTTGATACTCTGACATTTGGATGTCCACTCTCTGCCCAGGGAAAATTGACGTAGCTATGACTCCATCTGTCCATAGCTTTAGACTAAAGTCATCAGTCGAAAGCGGCCAGATGCTTACTGTTAATTTGGGTGGAATCACGATCGCTCGACTCGATAAGCTCAACGGACAAATCGGGGTAATTGCGATCGCGTGCATTCCCGAATGCACAATTGGCCCATTCGCCGCCACAGTGTAGGAAGTCGAGCCTGTCGGTGTTGCCACAATTAACCCATCACCGTGATATTGATCGACTACCTCGCCATCGATTTCTAGTTCTAGAGCTGCAGTGACCATGCGATCGGGCGAAGCTGGCTTGACGCACATCTCATTGAGACATAAAAATGGGCCACAGGGTTGACCGAGTCTAGTCCCTAAGCCTTCATCCACTGTAACAACTTTTGCTTCTAGCATCATGCGTCTCTCGATCGCAAAGCGATCGGACAAAAGGCGTTCCCAGATTTCGACGGTATTTTCACATTCCTCAATTGAATGGGTGAGAAATCCTAAATGTCCCCCGACATTAATCGCCAAAATCGGAACCTCAAGTTTTGCTAAATATCTAGCCGCGCCCAAGGTTGCGCCATCCCCGCCTAATACAACCGCAAGATCGATTTGTTGGTGCATCGATTCGAGAAATACGGGATAAGGATTATCAGTTGCTCCCGTTGGACCTATCAAGACCTTAACTCCAAGTGCTTCTAACTCATTACTACAGCGCTCAGCCCATATTTTGCCAATTTGACTGCCCGACTTATAGGCAATGATAGCTTTACTAATCTTCACAGATTCCCCTCATGTTGGGATTAATGGTTAGCGAAATCGGCAGTACTTTGCTCTAACTAATTCTAAGTCTCTATGTCAACTCTTATTTATCGCTCAAAGCAATAAGCTAACCGAAAAGAGAGTTGCGGCGCGAAGCG
>NZ_BBJB01000080.1 GCF_016584665.1 Pseudanabaena sp. lw0831
CGCCGCAACTCTCTTTTCGGTTTAGAAATGTCAGAATTTGCCTTTTCTTTAGGTCAGTTATAGTCAGCATTGTCATAATCGTTATAAATCTTTGTCAATTTATGAAAATTAATGATACAAAAAACAAATTTTTAAGTTAAAATTTGTCACTAGGTAAAATTCTTGGTGTGAAGGGTAAGTCATGAGTCAAGCTGGATTTGGCGATTCATCAGCACAAGAGCGCATTAGTCCATTGATGCCAGAGCCGCAAACCCCGCTACAGAGTGTATCTTCAAACGTACACGGTGAGCCAACAACTCTGTTCAACGCCTTGCCCAGACAAGTCTTAGAGCAGGAGCTACAATTTTGCAATGAGCGAAGTCAGCAAGCTCAGGTTTTGTTGCGACAAGCTCAAGAGCAACTGCAACTGTCGCAGCTAGTCATCCAAAGACAGGAAACCCTCACTCAAACTCTTCAGTCGCGCATCGACCAGCTTGAACGTGAGTTGCAAGATGTGCATGTTAATTGTGATGAACTGCGCGATCGCCTCAAGCGCCAACAACATCACACGTCGCAACTAAAAGCAGCCCTCGAACGCTGTCTCGACACCTCAACACCTGCTCCTAATGACATGGCACTGTCGGCATTAGAGTCTTGGTCGATCGCTAAGCTTGCCGATGAAAAGATTACTCCCGTTGAGGCGAGCAACGACTCAACTCTGCAAAATGTGGTCAAAATTGTACCTGCGCCTCAACCAATTGAGCTAGAAGATTCTCAAGAGCTAAAGCCTTTTGCGACTGATTTACACCAGTCCGAAGTAATGCCTGAAGTAATAATTGAAGAACCTGAACCTCTTCAGTTGTCTATGCCATCAAGAACCCAGCCGATTTCACCTTTGATTATGCGACCACACAAGGCTTCTCAAGGTTCACCGATCTCCCCTAACTTGCCACCTTTGCAGGTTGTTGCGGAACCAAAGGATGAACGTATCGTTAACTGGCGTATTGAGGCGCAACCAGAGCAACAGCCGATCGCTATGGGCAAAAATATTACCGCCAACAACGACTCATCTGATTCGTCACTCTCAGCCGTAACTAACTCGGCAATGGTTTCCACTGTTGCCACGCCCAAGTTTATGCAAGCTTTGTATGGCAGTGTTGCTAATCCAGAAAGAGAAGAAGATACTCAGCTTGTGATCGCAAATTCTAGCCCTCGCAAAGCCGTAACTTCCCTAGCGGCTGTGCAACTTCCCCAGTTTCCGCCATTGCCACGCCGATGATTGGTTTTCTGCGTGGTGCGATCGCTGCTTGTAAAGCTGCCGACAGTTCTCGAAAAAATACACCTTCCTATTGGCTCACCCTAGATGTACAGGGTGTTGGTTACGATATTCAAGTTACGGCGAGCACTGCGAATAAGTTGCCTCTCGTAGGCGAAGAGACGCAAATATTTACGCATCTTATCGTTCGTGAAGATCAAATGACCTTGTTTGGTTTTGCCACTCTTGCTGAACGTGAGTTGTTTCGCCAATTAATTAGCGTTTCAGGAATTGGGACTCAGGTTGGTTTAGCGCTGCTCAATAGTTTGGGTATTCAAGATTTAGTTAAGGCGATCGTTTCAGGAAATACGCGGGTATTAAGTTTAACTCCAGGGGTTGGCACGAAAACGGCGGAAAGGTTGGCTCTGGAACTAAAAACAAAACTAGCTGATTGGCGCTTGGCTCAAGTTGGTGTAACTAGCTCAGTTGGTAGCGTGGTTAGTTTGGCGGTGCAAGAGGAGGTCGAGATGACTTTGTTAGCTCTAGGTTATACCCCAACTGAAATTAGTAATGCTCTGAATGCGATCGCAAGTTTACCAATTCTTGCTAAAACCCAAGATATCGAAGCTTGGATTAAAGAAGCGATCGCATGGCTATCTCGGTAAGTTATACCAATTCTCAAAATGGCGTTGCCATTTTGAGAATTGGTATAACTTACCCAGTGAATATTAGTGGTGCGCGGCAAAGCCGCGCACCACTAATATTCACTGGGTTTGTTTTTGGGAATTGGGATTAGCTGTTTTTCTATGGCATCACATGCTACACCTACTCCATCTTCTGCATGTATGAGGCGACCGATTTCTGTGGCTTTTGCCGCATAGTTAGGATTTGCGAACAATTCATTTAATTCCTTGACAATTCGTGGCGTTGAGTATTGCTTTCGGGAAAGAGTGCGTGATGTTCCTAGTCGCTCAACTCTTGCCGCATTATCAGGCTGATCATGGCTATAGGGAATCACCAACGTTGGACGACCTGCTCGTAATGCTTGAGCCGTTGTTCCAATCCCACCTTGATGAACAACTGCACAAGCCCGTGAAAAAATTTGAGAGTAGGGTGCATAATTCACGGCAATAATGTTTTGCGAAAGATTTGCGGGCGGTGCATTCTTGCCCATTAGGAGGACTGCACGACGATTTAATCGATTTGCCGCTTGAATGCTCTCCTGATAAAAGTTATCAGGTGTGAAAACGGCGGATGAACCTAAGGTAAACACAATGGGCGGCTCACCTGCATTTAGAAATTGTAAGAGTTCCGAATTGGGTTCCATTTCTTGGCTACCGTCGTAAAATGTGAATCCTGTTGCGATCTCATTGGCTACCCAGTCTGGTTGAGGCTTGACCATCAGTGGAGAAAACAGAGCCAGCACCAAGTAGGGTGAATACTTGTCATCAATCAGAGGATTGCCGAAAAGTGGCGGTAATCCAAGCTCGGAGCGAAGTTGATAGATCGGTTGTGCCCAAGATTGACTCACCAACTTTGCAAACTGGACTACGCCTCGGTTGAATCTAGGCCCTAACATCCTCAACTTTGCTAGAAAAGGATACTCGGCTCGCACGGGCGGATCGTAAGCTGAGAAGAATGAAGTTGGCTGAAGTACGCCTAATGCCCAGCGAATTTTCAACATTTCTGCAACCAGTCGAGCCGCGTAGACAAGTTCGCCTGCAAGGATAAAATCTGCATCCTTGGCAATGCTCATTAAATCAGTGTAGGTTTCGCGCAACCTTGCTCCCAACCAATTGATCACATATTTCGATCCCGTTCGTAAATCCATCATGCGTGCCGCCATTTGAGGATCGTTGAGCATCAGGTTGTCAGGGCGCATTCGATGAAACTCGAAGCCCAAAGCTTCCACTCTAGATTGATATTCTTGGTGTGTTGCGAAAACGACCTGATGACCACGTTTTCTTAGCTCAAGTGCGATCGCAATCTTGGGATGCAGATCGCCAAGACTGCCAATGATAGCAATAACAATTCGACTCACGATTTTGCCTCATATTAGCGTTTGTCACATAAAACCCAAAAGAGAGTTGCGGCGCGAAGCGCCGCAACTCTCTTTTGGGTTTTATGTCGTAACTTCACTTGACACATCTATAGATAATGGATCGCGCCTATTTCAAAAACAATTCAAAGTAGCCAATCTCAGGCACTGATCCAATTCTCATAGGTAATATCGAAACTCCCAATCCACGAGATACATATACGGAGATTGAATTGGTCTGATACCAACCGCTAACATAGTTTCCACTACGTGGTGGCAGAATAGGTACAAAGCCGAAAAAAGATAATTGTCCCCCATGAGTGTGTCCTGTCAGCATATATTGCGGCTTATATTCTGCCAGCATTCGCAACTCATCAGTAGAGAATGTATCTGCATATGCGGGTGAGTGGGCAAGCAATAAATGATTGGGATTGGGATTAATATTTTGAAGCGATTTGGTTAAATTAGGCTTGCTAACTAAATCATCAATTCCTGTTATCAATAGCTTGCGATCGCCTTGTTTATATAAAACACTTTCATTAACTAATAAGCGACAATTGTAAGTAGCATATATTTTTGTGAGAAGCTCTAAATTGACTCTTGCTTTATATTCCCAGTTTCCCAAAATCGCATATTTAGCTGTTTGGCGATCGAGAAGTGATAAGAAGCGATCGTACCCATCTACCTGTTCGGCTTTATCAACAGAATCTCCAGTAAAGACTACGATATCTGGCTGGAGTTTATTAACTTGTTCGGCAATTCTTTGAGCGTGATCGTTAAATTTTTTCAGATGAAGATCGCTGATTTGAACGATTTTTAAACTGTCATGATTAGAAGGAATTTCTGGGTTGAGCCGATGATGTGTCACCACAAAAAGATTTGGCTCAATACTAAACGCATAAATAGGCAGTAATACTAAGACCGTAATAATGAAAAGTAGAATATATCGTTTTTTCTTTATTTTTCGCATTGGAATTTCTGGTGATTATAATTTCTATTTGTTGTTATCTTTTGAGATTTAGCAATTTTCATTATGAAATCGATTTTAGGGTTCGCATCGGGTACGGCGCTACAAACCCTAAAATCGGTTTTGAGGAAAATCAGCCGTCGGCTGACTTTTCTCAAAACTGATTTTCAGAATGAGAACAGCTTTTTGAGATGAGAATAGCCTTAAGCATTGCACTCAAAATGGTATGTTAATAAGTCTGACGCTTCCAATTTTAAAATGCAAGTACCCTTTCAGAATTTTCCTTCAAACATGAAACATCATGTTTGATCATAATCATCAAGTTTATATGGCTCGTGAGATTGTTCGACATTACAGCCAGTTACGCCAATTACAACCTGCAGAACAAACCATTTTGGAGCTTCTATGCAATGAATGGTCGAATATGAAAATGCTGGATATAGGTGTGGGGGGAGGACGTACTACCCAACATTTCTCTAAAGTAGTTAAGGAATATGTTGGCATTGATTATGCTGAAGAGATGATTGTAGCTTGTCAGAAGCGCTTTCCATCATCTTCTCAATCAAGAGGGTTTGAGGTGGGCGATGCCAGAGATATGAGGCAGTTTCAAGATAATTCTTTCGATTTTATTTTATTTAGCTTTAATGGTCTTGATACGCTTTCCCATTTGGATCGGTTGCAAGCGTTGCAAGAAGTCAGTCGAGTTGGTAAATCTGGAGGGTATTTCTTCTTTTCAAGCCATAGCCTACAAGGGCTAGAACGAGAATTTAAATGGCAGAATCAGATTAGCTTTAACCCGCTAAAAACCTATGTCAATATGATCATGTTTGCTCTTTTGCGTTTCTTCAATCGTTCAATTTCCCCACAGCAGATAAAACATTCCGAACATGAAATCATTCAAGATGAATCTCATAACTTCTGCTTAAAGCAATATTACATTAGACCTCAAGAGCAGCTCAATCAATTAAAAACAGATTTCGATCATATCAGAATGTACTCTTGGAAAAGTGGTCTAGAAATTACAACTCAACAGGAGTTAAGTGACAACTCCGACATGTGGCTTTATTATCTCTGTAAGATTAAATGAACGGCGATTTTTGCTAAAATCAACATAACCAAGCTGTGAGCTGAAATATCATGCAAGCAACTGTAATTGAAGCAGAACAAGAACTCGAACCTCAAATTCATCTTTGGTCGATCGCAGATTATCACCAAATGATCGAAGCAGGGATTTTGGATGAGGACGATCGCGTAGAACTGTTGGAAGGAAAAATTGTTTGTATGAGTCCGCAACGACCATTTCATGCTGCAAGTGTGCAACGTAGTAGTAGATTACTGTTTAAATTGCTAAGCGATCGCGCTGAAATTCGTATACAGTTACCCGTGATTTTAGGGAATGATTCTGAGCCTGAACCAGATATTGCTGTTGTCAGATTTGATGATCATGAATATTCATTTAGACATCCTGAAGTATCTGATATTTATCTGTTGATAGAAGTTGCTGATTGGACTATCTCAAAGGATCGTAAACAAAAAGCGCGTATTTATGGCAAAAACCAAGTTTTAGAGTACTGGATTCTCGATTTACAAAATCGACAAGTTTACATTTTCCGTCAGCCAGAGGATGGAAGCTATCGTGAAGAATTGATTTTGAGTAGCAACGATAGTCTCGCTATGCAAGCTTTTCCTGATATTGCGATCGCTTTAGATGCATTGTTTCCTATCCAACAAAACTAAATGCTATTTGCTTTTTGCCTAAGCGATCGCTTTCATTCAAATAAGTTAGGATATGCTGCATTTTGTTAGAGTGTTTTACAGAATCTGCGATCGCATGGCTTTCTAGATAAATTGACGTTTCAAGATTAACAATGACTTAAAAGATTAGACTGACAATCCGCAAATAAACGCTTGCATACGCTATCTCCTAATATCTAGGTGAACTTGATAAGATTAACCTTGCTGCCTACCATAATGCCCCAACCAAAATTAGGTGCGTTACATTTCATTGAATGCATTTTACGAGATTGGCGAACGTACAGTTGCAAAGTGTTAGATAGCAACGCTATTACACAGAATAATTTATTTCCTCGGAAGCCAAAGCTGTTGTTTGGGTATTTGTATAGTGATACCGTGAGCAAGCTCAACTTTTTCAGGAATCTCGCGCCATTCGGACTCGTTCACAAAATCGTTTTTCATCCAACGACTTAGATCTTTCATGTCCCTAAGTCTCAGCAAATTTTGATTATTATTAGCGAACCATTGGGCATCCGCAGTAAAAGATGTGTTTGTTACAATCATACCCATATGAAATTGTGATGTTCGTGAAGTAAGCACTCCATGAAAATCACGGACATCAGGAGAGCCTGTTTTACGATTTGAGTGATGATGTTTCGCTTGAATAGCTAACAAAAAAGGAAAAGCACAGCCTCCATTTGGATAGGCAATAATGTCTACTCCTCCATCTTTACGGTAGACATCACCAACTAGCTGTACGCTCAATCCCATATTCTCAAGTCGATCAGCAACCAAGTATTGGAACTTATCAGGAGGTAATTGTTTTAGACGCTCTGTATCCTCAAGAAACCAAGCAAGAAGAGAGCTAGAAAACTCAATAAGTTCTACAGTATAAGGTTCAGCACTTCCCCATTTTTTCTTAGAAAGTTCTTCAACTTGATTAAGTAGGTATAACTGCATTGGAGCAGCCTTTTTGTAATAGGGATTATCAACTTCATGTACACCGAGTGATTCTAGGTCATTAGGTTTGAGGCGATACTCACCTATTGCTCGTGTTTTAGTTATGTATTGATACTTATCTTGATTCTGACGTTGACAATTGGCACACAGATACATATCAAGAATAGGATGCTTGCGAATTGTACTTTTGCCACACTCATAGCAGGGAGATTTAGTCTTTGTCGCCATTTTTAAGGATTGATAGGCTATCTAATGTCAATTTGTAATTGCGCCTAAGCGATCGCCAAAAGTCAAAAAACTAATAGTCGATTTACCAATTATATTTTTTATTGAAGTAAAACGACTCATTTCTTTTACACCCACTCTAGCGATAACTTCTTCTGCGATCGCATATAGTCATGAAAGTAAAGATTAATGAAACCTACCAAGTTACACCCTTCATCTCAACTGGGAATAATTTGCGATCAGAGAGACGATCCTCATCCAATGCGCTGATCAAATATTGACCTGTCTCTTGCTGTTCCTCAACATCTTCATCATCGATCCAAGACTGAATCAAATTAACCGCTTTAGTTTGTTTTTGTTTTAGAAGAATAAAGCTGGTTAATAAATCCAATGTCACAGATTCAATTGAAAGCCCCTTTTGATTGGCTTCCTGTAAAAGATACTTCTCAACTTCTGATGGTAGGTTAAGGGTTAGTGCCATGGATTTTCTTGAGTATGTTTACTGATACTTTAACATTCAGATTTTTTCGCGATTATCCAAACACAAATTTAGATGCTATTTACTTGCTGTAATTGCGCCTAAGCGATCGCCAAAAGGAAAAAATCTAATAGTTGCTTTGCCAATCACATTTTCTTTGGGTAGAAATCCCCAAATATGCGAATCATTACTGTGATTGCGATTGTCGCCCATCATCCAATAATGACCTTTGGGAACAGTCACAGGACGCATCATATATTTAGGTGCTTTCGCAATATATGGCTCATCGAGAGGTTTATCATTGCGATAGACTTTGCCACCGTGTACCGCAATGCGATCGCCTTCGATGCCAATCAAGCGCTTGATATAGGCTTTAGTATTGTCTTCAATCGCAGGTGACTTAGGCGGATAGAAAATTAAAATATCGCCACGTTGTGGTTCTTGCCATTGCTGCGAAATCTTATCGACCAAGATGCGATCGCCTACTTGCAAAGTCGGCTCCATCGAGCCAGAGGGAATGAAGCGTGGCTCGACAATAAAAGTCCGCAAAAATAAGGCGATCGCAAGAGCCACGACAAAAATCCGAATGGTTTCGCCATGTTGTTGCCACCAAGGTTTAATGGGAACTTGCGGATCGAGCTTAGTTTCTGTGGTCATGAATAATATTTATTGGGATTTATTTTGGCTCCCTCTCCTGCGGGAGAGGGCTGGGGTGAGGGTCTAATATTTAGGAACGTTTAAATTCCCAGCGCGATTGTCAAAGGGCCAGTAACGAAACACCGCTCGACCAACTAGATTCTCTTCGGGCATAAATCCCCATGCGTGGGAATCCAAACTGTTATTGCGATTATCGCCCATCACCCAATATTTGCCATTCGGCACAGTGAAAAATGGATGCTCTTTGCCAGACTGGACATTATCAGGACGGAAGCAGTTGGGACAGAGCGCATCGTCTTGGGTTGGCAAAGTGTAGTTTGGTGGTGCGGCAATGTATGGCTCATTTAGAGGTGCATCATTTATAAAGACTTTGCCATCATGAATACTGATGCGATCGCCTGGCAAACCAATCACCCGTTTGATATAGACCTTAGAAGCATCAGGGACAACTGGATTAATCGGTGGATTAAACACGATAATTTCGCCGCGCTCAGGTTTGCGCCAACGGATCGAAAGCTTATCGATAATTAGGCGATCGTCGATTAATAAAGTTGGCTCCATCGAGCTAGAGGGGATGTAACGTGGCTCTGCAACAGCTATCCGCACACCTACTGCCAACAAAATTGCCACTGTGACAGTGGGTAAATTATCGAGCAAGAAATTTTTGACTGGATGTTCTTGTTTGGGAACAGGAGGTGACTGCTTAGGATCGGTGGGAGGATTGGATTGTGAATCATCAGTGCGATCGCTAGAATTATCAGATGACATAGAAATGCTCGCGGGATATGTACTTATCTTAAAGCCTGTTTAGCAAGCTTGACGTGAAGTGTCATACTTGCTACTTTTTCAAGGCACTGGGAACTTCAATTGCATGATCGCCAGACAGGTTAAACTCTTGATGAATAACTTTCAGTGCTTGTTCCGCTTGATGATCGCGCACCACACAGCTAACTTTAATCTCGGATGTGGCGATCATCTCAATATTAATGTCTGCATCCGCAAGGGCGCTAAACATGCGTGCGGCAATTCCCGACTGATGGATCATATTTGCGCCGACAATACTGACTTTGCTAATGTCACCATCACAGCTAACTTCACCATAGCCGAGAACTTTAGCATATTGTTTGAGCGCTGTTTCGGCTTTGGCAAGATCGGCGATCGCTACAGTAAAGGCAATTTCATTCACATCGCGATCGGATTGCGACTGCACGATCATATCCAAACTAATATTGTGTTCGACAAGTTGCTCAAGGATTTTTGCAGCCATGCCTGGGCGATCGGGCACTTGTTGCACCGCGATTCTGGCGCGATTGCGATCTAGAGCCACGCCACGCACAGGCGAAATATCTGAGCTATTTTCATCAGAAGTGATTTCACAGGCTTGATGCGATCTCACTGGTACATTAAAGGCTTTTTGAATCGCCGCGATCGCACTTTCCCCGTCGGTTGCCGCAATCACACAACTAATTTTTATTTCAGAAGTGGAAATCATTTGAATATTGATTCCCGCTTCAGCGAGAGACGTGAACATTTGCGCGGCAACCCCTGGTCGTCCGATCATGCCCACACCGATAATGCTGATTTTGGCAACATTGGAATCGACGGTAACTAAACTTGCCCCGATTTCCAGACCACGGGTGACCACTTCCGCCAACTGCAATTGATTTTGAGGAATCGTAAAAGCAATGTCATTTACTCCTTCGGTTTCTTGTACCGCTTGAATAATTAAGTCAACATTGATTCCTCGATCGGCTAGAGATTTAAACAACTGTGAGGCGATCCCTGGGCGATCGGGAATTTGCAAGAGCGCAATTTTGACTTGATCGTAATCAATCGAGACTGTCTCGACAAAACGATTTACTTCTAGAGATTTGAGATTACCAGTACCAATGCGCGGCGAAGTGATCACCGTACCCGCATCATCGAGCCAACTCGATCGCACACACATTTTTACGCCAAAATTACGGGCAATTTCTACCGATCGCGGATGCAAGACTTTTGCGCCTAAACTTGCTAGCTCTAACATTTCATCGCAAGTAATTTCCGCTAACATTTGCGCCTTAGGAACAATGCGCGGGTCAGTCGTCAAAATCCCTGGAACATCAGTATAAATCTCGCAAATGTCAGCTTCGATCGCCGCCGCGATCGCTACCGCCGAGGTGTCTGAGCCGCCACGTCCTAGAGTCGTAATTTCAGTACTAGGCTCCCCCGTTTCTGGATCAATTGCCACGCCTTGAAATCCTGCAATCACCACAACTTTTCCAAGAGCAAGCGCGGCTTTGATTTGATCGGGTTCCACATATAAAATTCTGGCGCGGGTATGGTACGGCTCGGTGACTACCCTTACTTGCGAGCCATTCATGGCGATCGCAGGTTGTCCTACTGCTTGCAGTGCCATGCTTAGCAACGCGATTGTCACCTGTTCGCCTGTGGCTAAGAGCAGATCCATTTCGCGCTCTTTCGCCGCAATTTCGGTGAGGCTTTGGTTATGATTTGCTGACACTGCTTCAGCGAGACCAACCAGACCATCGGTGGTTTTGCCCATAGCCGAAACCACGACTACAACTTGATTGCCAGCATCAACTGTCTTCTTAATGCGATCGCGGACTGCTTTAATGCGATCGGCATCGGCTACGGAGGAGCCACCATATTTCTGAACTATTAACGCCATTCGTTAGAGAAAATTAAACTTGAAAGAATTTTTGAGATGTTTTGCCAAATAGCTAAAGTAAAGCATTACAGCCTATTCATCATACATTTCATATAGCGATCGGCAAAATAAATGAGGGGGGATTCCAGCAATTCTCATTATGAAACCAATTTAGGGGTTTGCAGCGCCCACGGCGCTGCAAACCCCTAAATTGGTTTTGAATCCAGCAATTCATCTCTTGAAATAAAGCACGGCAATTTTGGAAATAATTAAAAGTTTTTTACGATACATTGCGATCGCGCTAATTGACAAGTATTGTTAAGATAATCCGTAGATTTGCTCCAATGATATGATTACCTAGTCAGGAGTGAACGTGTACTTAACAAGGAACTGTCTTTTATGCAAACGGGGTCTGTTTCTCCACTGGTTCTGATCATCTTAGACGGCTGGGGACATAGGGAAGAAACCGAGGGCAATGCGATCGCCGCAGCAAATACTCCCGTCATGGATAGCCTATGGAGTACCTACCCAAAAACTCTCCTCCAAGCCTCTGGCAAAGATGTTGGCTTACCAAAAGGTCAAATGGGCAACTCTGAAGTTGGACATTTAAACATTGGTGCTGGTCGAGTTGTTCCTCAAGAATTAGTTAGGATTTCTGATGCTGTCGATGATGGCTCGTTGTTGACAAATTCTGTGCTTGTCCAAGTTTGTGAAAAGGTCAGAGCCAACCATAGCAAATTGCATCTTTTAGGGCTTTGCTCCGATGGCGGCGTGCATTCACATATCGATCATCTATTGGGATTACTAGATTTAGCTAAATCCCAACAAATTGATGATGTCTGTATTCATGTGATTACCGATGGGCGCGACACTTTGCCCCATTCAGGGATCAACTTTATTAAGCTTTTACAGGCACATATTAAAAAGATTGGTGTCGGACGCATTGTCACAGTCAGTGGGCGTTATTTTGTCATGGATCGCGACAAGCGTTGGGATCGCCTTCAAAAAGCCTATGAAGTCCTGACAAATGATTGCATCACCACTGAGCTAACCGAACCAACAGATTTGTTGGAAGCTGCCTACAAAGAAAAAATTACCGACGAATTTCTACCCCCAACTCGAATTGCTCATGGCGCGATCGCCTCAGGTGACGGCGTAATTTGCTTTAATTTCCGCCCCGATCGCTCTCGTGAGATCACTCAAGCCCTTGTCGCAAAAAACTTTGTAGCTTTTGAACGCGATCATATTGAGCATCTCGCTTATGCCACATTTACGCAGTACGATAGCGCTTTACCAGTTCCTGTCGCCTTTTTACCCCAAAACTTAACTAATTTGCTGGGGCCAGTTGTGGCGAAGCATGGACTGAAGCAGTTACGGCTAGCCGAAACTGAGAAATATGCCCATGTCACCTATTTCTTTGATGGTGGTCTGGAAGAAGCCAGTGAAGGCGATGATCGAGTTTTGGTAAATAGTCCAAGGGTCTCTACCTACGATCAAGAACCTGCCATGTCTGCGGCTGAGGTGACGCGCATTGCATCAGACGCGATCGCTAAGCGCATTTACTCGCTAATCGTGATTAACTACGCTAACCCTGACATGGTCGGGCATACTGGCAACTTTGAAGCTACGGTCAAGGCTCTTGAACATGTAGATAAATGTTTGGGCAAATTATTATCTAGTATCGCCAATGCAGGCGGTACGGCTTTAATCACCGCCGATCATGGTAATGCTGAATATATGTGGGATGAGCATGGCAATCCTTGGACTGCCCACTCTAGCAATCCTGTGCCATTTATTTTGATAGAGGGTGAAGGATGCAAGATCTATGGTCATGGTGCTGATGTCAAGCTCAAGCCTTCAGGTGGTCGTCTAGCGGATATTGCGCCTACGATTTTAGAAATTCTGAAAGTCCCGCAACCAGAAGAAATGACAGGTGTTTCTTTATTAGAAACAGCAATTTATGAGTTACAGAGCGTCAAAACTCCAGTCAAAATTGGTAAATAAATCAAAGGGCTGAATCGCGGATTAGACAGATTTATGGATGACACGGATTTTTTTTAAAGAAAGATGGCGCTTGCGCCACCTTTCCTTTTTAGGTTGCAGAATATAGATAGCGTTAGAGAAAACTTATCGCCATCTATATTCTGAAGGTTAACTTAAATGTCAAAACTGACCAGACGCGAGTTCATTGCGATTAGCAGTCTGACGGCTGGCTTTGCGATCGCTGTGCAGCCTATTTCTGCAAAAACAATTACTACCGATCTCAAGGGGATCATCGCAGGTGAAGTCAAAATCCCTGTCAAAGATGGCATAATCCCTGCCTATCGAGCCATGCCTACTTTTGGGAAAGATTTCCCTGTGATTTTAGTTGTCCAAGAGATTTTTGGAGTTCATGCATACATACAAGATGTTTGTCGCCGTTTAGCCAAATTAGGTTATTTAGCGATCGCCCCTGAAATGTTTTATCGACAAGGCGACGTGTCAAAACTGACAGATATTGCTGAGATTCGGAAAGTGGTTAGTAAAGTACCTGACGCTCAGGTAATGTCTGATCTTGATGCAACCGTGGCATGGGCAGCGAAATCGTCTAAGGGTAATATTCAAAAATTGGGGATTACAGGTTTTTGCTGGGGTGGCCGAATCACTTGGCTCTATGCTGCCCATAACCCCAAAGTTAAGGCTGGGGTGGCATGGTATGGCAGACTTGTGGGCGAATCAACCGCACTTACGCCCAAACATCCACTGGATATCGCCATGAGCTTGCAAGTACCAATTTTAGGACTCTATGGTGGCAAAGATACGGGCATTCCTTTAGATACGGTTGAGCAAATGCGCGATCGCCTGAAAGGTTGCAGTACTAAATCTGAGATCGTCGTTTATCCTGACGCGCCTCATGCTTTTCACGCCGATTATCGTCCTTCCTATCGTCAGTCAGACGCTGAGGATGGCTGGAAACGTTTACAGGCTTGGTTTAAGGAAAATGAAGTTATCTAAACAAAAATTGAGTTTCATCGGTAAATAAGAATTACAACAGTGTTCGATCAAACCCGTCATAAGAAGGGTCGCAGGGCGAAGCCCCGCAATGGGTTTTATATTCTTATTCGTGGCAGGTTTGAAAGCAAATTGCTGTAAATATAAAAATTCAAAATCTGTGCCGCCCGCTGCGCGGGCGGCACAGATTTTTAGCTACTTATTAGTAGCCGCTGAAATGATGTTAAACAAGAAAAAAGAGCGCATTGCGCTCTTTTTTCTTGCAAAGCTCTATCATGTAAAGGAGTGTAAAGTATTGTAAACAAATAGTGTTTTTTCAGATGCAAAATAAAGTTGTTGTCGTTGTCGGTGCAACAGGTGGAATTGGTTCAGCACTTGTTCCAAAACTTGCTGAAGCAGGAGCGAAGTTAGTTCTCGTGGCTAGAGATGCTGATAAGTTAGAAGAGCTAGTCAACAATTTGGAAGATGACAACGACATTGAGGCGATCGCTATTCCTACAGACATCACTAAATATGAGCAAGTCGAAGCCATGGTGCAGAAGGCGATCGCAAAGTTTGGACAGATTGATGTCTTAGTTAATGCCGCAGGTGCGGGCGTGATGAAGCAATTCCTTCGCATTGAACCGCAAGAACTTGATCAGATGATTGATCTCAATCTCAAGGGGAATTTCTATACCAGTCAAGCAGTTGCCAATGTCATGAAGGATCGCAAGATTGGACATATCTGTAATGTAATTGGCATTCTTGGCAAGCATCCAATGGCAATGGCAGCAGCTTATTGTGCATCGAAATTTGGGGCGATCGGATTTAGCAAATGTATGGCAGATGAGCTTCGCCGCTTGGGGATTAAGGTAACTTTATTTTATTTTGGAGGGATTGATTCGCCATTTTGGGATAACGTCAGCCTGAAGGTCGATCGCAGCAAAATGCTAACGACTGAAACAGCGGCAAATGCAATCATGTTTGCTCTTTCTGCTGATCCACAAGCCGTCCCGATGGAAATCAATATTCAACCCGAAAGCCATTTATTCTTTTAATAGTGCGTTTAGAAAACCTAGGCTTTAGTATAAATCTCTACTTGCTCTCCCTTGAAAAGGGGGAGCAAAATTTGAAAGACATTTTTACGGAGAGAATAGGTGTTTCTCTACTTTTTAAGATAGTAAACAGCAGTAGTAGCAAATAACCAGATACTCATGATTTTACCTAGTGTATTCTCTACTAGGCGCTTCATATAGTAGTCATTTTCTTGCAATAGCAATCTAGGACTATCCCATAATCTAGGCTCAAATAACATTGCCACAACTAAACAAAGTGAAGCGATTACCCAACTAATAAAGACACTTTTCCAGCTTTGTGGATAAGTCCATGATGGTGGTTTACTCCAAAAGATTTTTAATGCCAAGCGCCATATACCGATAAAGATTAGATAGAGAATTAGGCTGAAAGCAACAAAAAAAGCCATACCCCCAATCATAAAGACTTTATCTTGCACCAGTGGGATTACTAAAAATAGATTAAATGCATACCAAATAGGTGCGTACAGGCATAAGAATGTTGGCACAAGTAACGCTAAAGCTATGCAAAAACTATTGATCAATCGTCTCATTTTTCACCTGTTAATCCTAGCGAAAATCAGTATTTAGTCATTTTTTGCACAAATAAATCTAAATTGCAAGCTTTCTAGTCATGAGAGAGGGATTTCTCTCTGAATTGCTTTGTTTCAAATTACTGAGAAGTATTTCTATCTCACCAAAATCAAGTTTAATGATAAAAAGCAAATTCTTATCTAGCCTTCTGTCAGCTTGCCTAAACTTGGAGATCAAAATGCAAAAGCGATATCTATATATATTGACTATATTCGTCACGATCTTCTCGTTTGGCATAGCCCTTAAAGCGACAGAAGTATTTCAATCACGGACAGTCAAAATACCTAGTCCATCTGAAATGTCAAAACTTGCGGATTCCTTCAGTCCCCAAGAAATCTCACAACTAGAAATCGATGATGTCCTGCGCGATCGCCTTCGATTTGATCCCCAATGGCAAGAAATCGCTCAAGCAATTCGCCAAGATATTATTGTTGCTAAATGGGGAAAAGATCCAGTTGAGAATCCAGTCTGGAAAAAATATGGAGCCAAGGCATATCCATTACTGAGTTATTATGCTAGCTCCCGTGATGATACTCGCCAAAAGTATGGTATCGAAGGAATTCGTCGTCTAGGTAAACCCTATACAACCCTGTGGCTGAGAGGACAGATTCAACGACGTTTGGCTTATCCTAACTTTTATGACATCGCTCCCTATACTTCAGAGGCTCAAAGCAAGGACTGGGAAAAAGAATTTGGCTTGGATGATCCAAAAGTACGGAAAGAGTTAATCAGTCTTGCCAAAGCAAATCTTGAACCTCGGAATTCGCCGCAATATTACGACCAATTTAATCTAGGTTTTTTAACGCAATTACTAGGTTATGAAGCTGTGTATGGCAAAAACTCCTACGAGAAGGACAAGAATTTTGTGGGTCTATCGGAATGGTTACAGTACGAGCAACTTCAAAAGCCTACAGATATTCAAGTCAAATCAGCGATCGCCCTCTATAAAAAGTTGTCTAGCGATGCCCAAGAGCACATTTTAGTTGAGCGATTAGGTGCTATCAAAGCAGGACAAATTACGCCCTTCGCTCGCTCCTTCTTTCTTTCTTTAGCTAATGATCAATCTGCTAGCGATCGCATGTGGGCGATCGCAGAATTGGATCGACATGGTGATCCTCAAGGGACAGAAATCCTCAAAAATATTTTGAATAACGATCTATCTCAACTACATTCCCTCTCACGGATCGTCAGTTACGAAAATTTTGCGCCAAAAGGTGACTATGCCTATTACTTGCTGCTGGGAATGGTGGAGAAATATCCGCAATCAAAATTTGCGATCGCCTGTCGCGAATATGGTGATTTAACAGGTCGCTCTTATTTTGATGGTCAGCCCCGTAGTGAAGCAGTTCTTGCTAGCAATGCCAAACGATCTGAGAAAGAACGCCTCAATGCATGGCAAGACTGGCTCAAGCGATATTCACAGCATTCTGGAGCCGACGATGCTCATCACTTCCTTGCTCTGAGTCTCCAAGACAACAATGATATTGTCGGAGCGATGCGTCTCTGGATCAAAGTTATGGCACAACCAATGGGCGATCGCGATGCCCTTTACCTCGCCTTCCCCCATGTGCGTACCCTCCTTGATATCGGTCTATCCATCGACCAGATGCAGACCCTCCTGCAAGAGCCAGAAAATCAACCCCTTGGCTCTCTCTTGAAATATGCGATCGCGATCCAATATGCGCGATCGCATGACTATGCCAAGGCTCTAGAGATATCCGCAAATGTGCAATTAGAAGCTATTCCTGATCGAATCCTCGAAGCTTATTATTATCCGCAAGGACGAATGCGTTGGTCATGGCAATATAATCAGGTCGAAAACTTTAAGAAAGAAGCCCAATCATTATTGAGCGAACAAAAATTACGCTGGCAAAAACTCCGCCAATGGCAAATCGAAAATACTCCCGAATCGCGATATCAGATCGCCTCCGATTGGGCAGGCATGGGCGGATGGAAAAACGGTTATTTGCCGATCTGGGATGGTAGTCGCCTTTATCGCTTGCCAAACTGGAATTGTAGCGAGTGGTGGGTATGCGATGAATCTAAGCGCAGTGATGCGGAAATTCTCGCTAAGTATCAAGCTGGCAGTCAAAATGCGATCGCTCTTTCCCTCTATCAAAACTTGCTTGAAGATGGCAGTCTCCCGACTGACCTTCGAGAAAAATCTCTTTACATGGTAGCAATGACCCTGCTTGCCCAGTGGGAAAACCACACTTTCTCAGAAACCCAACGTATCCATCCACCCGCAGGAGTGACTACTACTAAGCAATATCAACCAGCGAGTAGACGTAGCTATTCTTACCAAGATTACGAGCAACGCGAAAAGAATATGCGTTCTGACTACCAAAGGCGCATTGATGGCATCATCACTGAATTACAGGTGAAGTTTCCTCGGAGCCAATATATTGATGATTTGCTATTTTCTAGCTTCTTTCTCAGTGAGCAATCCAATTATTTGCAAAGGTTGCTAGAGCGATATCCCAACAGCGATCGCTCCGCAGAAGCAAAGTTTCTCCTAGACTTAAAAAAATAGTAACGCTTTATTAAAACCCACAAAACTTTATTTAACGATAGTCCGGGCTAAGTCATCAGAGCCAAAAAACAAAAGTCTCGCTTAGCGAGACTTTTGTTTTTTGGCTCTGAGAGAGAGTTTGCGCAGAGAACTCTCTCTCAGCAATATTTAACTTAACCCGAATAGACTTTATGCCAATTCAAAAAATGGCGGCGAAATTTCTTTAAATATAAAAACCTTGCTGGGTATAGATTTAATCCCGTGACGTATGACCGACACTTCAGGGAATTGGTAGTATTTAGCTTGAGTTAGGGTGCTTCTTATGAACTTATACAACGAGGGAAAAGAGACGATGCATATCTCTCTTTCTTCTAAAATAAAATAAAATGGTGAGAATTCTTTCTAAACTATTGCGAGTTCTCTCAAAACGTGATAGAACGGAATGATGAGTTTCTTCCATCATAAGTAAAAGTACGAAGAAACAAGCTAATCTAATCAATCAATCATTACTATCTTTTTGGTTTCCGTAATATGACTATAGATCTACCTGTAACCCTACAGCCGGACGGCTTTGGTGCGACTTTACAAGCTTTGCATAGCAGTTTACAAGGCTTCCTCTCTGAATATGAAGATAAAGTTGCTCAAGCCCGTGCCCAACTTGCGCATGTTGAAGCTCTTCTAGGCACATTACCCGCCGAAGCTCCTAAGACCAAAGCTAAAAAGAAAGAAGTCGTAGCTGCTGCTCCTGTTGTTGCTCCTGTTGTTGCTCCCGTCGTCATTGCTGAAGTTCCACCTGCCCCTACTAAAGGTCGCAAACCTAAAGCCGTCGCTAAGCCTGAAGCTGCTCCTGCCGCTAAAGGAAGAGGAAGAGGACATCGTCGTGGTTCTTTGACAACTCGTCCTGCCTACGAAGGGCTTACCCTCACAGAAGCGATCGAAAAGATTTTGAATGAACGCCAAGGTCAAGCAGTAAATGCTGATGACGTGGTCAGTATCCTTTACGGTGATCTGACCGAGACAGTGTTCCGAGTCGCTAAAGAGCGCGTCACCAAAAATCTCTCTAAGGGTAAAGGTGAAAATAGATGGAAGCGTGTTCCTAACCAACTTGGTTACTACACATTGTCTTTGGAAACCTTGAAAACAGTCCCTACCTCTACTATTAAGAGAGGTAGAGCTGCATCTGTGAAGGCTGAGGCTCCTGCTCCTAAAGCAGTCAAAGCTGCTCCTGCTCCTAAAACTGCTGCGAAAGCTGCTCCTGCTCCTAAAGCAACCAAAGCGACTAAAGCTCCTAAGGAAACCAAAGCTCCTAAGGCAGTAGCAACCAAAGCTCCTAAGACAGTAGCAACCAAGGCTGCTCCTAAGGCTTCAAAAAAGGCTGAAGCTGAAGCATCTAAATCTTCACAGCCTAAGAAGTCTGGTCGCATGAGTTCTCTGGTTATGCGTCCTCTCTATCAAGGTAATACCTTAACTGATGCGATCGAGAAGGTTTTGCAAGAGCGTAAGGGCGAGTTTGTGAATGCTGATAGCGTTGTCAAAGCTCTCTATGGCGATCTCTCGGCAGAAAACTTCCGTCAAGCGAAGGATCGCGTTACCAAAAACTTGTCTAAGGGCAAGTTGGATGGTAAGTGGGAGAGAGTTCCTAACCAGTTGGGTTACTACACCTTGTCGATGTCTGCGGTTAAGGCATAGGTAATTGGCTAGGTAGCCTGTAAGGGTTTTTATACTACCTATGGCATAGGATTGATTTTGGGTTTTAAATGAGTGCATACTCATTTGAAACCACTATCTCTAAAAAATAAAGACTCGCATTGCGAGTCTTTATTTTTTGCTTGTGTTAGGTGTAATCATGCTTTAGAATATCCATCGGGAGAGATGGCAGAGTGGTCGAATGCGTTCGACTTGAAATCGAATGTTGTGAAAGCAACCGAGGGTTCGAATCCCTCTCTCTCCGTGATTACAAAAAGATGGGCTACCCACTGGGTAGCCCATCTTTTTTTGTTTAATCTTTTTCGATTTTCACCATCACTTTATCTTCAGTGATTGATAACAGGACGGGTGAATCTTGAGCAGATATGAGACTAGGATGACTAGGTTTAGAGGATTGAGGTTTATTTGCATTGCCCCAGTTGATAAATCTTGCCTTAAGCCATCGGAATGCAGGAGGCGTAGCAAACCATAGCACTACACCACTTAAAATAATTGAACTAATCCTGACGACTCCAGAGACTAGAGCTTCTAGGGGAATTAATGTACCTGCGTAGTAAGCGACCCCTGTGGTGAGTGTTCCCCAAACTATTGCACCCGTGGCATTAAAAAATAGAAATCGGGAATAGGACATCCCCGATAATCCTGCCATTGGCCCTGCAAAGATTCGTAAAATAGCTATAAAGCGCCCAAAAAAGACAGCCCGATCGGCGCTGCCACGAAATTTTTCACGGGCGATCGCAATTTCATCGCTGGGCATCCGAAATAACTTGCCGATTTTTTCTAATGCTGGCAAGCCTCCCCAACGACCTAACCAGTAACCCGCACTGTCTCCTAAGATCGCTCCTGCGACAGTACATAGCAAAACTAATGGATAGCGCAATTCACCATTTCCAGCTAAAAATCCACCAACTAAGGTGATCGTTTCCCCTGGTAATGGGATACCTGCATTCTCTAGCATGATGCCAAAGAAGACAATCCAGTATCCGTACTGCTGCGTCCATTCTTGAATAATTTCTAGCGAAAAAAACTCAAAATGCATGAGTTATGACTCAAAGTTTGATTTATTAAATGGTTTAAGTACCTCGGCATAATTAAAAACCCAGAGCCAAAATCTGTACCGCCCGCGTAGCGGGCGGTACAGATTTTGAGGTTTTATATTTAATTGTGCCTAGCTACTTATAAAAAATTGTTACTTTTTGTATCATTATAGGCGGTTATCGCGTTCTCAAATCAGTTGATGATGATTTATATCTCAAGCGTTACCTCTTTTGAGCTTACATTGCTTTGTGCTCAATCCCGAACCAATAAATTTTTTGAAAGTGTTGCAAAGCAAGACTTTTAAAAAATTTATTGGGGGTTCGTTTAATCGGAAATTGCTAAAAAAAGCTATAGGTTAATAGATATTGCATTAACAGGACATGCAGTAATGCATTGTTCGCATACCACACAGCGCGATCGCAAAAAGTTGAGTTGAAAAGTCTTCGGGTCGAGAGTCAAGGCTTCGGTTGGACATACGCCTGTACACAAGCCACAATCGACACAGGCAGTATCATCGATTACAATTTCGCGCCCATGTAATGAAACCTCGATATCTTGCGATCGCATCCAGTCCATCGCTTCTTCGAGTTGGTCAATATCGCCTGATAGCTCCAGCACCATTTTGCCAACTTTATTGGGGGCAACTTGGGCACGAATGATATTGGCGGCAATATTAAAATCTTTGGCAAGCCGATAGGTGATCGGAATGCTGATTGCTCGCTTGGGAAAGGTAAGATTAACTCTTTTTTTCATAATTGGTACTTTTTGAAGATTCCCGCCCTAATAAACCAGCAATTCTAATTATGAAACCAATTTTGATATTTTTACCATCGAATCTCAATCCAAAAAATAGAAGGGCGCGAAGCACCATTCTATTTTTAATATGAAAACCAATTTTGGCGTTTACAGCGCCGTAGGCGCTGTAAACGCCAAAATTGGTTTTCATAATTAGGGTTTCTAATAATAAAAAGTCAAACAGGACAAAAGCTGATAGACTTACGAAGACTTTTTGGGTTGCTGAAATTGGCTGGCAGATAGAGATATGGGTAAAATATTTATTTCCGCAGGTCACGGTGGTTTTGAGGGTTCATTTCGCGATCTAAGTGAGATGACGGGTGGAGCTATGGAAACTGCTGAATTAGCTGCCACAAGGGACTTGGTGATTGCCGAATTGCGATCGCGTGGTATTTCGATTACCATCCCTAGCGATGATTTAAATTTAACTGAGGCGATCGCATGGATTAATGCGAGAGCCACATCTCAAGATGTGGCTTTGTCGTTGCAGATTGATATCGCCAATGCTAGTGAATTACGCGGTACAACTGCCTATTACATTACTAATAATGCACTACGAAAACGACAAGCAGAAATACTTACCAGCGCCTTAACTAAGCGTGTACCAGAAATCATCAATCGCGGCGCAAAAGCGGATACGATCGCGGGCATAGGTAGTTTGAGTTTTTGCCGCCAAATTTCAGTTCCTTCTATTTTGCTGGAATTAGTTTTTTCTAACAATTCTCAAGACAAGTTATTAATGCAAACTAGGCGACGTGACTATGCGATCGGAATTGCTGATGGGTTGCAAGCATGGATTAACGAAACTGCCACGACGATTCCTGTATATACGCCATCCAATCGCCCTACAAATATTAAGCCTGTGGCTTATCCAGAGATTAATATCAATCTCAATGGTCAAAGTTATGAAGAAAAAGGGATTCTAGTTTCAGGCAATGTTTTTGTACCTGCGGATTTAGTCGATCGCCTCGGCTTCGATCTTAACCAAATCCCTCTAACCTGTCGTCTGCGTTATCAAAGTATTGTCTATGTACAAGCGATCGCGCTGCGCGAGCTAAATACTTCTGTATCTTGGGATAGCACTACACGCACCCTTTATTTGAAAACAATTTTTAAAGTTTTCACTGGACAAATCGATCAGATCATGGGGGTTGGCAATGCTTCGGAAGTACAGATGCTGATGTTTCTTAAAAATAATAATGAAGCAGTTCTCACAAATTATAGCGATCTACCCCAAATATATCGAGAAGAAGCAGAAATTGAAGGCGTAAATCATGATGTTGCTTTTTGTCAAATGTGCATTGAAACTGGCTTTCTCAGGTTTGTCAAAGGTATTGAACCTGAGAAAAATAATTTTGCTAGTTTGGGTGCAGCGGCTAGTTCTATGGCAAATGGATCAGCCGCCAGTTTTGCCGATCAGCGCACAGGTGTAAGAGCACATATCCAACAGCTTAAAGCTTATGCCAGTAATGCCCCGCTATTTAAACCTTTAGTTGCACCCAGATTCCATTTGGTGGCGAGAGGTATTGCCCCAGTCTTACATCAACTAACAGGACGTTGGGCGATCGATCCTCTCTACGATCGCAAGATACTCGCTCTCATTCGCCGTCTCTACGAATCCGCAGGCATTTTCTGATTTTTCGCAGAAGCGATCGCCTCAATCAAAGCTTTAGCTTCTTTTGCTCCTTCTGATTTTTGAAATTGCCAAGGGTAGGGCATTTTGCCGCTTAAAATCATGCGAATGCCGAGAGGGAAAATGCTTAATAATCCTTTGATATCTCGGAAGTTATTACCAACTACGCGCACTCCGAATTTGCTTTCGTCGATCCATCCATCTTCTTTGACTAGCTCAACCATCGCGTGACGATGACGTTGAGCGGTGGATTCTTGTAAATCTGTATTAGCGAGGATCTCATGTTTGATTTGGGAAATTCGATCTAGGGGTTGTACTTCTACTGGACAGACTTCGTTGCAGTTATAGCAGCGCGTGCAGTCCCAGACAAATCCTGATTCGTTATATTTTTCTACTCGTTCAGCCGTGCGATCGTCACGGTTGTCTGCCATGACTCGATATGCTTTCGCTAATGCATGGGGGCCAACAAAGCGATCGCTGACAGCCGCAGCATTACATTCTGAATAGCAGGAACCGCAGAGAATGCAATTGGCGGCGGCTTGGAGTTTGGCACGTTGGGCTGGGGTTTGGAGGTATTCAGTTTTGCTAATTTGCCGTGATGCAGTGGAGACGTAGGGATCGACTTTGGCAAGATTATCCCAAAACTTAGTCATGTCCACGATCAAGTCTTTGATCACGGGTAGATTTTGCATTGGTTCGATGACTAGTTCGGTATCGCGATCGCTCATCACTTCGCTGATATGTTTCTGACAAGCTAAGCCCGATCGCCCATTAATTCGCATTGAGCAAGAGCCGCAAATAGCATTGCGACAGTTGCGCCGAAAGCCGATGGAGCCATCCTGTTCGCTCTGGATTTTAATTAATGCATCTAATACTGTTGTGCGAGTTGGATCGGCTTCGATTTGAAAGGTTTGATAGGTGGGTTCGCTGGTGCGCGATGTTTGGCGGCGAAGCTTGACTTTAATATTCATGGTTGATATTGGCGATCGGGCTTTGTGCAGTAAGTTTAACTTTAACGCAATGTTTGATGGATGGGGCGATCGCTTTAATCGAGACGTTTTAATGAATATCAAGTTTTTAGCTGATATAATTCGCAGTAATCGAGTAAAGAATATGAAAAACTCTTTGAATCAGTATGGCTTCTAACTCCAGCATTAAATTTACGATCGCATTTAATGATCCTGATCTTGATTCAGAAGATCTTGATGAACAGTCTCAGCGCCTTGTGTCTGAGTTGAAGAAGATGGATGAGATCGATGAGGTGGATCGCGTAATTGATCCAAATCCGCCAGTAGGTAATAAATCAGGAGCAATAGGTGTTTCGGGGAGGTAAGGAAAGAAGAGAGTGCAGCAAAGCACTCAGCAAAGCTTTACCCCTTCTCTTGGCATTATGAACAAACTCAAAGAAACTCAAATACAAAGGTAACTTTTCTTGAGAAATACCGCAATGAGGTCTTAGCCAAGAGCGCAAAAGCGACCAAAAGTCTTCCATCGTATTGACATGAATTTCACAAAAAACATCGCCATCTTCATCTCGTGCCTATTCTCCTGCACCATGACAAACAGTTTTGTGTCCATAGCCCCAATCTTGTAAAGGGATGTAGATAGCATATTCGTCAATGTAAACAGAGCAATCGTTGCTTTAATCAGAGGCTCAATAGTTTGTTATTGCGCGTTTTCTAACATGCGAATTACCACTTCACCACCGCCCTGAATCATGCCGAAGATGGGTGGTTTTTCTTTCTCAAGTGTCCCCCCGCTCCCGCACCCAGGGCTGTTTCAAGAAAGGGTAAGAGAGTATTTAGATGAGTAAAGACGACATGGCAGGTATATTATGAGAAAAATGGTCAATTGCATTCTTTATTGAGGTAAAACCATGAATTCTAAATATAGAAAGTACCCAAGTCTTGATAATTGATAGATTAATCGGCGCATTTCCTGCCCTTTGAGGACTCTTATCTTTATCAAAAATTACATCTTTTACCCAATGTAGTCAGTTTTCAATCTGCCAATGTCCTCGAATCACTTTGGCAATCCGTGCAGATGTGGGTGGCAAAGAACTGAAGTAGTAACTCAATGTACTGTATGCATTGCCATCACGTTCACCAGAACGAGTTACCCGTATCACCGACTGCACATCTTTCCAGCTTGAAGCTATGTTTGGTGGCGGCGTAAATACCTCCACCAATCTCTGTACTTTGCGTCCTTTTGATTGTTCCTCCTCAATCTTGACTTTTGAATCGCTATTTCTTGTTCTGTCTGGACTCTAATCGCCTCTCGTAGTTTTGACTGATTTTTTTACTTTAATGATGTAGTCGTTGTTTCTTTTATCGTCTCCACTGTCTTCTTTTGACAATGTAATGCATCCATCGTAAAACACATGATTTTCTAATTTAAGCTGCGACAACAGTTGTTGAATAACACTGATTTCACTTTCTTTTTTGTTCTCCATGATTGCGGTTGCTACTACCACGCCTTGCTGTTGGGAGAATAGCGATACCATACTAATAAAGTTCTGTTGGTTATTGTCTGCATTACTTACTGTATTTCGCAGACTTTTGCCCTCTCCTGCAATCGCCTCTCCTGTTTGCCTTGTTTGTTCTTGCGCCCAGCTATTAAATGCACTATTAAGCTTGGCATAATCTACGGCTATCATGATTCGTCTGAGTGTTGAATATGACGGGGCTGTTCCTTGTTTGAGTGCTAGTTGCTTTATCAGATTGCGCCTATGTCTCTCGACAAATCTCTCTAATCCTCGGTAAGTATGCTTTCCGCTCATAATTCCCATGATGATGATCAGCAGGATTTGCCATAAGTCGTCCCGACTTCCTTGAGCTTCTCGTGGATCTGGTACTTCCTTCAAATAATCTACAATGTTTTTACTCATTTTCTACCTCATTTGACTTTATTTTCTGAAATTATCGACTATATTCTTTTCTTATGGCTATAATTTGCTTTTATTGTTTCCTTATTCATTCTTGAAACAACCCTGCTTTTGCTACCCTGTACAAACAAGTAGCCAAGAACTTGTGTTCTTGGCTACTTGCTCAAGTCATCTGAAGATGAATGAACGAAATCAACCCGTTGAAACGGGTTTCCTAGAATTATTCTTTAGTCTGCTTCAGCAGACTTTCGCTCTTAGCCCGCACTTGAGTGCAAGGCTATTCGAGTGCAAGGCTATTATAAAAGATTCCATTTCTCGCTAATTTCAAAAATATGAATACTCAACCTCAACCTGATAGGCAACCTTGTCCTGAGACTAAGCAAGAACCAATTCTCTGCGCTCACTGCCTGCGTACAGCCACTAATGGCATTAAATGCCAAGGTATTTGTGTTGCTGATAGTAATTATTGATTTCTATGTTGCTAATCGTTGCGGAACTTTACCGTTTCTCAATTAAGTATTCTTAGTAATTTACACTAGGGGCATAGCGATCAACTTATTACATGAATTATTAGTCTTTCTAAACTCAATTTGTTGTAATTACTAACCTTATATCTATGTCACAACCCACGATTGAATCTGTTTTACAAGAAAAGCGCTTGTTTGAGCCTTCTGCGGAGTTCTCGCAAGTAGCCCATATTAAAAGTCTTGCTGAATATCAACAAATTTACGATCGCGCAAAAGCCGATCCTGCTGCATTCTGGGCGGAGCTTGCCGAGCAGGAACTCCATTGGTTTGAGAAATGGCACACCGTTCTCGATTGGCAACCACCATCAGTGAAATGGTTTGATGGTGGCAAAATCAATATTTCCTATAACTGTCTTGATCGCCACTTGACCACTTGGCGCAAAAACAAAGCTGCTCTAATTTGGGAAGGCGAAAATGGCGACTCGCGCACGCTGACCTATGCCCAATTGCATCGCGAAGTCTGTCAATTTGCCAATGCCCTCAAACAATTAGGAGTTACAAAAGGCGATCGCGTTGGTATTTATATGCCGATGATTCCTGAAGCGGCGATCGCCATGCTTGCCTGTGCCAGAATCGGCGCAGTGCATGGAGTAGTATTCGGCGGATTTAGTGCTGAGGCTTTACGCGATCGCCTTGTCGATGCCGAGGCAAAACTCGTCATTACCGCCGATGGGGGTTGGCGCAAAGATGCGATCGTGCCTTTAAAAGAACAAGTGGATAAGGCGATCGCTAATGGAGCCGCTCCTTCTGTTACCGATGTCTTAGTTGTGAAACGTACTGGTCAAAATACGTATATGACCGCAGGGCGCGATCATTGGTGGCATGACTTGCAGCAGGGTGTTTCCGCTAAATGTGAAGCCGAACCAATGGATAGCGAAGATATGCTGTTCGTTCTCTACACTTCTGGCAGTACTGGTAAACCGAAGGGAGTCGTGCATACTACCGCTGGCTACAATCTGTATAGCCACATGACCACCAAATGGATTTTTGATCTCAAGGATACCGATGTTTATTGGTGTACAGCAGATGTGGGTTGGATTACAGGGCATAGCTATATTGTCTATGGTCCCTTATCCAATGGGGCGACGACACTGATGTACGAAGGAGCGCCACGCCCTTCTAACCTTGGCTGTTTTTGGGATGTCATTGAGAAGTATCAAGTCAGTGTTTTCTATACTGCACCCACCGCAATTCGCGCCTTTATCAAAATGGGCGAACATCATCCCAATACCCGCGATTTGACCTCACTGCGTTTACTAGGCACTGTGGGCGAGCCAATTAATCCTGAAGCTTGGATGTGGTATCACCGTGTGATTGGTGGTAGCCGCTGTCCGATTGTGGATACATGGTGGCAAACTGAAACAGGCGGAATTATGATTACAGCTCTCCCTGGCGCTGTACCGACCAAACCAGGTTCCGCTACACTTCCTTTCCCAGGAATTATTCCTGATATAGTCGATCTTGAGGGTAATTCAGCGCCTGATAATGAAGGTGGCTATCTAATCGTGCGTCATCCTTGGCCAGGGATGATGCGAACGGTTTACGGCGATCCCGATCGCTTCCGTAAGAGCTATTGGGAACATATTCCGCCCAAGGATGGCAACTATGTCTATTTTGCAGGTGATGGTGCGCGTAAGGATGAGGATGGATATTATTGGGTGATGGGTCGTGTCGATGATGTAATTAATGTGGCTGGACATCGTTTGGGAACCATGGAAATCGAATCAGCGCTAGTTTCTCATCCTGCGGTTGCGGAAGCTGCTGTAGTTGGTAAGCCTGATGAATTAAAGGGTGAAGATATCTTTGCTTTTGTAATTCTAGAAGGCGATCATCAACCTAGTGACGAACTCGCGAAGGAATTGAAGAAGCATGTTGTTGCAGAGATTGGCGCGATCGCACGTCCGAGTGAGATTCGCTTTGCGGAAGCTTTACCAAAAACGCGATCGGGTAAAATTATGCGCCGCCTATTGCGATCGCTAGCGGCTGGGCAAGAAATTACCAGCGATACTTCCACATTAGAAGATCGTTCGGTTCTCGATAAGTTACGTGAAGGGGCATAATACCAAAACACAAAGTGGCTACGCCACTTTGTGTTTTTAAAACCCTTACAGGGTTTGCTTTTTAATTCACAGAAGTGTTGTCACACTTTTGTGAATTGGTATAAATGAAACAAAGAAGGATCTCAACTAAATTGAGATCCTTCTTTGTGAATATTTTCAGGTTTTGTTTTACACCAAGCAAGTCAAACTCTTAATCACATTTTTATACTGTAATATTAAGAGTTGTTAAGAAATATAAAATATGCTGCAATCACGAAATTTTAATGATTTTAATATTGGTCATGTTAAAGTGCCAATCACACTAAACTCAAATAGCAAAAACGACTATGCCATCTTAATGCCCATAAATGAATCCGATGAACCAATTACAGGCAATTGGTCATTTCATTGGGAAGTTGATATTAGGAAAAGTGCCAAATCCGAAAAAAGAGTGTTAGTAAAATTTGAATACGAGAAGAAGGTACTTGGATTGGTGAATTATATAATTGGCGAAAATCGGAATACATTGGTTGTTGAGCATTTAGAAACAGAACAAAATGTGCAAGATAGGCTTGTTGAACCTATCGGAAAATGGTTATTATGGTATTGTTACAGAGTTGGCATCAAATTCTGCTTAGGTAAAGATGTAGAGAATAATCCTATGATTTTCCTTTTTTCTAAGCCTAAAGCATTCAACTACTACAAAGAAAAAATAGGCATGACCTATAAGAACTCTATACGTTTAGAACAAGGTGAAGTGTATGCGTTTACCGACTCAAGAAGCAGGGCGAAAGAATATATACAAAGTCTCATCACGCAATACGGTCAACCGATCCTCAATGAGGCGCAGCAAGATCTCTAGAGGGTTTGGAGTTATGGTTACATATCTAAAACCTGAAGAAGTTATGGCGGGGACTAAGAAAGTAAGAACTTACAAGGAGTGGGAGGAGTTACTTAGTGGAGATTTCGGTAAAGAAATTGGAATTGTTTGGTAACATAAAAACTTTCTACTCTAGACTTGTATCACCATAAACGACAGGGATATTATGCGATCGCTTGCCTCTGGACAATAAATCATCAGCGATACTTCCACTCTAGAATATCCTTCGATTTTAGATAAATTATGCGAATTTAAATAACAGAAAGAGGCTGTGCATCGCACAGCCTCTTTCTGTTATTTAAGCTCCGCTAGAGCTTTACGGGCTTGGGCTAAACCATCAATATTGCCTTGTCGATTAAAGAAACGCTCAGCATTTTCTAACATTTTGCGAGCTTCGATCGCACGTTGCTGGGTTGCCAGAAGCTTCCCTAAAGCTAGATAAGTCGGGGCATCCTCTGGCTCAGCCTCAAGAATTTGACGATAGGCGACGATCGCACCCGATAGAGAACCTTGCTGAATATAGATATCGGCGATCGCACGTTGCAACTCGATCAAATTATTAGCAGTGATATTTCGCGCTCCTGCGGCTCGACGCAAAGAGGAGATCGCTTCAGCATAATTACCTTCACTTTGGTAGACCCTAGAAATCGCAAGATTGGCTTGGGGATGACGCGGATTGATTTCTAAGGCACGTTTGTAATTAGCGATCGCCTCCTCATATTGATTTTGCTCAGCAAACAACCCACCAATTGCCACCAAGACATCGGCATCAAAGGGTGCAATCTTATCAGCTTGGTTATAAATAGCAAACGCACCCTTGCGATCGCCAGATAATTTCAATATATAGCCCAAATTCAGATAGCTTTTCGGATCTCTTGGAGCCGCCGCGATCGCTTGACGATAAACTTTGGCGGCTTCAGTATAATTTTTTTGTTCAGTCAACAAAAAACCGACGCTGTTATAGGCATCAATATTTTGGCGATCCAAGGCGATGACGCGACGATAAGCCGTTAAAGCATTGGGATAGTCTTTAATACGTACATAGACATATCCCAATGCATTAAAGGCTTTAGCATTATTCGCATCTAGTTTGGTCGCTTTGTCTAGAGCTGCAATCGCCCCAGAATAGTTGTTCTGTTGGGTTAATAAAAAGCCGAGACTAGTTAAAATGCGAGAATTTTTTGGCTCTAAATTCGCAGCCTGTTGATAAGCAGCGATCGCGCCTGAAATGTTATTGTTTTGCCACAGTTGCCGCCCCTGCCTGATCCATTCCGTAGCATCCTTTTTGTCTTGGGCATGAGCCTTTTCGCTAATCGGCATAGCGATCACCGTAGCGATTGTCATTACTAGAGCGAGATTGGTGAGTTTGGTGAGTGAGCGAAACAAGGGCATAAACTTTTTAATTTACGTTATTGACCGTAAAAATTCTATTCTTCTGGAGTTAACTCTTCCATCTTAACAAGCTCGACGGAGTTCGGGGCATTACGCGCATCGGTAAAATCCGTCCCATCAATACTTTTCAGTGTTGATAGATAAGTTCCTGTCAAATCTGCACCAATTAACTTGGCATTGGCAAGATTTGCCCAATTTAGCTTGGCGTTAGTTAAGTTTGCGCGGCTAAGATCCGCACCAGCCAGATTTGCACCAGTCAAATTTGCTCTTGTTAAATCTGCTTCCGTGAGGTTTGCACCACGCAGATCCGCACCGTTCAAACAAGCGCCTGTCAAAAAGGCATTCGATAAATTTGCTCGACATAGGCGCGATCGCGTCAGGTTAGCGCTAGTCAAAAACGCATTACTAAAATTCGTTTCCACCAATACCGCATCACTAAGATCGGCTTCAATCAAAAAAGCTTCAGAAAGATTTGCACCGATCAATGAAGCCTGTTCGAGAATTGTGCCATTGAGATTTGCTTGAATCAAAATTGAACCACTCAAGTTCGCTCTGATTAAATTAGCTAGATTTAGTTCCACATCCTCTAAATTAGCAATATCCAGCGTAATCTCTTCGAGATCTGATTCAATAAAATTTGCTCCAGACAAATTCGCTCCAGTCAAAATCAATCCACCGAGCGATCGCTTACTAAAGTCGCGATCGCCCAAAGCGTAACTTTCAAGAAGTTCTTTTGCGTTCATGGTTGAGGGAAAGACAATTAGTAACGATAACCTGAAGCAAGCAATTGCGCGACTGACTTAGCATGATAAGACAAGATAATATCTGCACCAGCACGCTTCATGCTTAACAGAGTTTCAAACATGACCTTCTTCTCATCAATCCAGCCCAGTTGCGCCGCCGCCTTGACCATCGCATATTCGCCACTGACGTTATAGGCTGCTACAGGTACATTAGTTGCTTCTTTGACCTTAGCGATGATATCCAAATAGGCGAGCGCAGGCTTCACCATCACAATATCTGCACCTTCGGCAATATCGAGATAGACTTCCTTAATTGCTTCACGGGAATTGGCGGGGTCCATTTGATAGGTCTTTTTATCGCCCGACTTGGGTGCAGAGCCTAGCGCATCACGAAATGGTCCATAGTAAGCGGATGCATATTTTGCGGAATAGGCAAGAATACCAACATTTTCAAATCCAGCTTCATCTAGTCCTTGCCGAATTGCACCAATGCGTCCATCCATCATGTCAGAAGGCGACACAAAATCAGTTCCTGCGGCAGCTTGGGAAATGGACATTTTGACCAAAACTTCCACTGTCTCATCATTAAGAATTACGCCATTGTCATCAATGATGCCATCATGTCCATGGGTGGTGAAAGGATCGAGAGCCACATCGGTGAAGATAATCACATCGGGGACTGCTGCCTTAATCGCCCGAACTGTACGCTGTGCTAGTCCTTCAGGATTAAAGCTTTCGCTACCAGTGAGGTCTTTTTTCTCTTCAGGTACAGCGGGAAAAAGGGCGATCGCCTTAATTCCTAAAGCATAAATCTCTTCTACTTCTTTAACCAACAGATCGAGGGTAAAGCGATAGGCTTCGGGCATGGATGGGATTTCAACACGATTATTCTCTCCTTCCATTACAAACATGGGATAGATAAAGTCATCTGTTGATAGATGATTTTCTCTAACGAGGCTGCGGACAGAAGGATTACGGCGGAGGCGACGAGGACGATGTGTGAGTTGCATTGATGTTTCTTAACTTAACTTTTCTTAATGGAGTTGCCTTAAAAGCATTGAGTAAAACATTTATTTTTCAGTTATGTATTATACCAGAATCCCTAACACTACAGCGATCGCGATAATTGCGATTAAGCAATTCTCATTATGACAATTTTGGCTTGATTTGGCGGCAGTTATTGAGAATAATTGCAATAGCAATCCTTGAAAAGCCTATATCTTCGTTGAAAATTTGTCGGTTTGGACAAAGCAAAAATCATAATGAGAATTGCTGATTGCGATTACTACCCAAAAAAGAATAATGGCACTTTGTACCATTTTTTATATTTGAAAACTTCAAAAATCAAAGAAAACATCTCATATTGGTAAAACATGCATATTTATTAGCTCTATCTCTGGCATTCGCAGGACTTTAAATCAGTATCTGTTGATTTGCATCCGATTTGTCTTTGATATTCAAGGATGTAAGTCGTTTGTCTTTTTGAGCAACGATAAGCTTCTCTTTTTTTATTCATCAAGTTGTAGCAAAGGTTTTGGAAAATACTTTTATTAATCTCCGCATCAATGTGTAAAGATTTAACATGTAAACAGTCCCCATTTGGAATACTTTCAAATATTACTCCAACCTCTTGCAACTCACATTCTTCTATCCAGATAAAATCAATATCCCTATTTTTTGGTGTTGCTGTAGCAGTCAGTGAAGCTACTACACCATAAAATTCACTCTCGGTGCTGACATACCAAAGACTGTGTTTTCGCTCAGCAGGAAAAATTCTCTCTGAGGCTAATTTAGCTCGCAAAGATAAGTCATTATCACCTTCCTGTGGATCCCAATGAGTACGCTTATTTAGTTTTCTGATAAAAATGCCAGAAAGAATATCAAAATCCGCAAGAGTTGGAAGCATAAGCAATTAATCTAGGTTAAGCTCTTGCAAAGCTTCTTTAGCATAGTCACAAATATATTGATCTTTGTCAAAGGTATAACGCTCTATAGCATTTTTGATAGTATTTACGTCAATTTCATCAGCAATAATTAACAAAGCATCTATAACTGATGCCTTAATTGTTCGTCTATTAGTTGGAGGAATAACATCAAAAATCAACCTATATCTTTGTGTAGGATCAACTTTGTAAGCACAAGCGATAGATTTAATTAATATTTCCAAACAAGAATCTGCCAAACATCTATGAGCTTCATTATCTAACATTGGAATATATAGCTTTTTAGCAACTAATCCAAGTATTTCTAAAACAGCAAAACTATCAATCTCAGCTAATAAGTTAACTGCGCCATCGTAGCTCTCATTAGCTTTACTATTTGCTCCCCATCGTAAAACATCCAAAACAGATTGCCATGAATTAATATATTGAAAAATAACCTTCCTTGATTTAGATCTTTGCAATGAAGATGATAAAAAATATTCTCTAATAAGTAGATCTGGATCACTTCGATAAGCATCAACAGAACTCGCTTTAGAAAAGCTTTGAGCATTATCTAGCTTGTAATCTTTTGAACTAGTAATTAATCCAGCCATTCAAAACCCCATTCTTCTTTAATTTCATCAGTAATCAAGCTTAAAAATGTTTCTACTGTAGATCTATGAGCTAAATCAAACCATGTTTGGTCATCTATATTTGTACCTGTAGTGCTAGCGGTTAATTCCAAAATAATAACTGGGAGGCTATCATTTGGTTTAACACCTTGATGTAATCTAACAGATAAATTCCCATTATTTTCTTTTAATTCAAGCTCTAAATTAAAGTCAAATCTACTAGGATTTAAAGATAGACTATCAAATCTTTCAGTAAAAAATCTAAATATCTTTTGATGATCACTAACACTATTCCACCCAAAGCTTTGATCTATTTGATTGATGTACGAAAGTTCATAGCGGATTGGCTGTAATGGTGTGCCTTCAGTATTTATCCACCAATCTTGAAAACCTTGCCATTCTTGGGCGAATTTTGGATAAATTTTTTGGAAGTGAAAGTATTGATCTTCTTCTTGTCGTCGCCAATTGTAATGAAAACGGTTTGCTTGTAACTGAACTAGTTGTTTTCTGTCTTCAGACTCAAACCAAACTCTCCGAAGATTTGGAAGGATGGATAAAAATTCAATTGCGCCTATTGGTGGTCGATCTAGTGGTGGGTTAGGAAACTTGTCTCGGATAGTTTGCCAGTACAAACCAAAATGAACAGATGAAAATTCTGTGGCATTGAACTCAATTCCACAAATTACCTCTGTTAGTGGTGATTTTGCGAATTTGGCTCTTGACATGTTTTTTCTTAAGACAGGTATATTTGCTGAACTGTTTTAACGATGACTCATTGTGATATCTAAAGTTATACTGCGATCATAGCCTGATTAAGTCTGTATAAACTTTAGCGGATATCACGAAAAATAAAGAATAAACTAAAAAGGTAGCTTTTTAGCTACCCTTCTAGCCTAGGTTAGGAATTATATACCCAACCGTTGATAGATTTGGTCAAGATTTTTGAGATGTTTATTCGGATCAAAACAAGCAGCTAACTCATCATCAGATAAAGTCGATCGCACGGTTTCATCTTCACTAATCAACTTACGGAAATCGCCTTCAGGTTTATTCCATGCTAAGTGCGCGGCTTTCTGGACGATCGCATAGCTATCTTCACGGCTCAGACCCTTAGTTACCAATGTGAGCAGCACTTGCTGACTGAAGACCACGCCACCATAACAATAGAGATTGCGCTCCATGTTGTGAGTATGCACCAACAGATTTTTGACCAGATCGGTGATTTCTCTAAGCATGAAATGGGTGAGAATGCAGCTATCGGGTAGGAGTACCCGTTCCGCCGCACTGTGGGAAATATCGCGTTCATGCCATAGCGCCACATTTTCTAGAGCCGTTGTCGCATAGCCGCGTAGCAACCGCGCCATACCAGTTAAGCGCTCCGAGCGAATCGGGTTACGCTTGTGGGGCATTGCCGAAGAGCCTTTTTGACCTTTGGTGAAATGTTCTTCAACTTCTAGTACATCGGTGCGTTGCAGGTTGCGAATCTCCACCGCAAAGCGCTCTATCGATGCACCGATCAGCGCTAATACTTGCGAATATTCCGCATGGCGATCGCGAGAAATTACCTGTGTAGAGGCACAGTCGGGCTGGAGTCCTAACTTTTGGCAAGCGATCGCTTCAATACGCGGATCGACATTGGCATAGGTTCCGACTGCGCCCGAAATTTTACCAACGGCAATAGTTTTGCTTAAGTTTAATAGGCGATCGCGATGGCGGAGCATTTCTGCTAACCAGCCAGCGAGCTTAAATCCAAAGGTAATTGGCTCCGCATGAATACCATGCGTCCGACCCGACATAATCGTGTAGCGATGTTGCTGGGCTTGGTAGCGAATGGCTTGGATTGCTTCTTCTAACTGGGCTTGGATGATTTCTAAGCTATCGACTAATTGCACTGCTAGAGCCGTATCTAGCACATCGGAACTAGTCAAACCGAGGTGGATGTAGCGCCCTGCATCACCTACATATTCATTTACGTTGGTCAAAAACGCGATCATGTCGTGTTTGACCGTTAATTCAATTTCATTGACGCGATCGGCATCGAAGTTTGCTTTTGCTTTTATTTCTTCGACAGCGTCGGCAGGTATATAGCCTAATTCTGCCTGCGCTTCGCAAACGGCAATCTCTACTTGCAACCAAGTTTGATATTTGTGCCGATCTGTCCATAACCGACCCATTTCGGGCAATGTATAGCGTTCTATCAAGATTTACGCTCTTGGAATAATCACAATTTATAACTATAGCAAATTTTCTCTACTATTGCTACAATTTAAAAATAGAAAAGCGGCGCATCGCGCCGCTTTTCTATTGCATCATCGTCAAAATTCCTTGCTGACCTAGCAACATTTCGCGCAATAGGCTAAAAATGCCAACACCAATTACAGGTGAAATATCAATACCGCCAATAGGCGGGATTAATTTCCGTAGCACAAATAACAAAGGCTCAGTCGGGAAAGTAATCAGGCTATAGGGAAATTGCTTGAGAGGAATCTGGGGATACCATGTCATGATGATCCGAAATATATACATCAGGATGAATAGTCCCAAAACAATATTGAGAGTAAGAGTGCTAATGGCGATCGCGTCCACGATAGTAACCAAATTTAAATTTCAAAATACTTAATTAAGATCGATCGTAACAGTTTTAACTGCTTTTTAAAATCATTCAAGGCGGCGCATTGCGCCGCATTGAATGATTTATTTCTCAGCTTTAGGAACTACCGACACAATCAAGAGATTATCGGGTTGTAATAATTCCTTGGCAGCACGATTGACTTGCTCAAAAGTTACTGATTGGATGCGCTGCGGAAACTTGTAAAAATCGCCAACTGGTAAGCCATAGATCTCATCGCTGAGTAAAGAACTAGCAATGTTATCAGGATCGGCAAACTCAGTCGAAAAATTATTGATCAAGCTCTTCTTTGCGACATCAAATTCAGCTTCGGTAATGCCCTGATCGCGGACATCTTTGAGTAGACCCACCGTCGCTGCGATCGCCTTGGCGGTATCCTTGCCACTGGTCTGCATCTGCACGATAAATGCGCCCTGTGGCGGTCTGCCCGCTTGGAAATAGCTGTAAATACCATAGGTCAAACCAAGGCGATCGCGTATTTCGGTACCAAGGCGACTGGATAATGTGTCACCACCTAAGACTTGATTTAGCAATATCGCAGGATAATACTGCGGATCAGAGCGAGAAATACTCGGATGTCCAATGATCGTCACCGCTTGAGTTTTACCTGCTAGAGATGTTTGCTTCTCGTTGGTAGCTGCAAGATTGGGGACTTTTGGGAATTGGAACTTTGGCGCTTTGCCAGTAGCTTGCCATTCACCCAATTTTTCTTCGAGTAAAGCTCTCACTGTCACAGGCTCGAAATCTCCCATCAGCGTGAGAATCGTACTGTCAGGGCGATAATAGGTTTTATAGAACTTTGCCAAATCTTCGCGTTTTAAAGATTTGATAGTTGCTTCAGTTCGCATCGCATTAAATGGATGTCCTTTAGGGTAGAGCGTGGATTGAAAAATCCGCCGCACTAGGGCATTAGGATTATCCAGTTCCGACTTAAAGGCTAAGAGATTGCGCTGAAGATTGAGGTCAAATTCCTTCGCTGGGAAAGTCGCATTTTGGAGCAAGTCGGCTAATTGATCGATCACAATTGGCAAATCTTTGGCTAAGGCAATGCCAGAAATACCCACACTTTCACGCCCTGCTGAAAATCCTAAACTAGCGCCACGATTTTCTAAACGCGATGCAAGGGTCAACGCATCTTTGGTGGTTGTACCATTAGTAAGATTTTGAGCTGTGATTCCTGCCAATCCCGCTTTTTCAATTACGTCAAAGCCTGCACCTGCTTTGATTTCACCTACTAGAGTTACCGTCGGTGTACTGCGATCGCGCAATAACAGAACTTTCAAGCCATTGGCTAATGTGAACTTGTCGGGCTGTACGGCTGTGGGAATATCGACTCGGTTATTTAAAGCGCTTTCTGGCAAATACTTCGCCACTTCCGATGGATCGACGGGCGAGCTAGGTTTAAACGCTTGAGCAGAATGGGCATTACTCGGAGTTGTGCCAGCACCAGCCGTAATTACCGATGGCTCGAAATATCCCACCACACGGCGATCGCGTGGCAAATATTGCTTGGCGACGCGCTTGACATCTGCACTCGTAACTTTATTGACTGCACTCAAATAGCGATCGCTAAAGCGATAATCCTTAGCGACAGTTTGGTTATAACCAATTTGAGTAGCTTGAGAACCAATATCACGATTGCCCAGAATATAACTAGCTCGCATACTAGTTTTAGCGCGTTCTAGTTCTGCTGGGGTAATTGGCTGCGTTTGGAGCTTGTCGATTTCAGCTAGCAATAGGCGATCAAGTTCTTCGAGAGATTTGCCCTCTGTCGGTGTGGCGCTCATAAAATACCAGCCCGTGCCAATCATTGACGATGCACTGCCACTGGCACTACTCGCTAAGCCAGTTTCCACTAGCGCTTGATAGAGCCGTGAACTTCTACCTGATGTGAGAATGCTATCCATCACGTCGATCGCAGCCACATCTGCGCCATCGACCTTCGGCAAGTCAGGATAGACGGCTTGCAAAAATGGCACGCTACCAGGTTCTTTGATCCGAATTGGCTCTTGAGCCGATTTAGGCTGTGGCGGTTTAGGCTTGTTTTTTTGGACTTCGGGGGTGATTAAAATTTTGGGCTTCGTTGGAGCTGCGATCGCACCATAGATTTCGCGCACTTTTTCGAGCGTAGATTCCGTCTCGAAATTGCCAACGATTACCAAAGTGGCATTATCAGGACGATAGAAAGTACGGTAATAGTTTTGGATATCCTCAACTGTATAGTTCTCAACATCGGGACGATAGCCAATTACCGGCCAACCGTAAGAACTATCGGGATAGGCTGCTAACATTACTTGTCGATAAAGTCGCGTGCCTGGACTGTTGTTGCCACCATCTAGCTCCGACAAAACAACAGTACGCTCACTTTTGAGTTCATTTTCACCCGCGACCGTATTGACCATGCGATCGGCTTCCAACCTAAGCATCGCATCCAGTTTGTCGCTCCCTGCTGTCCCCACATAGGCAGTCATGTCATAACTAGTAAACGCATTAGAGTCACTACCTAAGGCACTAAACAAGCGTCCAAACTGGATCGGACGCTCTTTTGTACCTTTAAACAGCAAATGTTCAAGCTGGTGAGAAATACCTGTAATCCCTGCTTTCTCGTTTTGGGAACCAACGCGATACCAAACCTGCACACTGACAACAGGAGCCGTATTCACTTGCTTAGTTAACACCGTCAAACCGTTCTCTAAGACAGTTTTAATCACATTTCCTGTCAACGAGTCGGGCGATTGGTTAGTAATTGTAGTAGTTTTAGCAACTAGATCAGGTTGAGCAGCATATGCTTGACCACCTGACAATTGCCACAAAGATGATTGCCAAGATAGGGGCAAGTTACCGAGCATCACCACTGCGATCGCGGTGGCTAGTCCTCGACTCAAAAAAGAGAGCATAAAATTACGCTTCACCGAAATCTCCACGAAATACAGTTTTATTATAAGTAAATGTACATAGTTAATTACAAACCCAAACCTGTAAAGTTGCGCCCCGCAGGGGCGCAACTTTACAGGTTTGGACTAACTAACGTCAGTTTGAGTTAAGCTTGAGAAATTGACAACTCAAAAGGCAAAAGCCTCACTCAGTGAGGCTTTTGCCTTTTGACTCCAAGAGAATATTATCCCGAACTCACGTTAACTATCATTATGAATACAAGCGATGACTTGAGTCCTTCGTTTTCTCACTCTGAACTGAAATCTGATTATACTTACGAGTTAATGGATGTAGAAGCAATCCAAAAGGCTTTAGGGCGATCGCGTGCTTCTATATATCGCTATGCCCATACTGATCCAGCACAAGGTTTACTTAATTTACCCTACGATCCAACGAGACTAAATCCTGAACTACGCCAAAGCGATCGCGAACCTTTATTATTTCATCCCACGGAGGTATCAAGATTTGCACGGGATGTTTTGAAAATGAAACAGGTGACCATTCAGGTACAAGAGCCAGCCCAAAACGAGACTAATCGACTATTACGAGAAATTTTGCAAGAGATGCGATCGCTTAATCAAGCGATCGCATCTTTGCGTAATCCCTAAAAAAAAGGCGGTGCTTAGCACCGCCTTTTTTATCTAGTCTTCATCCTCAAACTCATCATCATCTTCCTCATCATCATCTTCAAATTCGACATCATCATCCACTAGCTCATCGTCAAAACTGCGACGACTGCGAGGTTTATCGACGACGCGAATTGGCTCAATTCGAGGCTCAATGATTTGATAATTGCGCGCAGTATTGTCATCAATGATCACATCATCCGCTTCTTCGTCATAGCCAAGTTCTGGCTCATAGCCATTATCGACATCTACGATTGGCGTATCGTAAGCATTAAAGCCCGTACCCGCAGGAATCAAACGACCGATAATCACGTTTTCCTTCAAGCCACGTAACCAGTCAGACTTACCTTCGATCGCAGCTTCGGTGAGAACACGAGTGGTCTCTTGGAAACTCGCTGCCGAGATAAAGCTGTCGGTATTTAAACTTGCCTTCGTAATACCCATCAATACAGGCGTGTAATCCGCAGGTGCGCCGCCCGTAATTTCCATCGCTTCGTTGATTTGTTCAACTTGATGAAGTTCTACCAACTCACCAGGAAGACGAGTGGTATCACCACCATCCTCGATCCGCACCTTTGAGGTCATCTGCTTCACGATTACCTCAATGTGTTTATCGGAAATATCTACACCTTGAGATTGGTATACAGACTGGACTTCGTTCATTAAGAACTCTTGTACCTTTTGCAAACCAATTAGAGCAGCTTTTCTTACTCCAAGGGATTCCTTGTAAGCATGGAAATAGATGTCGAGAATGTCGTGGGGATTGGCAGGTCCATCGGTAAGTGCTTCACCAGCCAAAAGCTTCTGACCATCAGAAATAATTACACTCTGACCCGCATTGAATGAATAGTCATCATCCAGAACGCCATCATCTCCAAGAATCTTTACTTCAGGATTGTCGTCTGAGTCGTAGGTAACTTGAGCAGTTCCTGTTGTCCGCGCAAGTACACACATTTCCTTGGGTTTACGTGCTTCGAGCAGTTCTTCAATCCGAGGTAACCCTTGGATGATGTCTCCAGTTTTGGCACGTTCAAATACCAGTAACGCAATGTTGTCACCCCGCTGAACAAGGTCAGCATCATGGATTTGCAACAAGGCTCCAGGGGATACGAGGTAGGGGCGACCGATCCGAAATACGACTGAGTCATTCTCAATCCTGAGGACTTGTCCAGACTCTTCTGTAATTACACCATCGCCAATTTCATCACCCGATCGCAAGAGATCGCCAACTTGAACTGTGGGATTAGGACAATGAGTCGTAATGCAATCGGCTTCCGTGACTACCAGCAAACGACGAACGACTTCCGAGCCTTGACGAATACCACGGATCTGACCTGGTTTCTTACAAAGAATTTCGGTACGCGCAACAACTGCACCTGGCTCAATGCGATCGCCGTCATTTACCAATAGTCTTGTACGCGAGTTGCTATGGGCAGGATCGCCAGAGTTGTCTTGACGAATCACCAACGATTCGAGAATCACCAATTGCAAGCGCAGACTTCCTGGGTCGGTATCGTTAGGAATGAACTCGATGTCCGCTGCTAATTGAGGGGCATCAGTATCAACTTCTAACAATAATTGGGTCTTCAATAGCTCAACGCTATCGATCGCCTTCACGCGATCGCCATCTTTGTAAGGAATGCGCTGAACTGCACGTAGACCAATTGAACGACCTTCTTGATTAACCGATTCTTGGCTAGGAACCGTTGGTACATCAGGGACTTGGTATTCTTCTACAGGACGCAACAGCAATGCTGGGCCCTCGGTTGAGTCCAGATATTCCACATAGCGGAGTTCGGGCGAAGTCAATCCTGGCATAATTTCCGTGCCTGGATAAGCCAAAGTTCCATTCTTTTGCATCGCCGTTTGCGGATCATCGACCAAATGCAAGTCACCTGGCTTGATCACGATTTCGCGCAAAATATCGTTCTTTTGGAATACTTCGACTACACCAGCTGTTTGACTGAAGATATCCTTGACTACTTCTGTACCAGCTTCAATAAACTGATTTTCTTCCACCATCAACAGCGAAGCATCTTTATTAACTTCATGGGTTTCTTCAGGAACCCAGAGCAATGTGCCGCCTTTAACGACTTCATAACCCTGCTTACCCTTGCTGCGCTTCGCAACTTCCACACCCGCAAACTTGATAATACCGCCACTCTTAGTTTGGTAAGTATCATCAATCAATTCGGCAACGACTTGATTATTAATCAACTTCGTCCCTGGAGAAGCTTTAAGGGAGAAGCTTTGACCACCTTGAGTCTCAAGCACATAATGCTCGCGCCCTTGATAGCTTTCTTCCTTGACGATCGCCTGATCCAAGATTACCGAAGCAGTGATGATTTCCACTTCACGGTTGTGGCGACTATCTTCTTCGCTAAGACGGACAACGCCACCATGCTCAGTAATCAAGCGGGTTTCCGCAAGCACATCGCCCTCTTGGACTTGCGCTTCATTTTTGACGGTTGGTTCCGCAGTTGGGGGTAAATCATAGACTTCACCAGCCAATACCCAAACTCGACCTTTTTCACCACGAGCGACGTAGCTGGTATTACCTTGACGGTCTTTTTTCTCTTCGATCGCAAGATCTGAGAATAATACTTCGCCAGCTAAACCAGTATTGAGCGCCTTAGTCGCTTTTTCTGTGGTTTTACGAGAGGTTTTACCAGTGATCGATACCTCAGCCATCAATTGGTTTTGAGTTACTTTCTGTCCCTCACGCACCAATAATGTCGAACCTTGAGTGATCGCATAGACCTTTTTGCCTTCAGAACTTTCTAAAGAAAAGTCACCATTGGACTCAACGATAAAGGCATCTTCACCGTGACGAGTACGCATGGGGCGAACTTTCAGCTTTTTGTTGTATTTGATTGTGCCATCATAGGGAGCGCGTTGCTGTTCCGCAACTTCTCCAGTAAATACACCCCCCGTGTGGAATGTCCGCATGGTAAGCTGTGTACCAGGTTCACCGATGGACTGCGCTGCAATAATTCCCACAGCTTCGCCGATGTTTACTAACTCTAAATGAGCTAAGCTCCAGCCATAGCACATCTGGCAAACTGCGCGAGTAGATTCACAAGTAAAGGCAGAACGCACACAAACTTCTTCGACACCAGCTTTTGCTACGGCTAGCGACAAATCTTCAGAAATTTCTTGGTTATGAAAAACAATCACTTCGCCTGTTTTCGGATCGACAATATCCTCGGCAGCTACACGACCAAATAAGCGATCGGAAAGCTTGATCAGGGTCTTTTCCCCGTCTTTCATTGCTTTCAGACGAATGCCGCGAGTCGTACCGCAATCATTTTCGCGGACGATTACATCTTGTGATACATCTACCAGACGGCGAGTAAGATATCCAGAGTCAGCAGTCCGTAACGCTGTATCTACTAGACCTTTACGCGCACCGTATGAAGAAATAATGTATTCAGTAACTGTTAAACCTTCGCGGAAGTTAGTTTTAATAGGTAAATCGATGATTTCGCCTTGTGGATCAGCCATCAAACCGCGCATACCTACTAACTGACGTACTTGCGAAATGTTGCCACGCGCACCAGAGAACGCCATCATATAAACAGAGTTAAGAGGATTATTGCTCTTGAAGTTTTTCACCACCTCATCCTTGAGATTCTCGTTAGCCACGTTCCATGTATCAATTACCTTTTGGAAACGTTCTACTTCAGTGATTTCGCCTCTTGTATAACGGCTTTCTGTTTCTTCAATCTCCAGTTCCGCCGCCGCTAGCAAAGCTTTTTTACTAGCAGGAACCTGCAAATCCTCAATACTAATTGAAACACCTGCCTGAGTCGCATAGCGAAACCCTAAAGCTTTAAGTTGATCAGCAACGTTAGCAGCGCTAGTGGTTCCATAATTCGTAAAAGCCCAAGCAATTAACTTTTTCAGTTGACCTTTGTCAATTGTGCGATTGATAAAGCGCTGAGGCTTCTTTTCTTCAGGCGAGTCCGTGTTGCTAGTCGTGAAATCTGCCATGGTATTAAGCTATTAAATAATCTTTGGAATAATTAATCGAAATTCTATGGTTTTTAGTCACATCGCCAAGCGATGTGACTAAAAACAGTTAGCTCGCTAGGGATGCATAGATTGCTTGATTGAAAATCACACGCCCAGGAGTGGTTTTAATGTATTGAGAAATCAAACCGCCTTCAGCATCTTCACGAATACGACGGAAATCAAATTCCTTTACTTTCGTACCATCTTCTAGAACTGTGACCTTGGGTTCTTCATCGTCTTTTTCTTCGCCTTGTCCTTCAAGAATTCCTTCAAAACGCACCCAAACACTGGCGTGAATATCAATTTCGCCCTGTTCGTATGCCATCACGACATCATTAAAGTTGGAAAAGTAACGTCCTACACCCTTCTGTTTGTAAGGATTATCCGTTGTGAGATAGTAACAACCCAAAACCATATCTTGGCTAGGTGTAACGATCGGACGACCAGTTGCAGGTGAGAGGATGTTATTAGATGCAAGCATCAATAGACGCGCTTCCGCCTGAGCTTCAATCGACAGAGGCACATGAACAGCCATTTGGTCACCGTCGAAGTCAGCATTAAAGGCTGGACATACAAGCGGATGCAGTTGAATGGCTCGACCACTGACCAGCAAAGGTTCAAAGGCTTGAATACCTAACCTGTGCAGCGTCGGAGCGCGGTTGAGCATGACTGGATGTTCGCGGATCACATCTTCAAGAACATCCCAAACGGCTGGATCATTGCGCTGAATCAGTTTCTTTGCCGCTTTAATGTTATTCACCAACCCTGTTTTAATCAGGCGATGAATCACAAAAGGCTGGAATAGCTCGATCGCCATTTCCTTGGGCAGACCGCATTGGTGGATCTTGAGGTTAGGTCCTACAACGATCACCGAACGACCTGAGTAGTCAACCCGTTTACCGAGCAAGTTTTGTCGGAACCGACCTTGCTTACCCTCGATGATGTCCGAGAGCGACTTAAGGGGGCGATTATTTGCACCAACGACTGTGCGTCCACGACGACCGTTATCGATCAATGCATCAACAGCCTCCTGCAACATCCGCTTTTCGTTACGGACGATAATTTCAGGCGCAAGAATTTCCTGCAATCGCGCTAGGCGATTATTACGGTTAATTACTCGACGATAGAGGTCATTCAAATCGCTGGTTGCAAAGCGCCCACCGTCAAGCTGTACCATCGGACGTAAATCTGGAGGGATCACAGGAATGACATCCAATACCATCCAGTCTGGTCTAGAACCAGTCGCCACAAAGTTATCAACCACGCGCAGACGCTTAATTAATTTGGCGCGTTTTTGACCTTTAGAGTTTTCGATGTCGGTACGGAGACGCTCTGCTTCTTTCTCAAGATTGATATTTTGCAATAACTGCTTGATTGCTTCTGCACCAATACCTACTTCAATTCCGTCTAAGACAGGATCTTCAGCATAAATCTGATCTTCGAGATCGATCCATTGATCCTCCGACAGTAATTGCTTATAAGAAAGGTTATAGGCAGTAGCGATCACTTCTCCTACTTCAACAATTTTTCCTTCTGAAGTAGTTGGAGTATGCTTGGGGTGCAAAGGGTAAGCTGTCTCAACGCCATCAACTCCACGCACACGAATTTCTCGACTATTGACTACGGTGACTTCGCCATCAACCTCGGACTGAATTCCAGGATTAAGGACAACGTAGGCATTGAAGTAAACAATTTGCTCAACATCACGTAGAGGGATATCTAGCAGAGTAGCCATATAACTAGGGATCCCCTTGAGATACCACACATGGGTAACTGAGGCAGCTAGCTTAATAAAGCCCATGCGATGACGACGTACTCGTGATTCTGTCACTTCCACACCGCAGCGTTCGCAGACAATGCCACGATGGCGCACACGTTTATATTTACCGCAATGACATTCCCAATCCTTTGCAGGACCAAAAATCCGTTCACAGAACAAGCCATCCATTTCTGGCTTCAATGTGCGGTAGTTAATAGTTTCTGGTTTTGTGACTTCGCCAACCAAACTGCCATTTGGCAGGATGCGCTCGCCCCATTTACGAATGCGATCGGGTGATGCCAAGCCAATCTTGACATAGTCAAATCGCTGTTCCACTTTCGCCATACGTTACAACGTCCTTAGTAAATTGACTATTTATAAATTCTTTAGCTGATTATCAATAAATTCGTAATTCGTAATTCGTAATTGATAATTACGAATTACGAATTACGAGTTATCTAATTTAGTTAGTCATCATCTTCATCAAAATTGATATCGCCTCGATAGACTGACTCATAGGTAGGACGATTTGGTGTACGGCGTGAGCCAGTATCCACCATCAAATCCACTTCTGTATCTTGGTTACTGCCGTCCTCAGACAGCTTGTGGACTGAGACATCCAAACATAAAGACTGAAGCTCTCGCACCAATACCTTGAAAGATTCAGGAGTGCCAGGGCGAGGAATTGCATGACCTTTAACGATCGCATTGAGAGCTTCGTTACGTCCCGTCATATCGTCAGACTTGACCGTGAGCAACTCTTGAAGGATATAGGCTGCACCAAATGCTTCCAACGCCCATACTTCCATTTCTCCAAAGCGCTGACCACCCTGCTGTGCTTTACCACCGAGAGGCTGCTGAGTAACTAGTGAGTAAGGACCAGTCGATCGCGCATGGATCTTGTCATCGACAAGGTGAACTAGTTTCAGCATATATGCTTTACCTACGGTCACGGGTTGATCGAATGGCTCACCAGTCCGCCCGTCATATACTGTCAACTTTCCAGGGAATTCATCATTGAAGATCCAGTCTTTGCCAGTGTGTTCACGCGCATGGGAAAGTTGACCATTGATCAACTCGCGCGAGGCTTCTTCACCGTACATTTCATCAAAAGGTACGATCTTAAAGCGAGCATTCAAGTTTTCCGCAGCCCAACCGAGCAAGCATTCAAACACCTGTCCAACATTCATCCGTGAAGGTACGCCCAGAGGGTTCAACACGATGTCGAGAGGAGTACCATCGGGCAAGAAAGGCATATCTTCTTTTGGTAAAATCCGAGAAATAATTCCCTTGTTACCATGACGACCAGCCATCTTGTCGCCGACTTGGATCTTGCGTTTTTGAGCGACATAGACGCGGACGACCATGTTTGCCCCAGGGGGTAACTCATCGCCTTGTTCGCGAGTAAATACGCGCACATCAACAACACGACCCTTTTCACCATTAGGCACACGCAAAGAGTTATCACGTACATCACGAGCCTTTTCACCGAAAATCGCTCTTAGGAGTTTTTCTTCGGGTGGTTGATCGGATTCACCCTTAGGTGTGACCTTACCAACAAGGATTTCTCCAGAACTTACCCAAGCACCAATGCGGATAATGCCCTGCTCATCAAGGTTCCGAAGTGAATCTTCACCGACGTTAGGAATTTCGCGAGTGATTTCTTCGGGACCGAGCTTGGTTTGTCTTGCCTCAATTTCGTATTTCTCAACGTGAATCGAGGTGTAAACGTCATCAATTACCAAACGCTCATTGATTAGAATTGCGTCTTCGTAGTTGTAGCCTTCCCAAGGCATATAAGCAACGAGAATGTTCTGTCCGAGCGCGATTTCGCCGCCTTCAGTTGCGGAGCCGTCGGCAAGAACTTGTCCTGAAACCACAGTATCGCCAACCCAGACCAGAGGACGCTGATTTAAGCAGGTGTCTTGGTTCGATCGCTGATATTTTTGCAGACGGTAGCTGCTCTCTAGTCCAGTATCATCAGCCTTGACGCGAATCTCATCAGCAGATACATAGGAGACTTCACCTGTAACCCGCGAGACGATTACCATCCCTGAGTCACGAGCGGCTTGAGCTTCTAGCCCAGTACCAACAAGAGGACGTTCAGGACGCAATAAGGGAACCGCTTGACGTTGCATGTTCGATCCCATCAGGGCGCGGTTAGCATCGTCATGCTCAAGGAATGGAATCAGCGATGTTGCCACCGAGATAATCTGTACGGGTGAAACCGCGACATAGTCGATTTCTTCGGGACTTGCCGTACCCCATTCTTGACGATAGCGAATTGGCACGATTTCAAGGAAGATATAGCCTTCGTCGTTGGTAGCTACGTCACCAGGGGCGACACGGAATTCGTCTTCTTCATCAGCCGTCATATAGACAGGCTCTTGATTTTTCAGAACTTTACCGTTTTCGACCGCGTAGTAAGGCGTTTCGATGAATCCGTACTGGTTAACACGCGCGTGGGTTGCCAAGGAACCGATCAGACCTGCGTTAGGTCCTTCAGGAGTTTCGATGGGGCAGATACGACCGTAATGGCTAGGGTGAATATCGCGAACCGCAAAGCCTGCACGTTCACGAGTTAGACCACCAGGACCAAGAGCACTAAGACGGCGTTTGTGAGTTAACTCAGCCAGAGGATTAGTTTGATCCATGAACTGCGATAGTTGGCTGGAACCAAAGAATTCTTTGATTGCGGCTACTAAGGGTTTGGGATTAACCAAGGAAGCTGGGGTGAGAGCATCAACATCGGAGACGGTCATCCGTTCACGAATGATTCTTTCAAGACGGTTTAAGCCAACACGGACTTGGTTTTGCAGCAATTCACCAACTGACCTAACACGACGGTTGCCCAAGTGGTCAATGTCATCGATTTCACCGATGTCAAACTTGAGATTGATCAGATAGTTGATTGCAGTGAGAATATCCTTCTCGGTCAATACCCGCATGGTGTCAGGGGTATTCAAGCGCAATTTCTTATTGAGCTTATAACGCCCAACCTTTCCGAGATCATAACGTTTGGGGTCAAAGAAGCGCGATCGCAACAGTTCACGACCACCCGACTCTGTAGGTGGTTCACCTGGACGGAGCTTACGATAAAGTTCTTTGAGTGCTTCGTCTTCGTCAAACTGACCTTCTTTGTCAATTGTTTTCTGGAAGTACTCACGGTGAGTAAGAGCATCAAGAATTTCAGCATCACTCAAGCCGATCGCTTTGAGTAGTACCTGCGCAGAAAGTTTACGGGTTTTGTCAATACGAACCCATACAAGATCGTTCTTGTCGGTTTCAAATTTCAGCCATGCTCCTCGGTTAGGAATAAGGCTGGCGTTGTAAGTGCGGCGACCATTCTTGTCAATTTCTTGTTTGTAATAAACCCCAGGGCTACGCACAATCTGATTGACGATGACTCGCTCAGCACCGTTGATAATAAATGTTCCACGATCTGTCATTAGAGGCAGATCGCCGATAAAAACTTCTTGCTCCTTTATTTCTCCTGTTTCTTTGTTAATGAGCCTCGTGGGAACGTACATCTGTACGGCATAGGTGGCATCCCGACGTTTGGACTCATCAACACTGTATTTTGGGCGCTTGAGTTTATAATCTTTGGCAATAAAATGGAGTTCCATTTTGCCCGTATAATCTGTAATCGGTGAGAAACTCTCAAGCTCTTCAATAAGTCCTTCTTCTAGGAACCATCGAAAACTCTCCCGCTGGATTTCTACAAGATCTGGTAGAACGAAGGCAGGAGTAACAAGAGTAGGCTTATTCATGCACTAAGTGACTGCAGTTTTAGTGGGCGGAGTATATGTCTAGGTTTGACTCAAGACATAAGCTCATTATCCTAACGCAGCTGCGATCTGATTGTCAAGCTATTTTTTTTATGACCCAATTTTAAGATTTGTCGCACCATCGCGACAAATCTTAAAATTGGGTCATAAAAAGCTCACAAGAAATTACGCTTTGTGACTTTGGCAGGAAAATCTTTGTTGCGGATTTGGACTTGGAGAATTTGCCCCATTTTTGCTAATTCAGATGGGACATAGCCAAAGGCGATCGCCTTTCCCAGAGTTGGTGACATTGTGCCACTGGTTACAAGCCCGACAGTTTCGCCTTCATAACGAATTGGATAATCATGACGGGCAATATTGCGACCTTCCAATTCAAGCCCGATTAATTTGCGGGTGACTCCATTCTGTTTCTGCTCTTCTAAAACCTCACGCCCAATAAAATCACCTTTCTCTTTGAGATGCACGATCCACTGAAGATCGGCTTCGAGAGGTGTGATCGTGTCATTCATATCCTGTCCATAGAGATGCATTCCTGCTTCCAGACGCAAGGTGTCACGGCAACCTAAACCACAAGGTACAACTCCAAGATCGAGCAATTTTTGCCAAAGCGCTTTACCCGTTTCGATATCGGTCATAATTTCGCAGCCATCTTCGCCTGTATAGCCCGTCCTTGCAATAAAGCTGGATGTTCCCAAAATATCGGTGCGAGTATGCCCAAATCGCAAACGAGGTAATTTCAATAAATCCGCTGTTACTAACTCTTGTAATGTAGCGATCGCAGTTTTACCCTGTACCGCAATCAAGATTTGCGAATCTGAGTTATCAATCAAGCGATCGCCTAAGTGCCGTTGCAACCATGCTTTGTCTTTGTCGGTGGTTGAGGCATTGACGATAACTGACCAGTTTTCGCGATCGCCATCAGGCTCATGACGATAAAAAATCACATCGTCAATAATTCCTGCTTGCTCATTGAGTAAAACTGTATAGAGTGCTTGTCCAACCTTTAAGCGCCCTAAGTTCGATGGTACGAGTTTGTTCAAGGTTTCGAGAACACCTTCGCCTGCGATCGCAAATTTACCCATATGCGACACATCAAACATCCCCACCTGCGATCGCACGGCATTATGTTCGGCGACCAGCCCTTTATACTGCACGGGCATCTCCCAACCGCCAAATTCCACTAGCCGCGCACCAGCAGCAACATGGAGATCGTAAAGAGGAGTACGTTTGAGAGGGTTCGTCATGATTGTGATTAAAAATTATTACAACTATATATATTAAGTATTCCTGTATAGCGATCGCTTAAATCCATCGTCATAAATTAACAAGGCGATCGTTCCATAAACCAACATCAAAAAGAGGTCATTTTGGCCAAACTATTATAAATTGATGCATTATTGGGCTTAGTAGGAGCAAATATTATTTCAATTAGTATTAAACACATTCGCCAAATTCAGACAATAATCGATGATTTTGAAAACTTTCAATGCGTTGAAACTGCTCAGGCAATTCAAGAATACTTAGTTAGTCAAGAAATCAAGGGAAAGAGGATTAAAATTTATACGGGTTCGTCAATGGGATGGGATGCAAATATTTATGACGATCTTTTGGGATATGCGATTTCAGTTAATGGTCGGCATGAGGGAGTGTCGATTATTGTGAATGGAATGGAAGTGATCTATGACAATCTGCACCCAAATGGACTGCCTAGAAATCAATGGCTAGACAACCTAAAATTTGATGGTAAACTTTATCTAGGTAAGCAATTTCAAATCACTGAACAATACTTCTAATCTCAAGCAAAATTTCAAGCAGAGACTGGTGGATTATGACCGATATATATGAACTTATACAGAGGATCAGGACTAGACCAAGCATGTATTTGGGTAAACCTTATATTACTCGTTTTAAAGCTTTTTTAGATGGCTATATTGGTGCGAGAAATGACTTGGGTTTTGCTCTCAACGAACAGGAGGAAACGTTGAATAAATTTCAAGAATGGATTCAATCAAGATTTAAGATTACTTCTTCTCATTCATGGGCTGAAATAATTTTATTTTATTCTGGAGATGAGAGAGATGCTTTAGATAAGTTTTTTGAGTTGTTTGATAAGTTTCTGGGTAGTGAGGGCAAATTGCTATCGCCGCCATCTTCCCAAAATAAGCTATTAGAATCATCTACTCAGTTATCAAAGGAAACGGTTTCTTTATAAGATTTAGATATGACTAAATCTTAATAAATACAGAAATAATCGCCATATTGAGAAATAGCATTTGTACTTGAGCAGCTACTAATTTTTTTTGATTTTTTCAGTGAATCGGCTCGAAAGTTTTAATTTAAAAGCGCTGATGTGGATAGAGATGAGTGCAGATAGACAGGATACTCTGAAACGGCTATTACGGGCGATCGCACTTTCTGAAGGCGATTTTGCTTTGCTGTTGGCACGTTGTAACTCGATAGAGGTGCGCGATCGCCTTGTGGCAGATTTGAAGGCACAATTGGGGGATAGGCTTTACGATCGCCATGTCACAGATGCGGATGGGGTGGTAAATCTTGTCGATATTTTGGATGAGGTGGAGGAGGGGACGCAGGTAATTAGTGTCACGGGGTTGGAAGCTTCACCACACCTGAATGATATTTTGGCGCTGGCGAATAATGCGAGAGAGGAATTTCGGAAGCGGTTTAAGTTTCCCTTGGTGCTATGGGTGACGGATGAGGTGGATGCCCAACTACGCAGGCGATCGCCTGATTTGGCAAGTTGGGCTGCGCCTCCCTTTGACTTTGCTTTGGATCGTGCAGAATTGCAAGCAATGCTGGAGCGTGAGACTGCGGATGTTTTGGATTGGGCGTTTGCGCGGGAGGGTAAACGCGGGATTGGGCAAGAGTTACAGTGGGCATGGCAAGAATGGCAACGCCTTGAGGAAAACAGATCGCCTGAGTTAGCGGCAAAGGTTGCATTGGCATTTGGGATTGAGGCTGGGAGTGGTGATGTTGCACGGGAGCATTTTGAGAATTGTCTGGTGCAGGTGAGTACGGGGAGTTTGGCGGCGGCGGCGCGTTATCGGTTGGGTTTGTGGTGGCAACTGCGGGGCAAGCAGGAGCGCGTCAATTTTTTGGTGAATTGCGATCGCGCCCGTGAGCAGTTACAGATGGCTTGGCATGAGCCTGAGGGTAAGCAAGTATCGGTAGCTTTGGCTTTAGGTGAGATTTTGTTAGCTTTAGCTTTGCCAGAAACTAGAAATGCGACCCAATGGGAAGCATTAGCAAATTTTGCAAATGAGTTGGTAATTCTGCCCGACTGGGCGGCGGGGTTACGTGCTGAGGTGGCGATCGCAAGTCAAGATTGGCAAGTTGCCAAGACTGAAGCGGAGAAAGCTTTACAGGGAAAGGAGCGCCAAGGTTTTTATTTGTTGTCCTTGGGGCGATCGCTGATTGGTATGGAGCGAGCAAAGGAGGCGATCGCACCTTTAGAACAGGCGAAAGCTTTGGTATTGCCAGAGGTCGATCCTGATTTGCATATTCGGATTTTGCAAGCTTTGCATCGGGCTTATACGGTGGTGGGAAATTATCGTGATGCGTTTACGGTGAAGTGCGATCGCGAGTCGGTGGAAACGAGTTATGGTTTTCGGGCGTTTATTGGGGCGGGAAGGTTGCAACCACAGCGTCGTGTCGGGGCGATCGGTGAGGATGCGATGGAGGAGGTTGCGGCTTCGGGACGACAGGCGGATATTGAGGCGTTGGTGGATCGGGTTAAACGCAGCGATTGTCGGTTAACGGTGGTGCATGGGCCGTCAGGTGTGGGGAAAAGTTCGCTGTTGCAGTCGGGGTTAGTACCAGCCTTGCGGAAGGTTATTCATCAATCGCGATCGGTTCAACCTGTGGTGATTGAGCATTATGAAGATTGGCAAGGGGAATTGGCGAGTAAGTTTGGGAGATCCCCCCTAGCCCCCCTTGTGAAGGGGGGAAAAGAAGAAGATCTTGAAGTCCCCCTTTTTAAGGGGGATTTAGGGGGATCTGAGTCACTTATCGCGCAACTACACGATCGCGATCGCCAGAATCTAATTACGGTTCTCATCTTCGATCAGTTTGAGGAGTTCTTTTTTAAGCATACGGAAGTACCCGATCGCCGTAAGTTATATGATTTTTTGCGTGAATGTCTGGCTGTGCCTTATGTATGGGTGATTTTGTCGTTGCGTGAGGATTATATTCACTATTTGCTGGAATGCGATCGCCTTGCCAATATTGAATTGATTAACAATGACATTCTCAATAAGAATGTGCGCTATTACCTTGGTAATTTCTCGAAGGAGAGAGCGAAGGCGGTAATTAAGGAGTTGACGGAGCGATCGCCTTATCGGTTGGAGGAGGCGCTGGTGGATCGGTTGGTGGCGGATCTGGCGGCGGAGTTTGGGGATGTGCGTCCGATTGAGTTGCAGGTGGTGGGGGCGCAGATGTTGCATGGGGAGGCGAAGATTACGACTTTGGCGGCGTATGAGGGGTTGGGGAAGAATCCGAAACGGGCGCTGGTAGAGGGGTGGTTGATGCAGGTGGTGCGGGATTGTGGGCAGGAGAATGAGGAGTTGGCGCAGAGGGTGTTGTATGCGTTGACGGAGGAGCCAGAGAAGCGTCCAAAGAAGACTAAGACAGAGTTAATAAGGGAAGTGAGATTGGATTCTTCGGAATTATTGGGAGATGAGCGCGATTTGATAGTCAGGGGAGATTTAGATTTTGTGTTGAGAGCTTTGATTGGGGCTGGCTTAGCTTTTGATATTCCTGCTAGTCCAGAGGTTTGCTATCAGTTGATTCATGATTATCTTGTAAAGCCAATTCGTCAGCAATTTGGAGGGGAACTAGAGAAAAGGTTGGAGGATGAGCGACAGAAACGGAAGGAAGTAGAGGCAAGTTTACAGAAACGAAATAAGTGGTTGTTGCAGGGGAGTTTGATTGCGGCTTTGGTCATGGCTGGACTAAGTTTAGTGGCGGTTGGGTTTGCATTGGAATCAAAGAATCAAGAGAAAATTGCTAAACAGGAAAAAGAGAACGCAGATAGACAAACAGTAATTGCTAAACAACAGAAAGAGGAGGCTGAGAAACAGACGAAGCTTGCTAAAACTCAGGAGGGAATTGCTAACGATCAAAAACTAGTGGCGAATAAGGCGAGGGACTCTGAAAAAACAGCAAGGGAAAAGGAGGAGGAGCGTCGTAAGGAGGCGGAACAGGCGAAACAGAATGAGTTAGCACAACGACAGATTGCGGAGCAGAAGGCGGATATTGCGCGACGGGCTGAGGCTGAGGCGAAAGAATTCGCGCAAAAAAGTAAGTTGGATACGCTGAATGCTGAGGCGGTGGTGGATAGTCTCTATTGGAAGGGGTTAATGGATGCGGAGCTATTGAATCTGGATGAACAGGTGGCGATGGTTGCCAAGTCAAAAGAGAAATGGCTCCAGTCCCTAGGCGATCTTCGGGGAGATACTAGACTAGAGCTTATGTCTACCGTTCATCGGGCTACAATGATCCGCAAAGAAAAAAATAGATTCCAAGGTCATCAAGATCCCGTCTCTAGCGTCGCCTTTGCACCCGATGGGAAATCCATTCTCACGGGCAGTGGGGATAAAACGTCGAAGTTATGGAGCATCGATGGCAGATTGCTACAAACCTTCCAAGGTCATCAAGATTACGTCATTGACGTAGCGTTTGCACCCGATGGGAAATTCATTCTCACTGGGAGTAGAGATCAAACGGCGAAGTTGTGGAGCATAGACGGACATTTGCTGCAAACCTTCCAAGAAGAATTTCCAGTCACTAGCGTAGCTTTTGCGCCCGATGGCAAGAGCGTAGTCATTGGAAGTGGTAAATTGCGGTTCGGGGATTGGGGATTGGGGGAGGGGGGAACAGCGAAGTTGTGGAGCATAGACGGACGCTTGCTGCAAACCTTCCAAGA
>NZ_BBJB01000081.1 GCF_016584665.1 Pseudanabaena sp. lw0831
CCAAAAAGAAAGAGCCGACACAAAGCGTCGGCTCTTTCTTTTTGGGTTTTAAGGTTGACTTTGCAACCAGTAATAGGTCGCCATTGGCAACGCTGTTGCCAAAATCAGCAAAATAATCACCACCACATTCGATGAACTTGACTCAGTTTCCTCTCTGGTAGCATAGTTACTCGTCTCAGTCTCTTCCACTGCTAATAGAGGCGCACCTGGGTCAGGATTACCCTTCAAAACTGCTTCTAGACGAGCAATTCCCTCATTTACAGCTTGGTTATAGTTTGCCTTACGTGCAGGATAGAGCATTGTCTCATCAGCAATACTATTGGCTATGCTATTAGGCAAGACTTCTTTTACCTTTGCGCCAGTCTGAATAGCGGTACGGTGGTCTTCTGTCGCCATAAATAGTAATACTTGATTAGCCTTCTCTGCTTCAGAAGGGAACCATTTATCAAATAATTCCGCCGTAAATTCCGAGGCAGGTTGACCTAGATCAATACGGCGAATTGCCACAACATGAACTTCAATTCCCGTTAATTCTGCTAATTTTTCAGCTTTGCTAACGATCGCACTTTTGGTCGAAGTACTTAATACCTCAGAATCATCAATCACCCAAGTCTGATCGGTAAGCGTCTTAATTTCGGCTAAGTCTGGAATATCGGATACTTGCAAAGCCAGAACATTACCAGTCAATAAATTAAAGCTAATTAGTAAGGCGATCGCGCCAAAACATAGGCGGTAAAATAAATTTTTAATCACAATTTTCAAACCTATTATTTAAAACTTAAATCAAGTAATTTCACTTGTTAGTGCTAAAGATGGCAGGATTTTAGAGCTAGGATGTGCAGTGCTTCGCGCCGCACATCCTAGCATCTTGATTTCACTATATCAATCCGTAAGGAATCGTAGAGAAAATTTGGAGATCGTTCTTGGGGACAACAAATTATTTTCAGTAATATATCAGATTTTTTTGAACATGATTAGCGATCGAGATCGCTAATCATGTTCAAATTCCCAAAATTATAAAATTTGGAAAAGCACTATACCTCTTAATAAATTCTGTTTGTTTAAGTATTATTAAGATTTTACCAATAAATTCTAAAAGAATTTTCTGTGAACATTCTGGATATAGATCTGTTGATAAATCTAGACGTTTGTTTTTTACCTGTGGAAAACCTGTGGATAACTACAGCCTTTCTGTGGAAAAGCTGTAGTTATCTGGGGAAAACTTTTGAATAAATGTGGAAAACTTTTACTAGGTATTTATACCCTGTGGAAAACCAGCCAGTTTATCCACAGGGTTTTCCACAGGCAAAAATCGCTGTAAGTACTGTTGGATATAGTTTTCTTAGGGTTTTCCACATTTTCCACAGCCCCTATTACTACTATTAAAGATTTTATATTCTTTAAATAGTAATAATTAGAGCAAATGAAAAAAACATGAGAATTTAAATTTGGATTTTGATATTGTAAAAAATTCCAACGATGGTATGATTGGCTTCCACAAATCAAAAAATCAAAAGTAAAAAGCTTTTTATCAAAATTTTCTAAAATAAATTTTTGTTTAAAGTCTGCCCTCAAAAAATATCTGCAAAGTGATTTTAAATACATTTGCTTTTTTTTAGAAATCTTAAATCCTCAAATTTTGAAATCTTCTAGAATTTCCTCCACAAGCCTTACCTGCATTTTTTAGAATCTAATTTATTCAAAATTTAGTCTTGCCTCGTCGATCTCACCACTCAGTTTAGAAAATCCCTGTCAAACTATGCGACTAGTCTGTCCCCAAAACCAACTCGCTGCTAATCTTGCCCTTGTCGGTCGTGCGGTCGCATCTCGTCCCACTCACCCGATCTTGGCAAATATTCGTCTAGACGCTGACGGCTCCAATCAAAGCCTTGGTATGACTGCCTTTGATCTCAATCTGGGTATTCAGGTCTCGTTTCCTGCTCAAGTCGTAGAGGCGGGATCAATTACTCTGCCTGCAAAGTTACTGAACGACATTGTGTCTCGTCTGCCCGATGAAGACATCACGATCGCGGTGGACAAGGACAACACCATGGTATCGATTGTCTGTGGCTCAGGGCGTTATCAAATGCATGGTTTGCCTGTAGAAGAGTTTCCTGAATTGCCTCAAATTGGCGAAGATGGTGAAACTACCTATTTGCCAGTTGAGTCGATGCTGAGTGGTTTGTCATCAACCTTGTTTGCGACTTCGGCTGATGAGACCAAGCGGATTCTTACGGGTGTGCACCTGACGGCTACTGCCGATCGCTTAGAGTTTGCTGCTACCGATGGACATCGCTTATCCGTGGTGCAGACAGGATTTTTGGATGCCGATGAGCCTCCTGTGACCGGGGATACCGTGACTACTAATCTGGAGGTGACCATTCCTGCTAGAGCCTTACGCGAACTAGAACGAATGCTCAATCAACAAACAGAGGGCGCGATCGCGGTTAAGTTTGACCGCGCCAATATGATTTTCCAAAGTGCTAACCAAATCTTGATTTCCCGTTTGTTAGATGGTACTTACCCCAATTATCGCCAACTAATCCCAAGTCGCTTTGATCGCCAAGTTACAGTTGAGCGCAAATTATTTTTATCAGCCCTAGAGCGTATCGCCGTCTTGGCTGACCAAAAAAATAACATCGTCAAAATCACAATTGACTCTACAGGACAAGAAATTTCTCTCTCGGTTGAAGCACCAGATGTTGCCGCAGGACGTGAATCTCTACCTGCTCAAGTTTCGGGTGAAGATGTGGAAATTGCCTTTAACGTCAAATATTTACTGGATGGATTAAAGGCTCTGCCGAGCAATGAAATTCAAATTCAGATGAACAATCCGACCAGCCCTGCGGTGCTTGTGCCAATTGGGGCAACCAAAATGACTTATTTGCTGATGCCCGTGCAAATCCGTAACTAGACAAGCCTTGCCATAAAATAAAAACGACAAATAAAAACGACACAGTGCGTCGTTTTTATTTTATTCAGTAGCGATAGCTGTATCTCAGATAAAAATCCTGTAAACTTAGTTGAAGTATGGATTTCTTACCACTGCCTTCAACTCAACTGCCACCTAGCACCTATGCTGAGGTGAGACAGGCTAGCTCTAGCCAAACGTTGTCGTCTTCGTCAGCGTTTAATGGTCGTATTTCTAGATTGCCTACTGAATTGCCAATAGAAGTGCAATCTCATTTAAAGCTTTTTTTCGATACCTTGCCTGATCCAGATGCGATCGCCCAGCAAGTCAGAGCAACTCTGATCTCCCAAGCTGGCCCGATCAAGCCAAATAGTTTACCGAAGCCAAAGCCTAAAGATAAGCCACGCCTACCCTTACCGCCTCGTGTTGGTGAAAAGTTAAATGTGGTTAGCGATCGTCAAGAATATGACATTAATACTCAGGTGTTTGTCGCTGAAGGTAATGTGGTAATTAATTACAAAAAATCAGAACTTAAAGCCGATCGCGTCCAATTAAATACCAAAACGCAGGAAGTTGTTGCCGAAGGTAATGTATTTTTTACACGCGGCGATCAAAAAATCCGCGGTACAAAGCTTACTTATAATTACAGTACTGTTAAAGGCGATCTCCTGAATGCATCAGGTGCTGTTGACCTTGGCACTTTGCAAAGCTCTGAAGTATCGCGATCGCCTTCAGAATTGGCTACTAACTCGATCACCATATCTCCTATAGGCTCTGGGAATACTGCTGAAGGACAAGTGCGCCGCCTTGGGTTTATTGCCGAGCGTTTAATAATTGACGGAGATACTTGGACTGCCGAAAATTTGCGGGTTACGAACGATCCCTTTAGCCCTCCTGAACTGGAACTTACGACCAGTAAAGCCACCTTAACTCCGATTTCCCCAACTCAAAATCGTCTGGATCTGGAATCTCCACGCATTGTTTTTGATCAGGGATTTTCGCTACCATTGCCAGTCAATAGTATTACGCTCGATCGCTTTCAGCGGTTTGCTCCTGCCTTGGTTGGTTTTGACCGCCGTGATCGCGATGGTGTTTTTTATCAACAAAGCTTTGATGTGATTACTCAACCCAACTTGAATTTCCAACTGTCACCGCAATTACTTCTACAGCGTGCTTTTTCCAGTCAGGGTGGATTTTCGGGTGTTGATATTATTGGGGTTGTTGCTACCTTAAATGGAGCCTTTGATGATGGGTCAAGCTTATCAGCAAGAGCCAGTTTCTCTGGTTTAGATTTCTCTAAGATTGATTCTTTGTTGCGATTTAATGCCAGCTATCAGCTTCCTGTATTTGGTGACCATACGTTGCTTTCACAGTATGCTTTTCGCGATCGAGTATTCAATGGTTCGCTGGGTTTTCAGGATGTAAATAACATTTTGGGCACAACTTTGTTATCTCCAAACTACGTTCTTGGTGATTCCAATATTTCATTTAGTTATCAAATTTCTGCTCAGTTGGTTGGGGCGCTACGCTCTGATTTACAACCGAGTACGATTGGATCGTTGATCCGTGTCCAAGGTGCTGCTGTTGTTAGTCGAGCCTTTCCTCTGCTGAGAGGTGAGCCAGCGCCAGCCGAAAAGGAAACAGGATTGCGCTTCTCTCCCAAACCAATCGTGCCAAGACTAGATGCTTTTTTGACAGCGCAAGGTGTAAATTCTTTCTATTCCAATGGAGTAAATCAGTCTGTTCTCTATGGAACTGCGGGATTATCGGCGGAAGTGGGGCAGTTTGCTAAAGACTTCCTCGATTATACGAGCTTAAGCTTGAGCTATACCCAAGCATTTGCTAGCGGCAAATCCCCATTCTTTTTTGATCAGGTTTCTGATGTTCGAGTTTTTACCGCAGGAATAGTTCAACAAATCTACGGGCCAATTCGTCTTGGCATTCAGCAAAGTTGGAACTTGGATACGGGCACTTTATTTGATTCCGTATATTCTTTGGAATATGCAAGGCGGACATATTCTGTAGTTGTTCGGTATAATCCTAATCAAGGATTAGGGGAATTTCTAATACGGATTAGTGACTTTAACTGGACTCGTCCACCTTCTAATGTGACGAATATTCAAAATGGAATAGAACAGCGTAACTAAAACCAAAAAGGCTGTGCAAAGCACAGCCTTTTTGGTTTTATAGTGTTTTTTATTTAAACTAAGAGGGTAAATACCCCACCGCTCTGCGGTGTGAGTAATTCTAGTAAAAAAGAATTTGATACCCCGTCCGCTTGCGGCGGGGTTATTCATTTTGCAGTAGGCAAAATGAAAACTTCAAACCCTTACTCTGATTGTTTTTTGTTTTGAAAATGAGTACGTACTCATTTTCAAAACGCTATAGTTACGCTTAAAGAGGTGGTGCAAAGCATTGCCTCTTTGGGCTAAACAGGAACGAATTTGAGAGAAACTCCATTCATGCAGTAGCGTTGTCCTGTTGGTTTTGGCCCGTCATCAAAGACATGTCCCAAATGTCCACCACATCGGCTGCAATGTACTTCAACGCGCTTCATAAATAATGAAGTGTCAGTTGTAGTTGCGATCGCCCCTTCAATTGGTGCAAAAAAGCTCGGCCAACCAGTGCGGCTATTGAATTTAGTGTCAGATGTAAATAGCGGCAAGTCACAACCAGCACAGTTATAAGCCCCTTTGTTATATTCCTTGTCAAGAGGACTAGTAAACGCTCTCTCAGTGCCATGTTTTCGTAAAACATGAAACTGTTCTGGAGTAAGAGTTTGTTTCCATTCTTCTTCGGTTTTCATGATTTTATATCTCTTAGTTGCTTTAGTTGAGTCTACTGCGATCGCTGAGTCTGTGGGGGTGGAATCTTGAGATTGTCGCCAAAATTGGGATATCCAAGTGCTGCCGATGATGGCTGCTCCAGTTAGTAACAAATCTCTTTTTTTCATAGTTGATTTTATAGCTTGGTATTGCTAATCACATTGGACTTTTTCCTTACTTTGATTAAAGTTACGAAAGTCGATGGCTGTACGGATGTGGAATTTTGGGATGTGGATCTCCAAGATATAAAGTTAGAGTTGTAACAGTTACTACGATTTACAATCTAGTTTATAATTGTAACAATACTTAAAGCTGAGAAATCACTTCAAACTTTAACAGGTTAAACAACAATGGCATTTGAACTCCCATCTTTACCCTACGCCCAAGATGCTCTCGCAGCTTCGGGTATGTCTGCTGAGACCCTATCATTTCACTATGGTAAGCACCATAAAGCGTATGTTGACAACCTCAACAACTTGATTAAAGATACCGATCTTGCTGACAAATCCTTAGAAGAAATCATCAAGATTAGCTACAAAGAAGGCAAGGCTGGAATCTTCAATAATGCTGCTCAAGTTTGGAACCACACTTTCTACTGGAATGGCATTAAGCCTGCTGGTGGTGGCGCTCCTACTGGTGCTTTGTTGGATGCTATCAATGAGAGCTTTGGTAGCTTGGACAACTTTAAGACTGAATTCAAAAATGCTGGTGCAACCCAATTTGGTAGCGGCTGGGCATGGTTGGTTGCTGAAGGTGGTAAGCTGAAAATCACCAAAACTCCTAATGCTGAAAATCCTTTAGTTCATGAAGGACAAGTTCCTTTGTTGACGATGGATGTTTGGGAACATGCTTACTATTTGGACTTCCAAAATAGCCGTCCTAACTTCATGGCTAACTTTGTCGAAAAACTAATCAACTGGGATTTTGTCGCTGCTAACTTCGCGGCTGCCTAGTTCTGAAAAGTGCATAGCACTCTATTAATTGTAAAAGAGAAGTCTCGCAATGCGTGGCTTCTCTTTTCTTTAAGATGTAATTCTAAATATCGCGATCGCACATCACCACAGCTACAGTGCGATCGCTCAAACAAAGTCTTCTATCCAAACTATTCATCATCATTCGCTTTGAGAATCACCATTGATTTCGGCGATTTTTTGATTGACATAATTGACTATTACTTCGTAATCAATTTCTGTGCCTAATTCCGCAGCACGGGTCAGAGAAGAGAGCGCTTCATTTTTTTGTCCTAGTTTGAGTTGCAGTTCAGAAGTAAATAAAATTAAATTGCGGCCTTGACTGTATTTGTCTCCAATTTCGATATATAGATTTAAAGCATCTGGGCTACTTGCCAAACCAATTACAGGAAGGTCACGATCTGCTTGTCGGGATATCTTAAATCGATTCATTTTTATGAGCTAAGCATTTTTGACCACGATTTTTAATGTTTTCTAATAGATTTGGCAATGTGTCCGAATCGTATTCTGTGTAGTCACCATTTTTGAGTTGTGCAATTCCGAGGTTAATGTCTTGTTGTAGCGTTGCGAGTTTCAGTGCGCGAAGTTCGGCTTCGGCTTGCTCAGCCCGATCGCATATTGCTTGAAAGGCATGAGCATCTTGGACAACAACTTCAGCTTTGCCGTTAACGGTTAGAACCATAGGCGATTGTGTTGATTTAATGCGTTCGATAAATTCTTTGGCGTTGCGCTTGAAGTCGCTCAGAGAGTGGATGTTTTTTAGCTCGATCATAATTGTCAAAGCACTTAATTCGGATCTAATTTAATGATAACTGATCTTTCTTAGCGATCGCAATTTCTTCGATTGTTCACAAATATGCGATCTCCTAAATCTCAACATCAAATTGAGATCGCAACTCAACACCCATAAATGCGATCGCCTATTCCCCAAAATCAAACAGCGATCGCCTATTTCTCTGCATCAAATCGCGATCGCTTGAGATTAGATATACTAAAATCAATTTACTATTTATTCCTGCCTATGAAATTACCAAACGGTGATCATCCAGAAATTTCTATGCAAAAGATTTTAGGATATTGCTTAAACTTCAACCATGATAAGGGTAAAGATAAGGCGAGAGTATTTCAATCTAGGTTGGGTATCACGTCTCAAAATGCCGATCACTTGGTTGAATTAATTCAAATTGCGGCAGTTGAAGGTGAAGTTGTACAGGAGAGTAATACGAAATTTGGTAAGGAATATAAAGTAGATTGGGAAATCCCTAATACAGGAGGTACTGAACTGAGAACTATTTGGGAAGTTAGTATTGAGGCTGGTTATCCGCGTTTGATTAGTGCTTTTTTGAAGAGAGAAAAATAATGAAAACTCCACAGTTACTTGATACGATCGCTATTCTAAAACCAATTTCTATAGATAGGCTTTCACTGATGGAAGCAGAATATGATTTTAATTCAGCTTTGCCAGTGGGTTTGGTGGGTACGATTGTGGATATTCATCAGGATAATCAGGGAATTGACTATCTGGTGGAGTTTGCAGATTCTGATGGGTGTGAGTTTGCGATCGCCTATTTGAAAGCTAATGAATTTCTTACTTTGCAGTATGAACTTGTGGCAGCTTAAAATTTTGCCGTGATCGCCTCTCAACACCCATAAAGCCCGATCGCCCATTCCCCCAAATCAAACAGCGATCGCCCCCTCACCAACTAACACCCGATCGCCTATTTCCCACATCAAACAGCGATCGCCCCTCATCACCCAAAACCCGATCGCCTATTCCCTCAAATCAACCAGAGATCGCCCTCATCACCCACAAAACTCGATCGCCTATTCCCTCAAACCAAACAGCGATCGAGTCAACAAAATCTACGAGAAATTGAGTTTATAATATAAAAACTGAAGGAATGCAAATAAGAAATATTAATGCAATGACAGTAGATCCAAAAATTGAAGAATGGACTGTATGGCTTGAAGATCACATCATACCTGAAGTGTCAAAACTTTTATGGTCGTCCAATATTTACGCTGAGACTAGACAGATAGTAATTAACAATCCAGCAATTAATACAGGCAACCATTTCTATGAGTGGATTGATAGAAACTACGTTCATACAACCTTAATGGGCATCAGAAGACAATTAGATAAACGTGGTAAACATAGTAAGGTTGCATCACTTAAATCCCTTCTATCGGATATGAAAGAAAATTATCATTTACTAACTCGCAAACGATACCTTGAACTTTATTCAGAGGAGATGCAAAATGTCGCGAATAAAGATTATGACAATCTTGCAGGCGAGTCTGTAAATATTTTTCCTGTAGATAAATTGGAAAAATATTTGAATAAACTTGAAGATATTAACAATCTGCATAAGACTTATATCGACAAGAGACTTGCTCATCGCGAAGAAATTACAACATTGAACCCAATGGGGACTTATCAAGATCTTGATGATGCAATCATAATTTTTAAAGAAATTACTATTCGCTACTATCTTTTGCTTTCAGCTAAAACAATAGAGCTTTTTAGTCCTAATCGCGATTGGAAAAATATTTTTAGTCAAGCTTGGATTGCTGGAACAGATGATTTAGATCTCAAATAATTTGCAAAGGGTTTTACATGGGAAAAGCAATAAATTATCGTTCATTTGAAGAAGCGCGTGCTTATGCCCGTCAACTTCAATTGAAAAATCAAAGTGAATGGAGAAACTGGGCAAAAACAGAAGCAAAGCCTCATGATATTCCCGCACAACCTGCTCATGTTTACAAAGATAAAGGTTGGAGTAGTTGGGGTGAATGGCTTGGTACTGATTATGTTGCCAATCAAAATCGCACTTATCTTCCGTATGAGGAAGCACGTACTTATGTTCATCAACTTCAGTTCAAAAATGGAAATGAATGGGCAGAGTGGGCTAAGACTAAAGACAAACCTGATGCCATTCCTGCTTATCCTTCTAATGTCTATAAAGACACTGGTTGGCAAGGTATGGGAGACTGGCTTGGCAATGGAAAGATCGCCAACCAAAATCGCACTTATCTTCCATATGAAGAAGCACTTAAATTTGTTCATGACCTTGGTTTAAAAGGGCAAAGTGAATGGGCAGATTGGTCTAAAACCAAAGATAAGCCTGATAATATTCCTGCTAATCCTGCACTGGTTTATAGGAAAAGTGAAGAATGGAAAGGATGGGGCGACTGGCTTGGTACTGGCACGGTTGCTTCATATAATCGTACTTTTCGTCCGTTTGAAGAGGCTCGTGCTTTTGTACATCAACTTCAGTTAAAAAACAAAGATGCGTGGGTAGATTGGTCTAAAAGTGATGTAAAACCTGATGATATTCCTGCTAATCCTTCACGCACATACAAAGATAAAGGTTGGGCTGGCTTGGGTGATTGGCTCGGTACTGGAAAGATCGCCAATCAAGATCGCGTTTATCTTCCATATGAAGAAGCTCGCGCTTTTGTACACAGTCTCCAGATTAAGGGTGAGACTCAATGGAGGAATTGGTTAAAAGATGAAAACAAACCTGAAGACATCCCTGCTCAACCGTCTCATGTTTATAAGGATAAAGGCTGGACTGGTTGGGGAGACTGGCTTGGCACTGGCACGATTGCTTCATATAATCGTGTTTTTCATTCATTTGAAGAAGCTCGTGATTTCGTACATCAACTTCAGTTAAAAAATAAAGATGAGTGGGTAGATTGGGCTAAAACAGAAGCAAAACCTGATGATATTCCTGCTAATCCTCCCAGTTCATACAAGGATAAGGGATGGTTAGGCTGGGGAGATTGGCTTGGCACAGATTCGATTGCAAACCAAAATCGTATTTTTCTCCCGTTTGAAGAAGCCCGTGCTTTTGTACATCAACTCAATTTAAAAAATTGGAAAGAATGGAACATCTGGTCAAAAAGCGATAAAAAGCCTGATAATATTCCTTCTAATCCTTCAAAAACCTATAAAGATAAAGGGTGGAATAGTTTTGGAGACTGGCTTGGTACAGGTACAATTGCACCTCAAAATCGTGATTTTCTTTTGTATGAAGAAGCTCGTGCTTTTGTGCATCAACTTCAAATAAGAAGTGGAAAAGAATGGTCAAACTGGCTAAAAAGTGGAGAAAAACCTGATAATATTCCTGCTAATCCAGCAGGAGTATATAAGGGCAAGGGGTGGTTAGGATTTTCAGATTGGTTAGGAATTGTCAATTTATGGCGACCCAATGCGATTTTGAGCTTTTTGTACAGCTTACAACCTGTTTTATCTAGCTTAGAGTCTTCTGAATTATATGCAATCATGAGACAAAATGGCATGATTGCTTCTATTAGTCATAACAAAAAGAATGCTGAGATACTGAAAGGCATTAAAGATTTATGCTCTACAGACGATCTAGAGACTGAATGTAACAACCTAATTGCTCAGCTAGAGAATGCAAGAAATAATGGAAGTATTGAATCAAATGAACTAGAATTTGCAGATTTGTTAGAAGATGACGATTTAATCACCAGCGAAGAAATAGAAACTGATTTAGTCCCTAATGAAATTGAAAAGATCGATGCGGAGTTACCTCAACTAAAGTCCTTTGATTCCTTAAAAGCAGTTGATTTGCTTGTAGAAGCAGGAATTACTTCAGATTATGAAACCATAGAATTTTTAATCAGTAACCGTATAAGCGGAATTTGGCAAGATTACCTTAACGAACAACTTACTTTTGATATAGAAGGATTTCGCAACGAAACAGGCGGCACATACTTTCAGACAATTCAAAAGCGCTTTTTCAGTCAATATGATGGTGCAATGAAATTAGCCATACCAAATGGGTATAGTTTCCCGCACCTACCCAACCCGATGCAACGCCTTACAGCCTATCGCATCCTTACCGAAAGAAGGATTGGCAACTGGTCTGGAGTCGGCGCAGGCAAAACAGTATCAGCGATTTTTTCCAGTCGAATTATTAATGCTAAATTCACGATCATTATTGCTTTTAATAGCACCGTTGATGCTTGGGCTGGTGTTATCAAGGAAGTCTATCCCGACAGCATCATTTACCAAAAAGAACGCGGAAAAATCACCGTAGATCGCAACCAACATAACTATCTCATTCTCAACTTCGAGAAATTCCAACAACCCTACTCCGCCGGACTTGTCGGCAACATCCTCGCCAATCACCAGATCGATTTTGTCGTCATCGATGAAATCCAAAACGTCAAACAACGCGATCCCAAAAAAGAAAGTAAACGCCGACAAATTCTCAATGGTTTACTTGATGCAGCTAAACAACAAAACCCTGAACTCTGCGTCTTAGGCATGAGCGCCACACCCGTCATCAACACCCTCTACGAAGCCAAAGCACTGCTAGAAATGACAAGGGGCGAAAAATTTGACGAATTGAAAACCTTCAGCACGATCGCCAACGCCCTCGCAATGCACGAAAAACTGATGCTATATGGCATCCGCTATCGTCCCAATTACAAGATTGCGATCGCCGAAAGCTTTCCCGAAATCTCAGGTGAACACCTGCGCCCCCAACTCATCGCCGACATCAAAACCAGCCCCCTCGCCGTCGAGCAAATCCTCCTCTCAGCCAAAATCGACACCATCATCGCCCATCTCAAAACAGGAACTCTGATCTATACCCACTATGTCGATGGCATGGTCGAACCACTCCGCAAAGCGATCGCCGCCGCAGGTTACAAGGTGGGCTTATTCACAGGCGTAGAAGACACCAAAGAACGTGATTTCGCCAAACAGAAATTCATCGCCAGAGAAATCGACATACTCATCGGCACGGCTCCCATCGGCACAGGCGTAGATGGACTGCAATATGTATGCGATCGCCTGATTATCGCCAGCCTCCCTTGGACTCATGCCGAATACGAGCAACTAGTCGGGCGCATCTATCGCCAAAAATCATCATTCGCTAAAGTAGAAGTAATCATTCCCCAAGTCATCCTCGACCATCAAGGCGAAATCTGGTCATGGGATCGCCAATACCGATGGAGTCGCATCCAATGGAAAAAATCCCTCGCTGACACGGCGATCGATGGCGTAATTCCCAAGGGCGAACTCGCATCGGAAAAAGTCGTCCTCCAAAAAGCAGGAGAAGCTCTGCAAACATGGATCGATCGCGTCGAAAGTGGCGACATCTACGAAATCAACCGCGAAGAATTGCGCGTCCCCTTACCCGAAGCGATCGCTAAAATTTTACAACGCCGCTTCGGTGACTTCTCAGCGATGAACAACCGCTTCAATAATTCCTACAGCCACACCACAAGCGATCGGCTCAAAGCAAATCCCGAAGAATGGTATCAATACCACACACTCTATCGCGCCGCCCGTGAAACATGGCAGGAAATCCCCTACGAAAAAATCGCCGAAAAACTCCAAAACTACACCAATCTCCAGATCGGTGACTTCGGTTGCGGAGAAGCCAAACTAGCCGAATTACTTCCCAATCATCAAGTCCATTCCTTCGACCACATCGCCATCAACGCAAAAGTACAAGCCTGTGACATCGCCCATACCACTCTCCCTGATGCAACCCTCGATGTCGCCATCTTTTCCCTATCCCTCATGGGTCTAAACTATGCCGACTATCTCCAAGAAGCCCATCGCACCCTCAAAGGCGGCGGCAGCTTATTGATTGCCGAAACCATCAGCCGATGGACAGATAAAAAGCAAGAATTACTGGATTTGATGACGAGTTTAGGATTCACTGTTGTCAAAGAGCAAGAGAGCGATCGCTTCATTTACATCAATGCCACCAAGCCCCTAATTTCAATACTCTAGATGGATTTTGGCTTTAACCTTTCTGCTAAAAAATATCCAATCATGATGCCAAAAGAACTTGCAACCAAATCACCGATATCAAAGGTCCGATTAGGCGAAAGCGATTGGGCTAACTCTTCGACGACAGTAAAGATAACAAATAACAATGGAAATAAAGGTAATGTCCAAGCCCAAAATCTGACTGTGCGCCAATTACCAGCCATCTGTCCCAAGAAAGTCGCTAGCCCATAGAGAAACACATGACCAGCTTTATCATTTTTAGTCAGATATTCTGGCAGAGCATGGTTATAGGCAAGCACAATGATTAATGTAAATACGATCAGGTAAATTACAACCAGAATTTTCCAAACTAACTTGTTAGATTTCATGGGAAAGATTTTAACTCAAGGTAATTTAGATAGATAAAGGCACATCCATCCATTTTCTTTTCTGGTGTGACTCTTGGGTTAAATCCATGAGCAACTGTGACCATGCACCTTCATAGAGGCTCGGAGTCATAGGTTGACCTGATTGAATAGACTTTACCCAGCGATCGCATATAGCTAGTACAGGCGCAAGACGACCATCGGTATAGGTTCTCGAGAGTTCGTATTCAGATGGGATCGGCACAATTTCCATTTCGGTGCGATCAATTTTGCCTTGTCGCAAACTAAAACCATGTACATAATCCGATTGATTAGAGCTACCCAATACAAGGGTTCCATTTTCACCATAAACCGTGAGCCAATGTCCCCGACCGCGATAGGTGACTGTACTCAAGGAAATATTACATGGAGTTCCATCGGCGAGTTCTAAAAGAATATTGCAGGTGTCATCAGCATCAACAGGACGCATAATGCCATTCGCATCAGGACGTTCCGTAATGCCTGTACTGAGTTGACCAGAGAGACTTTTAATATCACCAAATAGCCAGCGTACATAATCAAAGACATGGGAACCGATCGCACCTAATGCACCTCCTCCAAATTCTTTTTGGCTATACCAATTCCACACCCGCTTAGGATCGGCGCGTCCTTGCACTAGCCAATCGATCTGAATTAGTCGTTTCTTACCCACATGGTTGTTATCTAGTAGATGTTTGAAATATCGCCATTGCGGGACATAACGAAATTCAAAATCAGTAGCGGTGATGACTTGATGCTGTTGGGCAAGTTGATACAGCGCGATCGCTTCCTGGAAATTCATGGTCACAGGCTTTTCTAGCAAAATATGCTTGCCAGCATCGATCGCTGCTTTTGCCTGTTCATAATGAAAGCTTGGCGGTGTGGAAATTGTCACAGCTTGGACTGCGGGAAGTGCGAGTAAATCCTCAAGGCGATCGCAAGCATGGGGAATATTAAATTTATCAGCAATTTGTTGTGCTTTAAGGCGATCTCGATGGTACACCGCCACAACTTCTGTATCAGGATGAATTTGTAGAGCAGGAATATGGATAATTTGTCCAAAGCCCGTTCCGATAATACCAACACCAATTTTTGACATGTTTCTTACTGCTTGAATTACTTGAACTTTTTCTAGCGTAGGGGCAATTCATGAATTGCCCCTACACTAAGCACTTTTCCGCTCTTCCTAAAACTCAATCCCTGCTTGAGCCTTGACACCTTGCTCTCTAAAGGGATGTTTGACAAGTTCCATTCTCGTTACTAAGTCAGCAACTTCGATCAGTTCAGCAGGAGCGCCGCGACCAGTAAGGATCACATGGGAATCAGCAGGTTTCTCTTTAAGCCCTGCAATCACAGTTTCGACATCGAGATAGCCTAGCTTGAGAGCAATATTCACCTCATCAAGGAGGACGAGCTTGTATTCAGGATTTTTGATATAGCCAAGTCCCACTTCCCATGCTTCTTTGGTTTTCGCAATATCGCGATCGCGGTCTTGGGTTTCCCATGTGAAGCCTTCGCCCAAAGCTTGGAAAACAAGTTGATTTTGCCACATTTCAAATACTTTTTTTTCCGCTGGCTCCCATGCACCTTTGATGAACTGGACGATCGCGACTTTATATCCATGTCCTAGCGATCGCAAGACCATCCCCAGCGCCGCCGTAGTTTTGCCCTTGCCATCACCAGTATTAATGATGATCAGCCCTTTTTCGAGGTTACGCTCTGCGACTCGCTGATGTTGCACTTCTTGGCGGCGCTGCATTTTAGTGCGATGTTGTTCGGCGGTAAGTTCAGTCATGGAGATTTCCTGATGAATGGCAATAAAGCAATGCTTTGTTAGGATATTTTAAACCGTCATAATGCTTAGAAAAAACAAAACCCAAAAAAGTTAGAGGAGGTCGTGAAGCGACCTCCTCTAACTTTTTTGGGTTTTGTTGGTATATTTAGCTTTGATGCTACAACGGCTGCATATGTTTAAGAAAATCTTCTCCTTTGGTTTGCTTGTATTTGTCCCGATATCAGTCATCGGTCACTTGCAAGGATGGAATTCTACGCTGATATTTGTGACTTCAGCGATCGCGATTTTGCCCTTAGCGGGTTGGCTCAGCACAGCAACCGAAGAAATCTCAGTGGTTTTGGGGCCTTCATGGGGCGGCTTGTTAAATGCGACCTTTGGTAATGCGACGGAGCTAATCATTGCGATCGTGGCTCTAAATGCAGGGTTTACCAGTGTCGTCAAAGCTAGCATCACTGGCTCAATCATTGGCAACCTGTTGCTGGTGATGGGCATGTCTATGCTTTTAGGCGGACTGCGATATAAAGAGCAGGAATTTCAGCCAACTATGGCGCGATTAAATGCTTCAGTCATGAATTTGGCGGTAGTGGCGATTTTGTTGCCAACGGCGGCAAATTTTACGAGTGCTGGAATCAGTGAAGAAGTCTTGCAAAAGCTATCGATCGCTGTGGCGATCGTGCTGATTATTGTCTATTGTCTAACTCTTCTATTTTCAATGAAAACCCATGCCTATCTCTATGATGTGGGCAAATCTGAAGCAGATGATGCCGAGGAGAAAGAAGGACATCCTCAGGAAATCAATCTTAAGTTATGGATTTCGGTGCTGCTGGGAGTGACATTATTAGTTGCTTTAGAATCTGAGCTTCTAGTAGGAACTTTAGAGGAAGCAACTGCTCAACTCGGTCTAACAGAACTATTTACTGGGGTAATCCTATTGCCGATCATTGGTAATGCTGCTGAACATACAACGGCGATTACGGTAGCGATGAAGAACAAAATGGAACTATCAGTCTCAGTTGCCGTAGGTTCAAGTATGCAAATTGCTTTATTTGTTGCACCTGCGCTAGTCATTATTGGTTGGTTTATGGGGCAACCAATGGATTTAAACTTTAATCCTTTTGAGTTAGTGGCGGTTGCTGTGGCGGTGCTGATTGCGAATTCGATTAGTTCCGATGGGCGATCAAATTGGCTAGAAGGCTCTTTGCTAGTAGCAACGTACGCGATTCTAGGCTTTGCATTCTATTTTCAACCAGTCTAAGCAAAAGCGGCGCATTGCGCCGCTTTTGCTAATCGCTATACAATCTCCGAAAGCGTGGATCGATTTTGGCACTTTTCTCTCGATTACATTTAGCACAAAGGGTTTGGAGATTACTCATATCATTAGCGCCACCTTGCGCTAGGGGAATAATGTGATCAATATGCAAGCTCTTAGCAGTAAGATCAATCTTCTGACAGCTTTGACATTGATAATTATTCCGCTCAAAAATCTTTTCTCTAACATCAGTTGGAATTTTAATACGCGGTGTTTTGTCGGTCATTGTAGATAGCCAGTAATTGAGAAGTCTGTACCAATTTGTTGAAACTGCGATCGCGAAAGATTTATAGCATCAGTCATCAATGCTAATCCTAAATCGTCAATAGGACTCGGAGCCGTAAATCCGCCAATTAACTTAGGCGCAATAAAAGCATAAACTTTTTGTACCATCTTAGCCTTAATTGCGGCGGCTCCTAAGCGCCCTCCACATTCCCATAAAACTGTATTGCAGCCACGCAGCCCCAACTCCAGCATCACGGCTTCAGGCGATATGTCATCTAGTTCGAGAACTTCAACTTTGCGATCGCGTAGTTTTTGCTTTAGCTGATAATTGGCATTAGGCAAAGTGATTACCAAAGTTTTTTCGGTATCTGTTACTTTCCATAAATTGGCAACTTCAGGAAGATCGAAACTTTGAGTAATTACGACCCTTAAGGGAGAATGCACACTCAACCCATGAGTATTTAAGTGGGGATTATCGAGCCTAACTGTGTTACCACCTGTAATAATTGCATCACAACCCACGCGCAAGTCATGCACTAAATGCCGTGCTTCTGCTCCAGTAATCCAATAGCTATGCCCAGAAGTCGTCGCAATCTTGCCATCAAGAGTCATCGCATATTTAAAAATGCCAAAGGGCAAATTCGTTCTCATGCGATGGAAGAATGCTTCATTTAGTTCTAAACATTGCTGTTCCAAAACACCTGTAGTCACTTTCACTCCCGCCGCAAGCAAGAGATCGCGACCAGTCCCTGATACTTGTGGATTAGAGTCGATCGCACCAATAACTACCTCACCAATTCCCGCCTTGATAATTGCTTCAGAGCAAGGAGGCGTGCGTCCGTGATGATTGCAAGGTTCTAGATTGACATATAGGGTTGCATCTCGCAGATCTTCACCAGTTTGCTGTGCTGCTCGAATTGCGAATATCTCTGCATGGGGTTCACCAGCTTTGGGATGAAAGCCTTCACCCAAGACATGTCCATCTTTCACAATTACGCTTCCCACCATTGGATTTGGCGCAGTTTGCCCTCTCGCTTTTTGAGCCAAATCAATACAGCGTTGCATCCAGAGATCTTGCTGTGTTGCTAATTCTTTATCTACCTTTTCTATCATTTAGAATATGATTTACAACGCTTTGCGCTGACATAAAAACCAAAGAAATTTTTAAAAGTGACGTAAAGCGTCACTTTTAAAAATTTCTTTGCACGAGTTGGTTTTGAAAAGAGCAGTAACTAGAGGCAATTTATGAATTGCCTTTAGTTTATGGAGTTAGCTTTACAAAGCAGCTTCTTTTTTGAGCTTTTCGCGATCGCTAATTTTCGTAGTCGGCGACTGAAGAGCGAAGTAGAGCTTATTCAAAGCGCTGAGATAGGCTCGCGCCGAAGCAACAATAATGTCGGTGTTTGCAGAATGTCCAGAGAGCGTCCCCACGTCAGGATGCTTGAGACGAATGGTTACTTCGCCGAGGGCATCGATACCTGCGGTAACCGATTGCACTGAGTACTCGATCAATTGATTTGGGACATTCACAATACGATTAATCGCTTTGTAAATCGCATCAACTGGCCCAGTACCCACCGAAGCATCAGTAATTTCTGCACCATCGGGCATGACGATAGTGATTGTCGCCGTGGGGATAGCGCGATCGCCACAGCTTACTTGGACATGATCGAGTTTGAAAGCTTCGGGTGCATGACGAATTTCGTCGTTAACGATCGCCTCTAAGTCGCGATCGCTAATTTCTCGCTTTTTATCAGCAAGTTCCTTAAAACGAACAAAGGCAGCATTAAGTTCTTGTTCTGAAAGCTCAAAGCCAAGCTCTTTGAGGCGAGAACTCAAGGCATTGCGTCCTGAGAGCTTACCAAGCACGATCAAATTGTCGGTTAAGCCAATGGATTGAGCATCCATGATTTCGTAGGTGAGGCGATTTTTCAATACGCCGTCCTGATGGATACCTGACTCATGGGCAAAGGCATTAGCACCTACAATCGCTTTATTGGGCTGCACCAACATCCCTGTGAGGTTGGACACAAGGCGCGAAGTTTTGTAAATCTGCTTTGTGTCAATGTTGCAGAGTGGCGCAATCGATTCCGCAGGACGACCGAGGAAGCTATTGAAATAGGAGCGGCGCACATGCAAAGCCATCACCAATTCTTCGAGGGCGGCATTACCTGCGCGTTCACCGATGCCGTTAATCGTGCATTCCATTTGACGCGCCCCATTTTTGGCAGCCTCAAGGAAATTTGCCACGGCTAAGCCAAGATCATTGTGACCATGTACCGAAATAATGGCGCGATCGATATTTGGCACATTTTCTTTAATGCCTTTGATCAAGGCTCCAAACTCAGAAGGAGTCAAATAACCGACCGTATCGGGAATATTGACAGTGCTCGCACCAGCCGCGATCGCAGCCTCTAATACTTGATAAAGAAACTCAGGATCAGAGCGTCCTGCATCCTCAGGTGAAAACTCGACATCGGCAACTTTTGATTTGGCATAGGCAACCATTTCTGGCACGATCGCCAAAACTTCAGCGCGAGTTTTCCGAAGCTTATATTCCAAGTGAATATCAGAGGTCGCAAGAAATGTATGAATTCTCCCCTTAGCCGCAGGCTTGACCGCTTCGGCAGCCGCTTCAATATCGCCTCTAGTAGCCCTTGCCAAACCGCAGATCGTGGGGCCATTCTCTGTGCCAACGAGCTTAGCAATTTCTTGGACTGCATGAAAATCGCCTTTGCTGGCAAAAGGGAAACCCGCCTCAATGATGTCTACACCAAGTCGAGCCAGTTGCTGCGCGATTAGCAATTTTTGCTCCACGTTCAGAGTTGCGCCTGGGGACTGTTCGCCATCGCGTAAGGTGGTATCAAAAAAGATAATGCGGTCTTGAGCAACTTGAGACTCTTGAGGTGTTACTGATGTAGACATAATGCGTTAATTCATGAATGTTTATTGTGAGATCGTAACTATTTGGCTTTGGCTAAATTTTCTGGTGGCTAATTCGCTACATCGATTTTAATTTTACCGTAGGTAAAATTAAAACTTAAAAACCTTGACGAGATTGACTTTCAGTTTTCAAATGAGTATTTGCTCATTTGAAAACTGTTATAGGTTGTAGCGATCGCAACAGAAATTCAACTATTGCAATCTTAGCCTCTTTCTTTAAAAATGGTAAGCCAATTGTGAGAGTTTACTGCTACGTAGGCGCGGTAAACTCATACATATGCTAGGCTATTGCATCCGTCTGAGATTTACGATGCCGCGCATGAAATCTTTACCTGAATCCTCAAAACCTTTTGGCGATCTTGTTAAGGCAGATCGTGAGTTGCAAGGCGTTAATACTACTGTGTTAGAGTCTCCAGAAATCGATCACCGCGATTGCTTTACATGGTCAAACTTTTTTGTAGTTGTAAGTATTCCATTAGTAGGGGGATTGGTGGGACTGGGGCTAATTTATTTAGCCAATCCCTTGGCGATCAGTTGGCTAGCGTCTTCTGATGCCCCTGCTTTTTACTCTAATTCCTTATGGAATATTCCCAAAAGCATCCCTCAAATCCAAGCTGAGTTAGGGCGTAGCTACCTGAAGCTAGGCGAAAGTTACAATCTCAAAACGGGTGAAACCATTTATACGGTTTTGGAAACAGAAACCCAGAATATTCGTGAAATTCGCTTCTATCAGACCATTTGGGATCGCGGTGTCGAGAAATACCTGTTAGTCAGCACAACCACGGTTTCAGGAATTGACGAATATTTTGTGCGATCGCCAAAGTTTAAGTATGCTACTGAAGCTATTCCTGAGCGAATGCGACCAGATCGCAATCGACTTCCACTCAAAAAATTATCACTATTAAAAAATCCTCCCTCTCAATACGATGGGGTTTGGTTTAGCACAACGGGTAATGTCGATGGCATTGCCTATGGACAAATTTATTACTTTTCCAATGATAAGCGATCGCAATTAGTAGAACTAGATGCATGGACTAGTCCTGTAGGAGAGCTTCCTATATGGCGTAATGCTTTATCAAGTAATTCTAGTTCTGTGCAATTGGTAGTTAATCAAACTCAAGCATATGATCCTTCCTTACTAATTTTTCAACCTGAAGAAGCGATCGTTCGTTCCATGCGCAAAGTGCAATTGCGACAGGTAACATTAAATGAAGCGAAGGGGCAACCCAAGGCTTATCAAGACGCATTAGTAATGGCAAGTGTTGGTCTATGGTCACCTGCATTGGGCAAATTTAATCTGATGGTGGATGAGTTGAGATCTAAAGGGAAACAACTCTCGCCATTTTTGCAAGAACAATATGACTTGATTACATTGCACGCCAAAATCACCTCAGACCAAGCCCAGAATCCTAATTCTAGTTTAGGAGAAAAAGCACTAATTAATATTATTGATGGAAGATGGAATGAGGCTTTGGCAATCGCCAATGATTCCGCTTATAAGGGCGATAAGATTGCCGAAATGTTAGCGAAATATCATCCCCACATTTGGCAGCGGGTGATGACTATGTTGACTTTTACTGGAGCCAAGGAAATTAAGCTATGGGGTGGGCTGGTTGTTCTACAACGTAATGGGTTACGCCGTGCCGAGCATTGGTTGCGGGAGCAGAAGGTCGATCCTAAAGAATCCAATCAATTATTGCAACGTCTCGATCTTGCGCCAGTTACCCTCGATCCAAGACAATTAATCGGAACAGTTACCTATATTGGCAAAGGAGATGCTGGTACTGAATGGTTTTTGCCGCCACCAAAGCTCGAATCAGGTCAAGGTTGGTATGAAGTTAGTATCAATTTGATTAAAGACGGTGATAAGTGGAGTAATGCTCCATTTAGCGAACTTAGCGATCGCTCATCAATTTTATTATGGAGGATTTTAGGGCTTTCTCTCAATAGCAGTCTGGGAGTAGTCCTATACGAACCCAATGGCAAATCGCAAACGGCAACTTTAACTGCCCATTCTCTCTGGGTTAGTGATAATGGCAGTCTCAGAATTCTTGCGTCAGGTGAGGTTGCGCTTGCCCCTTTGCTAAATAAAAGTATTCTTCCACCTCTCGTCACCAGCGGTGGTGCGTTTAACCCACCTAATGGAACTCCTATCGAATGGCAAACTCTCTCATCAATAACGATTGAACGCATAGTTCGTACCATGTATCGCGAGTTGCAACGCAATGGTGAAGTTTCGCTCAGCATCGAGGAGTTTGGTGTACTAGTGCAGCAGCAATGGACTCTGTCCTCGGTAAGTCTCGATGGTACTGGGAAGCCTGAATATTTACTATTGCTCGATCGCGAAAAAGTTGATTTAGGCGATCGTCATTATCCTTTAGCGATCGCTTTTTCTAGCGACGGCTCTCTCCTATTTAGTGATATGAGCGGTGGTAGAGTCTGGATCGATGTATTGCCAAGCAGTATTGACGGACAAATTCTCACACTTCGTAATGGACGTTACGAAGTGTGGAACTTCCGTTAAAACCAAAAGAGAGTTGCGGCGCTTCGTGCCGCAACTCTCTTTTGGTTTTCTAGTCCTATTTAAAACAAGAAATATCGCTGAGCCATTGGCAATACTGAAGCTGGTTCACAGGTTAACAACTCACCATCAGCCCTTACTTCATAAGTCTCAGAATCAACTTCCATATGCGGCAAAGCATCATTCAGTTTCATATCGAGCTTACTGATATTTCTTGTCCCTTTAACTGCAAGCACCTGTTTATTTAATCTCAACTGGCTAGGAATGCCACGTTCGATCGCAATTTGCGATAGGAAAGTGAAAGATGTTTTTGCGATCGCGCCACCATAGCTTCCAAACATCGGACGCATATAAACAGGCTGTGGCGTAGGGATACTCGCATTCGCGTCGCCCATCTGTGCCCATGCAATGAAACCACCTTTGAGCACCATTTCAGGTTTGACTCCAAAAAATGCAGGATGCCAAAGCACTAAATCGGCAATTTTGCCAACTTCAATGGAACCGACATATTCGGAAATACCGTGAGTAATTGCAGGATTAATCGTGTATTTAGCGATATATCTTTGAGCTCGAAAATTGTCGGCTCTATGATCTGTGCTACTGGTAAGAACGCCACGCTGCACCTTCATTTTATGAGCAGTTTGCCAAGTTCTGATGATCACTTCACCGACTCTACCCATTGCTTGAGAGTCTGAGGAAATCATGCTAAACGCACCAAGATCATGGAGAATATCTTCGGCTGCGATCGTCTCGCGACGGATACGGGACTCAGCAAAAGCAATATCTTCAGGAATACTCGGATCTAGATGGTGACAGACCATCAGCATATCGAGATGTTCATCTAGAGTATTTAAGGTATAGGGACGAGTGGGATTTGTGGATGAGGGAAGTACATTTGCTTCACCGCAGATTTTGATGATATCAGGAGCATGACCGCCGCCAGCACCTTCAGTATGATAGGTATGGATGACGCGATTCTTGAATGCAGCGATCGTGTCTTCCACAAATCCTGCTTCGTTGAGCGTGTCCGTATGAATGGCAACCTGCACATCGTATTCATCGGCGACACCCAAGCAAGTATCAATTGTCGCTGGTGTCGTTCCCCAGTCTTCATGAAGCTTCAACCCGATCGCCCCAGCTTCTACTTGTTCGACTAATCCTTCAGGCTTACCACTATTACCTTTGCCCAAAAAACCTAAGTTCATCGGAAAAGCATCGGCGGCTTGCAACATGCGATACATATTCCATGGGCCTGGAGTACAAGTCGTAGCATTAGAACCAACGGCTGGCCCAGTACCACCACCGATCATAGTCGTGATGCCAGATGCGATCGCTACTTCGATTTGCTGCGGACAAATAAAATGAATATGCGTATCAATGCCGCCTGCGGTAAGAATGCGACCTTCTCCTGCAATGATTTCTGTTCCCGCACCGATAATGATATTTACATTATCTTGAATGTAAGGATTTCCCGCCTTACCGATCGCCACAATTTTGCCGTCTTTAATACCCACATCGGCTTTAACCACGCCCCACCAATCAAGAATCAAAGTGTTAGTAATCGCAACATCCACAGCGCCATTTGCATTAGTAATAGGTGATTGTCCCATGCCATCGCGAATTACTTTGCCACCACCAAATTTGACTTCATCACCATAGGTAGTATAGTCGCGTTCCACTTCAATAAATAATTCTGTATCGGCTAAACGGACTTTGTCGCCAACAGTAGGTCCATAGGTTTCCGCATAGGCACGGCGAGACATTCTATAACTCATCAGGTTTCCTCATTATTTATTGGAGAAATTGTACTAAGTAGAGTAGCAAATTCATTCAACGAATTATTTCGCTTAAGTGTTGCCTGATTTATGTGAATAAACTCAGCTACAAGATTAGCAATATTTTCTACATACTCTTTTTTATCTATATCCTTTGGCTTAAGCTTCGGATTGATTTTTTCAATGATTTTGCGAGAAAACTTTACGAGGTATTCTTTAGCATTCTTTCCTCCTTGTTCAACTTCAACGATGGAATCAGTTTCACCCTTCTGATATTTGTTAGCAAATTTTATCCATTCATTATCCTGTCTAATAATTTCATTTTTATCTTGTTTGAAATAACAACAGATTCCCAGACAATCAATCAATAACCATGCTTCAAGTTCCTGACACATATACAACAGTTTCGTTTTGTCTGGTAGTTTATTAGTAACCTCAGTAATTTTATTGATGTGAGAATTAGGTTGCTTTATTCTTTCGGCGTGACTTTGTATACCATCAAAGTCCAGTAGAAAAACCACAAAATCATCCTGCTTCAAATAAATATTCACTGCCTTTTCTAACCCATCGGGTTTACTTGCTGCTTGGTTATAAGCACTTTTACTTGATGTTAGAATCGCAATATCTGCTCCGCAAAAGTTAATTATTTTGTGGGCAAGACATTCTACTGTGCGGCTGTCCGTGTCAGATTCAGGAGTCCAGATACGAATTTTTCGCATATCAGTTTTCTAACACCTCTTGAATAAGATTACTGTGATATACAGCACTACCAATACCAAAATCTTGCATCCAATCTTGAAGTCCATCATTTTTTTTGTTTAATGTATCTAAACCAAGTGCCTCAGTGCCAGACTCAGGATTCTTCTTGAATAGAATAATTGAAACATCACTTGCTATATCCTTCATGGTAAAGCAGTCAAGTAGTTGAGAACTGTGAGTCGTGATGATTACTTGGGTCTTTTGAGATAGCCTTTTCAGTATAGAAGCAAGATCTATGAGGATTTTAGGATGTAAATTACGTTCAGGTTCTTCAATTCCAATAAGAGTAGGTATATCTTCGGAATATAACAATGAACAATATCCAATCATCCTTACAGTTCCATCAGACAGATTTTCAAAAGGGATCTCCAAAACATTATTTTCCTTTACCTTGACAACTCGTTTCCCTTTATGATCTGCAATAATTAGTTCTACATTTAAACATCTGCGAACTTCATCAGTAACTTTCTGAAATGTCTGATTATTATCTTCTAATGCCCATTGTTGTAGCAAACTTTGAAGTTGATGTCCTTCGTTTCCAAGACTTGTTAGGGTCTCAGTACTGCCTTCATATCTGGAAGACATAGCTGCAAAGCCTCTAATAAGGTCAGGATCTAAATCATAAAATTCCCAACGCTTTATAAAATCTGATACCTTTAGAGTAATTGGTTTATCTCCAAAATTTCCAGTAGATGAAAGAGCTACAGTATCAGGCGTAGAACGATAAAGTTGATCTTTATTATTGTTATTAATTTCATCACGAACTAAACCTTTACCTTTAGATATAGCAATGACTTTGGTTCTACCTACTTTGAGATTTTCAGATAAGACAATTGAATTCCCCTCGATATTATCTTGTGCTGACAGATTTATGGAATAATCAATCTTCTTACTATCCTTTTTTTTACTGTCCTTCATGGATACTTGTAAGGTAACACCAGAAGTTTCTTCTCCTATCCTGATATCATCTTCTAATTGTCGAGAGGGAGGCGTTTTACCAGCTTTTATTAAAATCTTTAACAAATTCAACGATTCTAAGCAGCAAGACTTACCGCTAGAGTTAGCTCCCGCAATTATGGTTAAATTACTAAAACTTAGATTAATATCACCTAAGCTTTTAAAGTTTTTAATATGGGCGCTTTCGAGAATAGGAGCCATTGTTGTTAAATTGTAAGGTATTTTGACTTAGTTTAGTATAGATTAGATCTTGCCTTCGACTAAAGCATTAAATCCATAAATCTCGCGAGTACCCACATAGGGAACCAGATTTACTTCTTTCTCATCCCCAGGCTCAAAGCGGATGGAAGTTCCCGCAGGAATATCGAGATGTGTACCTTTAGCGCGATCGCGATCAAATATCAAAGCGCGATTAGTCTCATAAAAATGATAATGGGAACCAACTTGGATTGGGCGATCTCCTGAATTACCAACTTTCAAGGTAATACTTTCGCGTCCAGCATTCAGTTCGATATCTCCATCTTGAGCAATTATTTCACCAGGGATCATTATTTTCTCTCCATTATTAAAAAGCGTCATTGTACGGCGCGAAGCGCCATGCAATGACATTAGATGTTTAGAATCTCAGCAGCAGTTAGGTCTAATTCTGGAAAAGCTCGAGAAATGATTTTGTCATCTCCTGTAAATTTAGAGGTTTGATATTTGCCATTTTCATTTAGTAAATTTACAAATACAGTGGGGATTTTAGGATTGCCAAGAAACTCACGACTGCCAGTTGCAAGATAATCAACAATCCAATATTCAGGAATACCCATGCGTTCGTATTCCTCAAATTTGTCAATATAATCATCCTCCCAATTACTAGAAACAACTTCAACAGCTAACTGAATTTTTTCGCGTAAACCTCTGTAGTCAGGACGATTAGAGCGCCAAACAGTTGCATCAATTACACTTAAATCAGGTATATGTCGGCGTTCATTTCCTTCTTGATCAATAGTCCTGATGGGAATTGATCTTTTGATTGCATAGTTAAGCGACAAGCGTTCCACCTCTTTGTAAAAACGCCTATCAATATATTCGCCAACATCATCATGGTTGCGTGTAAATGCTATTTCACAAATCTCAACTATCTCGCCATCAATCAATTCAAAGTGTCCATGTTCTGGATAAACTTCTAAAAATTGGTCAAAGGTGAGTTTAGGCTTCCCATCCACCAATTTTTGTTTGTTTTTTGTTTCAGCGATCGCAATCATCTCAAACCTCCATAGCTAAATTAGCGAATTGGTTGATGAACGGTAACAAGCTTGGTTCCATCAGGAAAAGTCGCTTCTACTTGCACATCATGGATCATTTCCGAGATACCTTCCATCACATCGTCGCGAGTGAGCAAAGTCGCGCCGTAAGACATTAACTCAGCGACATTCCGCCCTTCTCTTGCTCCTTCCATAATCTCGGACGTAATAAATGCGATCGCTTCGGGATAATTTAATTTTAAACCCTTGGCTTTACGCCGCTCGGCTAGAAGAGCCGCCGTAAAAATCAACAATTTATCTTTTTCTTGAGGCGTAAGCTGCATAGAAGTTCCCAAATTCGCGGTATACATTTACTTGTGTGTTTATTGGTGCGAAGCCCCTCTAAACACTCTTACCAAACTCGCGGTACACATATCGGTCTATTTTTATAGAATACACGCAAAAGCTGCCAAATTTCCTGAAACCATTTACGCGCATCACTCGAAGAGTCACCACAATATCGACAGACTAAACCTGCAAGCGATCGCGTTACTCCCGACAGCCCCTGATAGTTTCCCTTCTCCCATGTAGCCCGAATATTGGTAACTAGTTCTGTATCAACGGTTGCACCAACAAAAATAAAACTAGCAGCGATCGCATATCCATTCATACCATTAGGACTTTGTAATATTTCGATCTGACCACTTAAATGCTGTCGATCAATCCATAGAGGCATCTCATCTCGCCAAACCTCTGTATGAGATCGCCAATTGCCATCAATAAATTTTTCACCCCTCGCAGTACGACCAAACCTCACGATTTCCCACATGGTACAAGTTGCATCTAGTCCAAGTTCAATTCTTGTGGTTTGGCGATATTGCGATTCAGCAAAGGAGATCGTTTCCTGTGGAAACCATTCTAAACTCGCGCCTTCATCAATACGAATATGTATGTTTTGCTGTGATTCTTCGCCATTGCTGCGGTAGATTTTACTGGCGGTCGCTGTAGTGAGTAGCGCTTGAGTATGAGGTTGGAGATGGATTTTTGCAGATAAGCGATCGCCGCCAACTAAACCACCTGCGGTATGCAAAATGATACAATGACAAATTTCTTCGCCTTCTGGATAAAGCGATCGCTGAATTTTCCAAGGGGCAACAGTATAACTTCGAGACAGCTGAGTTGTTAAATTCTTCCTTGCAAACTCTAATTCTAATTCTCCTGCCCAAGCTGTACTCATAGAATACTCTGATATTAATTTATTTATTACTTTACTACTAAGAATTGAAAGCACAAAGTATATCAATTCCTAGTAACAAAGCTCTACCATTGTGCAGGATTTTAACTGCTTTTTCTTTTGACTTTATTCTTGCCTATGAATAATTCAGGTAAAAGAAATCGCATCTAATTTGGTATAAGACGTGACAGATCACAAAGAAAAAGTAACGCAGTATGTGATTAAGAAGTTGAAATTTAATCAAGTTTTAAGTTGTGTACGTTATTGATGTACATGATTTTCTGTAGTAATCAACTTTCTTATTGCTTTTATATTCTTTTACAGTTGCTAGTAAAGATTTTATGCCAAAGACGCTGTTTAAAGTTGATCTCACTAAGCCCATGAGTGAGCAAGAACTACCTGGTCATAATCGGTGGCATCCAGATATCCCAGCTATAGCCTCTGTCAATCCAGGCGATACTTTTCGGATCGAATGTAAAGATTGGACAGATGGTCAGATTAAGAATAACGACAGCGCTGACGACATTCGCGATGTAGATCTATCGATTGTTCATGTACTAAGCGGCCCGATTTGGGTAAATGGTGCAGAACCTGGTGATATCCTTGTTGTCGATATTGTTGATATTGGCGCTCTTCAAGGCGATGAGTGGGGCTTCACAGGCATTTTCGATCAAAAGAACGGTGGTGGCTTTTTAACCGATCACTATCCTAATCCTGCTAAAGCAATTTGGGATTTGCAAGGGATTTACACATCTTCGCGTCATATTCCTGGTGTTAAGTTTGCTGGAATTACTCACCCAGGTTTGATCGGCTGTGCGCCATCTCATGAGCTATTAGCTAAATGGAATAAGCGTGAGGCTGAACTAATGGCTACTCAGCCAGATCGCCGCACTTACGGAGCGGGTATCAATATGGATGGAGTGCCTGTATTGGCTGCTCTGCCAAACCCGCATAATGCGGTTCTAGGGACTTTACCTCAGTCTGAATATGAGCGTGTTGCTGCGGAAGCTGCCCGTACCATCCCACCTCGTGAGCATGGCGGTAACTGCGATATTAAAAATCTGTCAAGAGGAACTCGCATTTATTTCCCTGTATATGTTGAAGGTGGCAAGCTTTCAATGGGAGATATTCACTTCTCTCAAGGCGATGGTGAAATCTCTTTCTGCGGCGCAATTGAGATGTCTGGATTCCTTGATCTCCATGTAGACATCATCAAAGGCGGCGTAGACAAGTATGCTATGGTGAATCCAATCTTCAAGCCAGGCCCCGTAGAGCCGCATTACTCAGAGTTCTTGGTATTTGAAGGCATTTCTGTAGATGAGTTTACTGGTAAGCAATATTTCATGGATGTACATATTGCCTACCGTCAAGCTTGCTTAAATGCAATCGCCTATCTCATGAAGTTTGGATACACAGGTGAGCAAGCTTATCTATTGCTAAGCTGTGCGCCTGTAGAAGGAAGAGTTAGTGGTATTGTGGACATTCCAAATGCCTGCTGTACTCTGGCAATTCCAACTGCAATTTTTGATAAAAACATTCTTCCGGTTTAATCAAATATGCCACTTTATGAGTTTCGATGTGAAGACTGTGACGTTTTCGAGATATGGAGACCGATGGCTGAGTCTAGCGACCCAGCCCATTGTCCAGAATGCGATAAACGCGGTAAGCGCATCTTTTCCCCTCCAATGACCCTTTCTAGGACGGTACGAATGAAAAAAGTGAGTTCGGAGCCAGAGCTTGTTAAGCGAGATCTGGAACCTAAAACTCCTAGAGTTCAGTATCATTCTGGAAGCCGTCCTTGGATGGTTGGACACTAGATTGGGTATTAGGAATTGACATCTTGTCTTTACTCGTTAAGAGAATCCATCTTGATGTCAAAATTACATATCTCTTGGTGTGAGTTTTAAAATAGTTTAGGAGTGTTTCATCTAATGAAGAAGATCAACCGATCGAATGATGCTTTGAATGGGATAACCCGTCGCAGATTTATCCAGTACGGTTCTCTAGCTGCTGCTAGCAGTATTGTTGCAGCTTGTACCCCTACAACCACCACCCCAACTACAACTGGTGGTACAACTACTACAGCAGCCTCTCCTGCCGCAGATGGCAAGAAAGGAATCAAAGTTGGCGTAATGTATTCGACTACGGGTACGATCGCGATCGTTGAAAAGTCGTTGCAGGATGCAACTTTCCTTGCGATCGACCAAATCAATGAAGGTACAGGTCCTTGGGCTGGCAAGAAGGGCATTGATGGTCAAATGATTGAAAAAGTTGTCGTCAATCCTGACTCCAACTGGGATTTATACAACCAAATGTCGAAGCGTTTGATTGATGAAGACAAGGTTGTATGCGTTCTTGGTTGTTATACATCAGCTAGTCGCAAATCAGTTCTTCCAGTTTTTGAAGAAAAAGATAGTCTACTCTACTATCCTGTCTACTATGAAGGAAATGAATGTAGCTCGAATGTCTTCTACACTGGCGCTGCGCCAAACCAACAGATCACCGACTCGATCCCTTACTGTATCAAAAACTTTGGTAAGAAAGGCTTCTTCATCGGTTCTGACTACATCTATCCTAAAGAAAGCAATCGGATCGCGAAGGCAGAATTGGTCAATGGGGGCGGTGAAGTTGTTGGCGACGAATACGCTGCGCTCGGTACAACTGAGTTTATTACCATCATCAACAAGATCAAGCAAGCCAAGCCTAACTTCATCCTCAGCAATCTAGTTGGAGACAGTATTCCTGCTTTTTACAAGCAACTTAAGGACGCTGGGATCACTTCTAAGGATATTCCGATCATGGCATATCCGACTACAGAAGAAGAAATTCAAGCAATGGGACCTGAGTTTGCTGAAGGTCACTATAGTAGCTTTAACTACTTCCAGTCCGTTGAAACTCCTGAAAACAAGGCCTTCGTTGAGCAGTTCAAAGCGAAATTTGGTAAGGATCGCGTTACCAACGGAGTTATGGAGGCAGCTTACCTGCAAACATTCTTCATGGCTCAGGCGATGGAAAAATGCGCCAAGGAAAAGAAACCATTTAACACTGCTAATCTACGTGAAGCAACTAGAGGTCAAGTATTCAAGGCTCCTCAAGGAACTGTGAAGTCTGATCCAGACAACTACCACACCTATCTATATTCCAGAATTGGGAAATGGAAGGCAGATGGTCAGGCTGAAATCGTATTTGCGACCAAGGCAGCCGTGAAACCGATTCCTTGGAGCCAAGCTTTGTACAAGGGTCGCACATGCGTTCACAAAACTCCAGACGATCGCAGCAACTCCAATGTTGAGACGAAGAAGGATCTTCCAATTGAGTACCTGAAAGAATCTTAAATTGATTTCCATCTAGTCAAATTGTATTTAGCAACCTCCCACTAACTAGTTATAGCAATCCAAAAAAGAGTTGTGAGAGGCGCACCCGCAAAGTGTGCCTCTCACAACTCTTACAAAGCTATAAGCAGTTTTGCTATAGATCGTAGGAAGTGGGTTTAAGCCAGAACTAACCAAACACTGAATGATTGAACTAAGAAAGCCATGAACGTCTTGCCAATTAATGCATTATCTTCGTTAATACACTTAGCACAGGCAACTCCGGCAGCAAAGTCATTCGACCCGATCGCAATTACCAATCAGCTTCTAAATGGTGTTGGTATTATCGGTATTCTTTTGTTGACAGGTTTAGGTCTTTCGATAACGTTCGGAGTTATGCGAATAATTAACCTAGCGCATGGTGAATTTATCATGCTCGGCGCATATACTTCGTTTGTATTGCAAAGTAATTTCAAAATGGATTTGTTATTGACAATCCCATTTTCGTTTTTATTTACAGCCTTTATCGGCGCGATTGTCGAACTAACCATCGTTCGACGGCTATATGGGCGAGCTGTTGAGACCCTTTTGGCGACTTGGGGACTAAGTATTGTGATTCAAGGCGTTGTTAAGCTTATTTTCACGGCTCAACTAAAGTATGTGAAAGCACCGCCCTACATCAGAGGAAACTGGACTCCGTTTCAAATTGGCGGACAAGCGATCGAGATATCTTACTACCGCTTGTTTATCATCTTTATGGCACTATTGCTTCTAGGAATAACAGCTTTTCTACTTTACGGAACAAAGCTCGGAAGAGAAGTGCGTGCAGTCACCCAAAACCGTGACATGGCAAAGTGCTTGGGTGTGAATACTAGTCTCGTAGATATGCTTACCTTTGCCTATGGATGTGGCTTAGCAGGAGTTGCAGGTACTGTTATTTCTTCACTAAAAAGTGTTGCGCCCCCAATGGGACAAGATTATCTAGTAGATGCTTGGATGACTGTTGTTACAGGCGGCGTGGATAAGCTAATCGGCGTTTTAGCAGGTGCAGTTTTGATTGGCGAATCGAATGCTGCGATCGCATACCTAATCAACGATCCAACGGCAAGAGTAATTGTATTGGCAGCCGTAATCGTTTTGATTCGCTACCGTCCCGAAGGGCTATTTACAGTTCAGAAGCGTAGTTAAGATGTTTACATCGATCTTTTTGTCAATAAGAGCGAATTTAGTGGAGGTTTTATTATGGCAGAAGTAGTAGGTCGCATTAGACAGGCTAACTATGTTCCGAAGCGATGGCTGGCTATTAGTTTAGTCCTGTTGGCTATATTTGCAATTTTTCCTTTTGTTGCTGGCACATTCCAGACCAACCTGATGGCAAAGTTGCTTTTGTTTGGCACTTTGGGTGTTTCTCTAGATCTGGTTTGGGGATTCACTGGCATTCTTAGCTTTGCCCATGGCGTATTTTTTACTTTGGGCGGGTATGCGATGGCATATTATCTAAAGCTGAATTTGTCTGCAACCGCAAATAACTATGGCGGCACACTTCCTGACTTCATGGTTTGGAACGGTTTGAAAGAATTACCTTGGTTTATTGCCCCATTGCAGTATTTTCCAGTTGCCGTAATTGCAATGGTAGTATTACCAGCTGGATTTGCCTATTTAATTGGCTCCTTCATTTTTCGTTCTAAAGTTAGCGGTGTTTACATTACAGTTATCACCCTTGCCATCTCTTCAGCTTTAACTACTTTCTTTGTTAGTCAACAAGCTTATACGGGAGGGACTAATGGGATCACTGATGTTTCAAAACTAATCCTATTTGGTGCAACCGTTCCTCCAATGGGAATATATTTTATAATCCTCACTTTTGCTGCATTAGTGATGGCTGGAAGTTGGTGGCTAACTCAATCTAACTTTGGATTGATTCTGCGCTCTATCAAAGAAAATGAGCAACGCATCTCCTACCTCGGCTATGACGTTGCTAATTTCAAGATCTTTATTTGGACACTATCGGCTGGAATTGCTGGAATTGCGGGCGGTTTGTTTGTTCCTCTAAACAACTTTATTTCACCAGTTTATCTGGGTGTTGCTTTTGGTACTCAGATCGTAATTTGGGTCGCTGTAGGCGGTAGAGGGACACTTTTTGGTCCAATCATTGCTGCTATTTTACTTGGACAGATTCAAAATTCAGTTGATCGAGTTACTCAAGATTGGCAGTTAATTGTTGGAGTAATTTTGGTCTTAGTTGTCTTGTTTCTACCTGATGGACTGATGAGCCTATTGCCAAAGAAGTTTCTTTCTAAAAAGTCTAATCAATTGGAAAGAACCGAATGATTTGTCGAATTCCTCGAAGTTAACTTTTTATAATTAAAACTTCTAGGAATCTAGAGTTCAATAAAATCACACATTTCTTAATCTTAAAAAAGGTATAACTCATGGAAACAATTTCGGAAGTTGAGACTAGCAACGTTGCTAATGGTAGAGAATCTGTTTTGTCTGTTAAAGATCTTAAGGTAGTCTTTTCTGGGTTCAAAGCCTTAAAAGGTGTTGATCTAGAAGTAGGCGAAAATGAGATCGTTACGATTATCGGGCCAAATGGAGCTGGCAAGAGTACTTTGCTTGATGCGATCGTTGGCAAATCTCCTGTAGCTTCAGGACATGTCTACTATCATGGCAAAGATATAACTAATCAAAGTCCTTTCAAAGTTGCGCGGATGGGGATTGGTCGTAAGTTCCAAAATCCTAATGTTTATAACGATTTGTCGGTGTTCGATAATATTTTACTAGCGCTCAAAGGAAGCCATGGTGTTTTTGCTTCGATCAAGTCTAAACTTACGGCTGGTAAAAGAGACAAGATTATTTCTGTACTCGATCGCGTTGGTCTTTTAGAAAAAGGCTATTCTAAAGTCTCATCTCTGTCTCATGGACAGAAACAGTGGGTAGAGATTGGCATGGTAATTGCTCAAGATCCGACCTTGGTCTTATTAGATGAACCAACGGCTGGCATGACTCCTGACGAAACCCATTTGACAGGGGAAATTATCAAAACAATTTCTCAGAATCATTCAGTTGTTGTAATCGAACATGATATGGAGTTTGTCAAACAAATTGCGCAACGAATTGTGGTACTCCACCAAGGCGAAAAATTGACGGAAGGTTCGGTCAACGAGGTTCAATCTAATCCTAAAGTAATTGAGGTGTATCTTGGACGAGAACAAATCGATGCTGCTTGAGTTAACTGATGTTACTGTTTCCTATGGACAAACACCTGTTTTGTTCGGAGTGAATATGGCGATTAATCAAGGTGATATTGCTTGTTTGTTAGGGCGTAATGGTGTTGGAAAAACGACATTACTTCGTAGCGTTATTGGTTTGAACAAGGTTCTTTCGGGCAATATCGTTTTTGATGCTGATGAAATTACTAAGGTTCCAACTTACAAACGGGCAAGGTATGGAATCTCTTACATTCCCCAAGGTCGAGAAATCATTCCTTATTTATCGGTTTTGGATAATCTCAAACTAGGTATGTCGGCTGGACATAAGCAGTACCGTAAAATCCCTGATGAGATTTTTGAGTTTTTCCCGATGCTGAAACAGCATCTCAGCCGTCAAGGTGGATTATTGAGTGGAGGACAGCAACAACAATTGGCGATCGCACGCGGATTGATGAGTAATCCGAAAATGATGCTCCTAGATGAACCTACAGAAGGAATTCAGCCTTCGATTGTGCAGGAAATTGAGGACACTCTCAAACGGATTAACCGTGAAAAGGGGATCACCTTAATTGTCGTCGAACAGAAGGTGGATTTTGCCCGTCAGCTAGCTCAAAAGTTCTTCATCATGGAGAAGGGTGCGGTAGTGGCAGATGGCGCAACATCTGATTTAAGCGATGATTTAGTTCATAAGTACCTTGCGATTTAAGGTTACAGCAATTTCCGATCAAACGAACCACAAGAAACTTTTAAAAAGTTTCTTGTGGTTCTGATTTGAGCGCAAAGCGCTGTAATACAGGTCAATTACTAATCGGAAAAGCTATGACACGAATTTTAGTTGGTGTAGTTGCCTCACTCTGGCGTTATCCAGTCAAGTCGATGCTAGGAGAGAAACTTGATCAAGTGGATGTTGTATCCAATGGTCTTTTAGGCGATCGCGCTTACGCCCTGTGGGATCGTGAAACTGAGAGAATTGCCAGTGCCAAAAACCCCAAAAAATGGGCAAAATTGCTAGGGTTTCAGGCAGAGTTTGTATCATCTCCTAAATCCCAATCGTCAATGCCTGCCGTTAAATTTGCCTTGCCTGACGGAAGCACAGCTACCAGTGACAATATTGATATAAATACGACTCTTTCACAAGCAGTGGGAAGAGATGTTCAGTTGCTCACTTCTGCTCCTGAAGCACCTAGTTTAGATCAGTACTGGCCAGATATTGAAGGAGCCCTCAATCGGGAAGTTATTACGCAATTATTTATGCCATCAGGAACCTTTTTTGATTCCTGCCCTATTCACGCGATTACAACTGCGACATTAGCTCAACTAAAGAAAATATATCCAGAAGGTGCTTTTGAACCCTGTCGGTTTCGTCCGAATATCCTAATTGAGCCAACAGATCCAGAAGCCACATTTATTGAAGATGGTTGGGTTGGTAGCAAGATGTTCATCGGCGATGAAGTCTGCCTGAGTATTGATACTGCATGTCCTCGATGTGTGGTGACAACCATTGCTCAGTCAGATCTTCCTACTGATTTAAATATTTTGCGGACTACAACTAAACACAACAAAACGATCGCAGGTATTCGCACCTCAGTACTTCAGGAAGGAGTAATTCGTTGTGGAGATTCAATTTGGCTGGAGTAATGTAAAAGTCAAAATGTTCCGCCTACATCAATTACCGATCAATCGAACCATAAAAAATCCGTAAAAGTGTTGCAAAGCAACACTTTTACGGATTTTCTTGGCTTGGGTTTGAGTCCAAAACACTGTGAACCAATAAACATAAATTAGTATTTCTTAATAGTGCCTCTGTTGCTTCTTGACTAAGTGGTTTTGAGAATAGATAACCTTGACCAAATCGATATCCTAGTTCTTTTAATTTTTCTAGTTGATGCGAGGTTTCAATCCCTTCGGCGATCGCATCAAGTTCTAATTGTTTACTGAGTGTGGCGATCGTTTCTACAATTTGATAGTTTTTTTTGCCTTCTTCCATTTGATTAACAAAAGAGCGATCAACTTTTAAGTTATTCATTGGTAAGCGATGGAGATAGTTTAACGATGAGTATCCAGTACCAAAATCGTCAAGACTAACTTGGATTCCTCGTTCTTTCAACTGGCTAAATAGTTTAATCGTAGACTCAATATCTTCAATTAACATGCTTTCGGTAATTTCTATGGTCAGGCAACGAGCATCTAATTGAGTTTGATCAAGCACCAGATCGACTTCTGAGATTAGATCAGATCGCCGTAAATCTTGCACCGACAGATTTACACTTACTTTGAGGTCAGAAAGACTTGGGAAAGTAGTTTGCCACTTTGCTAATTGCTGACAGGCTGTCCGCAGCGCCCAAGAGCTTAGGGGCGTAATCAGTCCAATCTCTTCGGCTACTGCGATAAAGTCTCCTGGATATTTCAACCCCTGGCTAGGATGTTGCCAACGCATCAAGGCTTCAAACCCAACGAGGTATCCACTGTCCAGAGACACAATTGGTTGATAGTGCAGCACAAATTCTTGGCAATCAATTGCTCGACGTAAATCGTTTTCTAAATGCATCCGACTCAGTGCTTGCCTGTGCATTTCCGCATCAAAAATTTCATACCTTGCTTTGCCCCTAGTTTTTGCTCGATACATTGCAATATCCGCATCTCTCAATAGGTGAGATGCTTGAGCATAGTCTTTTGTCCCTAACACAATTCCAATACTAGCGGTCGTGTATACTTCGCGTCCTTCAATGGTTAGAGGTGTTTGCAACTCTGCAAAAATCCTTTGTGTAGCGTGAATGGCTTCCTGAATATCTTTGATTTCGTCGAGTAGAATCACAAACTCGTCACCACCCAAACGAGCTACCAGATCGATTTCTCGAAGAGTGGCTTGCAATTTTCGAGAAATGGCAATCAGTAATTTATCACCTGCTAAATGCCCCAAGCTATCATTGATCACTTTGAAGCGATCGAGGTCGAGAAATAAAACTGCAAAATGATAATCATTGAGGCGTTCGGCTCGGTGAATGGATAATTCCAAACGTTCTATTAATAGGTTTCGATTGGGCAATCCTGTGAGCGTGTCGTGGAGAGCGTCATACTCTAATTGATTTTGAACTTGGATGCGATCGCTCACGTCACGGGAGGTAGTTTGAAGTTGAATAACTTGACCTGTCGCATCCATAATCGGATTGGTTAGGGTTTCAAACCAGATATAGTTACCAGACTTCTGACGCATCCGATAGGTGATTGGTGTTGATTTTCCTGTGATCGCTGCTGCATGAGCTTCTTGTCGGATGCGATCGAGATCGTCTGGATGAAAGTAAATATATGGATCTTGTCCGAGCATTTCATCATAGCGATAACCCAAAAGAGCTTCACAGGATGGACTGACATAGAGATAGCGCCCATCAGGATGATGCAAACAGACAAGATCGTTAATGTTCTCAGCTAATACCCGATAACGTGCTTCGCTCTCTCGCAAAGATAATTCTGTTTGTTTGCGATCGCTAATATCGCGAATAAGGACCGTAGCCTCATTGTCGCTACTGACGACAATCCGAGCCTCCTGATAATGTATTTCGCCATCGATCAAAATTTGGTATTCATAAAGCTGCAATTTCCCAGTCTGAAAAGCTTGTTCGATATAATACATTCGCTCTTGTGCGAATTCTGTCGGAAGAAAATCAAAGATGCTGTTGCCGATGATTTTTTCTGGCGGAAACAATAACTTCATATTGTCTGAAGAAATAGCATCTAAATAAATACCTTCTCGGCTAATCCGTATAATCAGATCGGGGATCGCATCGATCAAGGCTTGGTTTGTCGCAACAGCCCGACGCAAATCTCCTTCAGCTTTTTGGCGATCAGTGATATCTTGCCCAATGCCAATACTTCTCCCATCAGACAGACGAACTTGCGCCCAACTGGTATCGAGAATACGACCATCCCGCACTTGGGTCTTGAAGTCTTTCCATGTTGAGTTGGCAGTCACAATATGGTTGATTACCCGCTCGTAGTCCTCTAAGTTTGGATAGCAAGCTTTCAGAACATCAACCGTTTTGTACTCTTCTTCTGCCCAACCGACGATCTGCTCTAGCTCTTGATTCATCATCAGAACTTCGCCACTAGTGGAATAAAGTCCAATCATGAGGGGGAGGTGATCGAAGACGACTTGTAATACTTCTTTTTGATAATGCAGTTCTTCTTCAACTTTTTTGCGATCGCTTAAATCAATATCCACGCAATACATTTCCTGCTCACCTTCAGAATTAGTCAGCATGATATGACTAGAAAAGACTGTAACTCTAGAGCCATCTTTACGCATTAAGCTCAACTCATCTGCGGGGATAATCTGCCCTTCTGTAAGCCAATTTTGAATTGCACCAATTACACCTTCTCGCATCTCTGGAGGAATAACCAGATCTTCAAGTTGCTGACCTATTGCCTCAGTTTTGGTATAGCCATAAAGGTCCTCGCTAGCATCGTTCCAGTAAATTACTTGGCGCTGTTTGTTATAGCCCTGAACTGAAATTTTAGGGGTTGACTCAAATAAGCTGCGAAATCGCTGCTCACTTTTCTGTAATGCGGCTTCAGCTTGTTTACGATCAGTAATATCGAGATGAATACCCACAATTTTGATCGGAGTACCCACTTCATCACAAATTAGTTGAGCATTACTATAAATCCATCGATAGCTACCGTCTCGATGGCGTAAGCGAAAATCGATGCTATACGAAGATTCTTTGTTCTTAAATGAGCGCGAAGCAGAAATCGCCCTTTCTCGATCATCTGGATGCAGACGCTCGCTCCAATCATCAGGAGATGCTTCTATGGCATCAGGTACATATCCAAGTTGGGTCTTATACGCTGAAGAAGTAATGGATGTTTCGGTACGCAAATCGGAGATATAGAAGCCAATTTGAGATGCCTCTACAACTAGATCAAGTTGGGTTTGTTGTTCCCTAATTTTCTCCTCTACCAATTTGCGATCGCTCACATCTAAGATTAAGGTATCCCAAATAATTTCGCCATTGGCTTGCTTTTCAGGACGACCAGACGCTTCTAGCCACTTTTGCTGACCTGATGGGGTCGTAATTCGCCATGCCCAAGACCAAGGCTGAAGGGTTTGCGCTGATTGCATGACTGATTCGTACATTGGAGTTTGATCTTCAGGATGGATCATCTGCCACAAGATCGTGGCATCCTGTACCACGGCTTCAGCCTCAACCTCCCAAAGCCCGTAACACCCAGGACTCATGTACAAAACTGAATCGGAGCCGTCGGGTCGGAGTAGGTATCGAAAAATTGCTCCAGGTACATTTGCAGCCATTTTTCTAAAACGATCCTCGCTTTGCCGTAAGCCTTCCTCTGCTTGCTGACGGTCTGCTTCGATACGTTTGCGATCGCTAATGTCCGTCAAAAGACCGTTCCAGATAATTGCCCCATTTTCTTGCTGATGGGGAAGAGATTGTCCCAAAATCCACTTGATTTTTTTACTAGCAGTTTGAATACGAAATTCAAGATGCCAAGGTTTTAGAGTCTGGGCAGAGAGGGTAATTGATTGATGTAAAAGCCCCAAATCTTCAGGCAAGATTAAGTCCCACATGACTTGGATATCATTAATAACTTGTTCTGGAGAAATGCCCCCCAATTCTCGAACACCTTCACTCATGAAGATCATGCTGAAAGATCCTTCTGGGCTAAGTCGAAATTGGTAAACAGCCCCTGGCATTGCGTCGGTGAGATTGCGTAGTTTTAGTTCGATCTCTTGATTAGCCTCTAGAGATTGGCTTAGGAGAATTTCGGGATCTGATACAGATGTACTTGTGAGTAGTGAATTCACCAAACACCTGACTTTGATTGGCGTATTTTGCCAATCTTCTAGAGAAATTTGCTCAGATGTTAAAGAAGGATGTTTTTCCATACCCACAAATGGTTACGCTTCAATAATTGTCTTTCTCAACTGATTGTATAGCTGTCGCAATATTTACCCCTACTATAACGCTATATCCTCTCTTCTTAGTGAGTAGAAAAAGTAGTGCACGGAGAATCCGCGCACTACTTATTGGAATAACTTTCCTGAGACTCGTCAAACCTACATTCTCTTCACAATAAATTCTGTGATTTTATCTAAACCTTCTTGAGTTTTAAGATTACTAAAAACAAACGGTTTGTCACCACGCATTTTTCGAGCATCGTGATCCATTACACCCAGATCAGCCCCAACATAGGGAGCAAGATCGATTTTATTAATTACCAATAAATCAGATTTAGTAATTCCTGGTCCCCCCTTGCGGGGGATTTTGTCGCCAGCAGCCACATCAATTACGTATAGGGTTAAATCAACCAATTCTGGGCTAAAGGTAGAAGCAAGATTATCGCCGCCGCTTTCTACAAATAATAAATCTAAATCGGTGAAGCGAAGTTCTAACTGCTCGATCGCTGCTAAGTTCATCGATGCATCTTCGCGAATTGCCGTATGCGGACAGCCTCCTGTTTCTACACCGACAATGCGATCGCGTGAAAGAGCTTCACTGCGCACTAAAAACTGAGCATCCTCTTGGGTATAAATATCATTGGTGACAACCGCAATTTGGAAATGCGATCGCATGGATTTGCAAAGAGAATCAACTAGGGCAGTTTTTCCAGAACCAACAGGACCAGCAACTCCGACTCGAAATGGTGACATTGGGATTTATCCTGCTTATATATGATGTAAAGTAGAGATGACGCAAAGCGTCGTCTCTACTTTACTGTAATTTTAGCTAATGCACATTGTTACAAAACGTTTATCGAAAACTGGTTTATCGACAGAAGTAAAAAAATTAGTCGATCAGAACTCTCTCTTAACACTTGCGCTCATTGCTGAAGATAGAACTCGCAGCCGTCACCGATTTACGACTGTTGAAGGAGAAGAGATTAATTTACAGCTTCAGAGAGGAACCGTTCTCAGAGAAGGTGATATTCTTGCGGATGAGCACGATTGGGCGATCGCAATCGTTGTCGCTAAGCCTGAGCCAGTAGTCACCGTCACCGCTAAACATCCTCTTGAATTTTTGAGAGCCGCCTATCATTTAGGTAATCGCCATATTTCTTTGGAAATTACCGAAACCTATCTGAGATTAACTCCTGATTCAGTTCTAGAAGATATGGTTTTGCAAATGGGACTTACCGTAAATCACGAAACTCAACCTTTTCAACCTGAGTCTGGGGCTTACCATCATCACCATGATCATTAATCCCGATTCTTGGCAATTATTGCGATTGCTACAACTCACCAGTCCTGCTCTGCCCGTTGGCGCTTATAGCTATTCCGAAGGAATTGAGTATCTTTGTAGTAATGGTACTATTCAAACTGAGTCTGATCTCTGCAATTGGTTAAAAAGAGAGATGAGCTTCGGATTTATTACTAACGAAGCAGCGATCGCACTTCGCTCTCATCAAGCAATGATATCTAACGATATCACCGCGTTAAACTATTGGAATAACTGGCTATCGGCAACTAGAGAGTCTGAAGAAGTCCGTCTCGCCAGTTGGCAAATGGGACAGTCCTTAATGAAGTTATGGTGGCAACTTCCAGCTAGTCAAAACGAGCAATTAGCTATCCGTAAATCAATCAGCGATCTTTTACCAACCGCCAAAGAGAACGCTCAAGGGAAAGGTTGCAACTATGCGATCGCCTTTGGAATTGTGGCTGCAAGCTTAGGAATTGATGTTAGTAATACAACAGTTGGCTATATTTATAGTTGGCTATCCAATTTAGTCAGTGCTGCTGTGAGGTCTGTTCCATTTGGACAAACTACTGGACAGCAAGTTATCTTCAAGCTCAATACTGATATTCTTTGTAGTTCTCAATTAGCTTTAAAACGTTTAGACAATGAATTGGAATGGTGTGGTTGGGGAACGAGTTTAGCTTGTGCTAACCACGAAACTCAATATTCGCGATTATTTCGCAGCTAAAATATAATCAAACCCATATTTGGGTAAGAACCACGCAAAGCGTGGTTCTTACCCAAATATGGGTTTGAACTGATCGCAATTTTATTAAAACTGTTGTTTTGCAACATTTTTAATAAAATTTAAGTGGTTAATTGACATATTGTGTTTGTAAATTTGGCAATTTCTTAAAGCTGTTCTAAAATTGCTAAAGCCAACAGATCAGAAAAGTATGGAAACTGAAAACACCCAACTAGTTACTAATGAACAGCTTTTCTTGGCTAAAGTTGAGCGTTTGGAACAAGAAATAGAATCATTGCGATCGCAAAATATCATCTTAAGAGAGTACTTAGACACAAAAATTACTCAAGGAGAACAACTGTCGCAAGTTAATCATCGTCTGCAAACTGAAATTCTTGATCGCCAACAGACAGAGACTGCGCTGAGATTGCTTTTAGATAGACTTTCAGGGGAAAAAGAGGATCTGGAGATCATTCTTGACACGACCACATCTCACAGTGATACGATCGAAGCTTTGCTTTATGACCGAGCTTTATCGCTTGCTCGTGAAGTAACTATCGACGGATTGACCCAGATTGCTAATCGTCGAGCCTTTGATCAAAGGTTAGAAAGAGAATGGCAACGCTTGGCTAGAGAACATTTGCCACTTTCTTTGTTGCTCTGTGACGTAGATTTTTTCAAGCGCTATAACGATCGCTATGGACATCCTATGGGCGATGATTGTTTGCGGGCAGTAGCAAAGTCAATCGAGTCTTGTATTCGTCGTCCTGCCGATCTAGTAGCTCGTTATGGTGGTGAGGAGTTTGCGGTGATTTTGCCAAATACTCTAAGAGAAGGAGCCACTTTTATCGCTGAAGAAATTTGCATTACTATTGCTAATCTCCATATCCCGCACGAAGCTTCTTTTGTCAAAGATTGTGTCTCTCTCAGTATTGGCATATCCACAACTATGCCTGAGAAGAACGTACATCCAAGAAGTCTCATTGAATCTGCTGACAAGGGTTTATATCTAGCCAAAAATCAAGGTCGCGATCGGGCTGTATATAGCAGTAACTAAAACCCAATATTAGTGGTGCGCGGCTTCGCCGCGCACCACTAATATTGGGTTTTAGTTGGTGTTATTTCGTGGCGATCGCATTTTCGATCTTCACCTCATTTACACAATTTTCACCCTGCTCAAATTCTGTAATATTTGAGAGCGTAGTATCAGCGATATTGGCTAAAGCTTGGCTAGTAAAGAAAGCCTGATGTCCTGTAACAATCACATTTGGGAACGTTAGTAATCGCTGAAACGTATCATCTTGAATAACTTCATTGGACAAGTCTTCAAAAAACAAATCTGCTTCTTGCTCATATACATCTATACCGAGATAGCCGATCGCACCTGATTTCAGACCATCGATCGCCGCCTGAGTATCAATTAATGCACCGCGACTTGTGTTAATTAACATCATCCCAGTTTGCATTTGGGCGATCGCTTCAGCATTAATCAAATAATGCGTATCGGGCGTAAGTGGACAATGGAGTGAAATGATATTTGACTTGCCGAAGAGTTCAGGCATTGAGACATATTCTAATCCCATTTCCAAACAAGCAGGATTTTGGTAAGCATCATAGCCGATTAATTTACAACCAAATCCACGCATAATCCGAGCAAAAATCGCGCCAATTCGACCTGTGCCAATTACCCCAACCGTTGCACCATGTAGATCAAACCCGAGTAATCCTTCAATGGAGAAGTTGCCTTCTCTAACGCGGTTATAGGCGCGATGGACTTTACGGTTGAGCGATAAAATTAAGGCGATCGCATGTTCGGCAACTGCGTAAGGAGAATAAGCTGGAACTCGCACAATCGCTATTCCTAAATGAGTAGCAGCAGCTAAGTCCACGTGATTAAACCCAGCCGATCTTAGAGCAATTAATTTTGTGCCACCTTGGGCTAACTTCTCCAACATTTCTGCATCAAGGTAGTCATTAATGAAAATGCAGATAGAAGGAAAACCCATGGCGAGAGAAACAGTTTCATGGCTAAGATGGCATTCAAAAAAAACTATTTCGTGCTGATGTTGATCGTTAGAAACATTAAACGATTGACGATCATAGGGCTTGGTATTGAAAAAGGCGATTTTCATAAATAACTTGTAGAAATTTTACTACAAATAATAAAGGCTCGCTTTGCGAGCCTTTATTATTTTTGATTTAGATATTAGCCGCCAACATTGAGCGTAGCCCTTGCAGGATCATAGGGCTCCAACTCCACTTTCACTGGCTTCACATTCCAAATCTCATCACAATATTCTTTGATTGTGCGATCGGAAGAGAACTTGCCAGATCTTGCCACGTTGAGAATGCTCATAGTTGTCCATTTCTCAACATCTTGATAAGCAGCACTGACTTTAGCTTGACAATCTGAATAGTCTTGATAATCTGCTAACAACATATAGTCATCATGATACATCAGCGAATCCACTAAAGGCTTAAACAAGTCCTTCTCCCCAGGAGAGAAATATCCCATACCTAAGCGATCAAGAATATTGCGAAGTTCTTCATTGCTTTGGTAATAAGTTTGAGGATTGTAACCTTCAGACTTCTTCTGTTCGACTTCCGCTGCTGTCAATCCGAAAAGGAAGAAATTATCATTACCAACTTCTTCACGGATTTCGATATTCGCACCGTCTAGAGTACCAATCGTCAAAGCTCCATTCATGGTGAACTTCATGTTGCCAGTACCCGAAGCTTCTTTACCTGCGGTCGAGACTTGCTCTGACAAGTCAGCAGCAGGATAAATCAATTGACCGAGAGATGCACTAAAGTTAGCAAGGAAGACAACTTTGATGCGTCCTTGCACATCAGGATCACGATTGACCACATCGGCTACCGCGTTAATCGCTTTAATGATCAACTTCGCCATGAAATAACCAGGGGCTGCCTTACCACCAAAGATAAAGGTGCGGGGAGTAATGTTGATACTTGGATTTTGCTTGATCCGCAGATAAAGCCCGATGATGTGCAACAGGTCAAGATGTTGACGCTTGTACTCATGAATGCGCTTTACTTGAATGTCGAAGATCGAGTTGGCATCAACTTCTACACAATTGTGAGCCATGATGTAGTCGGCAAGCGCTTGTTTGTTGGCTTGTTTAATCTGTCTCCAGCGATCGCGAAAATCTTTGTCATCAACAAAAGCTTCAAGTTTACGAAGTTCATCAAGATGCTTCAGCCATGTATCACCAATTTTGTCAGTGATCAAGGCTGACAACGTAGGATTGGCAAGCAATACCCAACGGCGCGGTGTGACTCCATTGGTTTTGTTGTTAAACTTCTCGGGCCAAAGCTTATAGAAATCTCTCAACACATCAGCTTTGAGCAGTTCGGTATGCAATGCTGCGACACCATTGACCGCATGACTACCAACTGTAGCGAGGTTTGCCATCCGTACTTTTTTGCCGCCGCCCTCTTCGATAATCGATAGGCGCAATAGCAACTCATCGTCGTCAGGAAACCAAGTCTGAACGTCTTGCAAGAACCGATGGTTGATTTCGTAAATAATTTCCAAATGACGAGGCAATAGGCTTTCAAATAGGGGAACGCCCCATTTTTCTAGCGCCTCAGGCATGAGCGTATGGTTAGTGTAGGCAAAAGTGCGCTGAGTAATCCGCCATGCTTCATCCCAAAACAGTTCATGCTCATCTACAAGCAGACGCATCATTTCGGCAATACTAATTGCAGGGTGGGTGTCGTTTAGCTGGACAGCCGCATGTTCAGGCAGATTATCTAAACGATTATATTTTTTGAGATGACGACGAATGATGTCTTGGAGCGAGCAGGATACGAAAAAGAATTGCTGCTCTAGACGCAACTGACGACCTTGAGGGGTGTTGTCGTTGGGGTAAAGAACTTTAGAAATGGTTTCCGATTTAATCTTGGTAGCAACAGCACCGTCATAGTCGCCAGAGTTAAAGGCTTGGAAGTTAAAGTCTTCACCTGCCTCGGCTTTCCAGAGACGAAGCGTGTTAACCGTGTTGGTTTGATATCCAGGCACTGGGGTATCGTGGGGAATACCTTCAACGGTGAAGCTAGGAATCCAACGGGTATGAGGACGACCGCGATCATCGTTATAGATTTCGGTGTGTCCGCCAAATTTGACTTGGACGGTGGACTCATAACGCACGACTTCCCAAGGGTTGCCACATTTCAGCCATTTGTCAGGGATCTCGACCTGCCAGCCTTGTTGAATTGCTTGATTAAAAATGCCAAATTCGTAGCGAATGCCATAGCCCATTGCAGGAATTTCTAGGGTGGCAAGGGAGTCAAGGAAACAGGCGGCTAAACGTCCGAGACCGCCATTACCTAGCCCTGGATCTGGTTCTTGCTCTAGCAATTCGGTCAGGTCTAGTCCAGATTCTTTAACGGCTTGGGCGATCGCTTCGTATAGATCAAGATTGATCAAGCTATTACCAAGGTGTCGCCCCATCAAAAATTCGGCGGAAAGGTAATAAACGGTTTTGATCTCTTGCTCATGGTAGACCTTGAGGGTTTGCAGCCAACGTTGTAAGAGGCGATCGCGTGTTGTGTAAGACAACGCCATGTAGTAGTCGGTGAAGTTTGCCTGAGAACCGAGTTTGCCTTGTATGTAGAACAGGTTATCGGCAAAGGCCCGCTTGAGGGTTTCAATACTTAAACCTGTGCGATCGTCTTCTACCGTAATATTGCTGGTTTGATTAGCAACATTTGTTTGCATAGAATTATTCCTGAATGGTTACTTTGTCTTAATTGCCGTTCTGCTGACCCTAAGGCGGAGGGTGAGTCTACTCTCCTTATCCAAGCATAAACTATGGGATGTTGGGCATTTATTTAACTGAAAATTTATGTTTGGGGAGTGCAATATTTATGATTTCCTGACATTACCCACAAAAAGTATAGAGTTACGAAGTGCAGCTACTCTGTTTGTGGATAATTTAAGATTTAGCTTGGAGCCATTGCCGAAATTCGCGACGCTAGGCACTGGTTGAAAGATCCTTACTTTTTTCTAACAAGAGAAATATTCCTGAGTTTTTAACCCGTATAGAATATATATGTGATTTTAGTATACAACCGTCAATAGTTATGCCTCAAATAGCCAGTAACTCTGGGGGAAACCCTGAAATATCATCGGGACAACCGATCGCTTTAGTCTGGCATCGGCGCGATTTACGAATTGATGACAACCCTGCTTTGAGTAAGGCGATCGCCCAAGTTGGGGATCGGGGGATTGTGCTAGGGCTATTTATTTTTGACCCTGACATTCTTGATGATGGCGTGACCGAGGGTAGCAAGGTTGACTTTATGCTGGGTTGTTTGCGGGAGTTGCAAGCTAACTATCGGCAGTTGGGTAGTGATTTGTTGTTTATGCTTGGTCAGCCTGTTGTTGCGATTTGTGAATTAGCTAAGACGGTTAATGCTAGTCATGTCTTTTTTAATCAAGATGTCGAGCCTTTTGCAATTAAACGCGATCGCGCTGCAACTGCCGCCCTGCAAGAATTAGGAATTAACGTTCAGAGTTTTATTGATATTGGTTTGATTGCTCCCGATGCGATCGCTACCCAATCTGGTGAGCCTTACAAGGTTTACACTCCTTTTTGGCGCAATTGGCAAAGCAAGCCCAAGCCAAAACCATTTGATGCACCTCAAAAATTAATGGGTTTAGCTAGTTATGAAAATCTGCCTATAATCCCTTTGCCAAGCTTACGCGAACTCAAATTTATTAACGACATAAAGTTACCGAAATCTGGTGAAGCAGTGGCTCTGCAATTATTAGAAACCTTTTGCGATGGTCATGGGATCTTGCGCTATCAAACCGAACGTGATTTTCCTGCCCATGCGGGTACATCGACATTAAGTCCACATTTGCGCTTTGGGACTGTGGGGATTAGAAGGGTTTGGGAAAAGGCGATCGCGGCTGAGCAGCTTGTCCGTAGCGAAGAAGAAGCCACAGGGATTACCACATGGAAACAAGAATTAGCATGGCGCGAATTTTATCAACATGTGTTGTTTTACTTCCCAGAACTAGAAACGGGTGCATATCGTCCGCAGATGCGAAATTTCCCTTGGGATGATGATGATGAGAAATTTGTGGCTTGGTGTGAAGGGCGCACAGGCTATCCGATTGTCGATGCAGCAATGCGGCAGCTTAATCAAACAGGCTGGATGCATAACCGTTGTCGAATGATTGTGGCAAGTTTCTTAACGAAGGACTTAATTATTAATTGGCAATGGGGTGAACGCTATTTTATGCAGAAATTACTGGATGGCGATCTTGCGGCAAATAACGGAGGTTGGCAATGGAGTGCCTCTAGTGGTATGGATACTAAGCCCCTACGGATATTCAATCCTGCATCACAAGCTCGTAAATACGATCCTGAAGGTGAATATATTTTGCGTTGGTTGCCTGAGTTGCAAGGCTTAACGACTGCCGAGCTTTTAAGTGGCAATATTTCGCCGCCCCAGTGCAAAAAACGCGATTATCCTTTGCCGATTGTCGATCACAGTATTCAGCAGCAAAAGTTTAAGCAGATTTATCAAGCTTGCAAAATTATTTAAAAACCGATAAGCATGTGTCGCCCGCATAGCGAGCGACACATGCGATTTAATAAAAAACCAATTTTTTGTGGCGCGGCGAAGCCACGCCACAAAAAATTGGTTTTTTATTTTTAGATGCGATCGCAAATACATCCCTGAACAAATTTTTTAACTTTAGCCAGATCCTTGTCACCTGCGGAACGTTCGACACCACTCGATATATCTAAACCATTTGGGCATACTAGCGCGATCGCATCGGCAACATTTTCAGGTGATAAGCCTCCCGCTAACCACCAGTCACAAGCTGGACGAAAATCGCGCAACATTTGCCAATCCAGAGTTTTACCAGTTCCTCCCGCCATATGAGGATCATAGGCATCAAGTAAAATCGCATCTACAACATTGCTAAAAAGATTTGCTTTCTCTAAACCTGATTGATCTTTAACTCGTAGCGCTTTAATTAGCTTTATTTTCGGGTGAGTAGCACTTAGATGCGATCGCAGTTGATCACAAAATTCTGGAGATTCATCACAATGTAGTTGCACCGCGTTTAGTCCAGCTAGCGCAACTGTTTCACTAATTTCACTGATACTGGAATTAAGAAATACCCCAATCAAATCTAGCTCTGATAATCTGGCAATCTCAGGCTGGGCAGAGAGTAGACTAGAGGTGATTTGCCCGATCGCAGTTGCACTGATATATCGTGGTGAAGAGGATACACAGATAAAACCAAGCGCATCGACACCCATTTGCGCGATCGCTTGGGCTTGATCGAGTTTCGTAATGCCACAAATTTTGATATACATACACAATAAATTAATTCCATGACAGACTCATCCTATCCAAAGTTTATGCAGTCTCATCAACAACTAGATCAGAAATTAGGCAAGAAAATCGTGACAAAAATTTCCGCAGGCTCGGCAATGTTTATGGCGATCGCGATCGCTTGCTGTACTCCAACCCTTCCCGCCCGTGCTGCACTCTTTGATGGGCCAGTTGATCGTCTGCCCTCAGTGCAGCGTGATTCATTACGCAAAGGGCAAACAGTGGTCACAGGTAGCAGCGGTAAATATGTAGCGCGAGTACTACTCACTGCCTCACCTGATGAAGTTTGGCGAGTTTTGACTGACTATGCCAATCTCTATAAGTTTATTCCCAACATGACTTCCAGCAAGATCATCGAAAATCGTGGCAATCGTAAAGTGATTGAGCAAGTGGATTCGCGTCAAGTCTTCTTAGTTTCGATTGTTTCGCGCACCAAGCTTGCTATTCAAGAAACTGATCGCAAACAAATCGATTTTCGACTTATTGATGGCGATCTTGCCCAAATGGAAGGCTACTGGAAAATTGAACCTGTCTCCTCAGTACCACGTCGTCCTGCCAATCAAATTCTGATTACTTACACTGTCAATGCCCAGCCTAAGAGTGGTACTCCTACTGATGCGTTCTATGGAATTTTCAAAGAAGCTTTAGGTGATACATTACAGGCGATTAAACGAGAAGTTGCAAATAGAAACTAAAAAACAACAGTGCTTCCGCTTCACCGTATGGACAATTCATGAATTGCCCATACGGTGATTTCAAACAAGAGAGAATTATAGCAAGTTCTCTCTTGCCCCCAAATTCTCAAACTTAATAATTAACGACATGATCGAGCCGATTGGATACATATTAGGAACCAAAGATGCTACCCCACTTGAGTTTTGGGTGGCGGTGAGTGACGGCAAAGTCCTTCGTCTCGATGATGTCGTGCAAGTGAAAACCGATCGCCCTGATAAAAAAGGGATTGTCAACTTTTATGGGGTTGTTGATCATGTGCGAACCATCCATGAGGGAACGCAATTTGATACAGATACATTTCTCGTTACCAATGGCAGTATGCCCGTCAATGTATCCTATGCCGCGCATATCCAAGTCACGCGCATTGAGCCTGAAGAATATTTACCGCCACAACCGAGCGATGCTGTTTATTTAGCCGAAGATGAGAACCTGAGATTTGCGTTGAATTTCGATGGCATGGAGCAGCGCATCTCCGCAGGAATTATGCGAAATGGGAGTCCTGCCTATTTGAATTATGAATTTATCGATGGGACGAAGGGCGCTCATGTCAATATTTCGGGGATTTCGGGAGTGGCAACGAAGACTTCTTTTGCTTTATTTTTACTTCATTCCATTTTCAATTCGGCGGCTTTGGGTTCTAAAAGAGCGAATACTAAGGCGTTGATTTTTAATGTCAAAGGTGAAGATTTGTTTTTCCTAGATAAAGCAAACAATAAAATGCGGGAAGAAGATCGCAATACATATCATGCTCTCGATCTACCTGTAGAACCATTTCGGGATGTACGATTTTGTGTTGCCCCAAAGAAAAACACTCAAGAGATAGAGCCACATCTCGATCAACGTTCCGATAATATTTCCGCTTATGTGTGGGGGATGCGCGAATTTTGTCGCGATCGCCTTTTTCGATTTCTATTTGCAGGAGATGATTTAGAGCGCGGGAACATTGGCTTTTTGGCAAGTATCGTCGAAGAACGTCTTGCTCGATTGGCGATGGACAATGACAAATATGATAAGAAGCTAGGATTTTTGCCTAGAGCTAGTCTGGACTTAGATGATACCTATGGGGAAGAAGACAAGGATAAAGTGGAAACATTTCGAGATTTGATTGAATTTCTTGAAGAGAAGTTAGTCGAGAATCCCGATCAGAAATGGCTAGGACGGAATGCTCCGGCCACTGCGGAGGCTCTAACGCGGCGTTTATGGGGAATTGCTGATGAAATGGGACATCTCATTCGCGGCGATCTACCTGCGGAAGAATTACAAAAATATAAACTCGATCCCCTTGATGCCGAATATCAGCTAACGATCGCAGATATTAACAAGCTCGGCAGCAAAGCCCAAAAGTTTGTGGTGGGTGTATTGCTCCAAAAGCTATTCATGGAAAAGGAAAAGCGCGGTCAATATCCCGTTGTCTTTATCGTTCTTGATGAGTTAAATAAATACGCACCAAAGGAAGGTCGCAGTCCTATTAAGGATTTGCTAGTCGAAATCGCAGAACGAGGGCGATCGCTTGGCATTATCTTAATCGGCGCACAACAAACTGCTTCAGAGGTGGAGCGGCGTGTGGTTGGACAGGCGGCGGTGCGGGTAGTTGGTCGTCTGGACTCCGCCGAAGTAGAACGCCCTGAATATAATTTCTTGACGGGTGCTTGTCGGAAGCGATCGCTATTATTAAAATCTGGCAGTATGTTTATCCATCAGCCCGAAGTTCCATCACCTTTGCTGGTTGGATTTCCTTTCCCTGCCTATGCAACGAGGTTGCGAGAAGTCCAAATTAATGAGGTTGAAGAAAAGGTTCTAAAAAGTAAAGTTAAGCGTCTTTAATTTTTAGCAAAAATCATATTTTTTGTTTGACAACAAATTGCGGAAAATACACTTGGTATAAAGAGAGCGTACATTCAGCAGGTAATCTGGGCAAAAAAATATTTGCTATGAGAATGTAGGCTGTAGGGGCGGGTTTAGTTGATAAATCCTGCTTTTAGCAAAGAATTATCAACTAAACCCGCCCCTAAAATAACGTCCCAACATCATTCCGACCTACGTTTAGATCGTTATTCCTATTTTGGAAATAGTACTTGTATCAATGGAGTGAATTAATCGCCTCATTTAGAGTCTGGCTAGGTCGCATCGTTTGACTGGCTTTATCTGGATCGGCGAAATAATAGCCGCCAATATCGACGGATTGACCTTGAACAGCGCTCAATTCTTGAATAATTTGGCTTTCCTTATCCGCCAAGACCTTCGCTAACTCAGCAAATTTTGACTTTAGTTCCAAGTTCTGATTTTGTTCCGCTAGAGCCTGCGCCCAGTAAAGCGCGATATAGAAATGACTGCCGCGATTATCAATACCTCCAATCTTGCGGGAAGGCGATTTATCGTTATTGAGATAGAGACTGTTGGCTTGGTCTAAAGCGACCGCCAAGATCTTCGCGTTCTCATTGTTAGTTTTGCGTCCGAGGTCTTCGAGCGTAACTGCGATCGCTAAAAATTCTCCGAGGGAGTCCCAACGCAAATGTCCTTCTTCGAGAAACTGCTGAACGTGTTTCGGAGCCGAGCCACCTGCACCCGTTTCAAATAGTCCACCACCCGCTAGCAATGGAACAATCGAGAGCATTTTGGCACTAGTGCCGAGTTCAAGGATTGGGAATAAATCCGTGAGATAATCCCGCAATACGTTGCCAGTTACTGAAATCACGTTTTTACCGATTTTAATCTGTTCGCAGGTAAATTTCATCGCCGCTACAGGTGACAGGATCTGAATATCTAGCCCTGCGGTGTCATGGTCTTGCAAATAGATTTTAACCTTGGCGATTTGATTCGCATCATGGGCGCGATTTTCATCTAGCCAAAAAACTGTAGGATTTCCAGTCGCTTTAGCCCGATTGACGGCAAGTTTTACCCAATCTTGGATTGGTAAATCCTTGGCTTGACACATCCGCCAGATGTCACCCTTAGCGACTTGATGCTCGATAAGGATAGCCCCTGTTTCATCAATGACGCGCACTACGCCATCATCAGAAATCTCAAAGGTCTTATCATGGGAGCCGTATTCTTCAGCTTGCTGAGCCATCAAGCCCACATTGGCGACATTACCCATTGTGGTGACATCAAAGGCTCCATTTTTCTGGCAGAATTCGATACAGGCTTGATAAATGGTGGCATAGGAGCGATCGGGAATCATTGCCTTGGTGTCGTAAGCCTTGCCATCCGCACCCCACATCTTGCCAGAAGTCCGAATGGTCGCCGCCATAGATGCGTCAATAATCACATCGCTAGGAACGTGCAGATTGGTAATCCTCTTATCGGAGTTGACCATCGCCAGACGAGGCTGCTTTTCATAAACTGCTTGCAAATCTGCGGCGATCGCTTCCTTCTGTTCATCAGGTAAAGATTGAATCTTAGCGTAAACATCCCCTAAACCATTATTCGGGTTGATGCCCAATTGCTTGAAGGTATCAGCATATTTCTCAAATACATCTTGGTAATAGACCGTCACCGCATGACCAAATAGAATCGGGTCAGAGATCTTCATCATGGTTGCTTTGACATGGAGAGATAGCAAAATATCTTCCTCTTTCGCCTTAGCAATTTCCTGAGCATAAAAGGCACGCAGAGCCTTGACACTCATCACCGAAGCATCAATTACTTCGCCTTCCAGTACAGTAGTTTTTTCCTTGAGAATTTGAGTAGAACCATCGGCTTTGGTTAATTCAATCTTGACTACACCTGCTTTGGGAATTACCACCGATTTCTCGCTACCGTAGAAATCGCCTTCAGTCATATGCGCTACATGGGTTTTAGAATCCTTTGACCATGAGCCTACGGAATGGGGATGCTTTTGAGCAAATTCTTTGACGGCGGCGGCGACACGGCGATCGCTATTTCCTTCACGCAACACAGGATTAACGGCACTGCCCAACACCTTAGAATATTTCGCCTTAATCGCCTTCTCTTCTTCAGTTTGAGGATTGGCAGGATAGTTGGGGATGTTGTAACCCTTGGCTTGTAACTCTGCGATCGCCGAAATTAACTGCGGCAGAGATGCGCTAATATTTGGGAGCTTGATGATGTAGGCGCTAGGAGATTTTGCCAAGTCTCCCAGTTCGGTAAGGGCATCAGGTTGACGCTGTGATTCGGTTAAGTACTCAGGGAAATTCGCAATAATCCGCCCTGCCAGAGAAATATCTTTGAGTTCAACCTCGATTTCGGCGGCTCTCGTAAAAGCTTGGACTATGGGCAGTAGGGAATAGGTGGCTAGGGCTGGAGCTTCATCGGTAAAGGTATAGGTGATTTTTGAGGTTTGATTGCTCATAGCGATTGGGCGGATTTTTTGCGGATCAATATACAGCTTAGATAATACATGGCTTAGTTAACCCGATTCGTATCGGTTTTATCTAGAAAATAGCTTTGTAACAAAGCACAAAACAATGAAGATTATCGGCGATCACATCAATAATCTATCTCCTAAAGGAGATCGCTAATACTGTGAGTCATGAATTCTAGTCGATCACTAGTTACTGATTTGCAATTTCAACCATTGATAAATTCTGTTTTTGGAAAAAATCCTTAATCGCTGCTGTAAACAAATCATTTGTTTCAATATCTACGATTTTTAAAAGTTCTTTACCTGAACGTGATAAAGCAACACCATCTAAACGCAATTCTTGCCCCATAGTTCTCTCTGCGGAAGGAACTAGTCCCCAAGAGCGATTCTGGTATTTTAAAGGAAATGGCACATTAAGTCCAACTGCAACACACATAATATAATTCATGTAAGAGTTGAAGTCAGATATGATTAGCCCATACTCTTGAAGAACATTAAGTTGATCAAAATTCAGCCCATAATTTTGCAGTGAATTAGATGCTGCATTACCACCGAGTGACAAAACACGCGCATCAATTATGTTGTTATCCGTCAATCTTAAAGAGATTGAAAGAGAACATAGCAGACGGAATAAATTTGCAGTACGACTATCAAGTTGTCCAATTAGCTTTACTGTCTTGATTGAGAAAGATGATGGCTGATTAATCTCACTCGCCAGAATTCTACCGAAGAGTAGTTGCATCTCCTCCGTACTCTTCTGAGAAGCCTCTTTCTCAAAACTGTTTAACCAATCATCATCAATCGGAGGTATCTCTTTAGCAGTTTGACTGTTATTAATGGGGAGCGTTGCTTCAGATTGAAGTTGTGTAGCAGCCACTTTACAAACTTTGTCAAGATTTATTTGCTCACGAATAATTTTTGATCCATATTTCTGAATTGCAACTCTTGCAAATTCAGGATCTACGTTTATTTGTTCTTCTATTTGTCTGCCGCTCGCGGAAATAATGTTTACTCGTGCCTCGGATGTCGCTCTTATCTCTGATTCAAAGCCTTCCATATAGGCAACAGGAATTTTAGTTGCTGATGAACAGAGCTGACTAAATGCTTTAATTGCGTTCTTAAGAACTGGAGCGGCAACATGTGACCATAAGTTGCCGATAGCATCGGCAGCTTTTGTTAGTTCCTCATCAGATTGACGTTCTATCTTTGAGGTGTTGTTCTCTGACGGGGTTTGTATACTCATTGAACTAATTCAAGTACGCTTACGCTGCTAAACATTAGTAAAATATAATAGCTAAATATTGACGTGTAGATTGATGTAGTAGCCTAATGATGCCAATTTATCCTATATTCCATCCTAAATCTCCTAAATCGAAGATGAGCGCATCAAAATCTATCTTCTCAAGGTGATCATGATTTTTTTTGGATTGAGGGGGCGATCGCTGATTACAAAATTTACATTGATATAACCCTTTGCATTTAACGTGCCGCGTTATACAATACGAATATAACCTTACTATTCCTTGGTCGTGATCCGAAGCTTTAAGGATAAAGAAACTCAAAAAATCTTTGAGAGGCAGCGATCGCGTAAATTGCCCTCAGAAATTCAACAAGTAGCCCTGCGAAAATTGCGTATGCTAAATCAGTCACCCACCCTTCAAGAACTTCGTATTCCACCAGCAAATCGATTAGAACGACTAAGTGGCGATCGCGAAGGTCAATACAGTATTCGGATTAACAATCAATGGCGTATTTGCTTTGAATGGCAAAATGATGACGCTTTCAATGTGGAAATTGTTGATTATCATTGAGGAATCAAAATGAACGAAGATAAACTTAACCCAATCCATCCAGGAGAAGTTCTTTTAGAAGAGTTTCTCAAGCCGATGAACTTGAGTCAAAATCAGCTAGCATTAGCTCTTCGAGTTCCCGCCCGACGTATTAACGAAATCATTCATGGGAAGCGTCGAATTACCGCAGATACGGCAATTCGCTTGGCGTTCTATTTTAATATGTCCCCCAGATTTTGGCTCGGATTACAAATGGACTACGATTTAGATATAGCTGAAGATGAAGTTGGCGCAAAGTTAAAAATGGAAGTCGCAGTTTTTAGCTAAAGCGATCGCTATTTGATTTTTGTGGAGTGGCGATCGTGGTTTTGGGGGTATTGAGCGGGTCAACTGTATCCAAATATAAAAACAATTGCTATAGGGATGAGTCCTGATATTTGAGATAAAGCGATCGCACTTTCTCTTTGAACTTTTCGCGCACGTCATCGGGTTCGATGATTTCGCAGTCTTCGGCATAGGGCATGATGTCGCGATAGAGCCAAAATGTACTGCTGATTTTGCGGATGATTTGACGCATCGGCGGGGCGGTATCTAGCCATGTATTATCGATATCTTCTTCTCGCGGTTGGTATGCAAAGGCAAGATTTCCCGATAGATTAAAAGTGACATGAATGTAATCAAGTTGCGATCGCCATTTGCCTTGAATAGATGTAATGGCAGCTTCGGCTGGAATGCGATCTAGTCTGAGACAGCGATTATGTTTTAGAGCGACAACATCGTCACTACTTGTGGATTCTTCGCACCAGCAGTCTAGATAGAGTCGTTTGTCGTGGGGAGTAACTTTAGCATGATAAATCGAGAACTGATGAGAGCGATCGGCCGCATCGAGATATTGCAGACGAAAGGGTTGTTGCTGTTTGATGTAGCGATCGATGGTATGTCGCCAAATTTCAGGAGGTTTGTCGAGAAATCGCTCTATGTCCCGCCGCAATGGTGAGCTAAGTTCGCTGCGTTCCAGTAGTAGATTCGCAATGACTTTAGCGCGATCGAGTTCTCCATAATCGATTAATAACTTGAAGGTACGAGAGAGCGTTTCGATACGATCGCTTGCCCAGTCATTATTTTTCGAGATTTGAATTTGCTTGCGGGCGATCGCTTCGACTAGTTTCGAGATATTTGGGCGATCGCCCCATTTCATGCCAAGCTCCATCGCGATCGCTTCGAGTTGAGACTTGTCGCGATCGGATATAGATAATGTAATTGATTCGCCTTTGCGTGACATGATATGGTTACGATTTCAGAGCGTCACGATAGGCGATCACCGATTCAGTTTGATTAGTTGCATCTCTAAACTGACTAAGCAAATCAAAATCTAACTCTGGCAGAAATTCGCTGCGAGGAATATTTTCATACTTTGTCTCATCAAGTTCATCTCTAAGACGATAGAGTTTCCATTGTTGTTGTTTCTCCAGCCAGAACCAAACTTCAGGGATGCCCAAGCCACGATATACCTCTAACTTATCGATTCCACCACTGCTCAAAACAATCTCAATCGCAATATCAGGAACTTCTCTCAGTTCTCCAAAGCAATAACATTCATCAGGTTCAAGACCTCTCTGAACAATTTCCTTTCTAAATGTAGTTTGACCATAACCATTGAGATCGATCCGCCGCTCCACGAAATACATCTCAAACAGACGAGCAAAGATTTTTTTCAGCCGTTCGTGTTTATTAGATGTGGTCATAATTTCTAAAACGCCATTTAGGTAAGTCATGCGAAGAGATGGATATTCATCTATGTATATATTGACAAGGGTGCTGTACTGTTCCCATGTCACGTCACTGAGAATGAGTCGTTGTCCTTCGGTATTTGGTAATTCAATAGGATTTCTGGCTAAAACTTCTAAAAGTTTCATGGTTACTGACCTCTCAGGTTAATAGTTTTGGCTATTTTAATCATAGGCGATCGCTAATACTTATACCTTACTAAAATTTGTCCGTATACTTTTATGGGCTTGAACCTTGTAAGTATTTATTTTGTGTGTAATTATGGCTATAGTTTATAGACAAGGACAAATAAAACTTAATAATTTATTTCCAAATATATTGGGTATACTAAAATTGTTGAGAGCTAGGGTATTTATGGAAAAAGCTTATGTTTACCAGACAGCCTGAACTAACCTATATCGAATATCTTGCTTATGAGCATGAGAGCCAAGTCAAGCATGAGTTTGTAAATGGTCAAGCTTTTGCGATCGCGCTTTCAGATATTTATGAGGATGTGAAGTTATGACGGAATACAAAATAGTTCTCAAGCCTGTCTATTCTGAGACGGTGGAAACCCCACAAGGGATCGAAATTCCTGATGGTTGGCGATTGGCTTGGCATCAGTTAGAGACTTTTAAAGCTTTGCAAGATCCAGATATTGATGTGGTGTTTAATACTGCCATGACTGGCGATGGTAAAAGCTTAGCGGCTTATTTAGGAGTCTTGCAAGGCAATACTGAGGCGATCGCACTCTATCCAACTAATGAACTTGCACGAGATCAAGAAAATCAAATTCGTCAGTATGTAGAAAATTTTCAACCTCGAAATGAGCCTCGGATAGCGCGATTAAATAGTGCGGAACTGGAGTTATATGCAGAGAATGAAGGTATTAAAAAGTCCGCCGCGATCGCTACCCATGGCAGTCAACGGGAAATTTTAATTGCTAATCCTGATATCTTCCATTACTTACATCGGGGCGCTTATCTAATGCCGAAAGATAGTCCTGATAAATTATGGGGCAGAATTGACAAGGATTTTAATCTATTCATTTTTGATGAGTTTCATGTGTTTAGCGCTCCACAGATTGCGAGTGTTCTCAATACTATGCTTTTGATTCATCTCACTAATCGCCGCAAGAAGTTTCTATTTCTATCGGCAACTCCTGATGAGCAGTTACTTGATAGATTAGATAAAGCAAGGTTACGCTATAAATTAATCGATCCCAAGGCTTCGGGTAAGTATCAATTTCCTGATACAGAAGTGCGATCGCAACAACTTGAGCAGGATCAATGGCGACTGGTAACGCGAGAAATTGCTTTGCATTTTGTACCGTTGGAATCTGCGAGTAAGGCTTCTGAGACTTGGCTCAAAGATAATCTAAACCTTGTTTTGCAGCATTTTTTAGAGCATCGTGGTACAAAGGGAGCGATTATTCTCAATTCGATCGCTTCGGTAAAAAGGTTAACGCCTTTGTTTGCGGAAACTTTTGCAAAGTATGGGTTAACAGTTGGCGAAAATACGGGCTTGTCTAGCAAAACTGTGAAAGAGCGATCGCTTGCCTGTGACTTGGTATTAGGAACTAGTACGATTGATGTGGGTGTGGACTTTAAGATTAATTTTTTGATTTTTGAGTCTGCGGATTCGGGTAGTTTTATTCAGCGTTTGGGCAGATTGGGACGACATCAGGGTTATGTGAATACGGATGGACAAGAAATCAAGTTTGATCGGTTTGTTGCGTATACACTTGCGCCTAATTATTTGATTGAGCGTTTATTTGAGAAAGCAGATTCGCCATTTACGACAAATGGAACTTACGATCGCGCTTTTTTGAGTGAAAACATTTACACTACCTATCGCAAAATCAACGACTTTAAAAATTATTACAGCCGTTGGGGTGCTTTGCAGTCTTTTGATTTGTATCGCAAGCTGGGGCATAAGACGATCGCTCAACAATATGCAGCTAGTCGTGACCAATTTCAAGCCGATTGTGAACAGGTTTTTGGTGTGAGTTTGGGTAAGGTTGCGGGTAAGGTAAAAGCTTGTCAGATGGAATGGCAAGAGAAATTTCATAAAGACAAAGGTAATCCGATCGCTGAGGATGCTAGTAGTTTTCGTGGGTCGAGTCCGTTGCAATGTGGGCTATATGATATGACGGAGCCGAATGAAGGCGAGCGTTTTAAGACATACGATTTGACGGGCATCCTGAGTAATTTAGAGGTGGAGCCAATGACTGAGGCGGCGTTTATGCGTCTGCTCAAGGAGACATCTGAGCGCACAGGTCAGCTAATCCCCAAAAGTCGCTTTGAGTATTGTATGGGCTTTATGAAGCTTTTGAGTTATAGGGATGAGCGCTCTAATTGGCGATTTACCTATAACGGCGATCTTAGAGAGGTTGCTGATAGCTGGAAGATTCAAGTCCTCTCAGGGATTGGCATCTGGCAACCAGATAACCGATGGATTGACAAGGTTAATGAACGGTTGAAAAAACAAGCGATCGTTGCTTATGTCCTCAATCGTCCAGTTGCCGAAATAAAAGCGAAGTTGCTATTGCCGATGCATTTTCAGATCTATGGGATCTGCGATCAGCAAACCCTCCTTGATCCTGTGCCAAGCTATGCGATCGCTTTTTCAAGTTCAGCTTTATTACTAGACACATTGGCTTACACCTTTAAAAACAAAAAAGGAGGCGAAATATGGATCGCTTAGTTTCAATCCCTAAAAGGGTTTCAGGTATAAAAGCTCGAAAAGAGCTTACAGCAATAAGCCCAGACTTATTCTTTTCAATCCCTATAAGGGTTTCAGAGATTCTATATTTAGGTTTGCTTATTAGCTTCAATATTATACACCTGTTGAATAAGTCAGCGCTAAATAATTTGTTGAATAAGTCTGATTTTATTTGCTGTAGAAATTTTCATAAATATGTTGACATCTAGAGTCGGAAATGTTCATATTGAGGTCACACAACAAAGGAACCGCCTATGAAAAAAATAACCAACCACCAAAAGTTAATTTCTTTGTTACATGATGGATGTTGGCACTCTAATGATGAACTTGCGGCAAAGGTAAGCTTTAAAAGCTACAAACAAACAGTTGATGAAGCGAGAAAAAAGTATCACTATCCTATTGAAATACGCCAAGTTGATCATCACAAATTCGAGTATCGCCTACTTCAAACAGCGTAACAAATCCGACAGTAAGTTGGGTATATATTTCAGCCGTCTGTAGTGATGCCCAACTTAAGAGGGAGTTCATAAGATAAATAGCTTGCAGCAGTAAACACAGGCATAAGCCATCTCGACCCCCAAAAATATTTTTATATTTATGGCGCAAGAGTTCAACAACACTGGGGATTCTTCCCCATAAGCCAGTCAAAGCTCAAGTCATTATTATCCTTAGTCTCCCTCATTATTTTCAAACTAAATCTCAACAGGATTGAAAAGGATGAAAACAGCCAATGCCAACGATTTAGATGTAGCTCTTCTCCAAGAAGCTTTTAATGTTTTTAGAATCGAGCAAGTACAACAAAATCTTCGTTTAAGAAGTCTAGAAGATGTTGTGAAGGAGCAAGAATGTACGATTAATGAACTTACGCAACGATTGGAACACGAAGCTTCTAGACATCAAGAATGGGACTATTCTCCAGATCCCTATTCTTTAGATGGTGATGCAAGATGTAACTCCTATTCAAGGTGGATTGATTTTGAGGAGGAAGATATAGATATTAATTAGTCTGACAACATGACTATTCAGTAGAAAATACTCATCATAGTATAGCTAGAGTACCCATAATCTATATCTGTTATGCATACTCTAGCTATTTCTGGTAGTTTTTACTTTTCTAATCACTAAAACTAACTATAAAAAATTAGAACAGAAAATATGAATAACCGATCGCTATCTGAATTAAAACAACTCTTACCAAATTTAGTGCAAGAGATTCCTTTCTTGAAGCTTCTAATTCTCTTTGGTTCTAGAGCGACAGGACAAAATCACGAAGACAGCGATTATGACTTTGCTTTGATCTATGACCGAGAGATTTATCAAGATTGGAAAAGAAAAGGATCATCTTGGTTTAGCCTATATTCGATCTTTGAGAATGTATTTGAACTTCCTAATGAAGCAGTCGATCTTGTCGATCTTAATCGATGCTCAGAGATACTGGCTCATGTGATTGCTTGTGACGGCAAGCTTTTGTATGAGAAGCGATCGGGTGAATATGATGAGTTTCTCAAGAGAAGTTTGATGAGTCATGAGCAGACAAAAAAAATGCGTCAGGAACAGCGTCAAAGTCTTGAACGTAAATTGCAGGTGTTAGGCGTATGAAAGAGATTAATCCCGAAGTAGTTCGTCGTAAACTTGATGAAATTTTAGATTATATTAATGATCTGAAAAGCTTTGAAATGCTTTCACTGGAAGAGTTTTTGTCTGAACGGTATAGGCAATTCACAATAGAAAGAATCATGGAACTCATCGTCCAAGCAGCCATTGATATCAACAGATATTTGCTCAAGAAAAAAGGAGTAAATCCTAGTTCATTATCAAGCTATAAAACTTTTGTGGAAATTGGCAATCTTGGCATTATTACTGAATCATTAGCAGAAGTAATCAAGCAATCAATAGATACTCGCAATGCTCTAGCTCACAGATATGATGACATTTCGCCTGAAGAGGTATTTGAAGAAATTGCAGATATTCTAGAGAAATATCCAATTTATGCAAGACAGGTTTCAACATTTCTTGAATCGCTAGATGAAAATCCTGAAGAGTCAATCTAAAACATATATCAATATCAGATTCCAATCATTTAGGTTTATTAAATTAAAATTGTGACTAAACAAAAAAAATTGAGTGAAGTCGAGAACCAGTTATCAATCTTTAATAGTATTTCTATCTCAGAATCAACTAACTTATCGAATGATTCTCAAGACGATGAAGACTATCCAGAGATGGATTTGGATGAGATTGATACAGATGAGGATTTTGATGAGAAAAGCGATCGCACGATTGCGACAAAGCAAGAACTGCTGACATTAAAACTCATGCGAGAGGCGATCGCAGCTCAAAATCCTGACGATCCTGTCATGAAAGATTTTGCAGAATATGTATTGCCTAAGCTTTTGCCTGTCGTTGTTGGCGTGACTGCAAAAGGCGGTAAGTTTTTTGATGAACTTGATCGCAAAAATGAGGTATTAGGAAAAGAAAAAGTAAGGCGTGATAATGCTGCCGATCAATCACTTGGTACGCATTTATTAAATGGATTATTTCCTGCGAATCTGATTGAACAGAGATTAGAGAAACTTAATACAACCGTTAGACGGAAAGTTGGAGAGTTTGAGCGCAGGCTGGTAATTGCAGGATTTATTTTGCATGACTTTGAAAAGTTCAATTATGCACTATTTCCTGAAATGCCAGAGAAATATAAATCGTCTAAGCGCGATCAAGATATTCGCAAACTCTCTTTAGATGAACATCGTGAAATCATTCTAGTATTTGTGGTTGCTTTAGGGCTAGATCAGTTTATTAGCAATGGTTCGGAGCAGTGGAAAGAATATATAGACGATTTGCTATGTATTGCTTATAACGCTCAATGTCGATGGGATACAAACTGGAATTTCTCGGATTTTGGATTAAAAAATCTCAGTCTAGACGATCGCACATTACGCTGCCTCACCGATCTCACCTGTTTAGCGGATTCTCTCGCATCGATTGTGAAACATCCACAGGATGCCATCAAAACTAAGTTCAAGGAGCTAATGCATCAGCTTAGTGATGGACAATTGCGATTTACTTACCACAGTATTTCTGAGAATCGTGGCGTACTTACAAATGTAGCGAATAACGCCTTAATGGATGCTCATGGTGCTCTCAATACAGAAGAAAACCGATACTATCAACCCCTTTTGTATTTACCGACAGGCGTAATCTATCTCACCTTACGAGATGCGCCTCCAGTGCAAGTCAAAGGATTAAGCGATCGCGTGGTTGCGAAAATCAAAAAACTTTGTGCTGACCAATTACGTGATCGGCAAGTTGGCTTTAGTCGTGGCAATGTGGGCATGAAGTTCGCTGATTATTACAATCTATTTTTTGATTTTGAAGAGTTTTTGCGTTTCTCTGTTGATGTGGTCATTAACAAGATTAAATCTAGCAAAGCACCAGACAAAGCCAGTAATCTCGCCACATTTCAGCGCAAAGGATTTCTATCAGAAGATCTGAAATTTGATTTCAAAGAAGATCCGCGCATTGATCATCTTGCGGAACTTGGCGCGTTAGTTGTTAAACAACTTTGGGAAGATTATCTAGTCAAAGTCAAAGACTTGCGAAAACTTGATAAGAAATTACCAGCACCCCGTGAATTAAATCTCACACTTGCATCTCTTGAGTTTTTGGGTTTAACGGATTGGCGATCGCAAGTTGTTGAGCTTCAGGAACTCAAAAATACTGGTGGTATTGCCTATGAGTGGTACTACATCGCCGCTAAATACTTAGAATCGGAGGCAGGTTTAGGCTCGTTAGATGTGCGTGATATTGGCTATAAGCTGGTTGATTTTTTCATCGAACTAACTAAGCCAATTCGTGAACAGTATCAATTACCTGATCCTTGGCAAGATTTAAAAGACTGGTGCGATCGCGTGGTGATGTTGCCTAGTCAAGAGGTGGAAACTGATACTAATCAAGTGGATATCTTCCTAAAAGAACTAGATTTTTACAATGCCGCCAAAAAATCGGGTCGGGGGAAACAAGCGATCTGTTCCATTTCCCATTCACCTTACACGGTGACAGAACAAATGGAATCATCGGTGTTATTTACGCCGCAAGTTTATACCAATAAACAAATGCTGGGCGGCTCGAATGCCAAGCGCAATATCTCTAGCATTGCGGGAATCGAGATTATGTTGCGGCAAATCTTGATGAATCAAACTCAAGCAGTCGGTAAGTCCTTTGAAGATGGGAAATATCGCTATCTCTATTTCTATCCAACTTATTACTTTACACCTGAAACGAACAAGTTCCTGCAAAAGGCTTATATGAATATTGCCCAAACCCGTTTTGATACCAGTCTTCGCAATCATTTTGTATCCAAAGATTTACAGGCTGATTTTAGCTCAGCAAATTATCAAAGTGCGGATACTTTTCTGCTAGATGACATAGGCGATCGCAAAGATAACACTTTCAAAATGAAATATCCCGAAGATCAGCCCATGACCTTCTATTTCATGGCAATGCCACCAAGTCGAGATGCTACCGATACGGAGTCATGGGTGATGCCAAGTTGGTTAGCCTTAGCTTTCCCGATGATTCTCGATGTAAAAACCGTTGTTTCTGAGTCACCAGTACCGCCGTTTATCGATGGTACTGAGTTTGAAGAAACCGTGTTTCTCGATAGCGCGCCCCATGCGTTTCGAGTTCTCACTGGTGGCGATCGCTTCCGTTTAGATTACATTCTGGACGGTTGGCAAGATCCGACTGGTGGAGAGCATCCTGCGCCACTAAACAAGCTAACTGCGGCTTATGCGATTCATCTTGATGTTAATGCTAAACAAAGCAAAGGAGGTTATGATGCGAATTGGGGACGACTAACAGAACTAGCCAAGGACTTTGAGACTAGCCCTCTCTATGTGTTTGCGTATCTCAATAAGTGGGTTCGCAATGCCAAAGTTGATGCTCCTAGCATCACTAAAATTCAACTCTATACCTATAACTTCTATCCCTGTTTCGATCCCCATGTGAAATATCAACCAGATTCCACAAATTCCATTAAACTAGAAATACAGGAGCAATCATCCTTGAATCACCCTCAAAAACTAACAGAACTCTATCGCCAGTTCTATCGGGCAAATAAGTCTTATAACCCCAAAGCAAATGCGGTTCTGAAACCAATAGATGTCGCTTCTAGCACAATTCTCAAAGCCGATCCTAGCTTTCAAGGTGAAGCATTAGTTCATGTTGTCGCCGCCGAAGTTTGCAAGCTGATCGATCGCGTTCATGCTTCTACTGCCGAAGGTCGATGGATTCTCAAAGATCGTGAAGAGGAGCGCCAGAAGATTCTGGAGTTTGCCAATTATATTGTTAACGATGTATTTGTTGAAACTTTTAAAGGCGATCGCGCTCGTTTAGCTGGTCGGCAAATCAATTTGATTCGTGATACCTGCGAGTTTCTTTATCGACTTGCACAGGATCAAGAAAATCAAGCCCGTAAAGCTAAGGGTGAAGCGATCGAAGAACCTGAAAATGACGATCAAGACTAGCTTTCTTTAACTACTCATTACCAATTAAGCATCACTTTAGGAAATTCAATCATGACATTGCTCAAATCCATCGAATCCAAATTCTTCCATTCTGAAATCCCTTACAAGCCAATGGGGAAATATGTTCACTTCCTAACTGTGCGGGTGACTGAATCCTATCCACTGTTTCAAACTGATGGCGAACTGAACAAGGCTAGAGTCAGTGCAGGGCTTAAAAATGAAAATAGGACTCCCATCAGTCGCCTTGCCATGTTTAAACGCAAGCAATCCACCCCTGAACGCTTAGTTGGTCGTGAGTTGCTGCGGAACTATGGTTTTATGACTGCCGAAGAATGCGAATACAATGTCAAATTTGCGATGAACAATCCTGACTGCATCATTTACGGTTTTGCGATCGGTGATTCTGGTTCAGAGAAATCCAAAGTTGTAGTTGATACCGCTTTCTCAATTACCCCATTTGATGAGTCTCACGAAACCTTTACGCTGAATGCTCCCTATGAAAACGGCACAATGGCTTCAAAAGGAGAAGTTGGCTCTGAAGTTGGCAAAATCACCAGTCGGATTAACCAACAGGATCACATTCGTCCACAGGTATTTTTCCCAAGTATTGTCACTTTGAAAGATCCGACCGAAGCAGGATTTCTCTATGTTTTCAATAACATTTTACGAACTCGTCATTATGGAGCGCAAACTACGAGGACGGGTCGCGTGCGTAACGAGTTGATTGGTGTTGTATTTGCTGATGGTGAAATTACCAGCAATCTGCAATGGACACAGGCGATTTACGATCGCCTTCCCACTGACATTCTGCAATCAATTGATCCATTGAATGAGGATTTGGTTTTGGAAAATGCTAAAGAAGCAATTATCGAATTATTAGCTGATGAATTTACCGTACATCATGATTTTATCGGTACAAACTTTGATTCTTTATTAAACGAGGTCAAAGCTCTGACTACCAGTGAAGAAGGGATCAAGTCGATTTTGCAAAAAGCTGATGATGAGGCAAAAGCCTATGCCGCAGTGCATATCGCTAAGCCCAAAAAGGCTGACGACAAGGAAAAGAAACCTGCTAAAGCGAAGTAACCATGACACATATCTATCGCTGTGAGCTAGAGCTACATGATTCGCTCTATTTTGCCACTCGTGAGATCGGGCGCTTGTATGAAACCGAAGCGATCGTTCATAACTATGCTCTTTGCTATGCATTGGGTTTAGTGGATAGCGATCGCTATGGTACACAAGTATCGGAAGAACATGAATATCGCTACTTTTGCCGTGAGCAGGTTCCCATGTATGAGGAGCATTTGAGCAAACTCAATGATGTGGGAATCTATGTCACCCCTGCGCGATCGCTTCATCATACTTCTGTGTTGCATACATGGAAATATGCCAATAACAACTATCATGTCGAGATGGAAAAGACGAAAACCAATATTCCTAGCTTTGGCAGAGCTAAGGAAATTGCGCCCGAAAGTGCTTTTGAATTTTTTATCTTGTCTCAAAATCCTTTGCCTAAACTTTCTAAATGGATTCGTTTGGGTAAATGGATGAGTAAAGCGGAGTTGCAAGTAAAAGAGCTAGATAAAGTTAAGCAAGGGAATGGAGATTTTATATTTCCTTATCCCCTTAATCCTCTAGATGTAATGTTTACTCACCAAGTCTTGAGCTATGACACTGTAAATATGCCTCCCGTTAGCCTGATTCGCAATGTCAGTATAAATGGACATTTTTATGAGGTGGATGGTTTTAAAATCCCTGCCCTTATGGCATATCGTTTTAAGGTATAAGCAACATGAGAAACTGGGAAGCCCTCAAACTTCGCTACTTACAAGATGAATTGCCAATTCGACTAGGCGGAATCGCATCAAATTTAGCAAGGATTAAAACCATGTCTAAAAATATCGCTCATTCTGATCTAGTAGTCAGCCTAATTGATGAGAGCAAAAGATTCATCGAATGGACAGCTAACGATGCTGACATCGACACGGCTGGCGAACTGGTAGAACTACAGATTCAGCTTGCACTGTGGCAATTGCGCTGGACAAAAATCTGGGCAGATCCAGTACAACGCATGGAAGTTGCAGCGCAGGCACAGATCTGGTCAGATCGAATCCTTGAGCGATCGGGGCTTTTGGACTAGCGACCAAAACCTCTTTTCTTCTTTTGCGGTTTGAACTTACTACGCCTTTTGCCAATATCAGCGATCGCCATAGATGCCATCCGTTTCTTCTGATATCGTTTAATCTGCTCAGCCAAAGGATGTGACGGATCGATTTTGAGATGGGTTATAGAAGTCATCAGTAGCTCTTTGCCAGAATCAGCATCCATTTGACACTCAATAGCACACAGGATTCCACCCATATCTCCCATGTACAGAACACTGTCAACCTGAAGAACATCATCATTGTTGTTTATATATTTACCCTGTTCTCGCAAACTGTTAAGCCCATGTTCATTAAGTCGAACTGCGATCGGAAGATTTGCTTCTATATTCTGTAAAAGCTGACGAGTTTCCACTGGGTCATCAATTGTTGATTTTCTCAGTAACTGCTCAGTTTGATCCTTTATTTCATTTATTTTCTCAATTGCTGTCTCATCCATAGTTGTTAGCCTAAAAAATCATGCCTCACAGTTTAGTTGTTAATTTTATGCCCAAAACGCCTATTTACTCAGAATTTCTGACGGGGCGGCATATTCATGCGCTTTTTTTGACATTAGTTAGCTCTGTAGATAAAGAATTAGGCGATCGCCTCCATGGTGAGAAAGCAAACAAAGGATTTGGATTAAGTCCAATTCAGCCAAAAGGGATGCGATCGCTAGTATGGGATTATAGCCGTGATATTCCAGCCGCAAATTCTTGTTGGTGGCGGATTACTTTGTTAGATGAGGTTCTATTTAGTAAACTCACAGGACTTTGGCTCAATCTCAATCCCGATCGCGCATTTCATCTCGGTTCAGCCGATCTCTATATCACCAGCATTCTCGGCACACCACAATCTAATCAGCCTTGGTCAAACTTTGCTACTTATCAACAAATTTACGATCGCGCTTCTGACACTGAGCGTAATATTACCTTTCACCTCGCCACGCCCACCGCTTTCCGTCAGGGAAAGTACGATTCACCATTGCCCACTCGTGACAATGTTTTTAAGAGTCTATGCGATCGCTGGAATACCTACAGCCAAACCCAAATCCATCCCGAAATCATCGAATATATCTTTCCCAGTCGCTTTGAGATTAAGACAGAAGTTGTCAAGAACTATGACACCCATAGCTTTATCGGCTGTGTTGGTGAGATTGGCTATCGAATTCTGGGTGATGTCGAGCCATTAGTAATTAAGCAAATAAATGCTTTAGCAGATTTTGCCATGTTTTCGGGAATTGGACGTAAAACCACAATGGGAATGGGAATAGCGAGGCGTTTGTGAATTACGAATTACGAATTATCAATTGCGAATACTATTATGGAACCGATCGCGATCGCTGCTCTTAATCAATATGCCTATTGCCCTCATCGTTGCTGGCGGATGTTTTGTGCAGGGGAGTTTGTTGAGAATCATTACACCATCGAAGGAACCGATCTACATCAATGGGTGCATACAGTTGGCGAGAATCAACGGGAGGAGACTTGGCAGGTTCGAGCGATCTGGCTGAAGTCAGAGCAATATGGCTTGATCGGCAAATCGGATTTGATTGAGGAGGTTGATGGCAGCCTCTATCCAATTGAATATAAGCGTGGTCATAAGGGTGAATGGGATAACGATGTAATGCAGGTTGTTGCTCAAGCTCTTTGTTTGGAGGAGATGACGGGTAAAACTATTACTAAGGGTTATGTGTATTATGCTCAAACGCACCAGAGACAAGAGATTGAGATTACGGCTGAGTTACGGGATGAGGCGATCGCGGCAATTACTGAAATCTCGCAAATGATGGAAACTGGCAAGATGCCTCCTGCCATCTATGGCAATCGCTGCAAAGGTTGCAGCCTGTTTACTCAGTGTGTACCGATGGCAAAAGAAAAGGTTAGTAAATATCAGGAAGGAGCTTAAAAGTGATGGGAACGGTTTATGTAAGTCAGGATGACTCGTTTATTGGCAAGACTGATGAACGCTTAACGGTTAAGGCGGAGAAAAAACAAATCCTAGATGTTCCACTAATCAAAATTGACGGGCTGGTAATTCTCGGTCGCGCTACGATTTCACCAGCGGCAGTGATAGAACTGTTAGAACGAAAGATCCCAATGTCATTCATGACAGGATCGGGGAGATTCCTTGGGCGTTTGGAACCCGAACTAACTAAAAATATTTTCGTGCGGCGATCGCAGTGGGCGGCGGCTGGAGAAACGCCAAAAGCAATTCATATGGTGCAAGCTTTTGTGCGCGGTAAGTTAAAAAATTATCGCAATTCGTTGATGCGCTGTGCGCGGGATTATGCTGCTGTGAATTTGCAGAAGGAGATCGATGATCTGGAACAGGCGATCGCTTCGCTGGTAAATCATCAGGCGATCGCGAGTTTGCGTGGTGTGGAGGGACATGGCAGTGCGGTCTATTGGCGGGTTTTCCCGAAGTTGATCAGGGCGGAAGGTTTTACTTTCAAGACCAGAAACCGCCGACCACCGCTCGATCCTGTAAATGCGATGTTAAGTTTTGGCTATTCGCTATTGCGCCATGATGTGCAGGGTGCGCTAAATATTGTTGGCTTTGATCCTTATCTGGGTTATTTGCATACAGAGCGTTATGGTCGTCCGAGTCTGGCTCTGGACTTGATGGAGGAGTTTCGTCCTTTGATTGTGGATGCGATCGTGTTGTCGGCAATCAATCGAAAGGCGATCGCGCCTCAGGATTTTACGACTGAGCCACTTAGCAATGCTATTTCTCTTTCTAATGATGCAAGGAGAGTGTTTTTAACGCTTTACGAGCAGAAAAAACAATCAGGATTTAAGCATCCTGTGATGGGTCGTAAATGTACTTATCAAGAGGCTTTTGAGCTTCAGGCTAGGTTGTTGGCAAAGTATCTAATGGATGAAACGGATAAGTATCCACCGTTGGTGTTGAAGTAAATAATTACGAATTATCAATTCGTAATTCGTAATTATTTACAAATGTGTTAAAAAATGTTTCTAGTCATCTCCTACGATATTTCCGAAGATAAACGCCGCACCAAAATCCATAAGATTCTGAAATCCTATGGTCAATGGATGCAGTTTAGTGTGTTTGAGTGTGAGCTTACTGATGCTCAATATGCGAAGTTGCGATCGCGTCTCAGTAAATTGATTAAGCCTAGTGAGGATAGTATTCGCTTTTATTTTCTTTGTGGTGGTTGCCATCCTAAAATAGAACGCATCGGCGGCGAACAACCTTTGGATACGACGATATTTTTTGCCTAAGTTTGGTTCATGGTTTGCGCGAGCGATCGCCTGTTTTTGGGATAGTATGCAATGAGTGGTCTTACAAGTGTTAACTAGTATATCTTTGGTTGCGATCGGGCTGGTCGATCGATTCGCGCAAGTCTTGAATGTGCTGATATATATAGGTTTACTGTGTTTACTACAATGTCTGCGATCGCTTCAGCAAGCCTATATCTGTTATAATTCCTATGATTCGCGCAAATGCACCTTGAAAACCAAATATGATATACTTTCTAAGCGCGGGCGGATTCAAAGCCTCTGAAACCCTTTTAGGGATTGAAACTAATAGTGTCTTTAACGCTCATAATTCAATCTCAGATTCAAAGCCTCTGAAACCCTTTTAGGGATTGAAACTGAATGCCTGTGAGGTCTTCAGGGCTAAACGCAACGATTCAAAGCCTCTGAAACCCTTTTAGGGATTGAAACACACTATTATTGAATCAATATGCTGATAGATTGAGATTCAAAGCCTCTGAAACCCTTTTAGGGATTGAAACAGCTAAATCTAGGTATAGAGTATATGTTGCTAGGATTCAAAGCCTCTGAAACCCTTTTAGGGATTGAAACTTCACCATTACCCATAGAGATAGTTTGAATCTCTTGATTCAAAGCCTCTGAAACCCTTTTAGGGATTGAAACTAAGGGCGGGAAAATAATCAAAAAAATTATAGAAGGATTCAAAGCCTCTGAAACCCTTTTAGGGATTGAAACGCGCCGATTGTGCCGCCTCCTTTGCATAACTCGCGATTCAAAGCCTCTGAAACCCTTTTAGGGATTGAAACACTGGTTTAGAAACTAATATAGAAAACATCTCAAGATTCAAAGCCTCTGAAACCCTTTTAGGGATTGAAACCTAAAAGTAAACCCAAAAGTATTAAGAACATTGTCCAGAAGATTCAAAGCCTCTGAAACCCTTTTAGGGATTGAAACCAAAAGTTTAAAGCTTGCAATTGGTGCGCTAGCCGTGAGGATTCAAAGCCTCTGAAACCCTTTTAGGGATTGAAACAGGAGTATCAGCTCTTTTACTAGGCTCAATCACTGCTGATTCAAAGCCTCTGAAACCCTTTTAGGGATTGAAACTCTCCATGTTCTGCATGATGCGCTCTTGTTTTTTGATTCAAAGCCTCTGAAACCCTTTTAGGGATTGAAACACTCCCTTCTATCCTTAATACAATATTCGTATTGGATTCAAAGCCTCTGAAACCCTTTTAGGGATTGAAACTTTTCAAAGCAATATTGATTTTAGGGTATCATGGGATTCAAAGCCTCTGAAACCCTTTTAGGGATTGAAACGTAAGTGCCACGCGCTCGACGGTCAGCAATAGTAGATTCAAAGCCTCTGAAACCCTTTTAGGGATTGAAACACCAGCGATATCGACAAAGGGAATATTTTCTAATGATTCAAAGCCTCTGAAACCCTTTTAGGGATTGAAACGCCACTATGCTGAAATTCACCCTACCCACCACCCGATTCAAAGCCTCTGAAACCCTTTTAGGGATTGAAACCGAAATACCTTGGTAATCGCATCCAAGCTTTCAACAGATTCAAAGCCTCTGAAACCCTTTTAGGGATTGAAACAATCTTAGCGATTACATCTTCAGGATTGCCAAGCGCGGCTAGTGATTCAAAGCCTCTGAAACCCTTTTAGGGATTGAAACAAGCGTTACTCTTTGTATGGAAGCCTTGCGAGTAGATTCAAAGCCTCTGAAACCCTTTTAGGGATTGAAACAGCATTGATCTATCGCACCCTGAGACTTGCCACATCCTGATTCAAAGCCTCTGAAACCCTTTTAGGGATTGAAACCCCACCGCTCTAGCAAAGTTTGCAGCACCGTATAAGATTCAAAGCCTCTGAAACCCTTTTAGGGATTGAAACCCATTGCCTTTATGCTGACTTTGGCAATGCCATTCGATTCAAAGCCTCTGAAACCCTTTTAGGGATTGAAACGCTGATGCTAGTGGAATTGTAAATAAAAACTTTGAGAAGATTCAAAGCCTCTGAAACCCTTTTAGGGATTGAAACGGTGTGATTGGGACAGATCCCAAGCAGGCTCAAATTGATTCAAAGCCTCTGAAACCCTTTTAGGGATTGAAACTTCCTAAGAAGAGTCTTTGAGGACGGCGGCGCGATCGTAGATTCAAAGCCTCTGAAACCCTTTTAGGGATTGAAACACCGACTTTAATCGCGAACGCCGTGCAGTTTGGTACGATTCAAAGCCTCTGAAACCCTTTTAGGGATTGAAACGTAAAATTATCACTGATTTACTAGAGCTACAATTTAAAGATTCAAAGCCTCTGAAACCCTTTTAGGGATTGAAACACTGAAAGCGATCGCGTTCGACATCTTGAAAGTAAGATTCAAAGCCTCTGAAACCCTTTTAGGGATTGAAACAAAGTTCTAATTGTTCTTCAATATCTGAACGGTGGATTCAAAGCCTCTGAAACCCTTTTAGGGATTGAAACAAAGACACCGCCTTGCGCCCCTCTATGTCAAAGAAGATTCAAAGCCTCTGAAACCCTTTTAGGGATTGAAACATTATACCAATCCCACCTACCAAGATAGAAACTATGATTCAAAGCCTCTGAAACCCTTTTAGGGATTGAAACTTGCTTAGGATAGCAAGCGTAGCTGTTTTCACGAGATTCAAAGCCTCTGAAACCCTTTTAGGGATTGAAACGCAGTATCACCGCTTGGAGCGTTAGGAGCCTCAAGATTCAAAGCCTCTGAAACCCTTTTAGGGATTGAAACAACGCGATCTATTGGATAGCGTTAACATTATTTCGATTCAAAGCCTCTGAAACCCTTTTAGGGATTGAAACTATAAGGAGCTAATGGGAGGGTTGATAGGACAAGATTCAAAGCCTCTGAAACCCTTTTAGGGATTGAAACAATCAAAATTACATCAAATGGTAAATCTTTAATAGATTCAAAGCCTCTGAAACCCTTTTAGGGATTGAAACTTACCACGCTGCGGCGGCGGAAGAAAATTGCTACAGATTCAAAGCCTCTGAAACCCTTTTAGGGATTGAAACTTAGCTTTTAACCTAATAACTTTAATTTAATCATAGCTTCAAAGCCTCTGAAGCCCTTTTAGGGATTGAAACCCAAAAGTCTGTATAAGGCTGTAAGGCTAAATCATGCTTCAAAGCCTCTGAAGCCCTTTTAGGGATTGAAACTCAACCTCTCTTTCAAGCTTTTCAACCCTACTCACGCTTCAAAGCCTCTGAAGCCCTTTTAGGGATTGAAACATGGTCTGGCTTGAGTACGATCACGCGCTTAACTGCTTCAAAGCCTCTGAAGCCCTTTTAGGGATTGAAACGAAAAATGCCAAGCTAGAGGTTGTTGCCTGAACCTGCTTCAAAGCCTCTGAAGCCCTTTTAGGGATTGAAACAATTGTCCTTCTTCAGTTAGCTTTCGATACTCGTCCAAGCTTCAAAGCCTCTGAAGCCCTTTTAGGGATTGAAACCTAGTAGAGAATTGAAGAGGCGATCGATATAGCGCGCTTCAAAGCCTCTGAAGCCCTTTTAGGGATTGAAACAAATAGCATTACTTTTCTAATTTGCTCTACTACAGCTTCAAAGCCTCTGAAGCCCTTTTAGGGATTGAAACATATTTTTGATACCGTTTACGATGCTTGGATAGTCGCTTCAAAGCCTCTGAAGCCCTTTTAGGGATTGAAACTTTGCAGATCCAAATATTGCCGCTTCCAATAGTCCCGATCTAGCTTCAAAGCCTCTGAAGCCCTTTTAGGGATTGAAACAAATCTGTTATCAGGATCTAAAGTAATCATATGAAAGCTTCAAAGTCTCTGAAGCCCTTTTAGGGATTGAAACTCAGAACTCAGTACCTACAGAGGGTTTACAAGGTATCACCAGCTTCAAAGCCTCTGAAGCCCTTTTAGGGATTGAAACAGAAAATTGTAGATTTTATCTAGCTTTGCGGCTCGTGGCTTCAAAGCCTCTGAAGCCCTTTTAGGGATTAAAACGGTTTTCGATTTCTGGATTTTCCTTGTTGAGTAGGAGATTCAAAGCCTCTGAAACCCTTTTAGGGATTGAAACGGTAAAAAATGATTGCAAAAATTGAACCTAAAAGCGATTCAAAGCCTCTGAAACCCTTTTAGGGATTGAAACCTTGAGCGTTCTTTGAGCTTGATTAAGTCTCATGGGATTCAAAGCCTCTGAAACCCTTTTAGGGATTGAAACGAAACATACCTAGAGCTAATTTCAAGCACCTTAGAGATTCAAAGCTTCTGAAACCCTTTTAGGGATTGAAACTGCTCCTAAGATTTAAAACATCACGAACCTCATCTAGAGGCGTTGACCATAGAGACTTCCAATCTATACCAAATAGAGGCTTAGCATGTTTTGCCATCATCCATCCTTCGGCGATCGCATCCATATATTCAGCAGAACGCTCAATATCATAGACTGCACTTTTGAGGAGGTTCTTTGCAATTAAAGCCAGCCAAAATCTACTCGCCTGAAGTTGTGAAACATAGAAAGCTTCTAGCTGAATCTCACCAATAATATTGGTATTAAATCCCGTCACAACATGCCAAATATCATGAGTTTCCGTAATATGAGCACCCAAAAACTCATAATCATTGCTGCTGGGTTTGATTTGTAACGGCTTCAGCCCATTTTGCAACATATGGTTAGCATAAGCATAGCCCAGCGTATGAATTGGCAAAAGAGCAAGCAATTCTAAATCAACTTCTCCGAGACGAGGATAGTTGGCAAAAGCAGCTTTGCCTTGAGGCTCATTAGAGAGAAAATTGATGATGAGTTGTAAACTTTCTAGATCGCTAGATGCTTGAGCAAGGCGATCGATTACACCAAAATCCCCATCAGGCGATCTTACCATCTCCAGAAATGCCGATAGCAGCGTTTCTTCTCTCTGTTGCTTTACTTCTAGCGATTCAGTCATAATCAATTACAAATTTGAGAATCAGTTAACGTTAGATTTAGTCAGCTCCGCAATTGGCGCGATCGCCTTTAGCTTTAACTTAGGATGGTCAGCCTCCACTTGATTTAAATTCCATTGGTTCTTAAATAGCAGAACAGGACGATTCCAGCTATCTTTAACCACCATCGTGTTAAACAACCTGCCAACAGCTTCTAAAGCATCCCAACCATCCTCAACCCATCGCGCCACCGAATAGGGCATAGACTCCAGCATCGTTTCCACACTATATTCACTTTGGAGGCGATATTGAGCCACCTCAAATTGCAACTGTCCCACAGCCGCAAGAATCGGATCGCGCTTAGCCTCATCAACAGAATACATAATTTGAATAGCCCCTTCTTCTTGTAATTCAGAAATACCTTTACGGAACTGTTTGAACTTAGAAGGATTGGGATTGCGGAGAGTGCAAAATAGCTCAGGCGAGAAGCAGGGAATCCCCGCATATTGGCGTTTTTTACCAATATAAATCGTGTCCCCGATCGCAAACATACCAGGATTATTCAACCCAATCACATCGCCAGCATAAGCCACATCGATCGCCTCACGATCTTGACCAAATAGCTTTTGAGCATGGGATAAGCGAATGCTTTTACCGCTGCGTAAATGGGTCACACTCATGTCCTTCTCGAACTTACCCGAACATACACGCACAAAGGCAATGCGATCGCGATGTCGAGGGTCCATATTTGCTTGCAGCTTGAATACAAACGCCGAGAAATCCTCATCAGTAGGCGACACCTCACCACTAGAGCTGTCGTGAACCGTCGGAGTCAATCCACATTCAAGGAAAGATTTTAAGAATAGCTCCACACCAAAATTGGTCATCGCGCTACCAAAGAAAATCGGCGTGAGCCTACCACGATGCAAATCCTGAGTATTCCATTCTGCGCCAGCAGCATCAATAACTTCCAAATCTTCTAAAAGCTGATTATAAAGATTCTGACCAATAAATTTAATTGCTTGTGGATCGTCAAAGGGATAGATGTTTACCTCAGCTTCTCGCTGACCATGAGAACTGCGCTTAAACAAATGCACCGTTTTGCTAGCGCGATCGTACACACCTTTAAATTGATCGCCCGTACCGATCGCCCAATTCATCACATAGGGAGTGATCCCCAATTCTTTTTCGATTTCATCTAATAGTTCTAATGGCTCACGGGTAGGGCGATCCATTTTGTTAATGAACGTAAAAATGGGTAGCGATCGCAACCGACAAACTTCAAACAATTTGCGGGTTTGTGGCTCTAGCCCCTTTGCCCCATCAACCAACATCACCGCATTATCAGCAGCAGCAAGGGTGCGATAGGTATCTTCACTAAAATCTTTGTGTCCTGGGGTATCCAGCAAATTAATGCAGTAACCCATATAGTCAAATTGCAACACCGTCGAAGTAATCGAAATTCCGCGTTGTTTTTCTAATTCCATCCAGTCAGAGGTGGCATGGCGTTGCGCGGCTCTAGCCTTAACCGCCCCCGCAAGATGAATCGCACCGCCGTATAGCAATAGTTTTTCGGTTAATGTTGTTTTCCCCGCATCGGGGTGGGAAATGATTGCAAAGGTGCGTCGCCGTTCGACTTCGCGCTCTAACTCTTGCCACAGTTGACTCATGGAAATTTTAACTAACTTTTTTAAATTTATAGCAATAGCGACTCAAGTCAGGACATAAACCCAATAAAGAGTTGCGGCGCGAA
>NZ_BBJB01000082.1 GCF_016584665.1 Pseudanabaena sp. lw0831
CCGCAACTCTTTATTGGGTTTTGTTTTTGTCCTAACATGACTGGCTATGGCTATATTGTTACTGCATCTATTATGCTTACTTTTTAACCCATTAACGCAAATCATCAAGATGCAAGAAATAATCCATGAAAAATTTGAACTAACGGGCGAATACATAACTTTGTGTAACTTATTAAAAGTTTGTGGGGTGGCGGATACTGGGGGAGCAGCCAAATTAATGATTATTGACGGCGATGTTGAGGTTGATGGTCAGATGGAATTGCGTAAAGGTTGCAAAATTCGCGCTGGTCAAACAGTAAGTGGCTATGGTTTTGTGATTAACGTAGTTGCGTAAAAGGGGGCGCTTTGCGCCCCCTTTTTGGTTTAAGTCAGCAATTGTGCGAATTGACCACTACTAGCGATCGGGCTAGCATGAAACCATATATTCAGCTTTATATTTTGTTGACCCAAACCTCTGACTACTAGGCTTCTTGCTAATATGTTTAACAATATGCCGCTAATGGGTACTTTAGAGGTCGATCTTGGGTTGGAAATTATCGACAATATTCGCGATCCGATATTGCTTGTGCCTCTGAGTGGCATAATGATCGCGATCGTTATTGCAATTATCTTGGTGCGATCGAGCATTGTTTCTTTACAACGCTTAAAAAAATCAAATCAGGAATTAGAGTCCCTTGTTCAAGAAACAAGCTATGAGTTAGATGCATCAAAAGCATCGTTGCAAAGAACAAACTTCATTTTGTCTCGGCGCGAACAGCAACTACGAAAGCAGCAAAATGTTTTGTTTGATTTGACAAAAGACAAAGCCATCAACCAAGGCGACTTTATTATCGCTGTGCAAAATATTACCAGAACAGGCAGCTATGCCTTAAATGTTGAGCGGGTAAGTATTTGGCTCTTCAATAAAAATAAAACTGTATTGCATTGCCTCGATCTGTATCAAAAAAGCTTACATTTACATACCGAAGCTGAAGTTTTAACCGCATCAGAATATCCTAGCTTTTTTGAGGCTTTATTAGAAAACCGCATTATCGCAGTCGAAGATGTGCAAGACGACGATATTTTTCAAGAATTAGTCCCCTCATATTGTAAACCCTTTAATATTGTTTCAGTTCTGCTATCTAGATTTGAAGTAGGTGGTGAAATTATTGGTGTACTTGCGCTTGAGCATACAGATATCGAACATCTATGGCTAGAAGAAGAAATCAGCTTTGCTAGTTCTCTAGCTGATTTACTAGCTTTGGGAATGGAAGCCCAAGAACGCCGACGCGCAGAAGAAAGTTTACGAGTTGAGCAGAAGAAGTCAGAACGGCTCTTACTCAATGTTTTGCCGCAAGAGATAGCAGAGCGATTGAAAAATGTGCAATCTAAGACAAAGCTCCATTTAAAAACCAGTGGCACAATCATTGCGGATTCCTTTGAAGAAGTTACAGTTCTATTTGCCGATATTGTGAACTTTACAGAATATGCAGCTTCCATTTCCGCAAGCGAATTAGTCAATGTTCTGAATGAAATTTTCTCAGAGTTCGATCATCTCGTTGAGCAGTATGACTTAGAAAAGATCAAAACCATTGGGGATTCTTACATGGTGGTGGGCGGATTGCCTGTGCCTAGTAAAGATCATGCTGAAGCGATCGCAGAAATGGCTTTACAAATGCAAACCGTGATTCAAAAATTCAAGCGGACTGATGGTACTAATTTTTCGTTACGGATCGGGATTCACACTGGACAGGCGATCGCAGGCGTAATTGGCACGAAGAAATTTATTTACGATCTGTGGGGTGATACAGTTAATGTCGCCAGTCGGATGGAGTCCTACGGTATTGCAGGCTGTACTCAGGTAACAGAAGTAACATATCAACTTTTAAAAAATAAATATCACTTTGAACAGAGAAGTGCGATTAATATTAAAGGTAAAGGAGAAATGATCACTTATTTACTGAAAGGTCGAATATAAATATAAAAGATAAAAAACCTGTGCGGCGCTCTGCAAAGGCTGTACAGGTTTTGAGTTTGTTTGTTAATTGCGCCGAGGCACTTATAGTAATTCTAAATATTGATGATGCATCATGTTTAAAATCCCGTATATAACTAAGCCATTCAAAAATGTTCCACTTAAAATTGTTTTAGTTGTTCCGTTTGTGATCCAGATTTGTATAGCCACAGGAGTAATTGGACTATTCACTTATCGCAATGGACAGCAAAGAGTAAGTGCGATCGCAACCAGCCTAAGTGGCGAAATGGGCGATCGTATTAGTACAGAACTTAATAGTTATTTACGCTCACCGAATATCAATCAGCCAAATGTTGATATAAGTACATTTCTGCGAGGGCTGAAATATAGAGAAAAAGAACGAGTTTTTATAATTGAGCGATCAGGCTTGGTAGTTGGCACTTCTGCTTTAGAAAAGAGCTTTCAGATAGTTGATGGTAAGCCGCAGCGACTAAATATTCTTGATAGTAAAGATGATATATCGCGATTAGCGGCGCAATATTTACTTAAAACATATGGCAAATTTGATGCAATTCAAGGAACCGAACATATAGAAGCTGTTTTAGCTGGTGAAGACCATTTTATTCGTGTCCAAAATCGGCGGGACGATTTTGGACTAGATTGGATAATTGTAATCGTTGTACCTGCTTCTCAATTCACAGGCTCGATGCAAAATCAAACAGAAACGATGATTTTGCTATATTGCGCAGTATTAGCGATCGCTATTTTAATCGGGATGCTTACCGCCAGATCAATTAGCACACCCCTACGTAAACTTAGTGAAGCTACACTGGCGATTACCCATGGGGAGATTGATACTCGAGTCCAAATAGAAGGAACTAGTGAAATTAGAGATCTGTCTGAATCTTTTAATACGCTAGCAGAGATGATGGCAAATTCATTTTTACAACTAGAAAAGTCAAATCAAGAATTAGAATTACGTGTTCAAGAAAGAACTTATGAATTGAATGCCTCAAAAGCTTCACTCCAACGCACCAATTTTTTGTTGAGTCGCCGTGAGAGCCAGCTTCGCAAACAACAGGATATTCTGTTTGGCTTAACTAAAGATAAATCAATTAACCAAGGAAATTTTATCGATGCCGTCCAAAATATCACCCGCACTGGTAGCCAAGCTTTAAATGTTGAGCGAGTTAGTATTTGGCTATTTGATAAGACAAAAACTCTATTGCATTGTCTTGATCTATATATCAGGAGTACTAATACTCATACAGAAGCAGATTTTTTGACTTATCAGAACTATCCTAAATTTTTTGCAGCCCTCCAAGCGAAACATGCGATCGCTATAGAAGACATTGAAGAAGAAGAATATTTACAAGAGCTAATCGATTCCTATTTTAGACCCGCAGTAACTGTATCTTTATTAATTAAGCCCTTTGAAGTCGATGGTCAAGTAACTGGCATAATTGCCTTTGAGCATGTTGAAGTAGAGCATTTATGGATACCCGAGGAGCAAAGTTTTGCTAGTTCTTTAGCAGATCTTTTATCTTTAGGGATGGAGTCTCAAGAGCGGCACCGTGCTGAAGAGAATCTCCGAATCGAGCAAATGAAGTCAGAACGCTTATTGTTAAATGTTTTACCTCAAGAGATTGTTGAGCGTTTGAAATTGTCGCAGTCAAAAGCTTTAGCTAATAAGGTCTCTGAGACTTACTCAAACCAGATTTTAGATATATCCTCAGATCCGATGTTAGAGAACCTAACCAATGGTACTAACGGCGCAATTGTAGCCGATGCCTATGATGAAGTTACAGTTTTATTTGCGGATATAGTGAATTTTACTGAATATGCATCGGCTATTTCTGCAAGTGATTTGGTAAACTGTCTGAACGACATTTTTTCGGAATTTGATCGTCTTGTCGATTTATATGACCTAGAAAAGATTAAAACTATTGGTGATTCTTATATGGCGGTTGGTGGTCTACCTGTGCCAAGCAAAGATCATGCCGAGGCGATCGCGGAAATGGCATTGGAAATGCAAACATCAATTCAAAAATTTAAACGCTTAGATGGCACTCCGTTTTTGTTGCGGATTGGCATTCATACTGGACAAGCGATCGCAGGCGTAATTGGCACGAAAAAATTTATTTACGATCTTTGGGGGGATACTGTTAATGTAGCAAGTCGGATGGAGTCCCATGGCGTTGCTGGCTGCATTCAAGTAACAGAAGCAACCTATCAACTCTTAAAAAACAAATATCGACTTGAACAGAGAAGTGCGATTAATATCAAGGGCAAAGGAGAAATGATCACTTATCTACTTCAAGGTCGAATTGATATTTAAGAAACTAGCGAAACTGGTTATACATGATGTTGAAAATCTCATATACACCTAAGTCATTTAAAAATATTCCGTTAATGGCTATTTTAGTCGTACCTTTTGTAGCGCAGATTTGTATAACGGTTGGTGTAGTTGGGATATTTTCTTTTCGGAATGGACAGCAAGCAGTCGGTGAATTAGCAACCCGACTCAGTGGCGAAGTTAGCGATCGCATTAGTACAAAACTTGATAATTACTTACGAGTCCCACCTCAAATCAATCAGACTAATGTCGATGCTGTAAAGTTAGGGCTGCTAAATTTAAAAGATTTTCAGAAAACAGGACATTTCTTTTGGACACAAATAAATTTACATCAAGTTGGTTATATTAATTTTGCTTTTGACAACCAAGAATTTATCGGTGTTGAACGTAGAGACAATGGTCAACTCGTAATTAATGAGACAACTTTAGCGCGAGGAATTACTAAGACAGCGAGTTTCTCAACCGATAGTGAAGGTAATCGCCAACAATTGCTAGAAGTTATCGAAACTGATGATGATGTCCGACAAGAAGCATGGTATGCGGATGCCATAAAAGCAGGCAAGCCAACTTGGACACGCATTTATCAATGGGTTGATCGTCCTGAAGTTTTGTCCATTTCACATAGTTATCCACTTTACGATCGCGACCAAAAAGTAATTGGCGTACTAGGTGTTGACTTTATTCTCACACAATTGAATAGGTTCCTTGTTGATTTAAAATCAGACCCATCAGGACGTATTTTTATCATTGAGCGTTCTGGATTAATCGTCGGAACTTCTAATAGTGAGCACACTTTTTCAATTGTTAATGGAAAGCCTCAACGTCTCAATATTCTTAATAGTAGTGACCCCCTGTCACGAGCTACTGCCCGCTACCTAATTAATGAATTTGGTAATTTTAATGCACTCCAAGGCAAAGAACACTTAGAACCTACTTTTGAAGGGAGCAAGCAGTTTATTCAAGTTCGTACTTGGCGCGATCGTGATGGACTAGATTTGCTAATTGTGGTGGTGCTGCCTGAATCTAGTTTTATGGAACAAATTAATAGTCGCAACCAAATAACGATTTTATTTAGTTTGGGGGCGCTAGTTTTTGCGATCTTGCTGGGAGTCATTACAGCACTTTATATTACGGCTCCATTGATCAAATTAAGTGGTGCATCTCAAGCGATCGCTAATGGCGATCTAGATTCTAGGGTGTTGGTAAAAGGCACGAGCGAAGTCAAAGTTTTATCTGAGTCATTTAATCGCATGGCAGAAATGCTTACAGAATCATTTAATCGCCTCGAAAAAGCGAATGTGGAGTTAGAGTCACGAGTGCATCAAAGAACCAGCGAACTAGCTGAGAGTCAGCTATCACTGCAACGCAATAATTTTTTATTGCAACGTCGCGAACAGCAACTTCGCAGACAACAAAAAATCTTGATTGATCTCACCAAAAATAAAGCTCTCAACTTGGGTGACTTTATTATGGCAGTGCAAAATATTACCGAAACAGCTAGTCAGACAATGGATGTTGAGCGCGTGAGTGTCTGGCTATTTGACAATAATAAAACCAGACTACATTGCCTCGATCTCTATATACAAAGCAGCAATATTCATACCGAGGCGGATTTTCTAGGAGCAGACAGATTTCCCAGCTTTTTTGCGGCGCTGCAAGAAAATCAGAGCTTGCTTATAGAAGATGTACATGATGAAGAAATATTAATAGAGCTACGACCAGAATACCTCAATCCTCTTGGTGTTGTATCTCTATTGACATCATCATTTGATATTGGTGGAGAACTCACAGGTTTTTTGATGTTTGAACAAGTTGGCATCGAGCGCTTGTGGTTGCTAGAGGAAATTGGCTTTGCTAGTTCTTTAGCAGAATTATTGTCTTTAGGGATGGAAGCGCAAGAACGGCGACGTGCAGAGGATGATTTGAGAATTGAGAAAATGCGCTCGGAACGTCTGCTGCTCAATGTTTTACCAAAAGCGATCGCCGAGCGATTGAAGTCTTCCCCAATCTATACTCCTACCAATATCTCTATTAATATTCCTACTAATATTCCTGTTAACAGAACTTCTGCGATCTTGACAAAGTCGATATCCAGACTCAAGACAGAAAGTGGTACGATTGTTGCAGATACTTTTGAGGAAGTAACAGTTCTGTTTGGCGATATCGTCAGCTTTACAGAATTCGCATCATCGGTATCAGCAAATGAATTAGTAAATATGCTCAATGAGATATTTTCAGAATTCGATCGCTTAGTTGATCACTATGGCTTAGAAAAAATCAAAACAATTGGAGATTCTTACATGGCTGTCGGTGGGTTGCCTGTGCCGCGACCTGATCATGCTGAAGCGATCGCGTCAATGGCTCTAGACATGCAACAGTCAATTTGCAGATTTATCCGCCCTGATGGAAATCCTTTCCAGATGAGGATTGGTATGCATACTGGTCAAGCTGTTGCAGGTGTCATCGGTACTAAAAAGTTTATCTACGATCTTTGGGGAGACACGGTAAATATTGCTAGTCGTATGGAGTCTCATGGTATTGCAGGTTGCATTCAAGTCACGGATGTAACCTATCAGATTTTAAAAAATAAGTTCCAATTTGATCCACAAAGAACAATTGAGATCAAAGGTAAAGGCGAAATGACTACTTATTTCCTAACAGGAGTCAAAGCGCAGATTTAATCTTGAGTTGCCGCATAGTGCGGCAAAGCCGCACCACTAAAGATTAAATCTGTAATGCTTGCAGAGCTAAGTGAAATGCAGTGATAGATTTGGCATCAAGACTTGCCTCCGCACTCTGCGATCGCAATAGCATTTCGATCTCTTCACGACTGAGCAACACAACTTCTATCTCCTCATCTTCATCCTGAGCAGGAGGATGTTCTAGCTTTTCAAGCCCTTGAGCCAGATATGCATGAATAATCTCATCAGAATAGCCTGGACAAATATAGAAACCTCCCAAATAATGCCACTGACTAGCTCGATAGCCAGTTTCTTCTTTGATTTCGCGCTTAATCGTCACATCATGATCTTCCCCAACTTCCAAGGTTCCTGCTGGGAATTCTAGTAAATAGCGCTGAATCGCAAATCTATATTGCTTAACTAAAACAAATTTGCCATCGGCTGTTATAGGAACTGCCATCCCTGCCCCTGGGTGTTTAATATATGCATATTCGCCAGTAACGCCATGAGGTAATTTAATGCGATCGACATGAAAGGAAAATTTACTACCTTGATAGCTAAGACGATTTTGTAAAATTTCTGGGGCTATAAGATCTGACATGGCTATTTTTGTTAACTAACTCCAGCACATTTTGTCATATAGATGTCACTAAAACCCAAAAGATGAGTGGCGGTGCGAAGCACCGCCACTCATCTTTTGGGTTTTGATTTGTCCTATCTATCTCTTGCATTGCTATAGAGTGACTAAAACTATAGCTGCCGATCGCCTGATCGCATTCTTGCAATAAAAAAGCTCCCTGAAAGGGGAACTTTTTTATTGGTTTAGACCATCGATAGGAATTAACCGTTGATAGCAGGAGCAGCCATAGCTACAGGAGCTACATCAACAGCAGCCAAATCGAGAGGGAAGTTGTGAGCATTGCGCTCGTGCATTACTTCCATACCCAAGTTTGCGCGGTTGATTACGTCAGCCCAAGATGGTACGACACGACCTTGGCTATCAGAAATCGATTGGTTGAAGTTGAAACCGTTCAAGTTAAATGCCATGGTGCTTACACCCAAAGATGTAAACCAAATGCCGACTACTGGCCATAGAGCCAAGAAGAAGTGCAAGGAACGGCTGTTGTTGAAAGATGCGTATTGGAAGATCAAGCGACCGAAGTAGCCGTGGGCTGCAACGATGTTGTAGGTTTCTTCTTCTTGTCCGAATTTGTAACCAGCATTTTGGCTTTCGTTTTCGGTTGTTTCACGAATCAAGCTGGAAGTTACGAGTGAACCGTGCATGGCACTGAACAATGAACCACCGAACACACCTGCTACTCCCAACATGTGGAAAGGATGCATCAAGATATTGTGTTCTGCTTGGAATACGATCATGAAGTTGAAAGTACCAGAGATACCCAAAGGCATACCGTCAGAGAATGAACCTTGTCCGATTGGGTAGATCAAGAATACTGCGGTTGCTGCTGCAACGGGTGCAGAATAAGCAACTGCGATCCAAGGACGCATACCGAGGCGGTAGGAAAGTTCCCATTCACGTCCCATGTAGCAGAATATGCCGATGAGGAAGTGGAATACTACCAATTGGTAAGGGCCACCGTTATATAGCCATTCGTCAAGGCTGTCTGCTTCCCAAATGGGGTAAAAGTGCAAGCCAATCGCGTTCGAGGAAGGAACAACTGCGCCAGAGATCATGTTGTTACCGAAGAACAAGCTGCCTGCAACTGGTTCGCGGATTCCGTCAATGTCAACTGGAGGAGCGCCTACGAAGGCGATTACGAAACAAATTGTGGCTGATAGTAAGCAAGGGATCATGATTACGCCGAACCAACCCACATAGAGGCGGTTTTCGGTGCTAGTGATCCAGTTGCAGAACTGATCCCACAGTGAAGCGCTTTCGCGTCTTTGTACTGCTGTTGTCATTTTAGTATTTTGATTCTTTATTTATTTTGTAGAGCGTTTACCGCTTATGTAAACAACTATATCAAATTGTAAAGTTTTGTCAATGTGCCTTTGTGTAGAGTCGAGGTTACCGCACACAACCCATCATTGACAAAAAAGAGCGCTAGGCGCTCTTTTTTGTTCGTATTCTGACTATTCGTAAACCCAAGCAGTAAGGCTTGGATTCCATTCAACTAGTTCTTCTGAGTTAAACCATAGTGCAATCTCGGTTTGAGCAGTCTCGATCGCATCAGAGCCATGAATAATGTTACGTCCAATATTTGCGCCATAGTCACCGCGAATTGTACCTGGTTCAGCAGTAAGAGGATTGGTTGCGCCAATGATTTTACGGGCTGAGGCAACCACACCATCGCCTTCCCACACCATGGCAACAACGGGGCCAGAGGTAATAAAGTCAACTAGTCCAGCAAAGAAAGGTCTTTCTTTATGGACTGCATAATGCTTTTCGGCTAGTTCGCGGGTTGGGTGAATCAATTTGAGTCCGACGAGCTTAAAGCCTTTGGTTTCGTAACGACGGATAATTTCTCCGACGAGGTGACGTTGTACGCCATCGGGCTTGACTGCCAAAAAAGTACGTTCCATGGTTTCTGTGAAATTGTTAAGTAATTGTAAAAAAGTTTACAGAAAGCATTATTTCATTTTAAGGAACGCAAATTATAGCTATAGTCATTTATTTTAGACCATAATCAAAACCCGAAAGTAGAGTTGCGGCGCGAAGCGCCGCTACTCTACTTTCGGGTTTTCTGTTACCAACCATGTTCCGCTAAAAATGCTGGCGTTACTATAGTTTCAGGCAGATGAGAAGGATAATTTTGCAACGGATTACCTGCTCTTAAGAACTTTTCGACATATTTACCAAGCAAATCACCTTCTAGATGAACTGAGCTACCAATATCGAGATTTTTTAAAGTAGTGTTTTCGTAGGTATGCGGAATTACTGCAACTCTAAAATTTGTGCCTGAGTCATTGCAATAGGAGATGGTAAGGCTGATGCCGTTTATCGCAATGCTACCTTTAAATACTATGTAACGTGCAACTTCAGGAATAGCTTCAAAGCTTAGCTCCCACGAGTTACCAATGAGGACGCGATCGCATAATTTGCCCATGCCATCAATATGTCCTGACACAAAATGACCGCCGATTTTATCGCCAACGGCTAGAGCGGTTTCGAGATTGACATACTTTAATTTGCGATCGCCAAAATTAGTTCGCCCCAAAGTTTCAGGTGACACATCCGCCACAAAATTAGTATCAGAAATATAAGTTGCGGTGAGACATACCCCATTCACGGCGACACTATCACCGATCGCAATATTGGCAACAAGATCGGGACAATGAATCACAAGGCGATCTCGATCTCGGTGCTCAATAATTCCGATAGTTTGAACGAGTCCTGTAAACATGCTTCCTTCCCAGTGAATAATTTATTGATGCGCGGCGAAGCCGCGCGTCAATATAAGTGTGGTGCAAGCATAGTCAATTTATCGATGGTACGTGCTGACTGCTTTGCTGGGTTTGTGGCTGGTTTGCGATCGCGATTTAGCCAAAATGCTGTAATACCAACCGCAGAAGCACCTTCATAATCTTCACTAAAACTATCGCCAATATGCCAAGCCAAATCTGGCGATCGCTCAATTTGATGTTTTGCTAGCGCTACTTCAAAAATTAAGGGGTCTGGCTTAGCTGCACCAATCTCCGTAGAGATTGTAATTGAACTAAAGTAATCCTCTAGCCACAAATTCGCCATTACTGAGTAAATCCGACTGTCAAAATTTGATAGTACACCCAAAATAATCCCTTGTTGCTTCCATACATCCAGAGCTGATCGAGTATCTTCGTAAATAAACCAAGGTTCAGCCGTTGCAAAATAAGTATAAAGACTCTTAAAGAAGCCTTCAAAATCCAGAAACCTTGCTAAATCACCTGTTTGACTAAAAGTCTGCTCTGCAAGCGATCGCCACCATTGATATTCAGCGATCGGGATGTCAGACTGGGGCAAATCAGGAAAAGCAATCCTTGGTGCAGTTTGAAAAACTTCGTAAAAAGCGCGATTAATTAACTGAGGGTCAAGGCTAACATTAAAATCCGTCGCGATTTTGGCATATTGCTCACCCACACTACCCCGAACCCCAAACAAGGTGCCAACTGCATCTACATAAATAACCTGAGGAGATCGCATTATATTTAGGGGAAATTACTGAGATAAACTATTAGGCATACTGATACAATGACTGCCAAATCTTGTAATAACTGCCTCTATTATTGTATTAAAACTACACTCGATTATGACAGATGTTCAGTTTCTAATAGATGAGATGGTTAGAGTAAGGAGTACTTTTATGCATGTATCTCAGTTTAACAAATTAATTCTAGTGATATTAATTGCCTATACTCCATTACCTACTTGGGCACAAACTACCACAATTGAAAAACCTTCTACCCCAGCATCATCAAATTCTAATCTCAAGCCATTAGTCAATCTTAATGGTGGCAATCAGACTTTAAGTGTGAGTGAATCTCAAGATACATTTCGCTACACACTTGGGGCAGGAGACAATATAAAGATCGAAGTTTTTAACGTGCCAGAACTTTCCGGAAATCAAACGATCGCACCCGATGGAACGATCAATATTTCCTTAATTGGTGCGGTCAAGTTAGAAGGGCTGGGACTAGATGAAGGAAATGCTTTGTTGCGAGAAAAACTCAACCCATTTCTCGTGCGTAATATCGTTAATATATCTTTGATTTCTCCACGCCCATTAAATATTGCGATCGTCGGAGAAGTGAATCGCCCAGGTCCACGTTTTTTAACTTATGTAGGAACAACTGGGTTAGGTAGCAATGCCGCAACATTAACAAGAGCATTGGAATCAGCCGCAGGGATCACCTCACGCGCTGATATCAGTAATATTCAAATCTCACGTCGTGATGGCACTCTCGGTCGCCGCATCATTAAGGTTAACCTCCAAAATCTACTCGAAAAGGGTGATATCAGTCAGGATGTTCGCATTCTTGATGGGGATTCAATTCTTGTACCACCACTATCTCAAGCAAGTGCATCCCAGCCTCGAACCGTCAGCAATTCAACTTTTTCACCTGATACTTTTACTATTCAGGTAGCGATCGTTGGTGAGGTTAATCGGGTGGGGCCACAAACTTTGATTTACTCCAGAAATGGTGTTGTTTCCACAGGGCTGACAGGAGCAACAACTGCGGCTGGAACAGCGTCAGGTGGGGGACCAGTTACTTTAAGCCGAGCCTTACAATCAGCAAATGGCGTAACTGAAATTGCCGATATTCGCAATGTGCAGATTTCACGCTTGAATGATAAAGGACAGCGCACAATTGTTAAAGCGAATTTACTGGATTTGATTACCAAAGCCGATCTCAGTCAAGACATTACGCTTACAGATGGGGATTTGATTACTGTCCCTCGTCTAGAGAAAACGAATCCAACTGAGTATTTACAGGTCGCTAAAGCAACATTTTCTCCTACAGTAATTACTGTACAAGTAGTTGGCGAAGCTGTTCGTCCAGGACCAATCCAAATGAGACCGAACAGTGCATTTACCGAAGCAATTTCTTTTGCAGGTGGACTAACTAATGATGCTGATTGGCGAGCAGTTGAGCTTTATCGGGTCAATCCTGATGGCTCGATTATGCGGCGCAATCTAGTTGCTGACTTGAATCTTCCTTTGAGTGAAGAATCTAATCCAGGACTACGCGATCGCGATGTGATTGTAGTACGTCCATCCTTTGGTTCAAGTATTATTACTTCTGTCACTAGATTTCTCGGCAATATTGTTACTCCATACTCTTTAGTGAACAACCTTTTTAGATAATGAGCATGAAAATCTTAGTTACTGGTGGTGCTGGCTTCATTGGATCGCATCTAGTCGATCGCTTGATGGAATCTGGACATGAAGTTATCTGTGTTGACAACCTTTACACAGGAAGGAAATCTAATAATGCTCAATGGAGCGATCATCCTAATTTTCAATTTATCGAGCATGATGTAGTCGATCCGATCATGATTGACAATATCGATCAAATCTATCACCTTGCTTGTCCAGCTTCACCTGTCCATTATCAATCTGACCCAATTCAAACTGCTAAAACCAACTTCTTAGGAACCCTAAATATGTTGGAATTGGCGAAACATTCCCAAGCAAGAATTTTGCTAGCATCGACCTCGGAAGTTTACGGCGATCCTTTAATTCATCCCCAAGTCGAAAGCTATTGGGGTAACGTCAATTGTACGGGTATTCGTAGCTGCTATGACGAAGGTAAACGCATTGCAGAGACGATAACTTTTGATTATCATCGTCAGTCTGGTATTGAGGTGCGAGTTGCGCGAATTTTCAATACCCATGGTGAGCGGATGCTTGAAAACGATGGACGTGTCGTTAGTAATTTTGTGGTTCAAGCTCTTAAAGGGATTCCACTCACTATCTACGGGGATGGCTCTCAAACTCGTAGCTTTTGCTATGTATCAGATCTTGTAGAAGGATTGATGCGTTTAATGAATGGAAGTTACATGGGTCCTGTAAATTTGGGAAATCCTGGAGAATACACAATTCTGCAATTGGCTCAAACTATTCAGAATATGATCGATCCCAACACAGAAATCATCTTTAAGCCTTTGCCTCAAGATGATCCCCAACGCCGCCAACCAGACATTTCGCAAGCTAAATCGCATTTAGGTTGGGAGCCAACCGTTCAGTTAAAAGAGGGACTCTCGAAGACGATCGCATATTTCCGCGATCGCATATCCGCTTCAGCGGCAAGTCACAATATTTCAGAATCGACTGAATAGGTAGCGCTTCGCGCCACCTATTCAGCATTAAATCACAATATTTCAGATAGGTAATAGAACATGCGTGTTTGTGTAATTGGAACTGGTTATGTGGGTTTAGTCACAGGTGCTTGTCTTGCCTACATTGGTCATGACGTGATTTGTGTCGATAATAACGAGGAAAAAGTTAAACTGATGAAGTCTGGGCAATCGCCCATCCATGAGCCAGGATTACCTGAAGTTATAGCTGAGTCAATCCGTCTAGGGAAGATCGAATTTACAACAGATATTGCGGCGGGTGTGAAACATGGTGAGATTCTCTTCATTGCTGTTGGTACGCCATCTCTAGCTGATGGTCGCAGCGATATGCGCTATGTAGAGGCAGTTGCACGGAGTATTGGCGAAAGTCTTACCGAGGGATATCGTGTGATCGTCAACAAGTCTACAGTGCCGATTGGGTCTGGCGACTGGGTACGCATGATTGTACTAGATGGGATGGCAGGCAAAAGTAATATCGATCAGATTCAGTTTGATGTGGTCAGTAATCCAGAATTTCTGCGCGAGGGTGTAGCTGTTTTCGATACATTTAACCCCGATCGCATTGTGGTTGGCAGTGGCAGCGATCGCGCTCTAAAGTTGATGCAGGAGCTTTATACGCCAATTATTGATCGCTCTTTTGCTGAAGACAAAACTCTGCCACCAGTGCCTGTAGTAATTACTGATTTGAACTCAGCCGAAATGATCAAGTATGCGGCAAATGCATTTCTTGCCACCAAGATCAGCTTTGTTAATGAAGTTGCGAATATTTGCGATCGCGTTGGTGCAGATGTCAGAGAAGTTGCTAAGGGAATCGGCTTAGATTCACGCATTGGCTCGAAGTTCTTGCAAGCGGGGATCGGCTGGGGCGGCTCATGCTTTGGCAAGGATGTCTCGGCTTTGATCTATACGGCTGAAGACTATGGCTATTCCACTGAGATCTTGAAAGCTTGTGTACGGGTGAATGAATTGCAGCGCACTCTAGTAGTGGAGAAGCTACAGCAAGCTCTCAAAATCCTCAAGGGTAAAACCATTGGTTTATTGGGAATGACCTTTAAACCAGATACTGATGATATGCGTGACGCACCTGCGTTGACCTTAATCGATCAGCTCAATCGTTTGGGCGCAAGAGTTAAAGCCTATGATCCTCTAGTTTCTCAATCGGGACTGCGTCAAGGTTTCACGAATGTGATTGTGGAAACCGATCTAGAGCGCCTAGCAGACGGTTGCGATGCCGTGGTATTGGTGACAGATTGGCAAGAGTTTCTATCGATCGACTATGCCAAGATGTTGACTTTGATGGCACATCCTATAATTATCGATGCGCGTAACTTTCTTGATGGCAAAGCACTCAAGGCTCTGGGATATCATTACATTGGCATTGGCCGCTAACTTATAAATCTGGTCAACAGCGAAAGATAGCGCTTCACGCGCTATCTTTCGCTGTTATGTGTCTTTTGATGCTGTGCCGTTATGTGGATGGGTATATAATGTATTAACAACCATACGCAAAATGGTGGATATTCATGTCAAAAAAAGATAATAGCAATGGTAAAGGCTCACAAGAGCATCTGGTAATGGAAGTACCGAAAGCTAAAAAGATTAGTAAGAAGAAGTCTAAATCTGATGATTTGCTTGAGAAATCATCAAAGCAGATTGTAATGGAATCATCAAAAGACAAAAAAGTTGGTAAAGAAAAGCCCAAATCTGATGTGTCACTTGGTAAGCTATCGAAGGCAGTTTATGAGAAAGAACTTAATCGACTACACATTGAGCTGGTAAAACTACAGGAGTGGGTAAAACATAAAAAGCTAAAGGTAGTCGTTCTATTTGAAGGACGGGATGCAGCAGGTAAGGGCGGTACAATTAAAAGAATTACAGAGTGCCTGAATCCTCGTGTTTGCAAGGTTATAGCATTGGGAACTCCTTCCGATCGCGAAAAAACTCAGTGGTATTTTCAGCGCTATGCTGCGCATTTACCTGCGGCTGGTGAAGTTGTCCTGTTCGATCGCAGTTGGTACAACCGTGCTGGAGTAGAACGGGTGATGAATTTTTGTACCCATGAGGAGTATGTTGAGTTCTTGCGTTCCTGTCCAGAGTTTGAGTGTATGCTGCAACGAGCAGGAATCATCTTGGTTAAGTATTGGTTCTCTGTAAGTGATGAAGAACAAGAAAAGAGATTTCAAGAGCGCATTAAGAATCCGCTCAAGCGTTGGAAGATCAGTGCGATGGATTTGGAGGCAAGAGCCAAGTGGGTAGAATATTCTAAGGCGAAGGATGACATGTTCAATGCAACTGATATCAAGCAATCTCCTTGGTTTGTAGTCAGTTCTGATGATAAGAGGCGAGCACACATCAATTGTATTTCCCATCTACTGAGTCAAGTTCCTTATGAGGATTTAACTCCTGTAAAGATTGAGCTTCCTCCTCGCCAACATGAAATGGATTATGTAAGACCACCGATGCGACTTCAAAATTTTGTACCTAATATCTCTCTTTCTAAAAATACAGATAGTTCTACAGGAACCTGACAGCAATTCTTATTATGAGACCGATTTTTATAATCAGAATTGCTGGGAAACTGAGGAATCATATTGTATTAAATTGTCCATAAAGTCTATGCTCAGCATAGACTTTATGGACAATTTTGTTTCTAAGACATTCGACAAAATTGACCTGAATGTAATTTAATTTCCCCAAAATCAGGAATCCATGCTGCCCAATGACTATCAGGATATTGACACATCAACAATGCTTCATCGTAACAACTACGAGTCGGTGGTTCTAACAAAGTTACCCACGTAGAAGGCAAGGGAATAAGGCACTGAGGGGAAGAGTTTTGCCGAATATTCCTAGTGTTTTTAGATGGATTTTGACGTGTGGTAGTTTTCATAGCTTTATTTCTACAATTTATCAAGTAACTTTATCAATCAACTTTATAAAGCAATTTTTTAAGTGCTAATTTTATAGTTCAAGAATAGAGTATGTCATGGAATTATTATATACATAGCTTTTAGTATTAAAAGATACAGAAATATTATTAAAAGTTAAAGATTTTAAATTTGCTGATAATCGCAATAAAACCAAAAACTGAGAGGTGGCGCGAAGCGCCACCTCTCAGTTTTTGGTTTTAGATTGGCTTTAGCAAGGATGCAAAGCATTTTTGATCAAAATAGGGTTTTATTAGTGGCAAAATACGGTTAAAATCTTGCCCTAGTTTGTGGATATCTGGTGAACTGAATGCGCGATCGCCATTACTGGCAAGAAATAACTAGCAAACCTTGGCTGATTTACTTGGGCATGGTGATTGTGGCGATCGCGCTTTGCTGCAGCTTAACGCTAGGGTCGGTTGCCCCAGCACAGGCTCAGTCTGTGGATGAGCTAAAAAATTATCAAAACTTTGTCGATCAACAACGTCAAATCATCCAGAAACAACAAGAACAAATTAATGCTCTCACTAAGCCTGCTCAATCCCGACTTGATGCACTAAGGCGAAATGTGCGGGTTACGGATACTCAGATTAAAGATAATGAGAAAAAAATTCGTTTAGCAAGAGAGCAACTCCAAAAACTCAGTACAAAGCTCCAAGAACTAGAGTACGACCTCAATAAAAGACGCGGTGCGACTACGGCGCGATTGCAATATTTGCAAAGGCAACAGCTCCAACGTTGGTGGGTAACCCTCCTCAGCAGTCAAGATCTGAATCAATTTGCCGATCGCCGTCGCCAAATTGAGCGTATTTATGACCGCGATCGCAAACTACTTGCAGACTTGACTCAAAGATCTAATCAAGTCGAAAAGCAGCGAAATCAGATAGTTGCTCAAAAAAATGAGATTGAGCTATTGACTCAAAAGCTGAAATACCAAAAATCTAATATTGAAGCCGAAGCTGTTGCTCAACAAAATACTATTGATCGGCTAAAGAGCGATCGGCAAGCCTTATCTCAAGCTGAAGATCGCCTTGCTGAAGATTCGCGTCGTCTATCGCAAATTATTTTGGCAAAAGTGCAGCCCTATGATGGACTAATTCTCCCCCCTGGAACTGGACAATTAATGTATCCCACGATTGGACCTGTGACTAGTAACTTTGGCTGGCGTACACATCCCATTCTGGGGACTGAGCGATTTCACTCTGGCATCGATTTTGGCGCAGATTATGGCAGTTTGATTTATGCAAGTGAGCAGGGTCGAGTGATTTATGCGGATTGGTATGGTGGCTATGGTAATGCCGTGATTATTGATCATGGCAACGGTATGACCACGCTTTATGGTCATTGTAGTGAGCTATATGTCAGGGATGGTGATGTCGTCGTTAAAGGTCAACCAATTTCGGCTGTTGGTTCTACAGGTTTTTCGACTGGGCCACACCTGCATTTTGAGTTGCGTGCAAATGGAGAGCCTATCGATCCCGCCGCATATTTATAAAACCAAAAAGAGAGTTGCGGCGCGCCGCAACTCTCTTTTTGGTTTTATAAATATGCGGCGCGAAACGCCGTTTTTGTTTACCAAACATCGGGCAAAATTGCACCTTGGAAATCAGTCGTTTCGGTATTTGCGCCACTAAAATTAGCCTTGCTGAGATTGGCACTGGTAAACTCGGCTCGATTAAGATCTGCACGACTTAAATCGGCTCCAATAAAATAAGCTTCGCTACAATTTGCCCCGCGAAGATCGGCTCCAATCAGATCGCAGCCACAGAGGTTAGCGCGATAAAGATTTGCACCGATCAAATTTGCCCGAGTCAAATTTGACTCGCTAAGATCGATATCTACCAAAGTCGCACCGATCAAATCTGTACCTACCAGAGTTGAGACATTAAGATTACTGTGAGAAAGATCGGCTTCACTCAAATTAGCCCGACTAAAATCAGTTCCTGCAAGATTCGCTTCCCTTAATTCGGCTCGGCTTAAATTTGCACCAATGAGAATTGCGCCGATCATGCTCGATCCATTCAAGCTAGACATATTGAGCTTCGTTGTTGATAAATCAGCATGATCAAGCTTAGCCAAACGCAGATTCGAGCCACGCAAGTCTGCGCCACTTAGATTTGCGTGGCTGAGATTAGCTTCACTCAAGCAAACCATACTAAGATGAGCTGCACCTAGATTTGCACTCTTAAGATCTATGCCTCTTAGGTTTGCCATACTCAAGTCTGCACCGCGCAAGTTAGCAGAAGACAGATTTACGTTATGCAATTTCGCACCACGCAAATTAACCATACTTAGGTCGATCCCCGTCAGATCGATTTCCTCAATCTGAATTTCACTAAGATCAACGCCACGAATATCGGGATGGGATTCTCTCCATTTGTTCCAGATATCTGCACCTTGATTAAGCAGTTTTATAAATTCGTCTTTTGCCACAGTTAATTTACTCGGACAGCTAGTACAGTTTCAGATTTTATAAAGCTAAGGGTTCGGTGATTTTATAAAGAACCAGTTTTTTGTAATGGCGCGGCGAAGCCGCAGCATTACAAAAAACTGGTTCCTTATTTTACTGCGAGTCCCTAAGTTTAGCTTTATAAATTTTAATATTTTCGTTCTTGGGGAGTAAACCGATCGCGATCAAGCAATTGCAAACTCATATCAACTGAACGATCGCTAGTCCTTACCATACCACTTTCCAGATATCCGAGCGTATGTTTGAGATAATTCGCATCATCCCTTTGGGGATAATCTTCACGGGAATGTGCACCGCGACTTTCTTGGCGAGATAAAGCGCTGGACATAATGATTTCGCCAACTGTAAGCAAACTTTTTAATTCGATCGCCTGCATTAATTCCATATTAAATACAGAACTGAGATCGTCTACGAGTAAATCATGATCGTAGCGATCGCGAATAGTTTGCAGCTTCGCTAAGCCGTCGCGCAAACGCTGATCATCGCGAAAAATACCACAATGCTCGGTCATCGTGTCTTGCAATTGTTGACGAATATCCGCAATGCGCGAATTGCCTTGTTTTGACAATACGCCTTTTAGCTTAGCTTCAGCATCAGCAAGATATGGACGGGGATCGAGATTGGGCATGGTGCGATCGCTGACATAAGCACCAAGTTTTTCGCCAGCGCGTTTACCAAAAACCACGCATTCTAATAATGAATTTGCACCCAAACGATTTGCGCCATGTACTGATAGACATGCACATTCACCTGCTGCAAAAAAACCTGCGATCGCATGGCTATCAATGCCAATTACTTGACAATCGATATTTGTGGGAATGCCGCCCATGGAGTAATGTGCAGTCGGACGCACAGGCAGAGGATGATCAATACAGTCCACCCCTGCTAGGCGTAAACCCTCTTCACGAGCAAAGGGAATTCGACTTAAGATTTTCTCTCGCCCTAAATGGCGCACATCCAAATGTACATAGTTACCGCCATTAATGCCTCGCCCTGCCATGATTTCACAGGCAATATTGCGTGAGGTAATATCACGGGGAGAGAGTTCCATCCGATTTTTGCTGATCGGATAATTTGCCATAAAGCGATCGCCCAAATCATTAATCAAATAGGCTCCTTCTCCGCGCACTGCTTCAGAAATCAGTACTCCAGCAGGATATAAACCGGTGGGATGGAATTGCACAAATTCCATATCTTGCAGCGGCAAGCCAATATTTGCGGTCAGGCATAAACCATCACCTGTTGATGCAAAGTCGTTGGAAGTCGTATTAAAAACCCTGCCATAGCCGCCCGTAGCCATCAAAACTGCTTTCGCTCGAAACACTTCTATCTGCGAAGTTTCCAAACAATAAGCCACAACTCCCTTTACTTCTGTTCCATTTGTTCCATCTTCATATATCAACTGCATCACATACCATTCTTCATAAATCTTGCCGCCCAATCGCCGCAGATTCATCACTAATTCGTGCAAAATTGCATGACCAGTTTTATCTGCCGCATAGCAAGCACGGCTATTTGTATGTCCTCCAAAGGCTCTTTGCGAAATCTTGCCATTTTCAGCTCGCGAGAAGAGAACTCCTAAATGCTCTAAATCAATAATTACTTCGGGAGCAGATTCTGTCAAAACTTGGACGGCATTCTGATCGGCAAGATAATCGGAACCTTTGACTGTATCAAAGGCATGGGTGAGCCAGTCATCATCACCAACATTTTTGAGTGAAGCCGCAATTCCTCCCTGAGCAGCGACGGAATGCGATCGGATCGGATGTACCTTAGAAATAAGTCCCACACTAAGATTGGGATAGTTTTGGGCGATCGCAAGGGCTGCCCTAGAGCCAGCTAGTCCACCACCGATAATTAATACATCATGTTCGATCATAAAACCTACTTAACCACAACTACCACAATCACCACAGCCAGAACAATCTAACCCTCCACAGTCTAACCCACTGCAATCCATTCCTGATAAACAGTCAGCACTACCACAACTTAGATCAGGACAACTTAGTTCAGGGCAACTTAGATCAGGGCAACTTAGATCAGGGCAATTAATTGCCTCAAATGGATTTTTGCAATCGCGATCACTTCCACAATTGTTAGGGAATACATCAAGTGCATAGCCACAGTCAGAACAATCCACATAATCACAGTTGTTATTCCCCCCGCCAGTATTGTTGTTATTGTTGGCTTGTCTTTGTTGATTACGTCCCCATTGTGAGCCACCAAGTTTCTGTTTATTTGATTTACCCGTATCTTCAGGAGCTTCAGGCACATCAGGATTTTCTGGATCGCCTGATTCAATGGCTGCTGTTGTGATGGGTAATCGACTAGCATAATACTGGCGACGTGCCTTAGATTTTTCTCTGCGTTTTTTTAAAATCTCGTTGGCTTCTCGACATCCCTGAAATCGCCCTTTCGCATTTGCGATCGCCGTCAATATCCCATCTTCCGCAATCACCTGCTTGAAATATTGCGAACATGACTCGCAGCCATACAATACTCTATGAGCACAAGAAAAGCCTTTATGGGGTGAAATGAATTTTTGATAGCCACTAATGACGGTAACTGCTAAGCCCCGCGTTGCCCCGTTGATGATATTGGCGATCGGGAGTTTTACAGGGATTCTGTTCTGCATTTGTCGCCGTCATTTAGTTAATTAACCAGCTTGGCTATGATACAGGAGCCTCTGGGCTAGCCTCAACAAATCTTAATAATTCTTTCAAAAAACTTGATTTCCATAATCTCCAATACCATTCCAATTGTGATTCAGTAGCGATCGCCGATCTCATAAATCACATCATATAGAGTTAATGTAGGTTACAAGATCGGCGATCGCGCACTTATTAGCTATGTATTTGCAAATTCAAAGTTAAGCAGGATGATTTTCGCGTCGAGCTTTAAAACATTTAGCATTGATTCGAGACTGGAAGAAGTTGAAATTGATAAAAAACCTATGCGAATCTTATTAGTAGATGACGAAGAAGAGCTTGCTGAACCACTGCAAAGGATTTTGACAAATCAGGGTTATTTAGTTGATAGCGCAAATAGTGGCGATCGCGGTTGGGAATTAGCGCAAACAGGCGATTATGACTTGCTGATTTTGGATTGGATGATGCCTGAGAAATCAGGTGTAGAAATTTGTAGCGCATTGCGTCAGAAAGGAGATAGCACCCCCGTTCTTATACTCACCGCCAAAGATACTCTTGACGATCGCGTGGCAGGTTTAGATAGTGGCGCTGACGATTATTTAGTAAAACCCTTTGAATTGCGGGAGTTACTCGCCAGAGTGAGGGCTTTACTGCGTCGCGCACCTTCGCCGATCTCATTAACTAGTGAGCCAGCAAAATTAAGTTATGGAGACTTGGAACTTGATCGCGATAATCAAGTCGTATATCGAGATCAGGTTGCGATCGCTTTAACCGAGAGAGAATATCAACTCTTAGAATATTTTATGTTTCATCCAAACCAATTACAAAGCCATGAACTAATCTCGCAACATCTTTGGAAAGAAGGAGAAGATGCCCCAACGAGCAATGCCTTAGCCGCACAGATCAAATTATTACGGCGTAAGATTGATCGCGATCGCCAAATTTCTTTAATAAATACCGTGTATGGCAAAGGCTATCGATTTGGCTAAAACCTCAAAAACTGTATCGCCCGCGCAGCGGGCGATACAGTTTTTGAGGTTTTAGCGTAAAGCGCTGTATCTGTAACGCTCGTACTTTACTTGATAAAGAAAACCTGATATTTTTTTAAAGCTTTGCTTAGTAAGGCTTTCAAAAATTGAAACCCGATCTAAGGCGAACATATGTAAAATGGTGTCGTGAGGGCATCAACGGAGTGAAAAATTGTGGGACAGGCTCAACTACCGCCGCAGAGACCAACTGACTCTACATTCGCCAAAAATCTAGGGCGTGTAGGTGTTGGACTTGCGATCTCATTTACAGCCGCGAGCTTAGGTACTTTTTGGTATGGACGCTACTTTTTAAACGAGCAGTTGTCGCCGCTATTGCAAACCGAGCTAAGCAAATCCCTAAAGCGCCCCTTACAATTGGGCAAAGTCGAGCGCGTCGGCTTGTCGAGCATCAGGTTTGGCAAATCGCTGATACCACCCACTGACAAAGAAGCAAATTTTTTAGCGGTTGAAGCCCTCGAAGTTAAAGTCGATCTCTGGAACTATGCCATCAATCGCCAAATTGGTGTCGATGCGATCGCCGAGCAACCCCAATTATTTCTCAAGCAGGACTTTACAGGGTTACTGCAATTACCAAAAATTACGCCGCCAGAAAAGCAAACTAAAGATGGGTTTGTGGATTTGCGGACGATAACTTTTAATGATGCTCAGTTGACAATTCAGACGATCGCTAAGGGAGAATTGGTTTCTCTCAGTCAAGTGCAGATTGATAGCAATTGGAAGATTGTTGATCTGAACAATCAAAGTTTAAAGATGAATGGCAAAGGGCATATAACTTTGCCTAATCTTGCCGCGATCGCCGCACCACCAAATCCTGAGCAACTGAAGAAGGCGATCGAGGTTGCCAATGCCGATAAAGATGGTAACAAAGGAAATATGTCCTTTGCGATCGATTGGGATCTAACAAGGGGGCAGGGCAAAATTAATGTCCAGTCTCAAGATTTGCAAATTGCCGCAATCCAAGGCTTTGCGGTTAATTCGCCTTTTGAAGTTCAACAGGGTAAACTTGATGCCGAGGCAAACATTACTGTAAGTGCAGATAAAGTAACTCCTACTGAATCCATTGCTAGTGACTCTTTGTTGGGGGCAAATAAAATCGCTATAACTGCCAAACTTACTGAGGGTGCGGTGAAATTGCCACAATTAGCCAAACCAATTACCGAAATTTCAGGACAACTTAGCTTTGATGGTACTGATGCGACTTTAAAGGAATTCTCTGCAAACTACGGTTTGTTGGTCACAACTGTTGATGGGACATTTAATCAGCAAAAGGGTTTTAATTTGAACTTTGCTAGTACCGTACTAGATCTAGCTAAAGGTTTGGAAAGCTTTAATATTAAAACGCCTGTCGCGATCTCAGGGGAAGTGAAGCTCGCAGGTAAACTTACGGGAACAACTCAAAAGCCTGCCCTGACGCTAAACATTACTACGCCCAAATCAGTGAGCTTCGATCGGGTAACAGTCGATCGCTTTTTAGCTACCATTGAACTCAAAGATTTAAATACACTCCAAATCAAAAAAGTTCAAGCAGCCTCCACAGGTGCAACGCTCACAGGCGAAGGGCAAATTCGCTTACCCCAAAAAGATCAACCTGCGGAAGTCCTATTTACCTCAAGCCTCGTTGGAGTTGCCGAAGATTTCACAAAACTCTATGGCACAAAACTACCGATCACGATTGGACAGATTACCAGTTCCTTACAAATTACTGGCGCTCTAGCAAATCCTCAAATTCTTGCCCAAATCGATGCTCCTAATGCGACCTATCCTGCAAGAGGAGAAGTATTTCTAGCAGATGGATTAGCTACGATTCGGAATACGCGAGTACGATTTCCCATTGGCGAAATTGGGCTAGCAGGCAGTTACAATATCGCTAGCGGTGCGTGGAAATCACAGCTAAATAGTAATGGTATTCCGTTATCAGCCTTTCTCCTAAATCAAAAAGGCATTCTCGAAGGATTCATCAATCTACAGAGCGATCGCGGTGGTTTTTCGTTAGCAGACATTACTGGTGACGGTACTGTGAACTTACCACAAGGGTTAACAGAAATCCCCGATGCGATCGCCGCGAATTTGATATGGGATGGCAAAAATCTGCTGATCCCTTCATTGCAAGTTGGCAATTATTTAACCGCCAATGGCAAAGTAGATCTAGCATTCCCGAATAATTCACGCAATGAATTTCCCACTGGCATTGCAGGAATTAATCTCGATCTGATTTCGCGCAATGTCAATATCAATCGCTTGGCAACGCTCTCTAGTGCAATACCTGCTCAAGCCTCAGGAATTTTCAACTTTCGCGGCAATCTTTCAGGGGCGATCGACCAACTTAAAATTGCTGGAGCCTTACAACTGGATAACGTCGATCTAGCTTCTTTAGGTTCTAGCTTTGCCAAGCAAGGGATTGTGGCTCCGTCACGTGGCTCACTAGATTTTGATGGCTCAATTAATGGCGATTTGGCGGCTCCAAGACTAGTCGGTAATCTGCGCGTAGCCAGCTTAAAGGTTAATCAAATCGAACTTGATAAGCTCACTTTTAACGGAGCTTTAAATGGAATTGGCAGCGTTATTCAAGCAACAGGCGATCTGCTGCTAGCAGGGCTAAGAGTTGATAAATTAGCCTTCGATCCGCGTTTGGAAGGGAAACTCAATTTTGATGGCAATCAAGGCTTAAATGTTGATTTGCGTGGAAAGCGCGATCTCATTGCTGCTCGACTAGATAATGCGTTCCGTCCCATCGATTTTACAGTAAATTTGGGAGAATCTACAGCAACAGGTAGACGTTTTGAGAATAACCCTCGTCGGTTACAAGTTGCGATCAAAAATATTCCTCTTGCTCTTGCTGCTTCTCTAACTGGGCAAAACGATGTGAGTGGCAAGCTGTCTAGTAATCTCATCGTTGATTTTACGAATAATCCCACTGCGATCGGAGATGTTACCGTTGAGCGTCCTCGTTTCGGAAGAGTAGTTGCGGAACGTGCGATCGCCAAAGTTTCCTACGCCAACGGAGTTTTTGATGTCAAGGATGGGAGTTTAATCGTCCGTCAGGGAGAACTTAGTAATGAGTACAAGTTCCGTCTGACCTACAATCCCTCCATTGATGACCCAATCGCAGGTGTTGTCGAAATTGCCCAAGGTCGAATGCAAGATGTATTTGCCACGCTCCAATGGGCAAATATTGTCGATGTTACCCAAGGAATTACCTTTACGAAAAATAGAGCTTCTGAATTGCAACCATTAGAAGCAATTAAATTACTAGGAGAACCTTTATATAAACAGTTGCAATATCTCACCCAAATTGAACTGCGACAAGAACAACAGGAAACTGTTGCTTCAGCCCGCAATTTTAATCTACCACCACTCACAGATTTTCGTGGTGACATCAAAGGGAAGATTACCTTTGGGCTGAATAAAACTAGAGGTATTCGTTTAGGCTTTGATCTAGTTGGCAAAAAATTTGAATATGGGAAGTTTGCTGTTGACGACATTAAACTTGAAGGAAGATATTTTAATGGTGTGTTTGCGATTGCCAATGCTAATTTCCAGTCTGATAAAAGCTATGGACGGATTACCAAAGCACGTCTCAGACTTACCCCTGCTTCCAATCCATTACTGCGTATTCGCGAACAAAGCGGCGAAATTGAACTTAAAGATTTCCCGATCGAGTCTCTTCGTCCATTACCATTTTTTAGTGCAATTCCCTTTGATTTGACAGGTAAAGTCAACGGAAATCTATCGATTACTGGGACTACGATTCTTGACACTAAAGTGGTTGGGAATTTGAGCTTGACTGATGGTTCCGTTAATCGTCAAGCGCTCGATTTCATTGCCGTAAAGTTTAACTATGACAAGTTAAATATCAATTTCAATGCCAACATGAAAACCGCAGGCAAAGATTCAGTTATAGCTTCGGGTAATTTCGGTATTTTTGGTATCTTTGACGTTAAGCTCGATGTTAAAGATGAAGGGCTTAATTTCATCAACATTTTTAATCAACCTGTGCGCTGGGTAGATGGCAAAGGCAGTATTAATATCAGAGCAAATGGAACCTTTAGAGATCCTAAAATTGCTGGCAAGATGGTGATTGATAATGCCAAGGTCAAGGTTGCAGGCTTACCAGGTGATTTTACACAGGTTCAAGGCACGATTGACTTTACTCGCGATCGCCTAATCAGTAATATCACCAGCAACTTTAGCGAAGGTAAACTTGCTCTCACAGGTATTCTCCCAATTAGTAATCCCAGTCTTTTAACAGCAGATAGCCCAGAATATCAACAAGCTCTTGCAATCAATGCGGATAAGCTAAAGCTGAATATTCGGGATATTAGTTCTGATAATTTTAATACTCGTGTGATCGTGCGGGGTTCTTTATTAGCGCCAGTTCTCACTGGCGAAGTGGCGTTAGGTGATGGTCGATTTGTGATCGGTGATGATGCAGCTACTAATAACGCCCAACTTGCAAATGACAATACAAACTCAGTAGATGTTACTTTTGATCGCCTTGCAGTTAAGTTGCAAAATATGCAGGTGACGCGCTTCCCTCTATTTAACTTCTTAAGTGAAGGAACACTAATTGTGAATGGAACCTTATCAAATCCGCTGCCAGAAGGTCGTATTAATATATCTCGCGGACAATTTAATGCAATTTCGACAAGATTCCGTCTTGATCGAGCCTACGAAAACTTTGCAGAATTCAAACCTTCCCAAGGACTTAATCCATCTCTAAATGTCCGCGTTACTGGAGCCGTTGCCGAGATTACTCGTGTACCGATAAATTCCAATCGCCCTAACGATCTGTTTCGCCCCAATGAAGTACCTGTTAGCAATCTCGGCTCACAGCGTACTTTACGAGTCCAAGCTAGTGTAACGGGGACAGCGCTTGTACCAGATATTCGTCTTTCCAGCAGCCCGCCTCGCAGTCAAGCAGAAATCATTGCACTGATTGGTGGTGGCATTCTGCAACAACAAGGTGGCTCTGATCCTGCTTCGGCGCTTGCTAGTTTCGCGGGTAGCACAGTTCTAACCTTTCTCCAAGATTCAATCGGCGATGCACTCAATCTAGCGGAATTTAACCTCAGTCCTGTTACCACAAACACTCAAGGTAGCGGCACAGGTACGCTGGGGCTATCGGCAGAGGCGGCGATCGATGTGAGTAATAGCTTCTCAATAGCTCTACAACGAATTATTAATGATTCCACGCAACCAACTAATTTCTCTGTTCGCTATCGTGTTGATCCAAACATTTTATTGCGCGGTAACTACGGTACTAATGGCAGTACAGGTATCTCGATAGAATATGAAAATCGCTTTTAATTAACTTCAGTCTTACTAAACACTCAATCAATCAAACTGCGATCGCCTTTCATGTCAAAAAGAATTACTACGGAGTTGTTCTATAGCATTTTTGAAAGGCTCTATTTCGTTAGAACATAATCGATAAATTTCTTCGGCATCTATACTAAAGTAATTATGAGCCAGTATATTTCTTAATCCCTACCCAATCAATATCAGGGTATTGCTCAAACAATTTCGGATCAATTAATTTATCAAGTTTCTGGATGTTTTCACCAATCGCGACTAACATCATGGCGATCGCATCAAGCCGATCTAGTCCATCGTCATTACAAATAAAGTCATCAGCTGTTGTGATGCCAGAAAAACGGCGTTCAATTCTCCTAATTCCTTCTTGAATTTCTAAAAACAATTCTAAAAGCATTGAGCGACTATGCATACACAGCCTCACGATCAATTCGCTCCTTTAGATATTTATTCATTCCATACCAATATCGAATCACATCAACTTTTCTGCCAAATCTTTCTTCTAATTCAATTTTGAGGTTAACCCGCTTTAAGATATTTGGCTGCATATCTACAACAATATCAATATCACTATTCTCATTTGCTTCATTCCTTGCGATCGAGCCGAAAACCCCAATTTTGTTGACTTCATAACGAATAGTCAAGTCATCTTTTATAGAGCTTAACTCAATCAATATGCTCTCTTTATCTAATGAATTTACAATCATTGCAAACAACTTCTCTTCAAGAAATAATCATGTATTTTACCACAACCAACGATCGCCTATTTTGGTTAGTTGATTCCATTTTGGCTATCAAATCACCAAACTATTAAAAATAAATCTCTTTTTCCTTTTTCCTTTTTACCTTTTACTTGAAACACTTGGCAAAAGCAGACTCTCCTCGATCTCCTGTCTCGTCTCACGGCATACATAACAGTCACTCTTCAGACATTCCACTAAAAGACAATTTGCCTCGTAATATTGCTGTAACTTTTCGCGTTGGTTATAGGTAAATTGCCAATCATGACCGATATTGCGATGTTCGATTAGTACTTGACGATATTCTGCAACCCATTCCTTGCCATGCTGTTTCCACCATTCTTTAAAAGCCTTTCTGGTTCGATTCGGAGCGGGAAATCGATCTTTTAAGTATTGCAGGTTTTGGTACAATCTCTCGTCACTGATTTCCTTAGCGAGGTCGAGGGCGAGGTCGAAGGCACTGTCGAGGTAGAGGGCGAGATCGCGGTCGCGGTCGCGGTTGAGGGCGAGGTTGAGGGCGCTGTCGAGGGCGCTGTCGAGGTCGCTGTCGAGGGCAAGGGCGCTGTCGAGGTCGAGGTCGAGGTCGAGGGCAAGGTCGAGGTCGAGGTCGAGGGCGCTGTCGCTGTCGAGGGCGAAGTAGTAAGCTCTGACGGCAACAAGTTTATAAGATACTTTTACCGATCGCGACTTCTCATCTGCCCATGCTAAAAATCTCTGCAACTTCTCATCATCTGCTAATAAACTATCGATTTCCCTTTTCATCAAAAGCAATAAATCATCTGCTTCTCTTGCCATTCCTACCGATAGCAAAATCACCTCTCTCCAGCGTTTATCGGTAATGCGAGTCACGAGATTTTGCAAGGCAGCTTCTAATTTACTAGGGCTAGTCGAGACCACAATCTGTCTCGCCGCAAAATATTCATGAAAAGTCAAATGGGAAAAAGAATAAATCCCTCTAGCGCGTTCCACAAATAGCCCATGCTGCGCCTCAATGGATTTCAACACCGCTTCACTATCTAAATGTAACTCTTCATCATTGGTTCTCGCATTGGCAGTATTACGAATATAGTCACAAATATAGTCCTCAAGCTGCCTTTGCTTTACGAAATAATCTCCCTTTTCAAAAGTAGTCAAAGCAATTTGCGAGAGCATATCCTCCTTTTTCTGCACCGACAAATCTTTATAGACACTATCTCGCCTGATTCCTCTTTTCGCGTCCCATTTCCGTAATAAAGCATCCAATCCTTCCTTATACAGTTCCGAACGATTTGTAGGAAAGCTACCCGACTCCTCGAAAGCCAAGCATAACAAAGTCAACAATAGTGGACTTGTTGCCAATTCCTGAACTCGATTATTTTTCTCAAGTTCTGCTAAAAAATCCTCAGCTTTAATATCCTTCTTGCGAAACCAATTTTTTGTAAAAGTGGCAATCTGTTGCTCATTAAAATCTGCAACCTCTACCTCTGTGAACTGCTCAAAAATATATTGCTTTGCTGCAATCCGACAAGTCACCAAGATCTGACTTTGATTATAACGTTCAGTAAATTCCCGAATCTCACGCAAAACCCGATCATCATATTCTGCTCGAACTTCATCTAATCCATCCAACAAAACTAAAGCCTTCCCAGATTTTAAAATCGGTTCAATTTCTACATCCCATTGACAAAACTCTCCCATCGAAAAGTGCAGTAAACTTGGACGATTATCTCGATCCGCAAAATCCTTTAACGTCACGAATATAGGAACTAAATCCGCAAACGCTTTCCCGTTAATACAAGACATTGCCAAAAATTTTAAAAACGTAGTTTTCCCTGCCCCCGGTTTACCCAAAATCATCAACTTGCTATGATTTCTAACCGCTTCGATCCCCTCAACCCGCCTTTGCTGAATTCCTGATAATCCCCATCGATCAAACTCTTCAAATCCACATATAGCCCTCAGTTCTTCGATCCCTTTTCTTTGATTGCGGGTTATCTTCTCCAAAATATTAACATCCGTATAAATATCACTCAAAGCGACAGGTTGCTCCATATCCAACACCCGCATCGTCCCGCATCGCTTCTGAATATCTTCCGCGCATCGCTCCCGCGCCAGTTTTACCAATGCCTCAATATCTTTAGGCACATCATCTCTATCCACCTCATCTTCAATCCCCGCAATCTCTCTCCAATCAAGTTTCAGCGCCTCACAAATATCAAAGAAAATCTGCCTATCGACATTAGCCCCATCTAAAAAATTAGCAACTCTTTGGCGCGTTGTGCCTGCTTTACCTGCAATAAACTCCTGCGTTTTTCCAGATAAATTGGCATTGCACAAATGAAGGATGAATGAGTAAATATAAAGATAACGAGTTTAAGCAATGAAAAACAATGAAATGTCCAAAGTGTGGTTCAACACATATTCGTAAAAATGGGAAACGAGGAGACAAACAAAATCATATTTGTGCTGATTGCGGTCGTCAGTTCATTGATAACTACTCAGTGATTGGATATTCGCAAGATGTCAAAAGAATATGCCTAAAAATGTACTGCAACGGCATGGGATTTAGACAAATTGAGAGATGTACCGATGTTAGTCACAACTCAGTCATCAACTGGGTTAAGGAGGCAGCAAAGCAATTACCAGAACATCCCCCCATTGAAACTATTCCTGAAGTTGGTGAATTAGATGAACTCCAGACTTTTGTTGGGTCAAAAAAAACTTGATTTGGCTATGGACTGCGGTGAATCATTTTAGTCAAGGCATATTGGCTTGGG
>NZ_BBJB01000083.1 GCF_016584665.1 Pseudanabaena sp. lw0831
GGCACTGGTTCCGCACTATGAGAAAAAGCTCTGAAGCCCTTTTTGTGTCTAGGTTTCGACGATTTGGTCTTAAAATGGCTAAAACCCTTGTCAAGAGAGGATTTTAGCCGAACAATCTCATAGCGCGGAACCAGTGCCAGTATCGCTAAATCATCAAAATCCAGCAAAGTGCTGTCTTGTTTTTGCTGCAATCTGGTGATCTGTCATCTTGTCAACTGTTTCAATACCCACGATAGGACTATCGAGGTTTTTCTCTTTAAGACGTTCGTTGAGTTCATCTTTTGCCGTACTTGGACCAAATATCAAAATAGACTTGGCACTACCAATAGAGGCAATAACCTCGTCATAGTAAATATTTAGACTTCCTGTAAAAGCTCGCTGGCGGCTATCATCGGCAGGGACTTGAACTGGTTCATAAGTACCCTTAAGAGGTGAGTCACCAGAACGCCGAGGCTGTTTTTCAACATCCGATGTTATCTCTCTGATCTCTTCCCCTTTCTCAGTAATAGATACGATAATAGCCTTCCTATGGTCAATCCACAGTCCTACTTTATTCGTACTCATCGATTATCTCCTTATAATTAAAAACCAAAACTTAGAAGCGTGGGT
>NZ_BBJB01000084.1 GCF_016584665.1 Pseudanabaena sp. lw0831
GGGCGACCCACGCTTCTAAGTTTTAAGATTACTTATGCATAGCTACTTAATGTGACAGAAAGTTGTTTTGTTTGCTGAGTGAATTGATTGAATACGAAATAAAACGTAATCGAACACACTCAAATCATGGATCTGATGAGCGTTTCGCTAGGATTTGAATCTCAGTTCGTAAGGCGCTAATTTCTACTTGCAGAGCCTTAATCGATTTTGCCCCCGCTAGTTCCGACTCATCATTCTCGGCATCCTGACCGACAAAGAATGTGGCAAGCGTTGCCGTCACATAACCACTTACGCCAAATGCATACATAGCTAGCAAAAAACATAACACTCGCCCTTCTGCTGTCTTCGGAAAGAAGTCAGACCCGATCGTTGTCATCACCATCGCAGTCCACCACAGCGCCGTACCATAGTCGGTGATAGTGCCATTAGGAAGTTCGCGCTCAAACACATAAATTCCAGATGCGCCAATTAAAGTGACGATTGTTGTTAATCCCAACACAAAGCCAAACCCTCGGCGACCAATACTTGCTCCTAACACTCTCATTCCTTTATTGATTCTTGTCATCACTCGCAGCAACTGTAATCCTCGAACTGCATGAACTGATTGCAAAGAATAAATTACTCCCACAATCCGAAAAGTTCGCAGCGCTGGGATTAGCAGTGAGAAAGCGGTTAACCAATTGTGTTTGAGATAAAAAAGTTTTTGAGGAGCGAGAAGAAATTGGATGCCAAAATCCACGATAAAGGCGATCCAAATGATGATGCCGATCGCTTCAAGGAGAGGATTAAGTCCCCAAACTAGCTCAATGACAAATAGTCCTAACCAAGCAAAGCCTAGCACCAACATTGGAGTCTCTAACCAGTCTTCAAACTGTTGCAGCACTTGATTGCGCTCTTGATCTAAAGCTAGATTTAAGGCTGGCTTTTCCGATTTATTCATAGCGGATGAGAGTGATAGACCTTATTGAATTAGAGACATTGTCTGACTGGAATGACTATAGTGCCGCTAAAGCCTGCCAAAACGAATATGGCAGAATAAAATACTGGTTCAGCCTGATCAGCAGATAAAAGACTTGAGCAAAAAGGGCATCTAGGTCTACGATTTATAAATAGATCGCGTTTAATAGAACTAGATTGCCGACTTTCTTCGAGAAGCGGTTTTTGCGTTAATACTGTTAAAGGAGTCATTAAATTACGCATCTTTATATAACCTAGATCAAATAAATTTTTTGCACTACTCATACTCTGAACGGATACTATTTGATTTGGTGTGTGAGTTGATTGATTACGATATAAATTGTGATTACAGCGATCACATAAAAAGGGTTGCTTGGCTATTCAAAATAAGAAGAGGTCTAATATAGAAAGCGCAAAACTCCCGATGAACGTCAACATTTACCAGTTGGAATCCTGAGTTTGATGCGCTTCTGGAATAATTTCTTCAGCGATCGCTACCATCAAAGCACCAGTTGTAAAGGCAAGCACAATCAACTTAGGAAGTTCATCTCACTATTATGGGTGGGTTCTGTCGCTTCACTAACAATACAAGATTTGCTTAGGACATAAAGCCCAAATAAAGGCGGCGCTTCGCGCCGCCTTTATTTGGGCTTTGATTTGATAAATTATGCCTGTAATAGTGGTTAGCAATAGAGGAAACAACATAATCGGGGCAAGAATGCGATGAAGATGGCGAATATATTTAAAATATTGGCTACGTTTTTTTGTGGTTTCCATAAAAAATTTCCTTAATGTATATATCTCATAATCCAGCAATGCAATGGAACATCTCATCAGATAACCATTCAACAGTTGCCTTAAAGTTGCGCGCAGGAGTTGGTAATAACTGAAGGTAGGCAGCCTGACGAATTAAATGACCGAGATTCCCCTTCACCTCATAGCGATCGTATATTTCCGCGACACCATCGCTTAAGCCAAGTTTCATCAGAGTGCCTCGCATCCCAGCCTCAAACGCAATTGGTGAGTGACCTTCAGATAGCGCTTGTAAATTATGGGCGATTGCCACTCCTTGCTGATAAGCCACTTGTGCGGTGGCTGGTAAAGGCTGTTCCATTACAGTACAATCACCACCTGCAAATACTTCTGGGAAGTCGATAAGTTGTAAAGTATCGGTTAGTTTGAGTCGCCCTTGTTTGTCTCGACCACCTTCAGGAATGGATAAGGTATCTATGAGTGGATTTATGACAATTCCCGTCGTCCAAATAATTGTCGCGGCAGCAAGTTCTTCAATTTGGTCATTTCGTTTGAGAACTACTACATTTGGGCGAATCTCAATTACCGCAGTTTCCAGCATCACCTCTACCGATATTGTGCGTTTTTTCAAGGCTTCTTGAGCGGTCTGACGTAAGCGATCGCTGTCACCTTTGAGAATCTGTTTACCCCGTTGAATTACGACTATCCGAATATCGGCAATGTCTCCACCTAATGGACTGTACCAAGCTGGCAATAAATCCGCAAGCGTGGCAGCTAGCTCCACACCAGTACATCCTGCGCCGAGAATAGCAATGGTTAACAAGTTCTTTTTCTGCTGTGGTTCCAAAGTTTGGGTAGCTTGTTGCAGACAATCTCGTAGTTTCCAAGCTAAAGCGATCGCATCGTCACTGGTACGAAATGCTAAAGCATTTTCTCTAGCTCCTTTAACGCCGAAGTAACCCGCGACAGATCCGAGGGACAGCACTAAATTACTATAGGTGTAATGCAAGCCAGAGTTTAAGCGAACCTGTCGCTGCTGTAGGTCAATCGATTGCACCTCATCACGAATGAAAGTAATGCCACTTTTATGTAAAAGAGCGTCATAGCGATGACGAATAAATTGCATGTTCATCTCACCACTGAGAAACTCATACAATAGCGGTTTAAAGATAAAATTCCATTCGCGATCGATCAGAATTGTTGGAGTTGTGTATTGCTGATGACTCAAATGTAATGCGGTGAATAAGCCTGTGAATCCGCCGCCTAAAATTAAAGTTGGCAGTGGTTCGGGAGCAATTAATCGTTGAGGGACTTCAGCTATTTTGTTTACAGTATTCGACATATTCGTTATCTCGTATAGCGTTTTGCAAATGATTGCTTACTCATTTGCAAAACAAAAAATCAGTCCCAGTAAAGGTTTTGAGTTTTCATTTTGCCGTAGGCAAAATGAAAACCGCTATATTAGCTGCGAACTAGCGGTGTATCAACTAGGTGTTCAGCTATAAACCATACCTGAGTTTCATTTGTTCGTAGAACATCACTAACTAGCAAGTCATTAGTTCCATCATCACGATTTGCCGCAGTTTGAGCAATTCCTTCTCGGACTTCACGCAGGATTAACTCATGACCTTCTAGCAAGCGCGACAACATGACGGGAATTTCTTCCACACCATTAGGAGGACGCTCAATCCTTGTCACTTCGGCAACATGGCGCGGATCGGCGATCGCTACACCACCTAAAGTTTGCACTCGTTCGCCCAACATATCAATCAGCGTAAGTTGCTCGTTTGCGTGTTTATCGAGTAAAAGATGCAATTGATAAAATGTGTTGCCACGCATTAGCCAATGATGCTTTTTGTAGAGGCTATAGAGAATGATGCTATCAGCAAGAATTTGGTTGATCTGCCCACAACTCTCTAAACGAATGTTGCAAGCTAAAGCGATCGGTAAGTTGCGAATAGTTCCAAACGACTGAATTTCTTGTCCTTGCTGATGTAAAACAGGTTGACTACAATCTATCGGAATATTTGAGAGGGAAGAATTGGTTGGCATAAAATTGTAAATTGTTTTCGAGGGCTATATAGCAATCCAAAATGATTTATAGATTTTTAAGAGTTGTAATAGCTGCGCCCGCAGGGCGCAACTATCACAACTCTTTTCGGATTGCTATATCTCACGTGAAATAGTAATCTTCTCGCCTGAATGTAAAGTGAGCATCCAAACTCCATCAAACAAGAGATTTATTCCAATTAGAGTGCCAATGAACCAAACGGCGCGAAGCGGAGAGCTAGACCAAATAAAAATACCGAAAATGATGCCCATGAGTCCACTCGTAAGCATCCATCCCCAATTAAAAGAGATCCAACGCATTTGAAAAGCGAGCGATACCTGAATCATACCTTGCAAGAAGATGGTAATGCCCAACACTATGGTGAAAGCAACTGCTCCTTCGAGCGGATTTAACATTACGAAAATTCCAGACAGGAGATACAATAAGCCTAAAATTATTTTCCAGACGAATTGACCTGTACCTCTTGACTGAAAGGCATAAGCGATTTGGGTAATTCCAGCAAGAATAAATAACCAACCGAATAGAACAGTTGAAGCGATGGTAGCGAAGAAGGGAAATATGATCGCAATAATACCCAACACGATCATCATGATCGCGATCGCTGTCATCCATTGAGAACCAATAACTTGCTCGTCAGTATCGTCGTATTCAGTAACGCTCATGTTGAATCTCTCTCGACTAGGTTATTCTATTCGTTAGTGCTAAGGATTTTAGGGTTAGGGGTAGCGCTTTGCGCTGCCCCTAGCATTACGATTCATATCTATACCATTCCACCTTGAGCTGATTGTCCACAGAATGCACTCCTTGTGCGCCCCAAGCAACTCGTTCGGCTTCGTCTAGCTCGGCATAGTTCCGAACCTTGCCATGCAATGTGACCTTATTTCCAGAGGTCTCAACACGAATCTTGTTCGCATCTAACTGCGCATTCCGTTTGAAGGCATCTCTAATATCGTTGGTAATGTCGGTTGCCTTCAATCTGGACTTGACCGTGATCAGATTAGACACTCCTTTAACTCCCAAAAGATTATACAGGTAGTTTTCAGCAGAAGTCTTTAGGTATTGCCACTCGACTTCACCTTCAAGTGTGACCCAAGCATCACTAACCGTCACCTTAATGGTTCCCCTCGGAATTGATGTGAACCAGTCGATGTGGTGCGCAGCTGCCGTAGCGATGTCTCCATCTGTATGAAGCGAAGAACTTGGCAAATTAACTATGATGTTATCCGCGATCGCCTTTACGCCAGCAACCCGTCTAGTCGCTTGCACGGCTTGCCATTTCTCGTTAGAGCTAGTTGCATAGCCATTGAGAGTCACCGTTCCATCTTTGACTAAAACACCAATGTCTGTGACCTTGACACTCGGCTCATATTTGAGTTCAGCAAGCACATCAGTCTTGAGATCTGTGTCAGTTTTTTGGACAGAGAGAAGTGTGGTCATTTATTTCTCTTAACGTTATGCACGATCTATTTACAAGAACTAGCATCATATCTCAATGATTGATATCGTGATTAAGCAACGTATAAACTGAGTTGATTGCATGAATACAAAGCAAATCTTTACTCAAAGACCTAGCTTATTGCGGTTTTCAAATAACCGCTGTACCGAAAACACAAAAAAATGCATGGGAAATTTATAAATTTCCCATGCATTTTTTGGAGCCAAACTCAACAAAAAATCGCTATAGCCTAAGTCTTTGCAGCAGTTTCGGCATCTAGTCTAGCGGCGATTGCTGTCAAAGTTGCTTCTTCAGCTTCTTCTATCGTCGCTATAGACAAAGCGATCGCAGTAGCGGCATAGTCTTCAGCCTTATCAGCTCGATGTTCAAGCTTTTTCACCTTCCGACTCGATTTCCATTCATCGACATCCGACTTCAACTCAGATTCTTTTTCCTCAAATTGAGTTTTGAGCTTGGCGCGGTATTCATCAAATTCATGTTTCTTGGAGTTGAGTGTTGCTTTCGCCTCATCAAGTTTAGATTGAATCTCATCTTGAGTTTTTTTCGGCACAGATTGAAGGCTGTCTCTTATCGATTTCACTCGATCTTCAACCGCCTCCAAATTGTCATGAAGCTTTTTAGTGAAGTTGTCAACTGTAGTACTCATGGTCATTTCCTGATTGATTATTAATCGAGTTTTTCTAAACCCGTTGAATGAGATAAATGGCGCTTCGCGCCATTTATCTCATTCCGTTCTAAGCATCGTAACCAAACCACTGCACAGATAGCTGATTATCAACTGTTAGTACACCCGATGCAGCCCAAACCGCTCGTTCTGCTTCTTCCAACTCGGCATAGTTGCGAACCTTACCCTTGAGGGTCACCTTGCTTCCAGCAACATCGATTTGAATCTTATTGGCATCAAGCATGGCACTGCGCTTGAATGCTGATTTAATGTCCGTGGCGACTTCTGTTACCGACAATCTAGGTTTGATCGAGATCTCGTTAGATACGCCTTTAACACCCGACAAGTGATGCAGAAAATGTCCAGCAGCAATCTTGAGATATTGCCACTCCACCTCACCATCGAGAGTAATCCAACCATTCCGAACAGTTACTTTTACTGATCCTCTAGGAATTGTCGTGAACCAGTCAATGTGATGGATCGCGGCAGCAGCAATGTCTGAGTCGGTATTGATAAAGGTTTCGTGAAGCTTGATTTCAATGTCATCCGCGATCGCTTTCACGCCAACAACCCGTTTAGTTGCCTGAACAGCCTCCCATTTTTCAGCAGCGCTAGTCGCGTAGCCATTGAGTGTCACGGTTCCATTTTTTACCAAGACACCGATATCGGTAACCTTTACGCTCGGCTCATATTTGAGTTCAGCAAATACGTCAGTTTTGATTTCAGTATCAGTCTTTTCTGCGATAAGAGTTGGCATATTGTTTTTCGTAACGTTTTAATCCGTTTACATTGACTACCATCTCATTGGGCTGTTTGAGTTCCTGTACGTTTAACGTATAAATTGAATGGATTGTACAAAGATCTAATGAATCTTTACAAGATAGGACTTACGCAAAAATACCCTGAGAGCCTGATTACATCGTAGGGGGAATTCATGAATTGCCCCTACATCTCGTTCTTTTGCGTAAGTCCTAACTAGAACTTGTCAAAAGTTATCCAATCTTGAATATTTTCAGTTTTCAGAACTGACTCAGCCAGATCGATTTCAGTATCAGTTCCTTCGATCGCTATTAGGTAATTTCCATGCGCCAAAAGATCGCTGTAGTGTTTAGATTGTTCATCGGAAATACCAGCGCCGATCGCACCTCCTAGCAATCCACCTGATAAAGCACCGTAAAAGGCTCCCGCTGCCATACCAACTAATAAGACAGCACCTCCACCTGCGGGAAATGCTAGAGTTGAGAGTCCTGCAACGATACCACCGACAACGCTTCCCAAAGCACCAGCGTCTAAAGCACCATGTCCGATTTGAGTGCTCGTGCGATCGCGGGCAAACTGTCTCTCAGACTCCACGACTGGCTCTATTAAACCTCCTATGGTTGTGTCTGTTGAATTAAGATGCTCGACAACTACCGAAACTTTATTCATTGGAAACTCAGTCTCTCTGAGTTGTGCGATCGCTGACTCAACACTTTGGCGATCGGGAAATATACCGATCGCATTTGTATGTTTTAACGCCATCCTAAATTCCCTCTATTTAAATATTAAATAGGTTTAATATCCCATCCAGTTAATTCATCAACCGAAAAAATTTGACCTACGGTAATTGCTTGCGTTCCTCTCTCTCATCTGCTCAATCTGCTTATTTCCGTGATCGTTTACCTCCGTAATTCTAAAAACTACTTTATCGGCATTTTCGATTACTACTCCTTCAAAGGAGATGTTGGTAGTTAATTTCCCAATGGGATCGGGATGATCAGGAGACTGAGGAAATTCAGATCCTTTATGGATCTTGCCAATAATTTTCCCGTCTAACTCAAATTTGTCTTAGGTATTGTTTTTCATGTTGTTCTGGGGTTTATATGTAGCAATTTCCGATCAAACCAGAACCAAGAAATTTTGTGAAGATACTGCTTTGCATCACTTTTACAAAATTCCTTGTGGTTCGTTTGATCGAAAATTGCTGTAAAAATGGAAATTTAGATACTTCGTCCTCGGCCTATAAATAGGTTGTAGACAATCCCAATTACGGCTAAAACCAAGAGAATATGAATTAAACCACCACCAATGTTAATAGAGAATCCTAATACCCAGAGGATAATAAGAACCCCAATACCAGTCCAGATTAGATTCATAACGATCTCCTTTTCCTTTTATATTTAAGTCTTGAGAACCGCATTTCATCGTAGGGACAATTCATGAATTGCCCCTACTCAACTAATTAGTCAACAGCTTTTTTGACTTCATCTTTGACATCTTCAGCAGCATTACGCACTTTTGCCTCAGCTTGTTTTGCATTGCCCTGCATCTGATCTTTCGTATTCCCAGTCATATCACCGACTGTTTCTTGAACCTTGCCTTCGACGTTTTTAGTAGCAGCTTTAGCTCTATTTTCTAAACTCATGATGTACTCCTTAATTTGAGAATGATTTGAGAATATATACTAGAGATGAATTAACAACTCTGGCTTATGGAACTACTGTGACAGGCGATCGCTTGATTTCCTGATTGAATTGATTGAATTGACTGAATAAGATACAAACCTTCACCAAAAGATGTCAAGATTGGCGGCGCTTCGCGCCGCCAATCTTGACTCTTAATCTAACTTCACTACCATCTTGCCAATATTTTTGCCCGAAAAGAGTCCGATAAATGCACTCACAGCTTGTTCGATACCTACCGCTACGGTTTCTTTGTTCTTCAGTTTGCCTTCTCGGAAATAGCCGCCCACTTCCTTTTCAAATTCGTTCTGAAGATCGAGGAAATCACTAACGATTAGCCCTTTCATCGTCAATCGCTTAGTAATCATGTTAAAGAGATTAGAAGGGCCTGCCTGTGGACCTTCTTCGTTGTAGCCAGAAATACCACCACAAGCAATGATCCTGCCATGTATGCTTAACGTGGAGAGGGCTGCTTCCAGAGTTTCACCACCGACATTATCGAAATAGACATCAATGCCATCGGGAACTGCTTCGTTTAATTGTTCGAGGATAGGCGCAGCTTTGTAATTGAAGGCGATATCAAAGCCACATTCTTCCTGTAGAAATTTGACCTTTTCCGTAGAGCCTGCTGCCCCAATCACATAACATCCGCGCAATTTCGCTAGTTGCCCAGCAACACTACCTACGGCTCCAGCCGCGCCCGAAATAAAAATCACGTCACCAGCTTTAACTTCTACTAAATTCAATCCAGCCCAAGCGGTCATACCCGTCATACCCAGTGCGCCGAGATAAGTTGAAAGTGGTTGGATCTGGCGACTGACCAGATGCAACGCTTTCGGCGCAGCAATAAAGTATTCTCGCCAGCCAAAGTTGGAAATGACAAAATCTCCCTGCTTAAATTCCTTAGCGCGGGACTCGATCACTTCTCCGACTGCTCCGCCATCAAGGGGTTTGCCTAATACAAAGGGCGGAACATAGGATTTCCTGTCGCTCATGCGACCGCGCATATATGGATCGACTGACATATAGAGATTGCGAACCAACACCTGTCGATCTTGAAGCGGCTCTAGTTTGGTCTGCGCGATCGCAAAGTTAGCTGCGGTTGGCATCCCATTGGGGCGGGAAGCTAGACGGATCTCGTTGCTAATTATTTCATCTGTCATAATTTTTTCCTAATTATTCATTTAAACAAGATTTATTTAAACGCTTTGACTAAAGCTTCAAACTGAACTAGCGATGGTTTATCAAGCCTGTTTTAATGAAGCCATATCAATGACAAAGCGATATTTCACGTCGCTCTTTACGAGGCGATCGTAGGCTTCATTGATATTTTGGATGGGGATAAGTTCGATATCGGCAGTAATATTGTGCTTACCGCAGAAATCCAGCATCTCTTGGGTTTCTTTAATGCCGCCAATCAGAGAGCCACTGAGACGTAAGCGGTTAAATGTCGTGGATTTGATGAATCGAGTTTCTTTAATGCCGCCAATCAGAGAGCCGCTCATACTGCGCCGACCGAAAATTAAGCTACCCACTGAAAGCAAAAGCGGATCGGGGGGGACTCCGACTTGAGTGAGGTTGCCGTCTCGTCTCAACAGCAGGAGGTAAGCGTTGATATTATGTTGTGCAGACACAGTGTCGAGAATAAAGTGGAAACTATTTAGGTGTTTCTGCATCTCGTCTTCATTTTTAGAATTGACAACTTCATCTGCTCCGAGCCGCAGCGCATCTTCAACTTTGTTCGCTGAGGTAGTGAAGACTACGACGTATGCACCGAGAGCTTTCGCCAATTTCACCCCGATATGTCCTAGCCCACCGAGTCCAACAACGCCTACTTTCTGACCCTTGGTCACATTGTGATAGCGTAAGGGCGAATAAGTCGTAATCCCAGCGCACAGCAATGGCGCAGTGGCGGCGAGATCCAAATTTTTCGGAATCTTTAGCACAAATTCTTTATCCACCACAATGCTCTCGGAGTATCCACCGTAGGTTATTCCACCATTGTGTTTGTCGGGAGAGTTGTAAGTCCAAATCGTACCGTTCTCGCAGAACTGCTCTAGGTTTTCCTTACAGTTAGCACAGGTAAGGCAAGAATCGACCAAGCAACCCACCCCAACCGTATCGCCTTCTTTAAATTTATGGACTTTCGCACCAACGTTGGTAACCCGCCCGATGATTTCGTGACCAGGGACGCAGGGGTAGGTAGTACTGTTCCATTCGCTGCGGACGGTATGCAAATCGGATTGACACACGCCGCAATATAGAATTTCGATCTGCACATCATGCTTGTCAAGTTCGCGGCGTTCAAAGATAAAGGGTGCAAGGGGAATAGTGACGTTTTGGGCAGCGTAGGCATTCGTTTTCATCGTTTTTTCTCCTGATTATTTGTGTGGATAAACTCACTTAAACGCTTTCACTAAAGCTTCAAACTGAACTATAGCAATCCGAAATGAGTTATGAGAGGCGCACCCTACGGGTGCGCTTCTCATAACTCTTAAAATGCTATAGCAGTCCTAAATCATTTATGAGAAAAATAGGGCTTCGACTTCGCTCAGCCAACGATATATGCTGGCTGAGCGAAGTCGAAGCCTCTCACAACTCATTTCGTTATCAGTCGTAAAGGTTTATCAATCTTGTTTTAACGAAGCCATATCAATAACAAAGCGATATTTCACGTCGCTTTTCACGAGGCGATCGTAGGCTTCATTGATATTTTGGATGGGGATAAGTTCGATATCGGCAGTAATATTGTGCTTACCGCAGAAATCCAGCATCTCTTGGGTTTCTTTAATGCCGCCAATCAGAGAGCCACTGAGACTGCGCCGACCGAAAATTAGGCTGCCGACCGAAAGCAAAAGTGGATCGGGTGGTACTCCAACTTGAGTGAGGTTGCCGTCTCGTCTCAACATCAGGAGGTAAGCGTTAATATCATGCTTTGCAGACACGGTATCGAGAATGAAGTGGAAACTATTTAGGTGTTTCTGCATCTCGTCTTCATTTTTAGAATTGACAACTTCATCTGCTCCGAGCCGCAGCGCATCTTCAACTTTGTTCGCTGAGGTAGTGAAGACTACGACGTATGCACCGAGAGCTTTCGCCAATTTCACCCCGATATGTCCTAGCCCACCGAGTCCAACAACGCCTACTTTCTGACCCTTGGTCACATTGTGATAGCGTAAGGGCGAATAAGTCGTAATCCCAGCGCACAGCAATGGCGCAGTGGCGGCGAGATCCAAATTTTTCGGAATCTTTAGCACAAATTCTTTATCCACCACAATGCTCTCGGAGTATCCACCGTAGGTTATTCCACCATTGTGTTTGTCGGGAGAGTTGTAAGTCCAAATCGTACCTTTTTCGCAGAACTGCTCTAGGTTTTCCTTGCAGTTAGCACAGGTAAGGCAGGAATCGACCATACAACCCACCCCAACCGTATCGCCTTTTTTAAATTTATTGACTTTTGCACCAACGTTCTTGACCCGCCCGACGATTTCGTGACCGGGGACGCAAGGGTAGGTGGTACTGCTCCATTCGCTGCGGACGGTGTGCAAATCGGAGTGACACACGCCGCAATATAGAATTTCGATCTGCACATCATGTTTGCCAAGTTCACGGCGTTCAAACATAAAGGGCGCAAGGGGAGTTGTGGCACTTTGGGCAGCGTAGGCATTCGTTTTCATCGTTTTTTCTCCTAATAATTTGTATGGATAAACTTACTTAAATGCTTTGACTAAAGCCTCAAACTGAACTAGCAAAGACTTGTCATGAGGTGTAACGGGTGGAATCTGGCGATCGATCTTTAGGAATTCATAGACCACCATTTGTGCAGCTCTTACTGAATACTCGACCGTAAAAACAACATCATCAGGAATTTCGACAAACTGGCTGATGAAAGCGAGGTTTTTTGAGCTGTGAGGAATTGGTAATGGTCGATCGCTATGCGATCGCGGCATAAACATGCTGGTAATATATGGCATTCGGCAAGGGATGCAGTTTGCTGAAGCAACCACATCTAGATCGAATCGTAAATGACCGCACAGCTCTCGAAGAATTTCTTCACCATTGCAATCGGACATTGGTTTGGGAACAAAATCCCCCACGCGATCGGGAAAGAGTGCATATCCCCAGAAAACCTGTACATTTGCAGGTTGATTGTTAAAATGGGGTTGATTAGCAAGTACGATTGACATCAGCCAATTGGAGTCTTTAAAAGTGACAAGTCCTCCAGTTCCCGCTTGATTGCCACTAAATTCCAACATCTTATTGAAGAATGTAGGGGTCGATAGGGTGACTGTAAAAGATTCCCAAAGAGATTCGGCAATACTACTGTTGAAGACAGAAGGATTACCAAACCCTGGGTTATTCATCGCCAGCTTTTCCCATAGGTTCCAACTGGTGCAGTCCTGTTTAATCAATTTTGGCGGCGCACTGGTCATCGAACCCAAACTGGAGGCATCGGTCATAGAGCCATTTTGGAGAAAAACAAAATCGTTGCTGTTAACTTCAATTGTTTTGCGATCGCCATGTTGCTGATAATGGATGCTCGTGACGACAAATTTATTCTCTTCCGTGCGGTGATCGAGATCTAATACTTTGGAATCTAGGACAAAGTTAACTCCTTGGGATACAAGCCAACTCTGCAAAGGACAAATTAATGAATCATACTGATTGTAGATTGTCCGCTTCACTCCAGCGAGGGTTTCAATCCGAGAAAATTCGAGCATAAAGCGATGTAAATAACGCTTGAATTCAACAGCACTATGCCAAGGTTGGAAAGCGAAGGTAGTAGACCACATATACCAGAATTCAGTCTCGAAGAATTCTGGAGAGAGCCAATCTGTAATTCGACTAGCAGCCAGCTCTTTTTCTTCAGTTTGGCTGAGCTTTAGTAGCTCTTGACGATCTTGCATCGAAAAGCCCATTGAACTGACAGGGACTTTCCCTCGACGACGATCGACGAGTCGCGCCATACAATTTGACTTGTGCTGCTCATTAAACTCCATCGTTTCGTCAAATACGGTTTTGTGTGGCGAATTTAGGGAAGGAATCGACTTGTAAAGATCCCAAGTGCATTCATAATTGTCAGTCGTTACCATCCGACCTCCACGCATCGAATAGCCATCCACAGGATTCCCAATTCCATCCATACTCCCACCTAGAAGCGGCTTCACTTCTAAAACAAAAATATTTGCCCCAGAGAATCCACCATCACGAATCATAAAAGCAGCGGCGGCTAAAGAGCCAATCCCACCACCCAACATATATGCTTTAGATTCATTATTCATGTTAATAGAACTCCTGAAAAAATTGGTTTGTCTGGCTAAAGAAGTGATAGTATGCTGCGCTGAGCGCAGCATACTATCACTTCTTTAGGCCTCTAATTTGACCAGTGTTTTTCTCCCAGCAGCATCAGCGATCCAAATTGCAACAATGTCACCGCTAGCATTCTGTGCTGTTGAAATTTCTGTTGGTGAATCGACTGTGTGAGCATAGTTCATTTGATCTTTACCCACTTCGATCGCCAAGCTATTGCCTTTGTCAGGGCGATCGTAAATCATCGCCAACAAAGGTGCATTCTTAATCAGCTCTTGGTCACCGAGTTCTGAATCAATAATTTCGATCGCAATATGTCGTCCACGGTTATCACCAGAAAACTGGTCGAAAAATTTCTCCCATTGCACAATGGGTAGAGATTTACTCAGGGCGATTGTATTCGTCATAGGATTCCTCGCAAAAAAATTAGTAACTCAGAATTTGGTATTGCCTTCTAAGTAGCTAGGCACAATTAAATATAAAACCCCAAAATCTGTACCGCCTGCTACACGGGCGGTACAGATTTTGGCTATGGGTTTTTAATAATTATGTCGAGTTACTTATAGAGTTACAGAAGATCGATTGATTTCCTGAATGAATTAATTGAATTGATTGATTACGATACAAATTGCTACACTAATACCAATCATCAAAAGTGTGACTACACTTTTGATGTGACTTCTTCTTGAATGTTTGTCTATAGCGGTTTTCAAATGAGTGCATACTCATTTGAAAACAAAAAACCTTTATGGAGTTCCCGCAACTTCTGCATCTAGTCGGGCTGCGATCGCTTCCAATGTTGCTTTTTCGGCTTCTTCCATTGTCGCGATTGCCAAGTAGGTTGCTCTAGCTGCATAGTCCTCAGCTTTATCTGCACGCAGCTCAAGCCTGTTGATTTCGCGCCATGATTTCCATTCCTCGACATTGGAATTCAACTCAGATTCTTTTTCTTCAAATTGAATTCGCAGCTTGGCTCGATAGCCTTCAAATTCTACCTTCTTAGTACTTAGATTCGTCTTTGCTTCATCGAGTCTTGACTGAATTTCAACATGAGGTTGCTTAGGCACAAACTGAATATGATCTCTTAGCGATTTCATCCGCTCTTCAACCATTTCTAAATTGTCATGGAGTTGTTTAGTGAATTTGTCAATTGTAGTACTCACGGTTATCTCTCTATTAATTTTATTGTGTTAGAAAAATGCTGAACCAAAATCGATTGAGCCTCCATAGTTTATGAAAACAATTTGACAGGCGGGTGTTTTACTTCATGAATGAATTGCTTGAATACGATATAAAACGCAAACAAAGTAGCTCGTTTAGCATAAAGTGATAAACAAAGGCGTGTGATGTTTTTGAATATAAATAATGCGATCGCGCATGATTATTTTTTTTAGGCTTTAACATGAATCAAATAATTTCTTAACCGCTAAAAGTCGTATAAATGGCTATAATGAATTACAAGTCAACAATTAAGAGCATTTTTGATTAACTTCTATTAAGAAAGTACACATAATTAAATATAAAACCCCAAAATCTGTACTGCACGCTACGCGGGCGGTACAGATTTTGGCTCTGTTTTTTCAATTATGCTGTGTTACTTAAAATCAAAGTGTTCTTAAGTCAATGGCTTTTAAGATTTCTTGTCTGTGATACCTTCTAAACTTAAGAGGAACCAACATGACTTCTACGGATTTATTTCCAAACATTCAACCTCATATCCCTCTTGTGGGAGATGCCACGATCAAAAGCCCGATCGCGTATAAAGCAACACGATTAATGTCCGGAGCTTTTAACGCGACGCAAATGGCTTTAGCCGAAGCCTATATTAACGGATTAGAAATACCAGACTCCGTTTTTCGATCGCTATTGCATACATCGATGCCGATCTTGTTTAAGCACTTTCCTAGCCTACTGGCTCCTTACGAATGGGTGTTGCAGGAATCAGATCATCTTGCCGAGTCTTCACGAGAACTGATGAAGGTGCAGTATGACCTGCCTCAAGCCATGCTGAATCCGATGTTGGGCGATTGGCAAGTCATCTATCCTAAGTACAGTATGGGACTTTGGGAGAATGGGGCGATCGATCTTGAAGAATCTCAAAAGCATATGATCGATCAAGTGATTGAACGTCTAGAGATCGTTGATGGAGACAATATTTTAGATTTTGGTTGTGGTTGGGGCTGTGTACCCAATTACATTATGTCGAAGTTCCCTAACGTCCGATTTACAGGGCTGAACTTGAGTCATCAACAATGTGAGTACATGCGTCATAAAATGCAAGATCCAGAGAGCTTCCTGAGTTCAGGTCGATTCACTTTGCATGAAGGCGATTTGAATGAAGCACAGTTCACCGAAAAATTTGACAAAATTCTCTCTATCGGAGTCTTTTGTCATGTTGGCAATCTCACCAATGCTTTCCAAAAGCTCGCTTCTTTTCTCAACAGTGATGGCAAGGTATTCATTCACATCATTACTGTGCGTACTCCAAATCATATGTCGTCTGGATTCACGCACAAGTATATTTTCCCTCACGGTCGCTACTGGAATTATGATGCAGTTCCCAATCATAACCGCGATCTTAAAACCATCGATCGCTGGTACATGAATGGCATCAATTATCATAAAACTTTAACAGCTTGGTTAGAGAGATTTGATGCTTCTCAAGATATTGCTAAGTCTCTAGACTATGGCATGGACTACGCCAAGTTCCGTCGAATTTGGCGTTTCTATTTACTGTTGCTAGGTACAATTTTTGCGACTTGCGATGGTGAATACAATGGCAATGGTCAATATCTGATGACTAAGGCATAATTTCAAAGAATTAGGTAGCGCTTCGCGCTACTTAATTCTTTAGCTAAATTTAGTTAAAAACTTTAAAATTGACTGTGTACGTGGGGTCAGTAAAGTTTTCCGATAAGCATCAGCAGCTTTTTTGATCGCATCAGCTTGAGTGGGATAAGAATGAATCACACCAGAAAGTGCATTTAAGCCCTGCTTTGTCGCGATCGCAAAAGTAATTTCGCTAATCATTTCGCCAGCATGACGCGCCACAATTGTTGCCCCTAAAATCCGATCTGAGCCACGCTGATGCAGGATTTTAACAAATCCCTCCGTTTCTCCATCATAAATAGCCCGATCGACGGAAGAGAATGGAATTTTAATCTCATTGGTTTCTAAGCCTTTAACTTTAGCTTCTTCGGCATATAAACCCACATGGGCAATTTCGGGATCGGTATAAGTCACCCAAGGCATTACCAAATCACTCAGCTTACTCTTGCCTAAACCAAAGGGAGCAAATAACGTGTTTTTAATCACGATTCTGGCAGCAGCATCGGCAGCATGAGTAAATTTCCAATCCATGCAGATATCTCCTGCGGCAAAAATGCGTGGGTTCGTAGTCTGGAGATAATCATTCACGATTACGCCGCGACGCTTGTCGTAGTCTACGCCCACAGCTTCCAGATTCAATCCCACATTTGGCGATCGCCCTGCACCAACCAGAATTTCATCAACTTCAATTTGGTTTGTAATTCCATTTTGTTGATAATGGATGACTTTACCAGCGCTAGTTGTTTCGACTTCAGCGATCGCAGCGCCAAGAACTAAATTTAATCCTTCACGGATAAATTTTTGCTGGACAATTTCCGCCGCGTCAGCATCTTCGCGATCGAGTAAATGCGGATTTTTATGCAGTAATGTCACTTCACAGCCTAGGCGATGAAAAGCTTGGGCTAATTCACAACCAATTGGGCCACCACCGATCACCGCCAATCTTTTAGGGCGATCGGTCAGTGAGAATACAGTCTCATTGGTTAAATATCCAGCTTCGGCTAGTCCTGCAATTTTCGGATCGGCAGCCTTTGCACCTGTAGCGATTACGGCTTTTTTAAAGCGTAGTTGTATATTATTAACTGCGATCGCCTTCTCATTAATAAATTGTGCCGAACCAAGAAATACATCCACGCCGAGATTGCGAAATCGCTCAGCAGAGTCATGGTGACTAATCCCAGCACGGATTTTTCGCATTCGTTCCATGACGGCGGCAAAGTCAATATCAATATGGCTCGGAGGGTTAATTCCAAAGGGAGCCGCGTCAAGCATATCTGCAACAACCCTCGACGAACGAATCACACATTTAGAAGGAACGCAACCGACATTCAGGCAATCACCACCCATCAAGTTTTTCTCAATCAAGGCAACTTTTAATCCCAAGCCTAAACCTGCCGCCCCTGCCGCTACTACTAACCCTGCCGTTCCTGCACCAATCACGACCAGATCGTAAATAGCGGCTGGTTGAGGATTTACCCAATCAAGGGGATGTACATTTGCAATCAAATCACGATTATAGGCATCCACGGGCTGAATGAAATCTTCATAGCGATCGCTTGAATATGATTGGGATTGGGTCATGATTTGATACTGCTGATTAAATTAAGTAAAACGAATCAATAAACTTGTGAAAAGTGTTACTTCGCGACACTTTTCACAAGTTTATTGATTCAGGTTTGAGCGCAAAACGCTGTAGTTCAAGTATAAGCACAGGATAAAAAATCAAAAATAGCTGCTAAATCAGCCTAAAAGTCTTATCCAGCAGCTATTTTGGGCTTGAAAGCTAAAATCGTTACTGGGAGGGTATTTCAAGTTTTTTGTCCTGTACTTAGATTTTTAATTTAAGAACAAAGCGCGTTGTAAAGTCAGTCCAGAACTAATCTGGATTTTAGTAGTATATTGAGAATAAATTGACGTGAGTAATGCGAATTGTGAAAATTTGTGACGCTGCTGGTAAAAGCAAGAGCTTAATATAGGTAAAATCATGAGGAATAAATTTTAAAATCTCGTATTTTAAAATTTATTCAATAGATATAGGGTTTTGCGGTAGTTTGAGGTTAAATAGATGTTTTGTGCCGCATTAGCGTATGAATCATAAGTTATACCTACACCAATCAGATTACCGTACATCACTGTATGTGAAAATAGGGATAATTTAGATGTATTAAAAGCTAAGCGTGCCTACAGTAAGTAAACTAACTCTTGAATTACTGGATTTAATTTAGTCGAACCAGATTATTAATTGAAGGAACAAATTATGGAAATGCAATCCGTTGACTCTAGTGCAATTCTTGAGATTGGATATAATGAGTCTACACAACAAATGAAAATCAAATTCAAACAAGGTAAAGTCTATGATTTTTGTCAAGTTCCAAAACACATATTTCAAGGATTATTAGAATCGAGTTCTAAAGGAACTTATTACAATAATCACATAAGAGATAATTATCAATGCTGAAATATTGCCGTTAAATAATGTCAATCAAATAAATGTAAGGTAGGATTTTGAAAATAAAGCGTCTTAAAGTTGATGGATTTAGATCCTTAGTTGATTTTGAAATCACATTTGATGAGAATCTAACAATAATTGTTGGAGAAAACGATAGTGGAAAAACATCATTAATTGACTGCCTCAAAGTTATTACCCAAGGGCGTTCAGTTACGCTTGATGATATAACCTATGGAAAAGACCAACTTACAATTTCTATTGAAATCGATGATTCCATTTTTAATCGAGTTTACGAGCGTAGCAATAATAGTATAAGAGAGATCTCATTCCATGAATTGCCAACACCTGCTTCTCTTGATAAAATTCTGGAGCGCCTCAATAGCAATCAATCTAATGAACAAGATAAAGATTACATATTCGAGACAGCACGTAGATTTGGATCAACGGTAAGAGCAAATTCAAATCTTGACAACTTAAAAAATGGGATCATAGAAAAGATTGGAAATCGCACTGAAAATTTGGTCATCCAAAATGCTACATTTCCACGTTTCAACAATATTCAATTAGATGGTCGTCAATTTGAAAATATTTCAGATTTCTTTAAAGAGGTATTCATAAAAGAGAAACAATCTAGTATTTGGCAGGAGCGTATCGATGAAAATTCTACGATAGAGGATTTTGTAAAAGATCGAATAAGCGAATATTCAACAGAAATATCGCAGCAGTTAGAGGAGTTAGGAATACTTGACAAGATGCGAATATTCCTTCGAGATTTGACTGATGTGAAAATTGAGCTAATATGCCAACCGCGAAACCTAAATATAGAGGCAAAAGTAATATTTCTTGAGAATGGAAATGAAATCAACATTGACAATAAAGGAGATGGCACAAAGCGAAGAATAACGATGGCTCTTCTTGAGTTTAAAAAAGAGAAATCGCTAGTTCCTGGTGATGATAAAACTGTTTACCTGCTCGATGAACCAGATACGCATTTACATGTCAAAGCTCAAATAGATCTTGTTAACACAGTCGAAGCTTTTGCTCTGTCTGGCAATCAGGTCATTTTGACTACTCACTCTCCGTTTATTATGAATTCTGTAAAGCCGAGTCAGGTCAGATTGCTGAGCCGATATAGAAATAACACATCTGTTGTATTCTTAAAAGAAAATCCATTAGCGATAACACAATCGCTTAGATCATTAGGAGTTGAAAATACTCATTTATTCTTCTCTCGTCAAATTGTACTAGTTGAGGGCGAGACGGAAGAAAATTTTATCTCATCATATTATTTGGCACGTACTCAACGCACAATTTCCTCTGGGCTAATCAAGGTTATAAACGCTCAAGGGATACAGAATATTCCAGGATTTGCAAAGGCAATACTTGAATTACATGGTTCAGAAAAAGTTTATGTTTTATATGATAATGATGCTTCAGAAGAACTTGTAAGTCTTATTAGATGTCTTAATCTTCCAGAATGTCAGAATTTCCAAATAGGGCATCGTGAGTTTGAAGATGCATTTGATTCCCTAGTTTTATATCGGTGTTGGGTTGAGTATCATAATGAATGTGGTCGAACCCATCCAAATACGTGGTGTGTTGATGCAATTGAGAATCTTAAAAGCGAATGCACTACTAGTGAAGATAAGAATAAATTTTCTAAAGCTCTAAAATCTCTGAATCAGGGGGGCAAAAAGATGACTAAGCCTCTATTCGGTCAGGCTCTCGGAACTTATATAACGTCAGAAGAGCTACCTCTAATCATAGGAAATCTCTTCACACTTTTATGCTGATCGGCAATATTACTAAGCCAATACCGCAATGTATAACAAATTACTGCACCCGACCGTATGCTAAACTTCCTATATTACCCTAGATTATTGGCGGCGGGTGAGTTCAACCGTTATGCCGAAATCGATAAGTTCGTTAAGGTTGTTTGTTTCTAGCCAAATTAGGCAATTAATCAAATCTTTAAAATCTAAGGAGTGCTACTTACTCATGACTGTTTCAACTTCTACAACAATGAGAAAGGCTTACCAAGTTATTCAGATTCGTGTTCAACTGCTAGGGCGTGGAATGACCAATGAGATTATGAACCTTTATGTGAACGGGAAGCGTCTTAAACCCAAAGTGAAGACTATACATGAATTTTTAAACTACTTAGGTGCTCAAGGTTTCTGTCTTGTAACCGCTGAGTTGGAAACTGAAGGAATCTACACACATTTTTACACTTTACAGCGTGAGATTCTAACTCAGCAACCTCCCGAAGGAGATATTTTTGATGAACTTGCCAAAGCAAAGGAAGGTGCTGATTTTGGAGACACAGTTAAAAATCTTCTTGAAGGTGGACTTGATCGTCTTGCTTAATTATTGATAAGTGATCGTAGCATAACAAATCGTTGCACCTGACTTAATGAGGCGATCGACGATAAGCCAAAACTATCGTGAGCAGGTGAACTCAGCCGTTAGCCAGCAAGAATTAGGAGACTGATCAAATAGGAAATGAATCATGAAATGCTTTAGTACTTCTACGATTATCCGAGCTTCGCCGGAAGCGATCTGGAACATTCTGGTTGACGGAAATAACTGGTTGCAGTGGAACCCCACTATTGCCAAAATCGAAGGAAATATTGCTCTCGGCGAGACGTTGAAGGTACACACAAAGATAAATCCAAATCAAGCATTCCCAGTCAAAGTAAGCGAGTTCATTCCCTATGAACAGATGGTTTGGACGGGCGGGATGCCGTTTGGACTCTTTAAAGGCGAGCGTACCTACAGTTTGTCTAAGCAGATGGATGGATTTGTGGAGTTTTCAATGCGAGAGATGTTTAGTGGGCTTATGGCACCATTGATAACCCAATCAATTCCTGATCTTCAACCTTCGTTCGATGAGTTTGCCGCTTCACTGAAGAAACGGGCGGAAGAGACTCCTTGATTAGGGAGCAATCGACTGGTATGCTGCCTAACAATCCCGTTGCACACCGACCCGACCCGCCGAAAGGTTATCTGTTGGGAGTTTGAGGTTATCTCCGGCGAGTGAATGGGGGCGTTATACCGAATCGACACGCCCGTTAAAGTTGTCTTTTTTTACGAAAATAGGCAAGCAAAAATGGTTGACTTCGTTGTTTAGTTCCGAAAGGTTATTGGCGATCGCAAAGTCAAATAATAGCACTGTTGGATAATAACGACTAGAATCGCTGAAATCCTCACAGAGAATAGCTTTCAAGCCTTTTGATTAAATATCCTTGAAACTTTTGCCCAGACTAGGTTACAAGACTTTTTGATTGCCCAACAGGGCTAATTATTAAGCAATCGCCAATAATTGATCACTTTTATTGCTAAGCACTAAGTACGAGCCAAGAAGATTTGAGAAGCGATATTTTGTATCGCTTCTCAAATCTTCTTGGTGTACCACCAAGCCCATGCGATGAGTACTGCTTGCAGTGGCAACCGCCCCCAACGTAATAAGTCTGAGTCGGGAATTCCATCTATTTGAATACGATTAACTGCCATGTTGATATTGGCAGGAAATACAGCAATGAATAGGGCGATCAATCCCCATGCTGCGGCTTGACTGACTGGGGGAACTAACAAGCCAACTCCACCTAAAATTTCAAATACGCCACTAATGTAAACCAAAGCTAAAGGATAAGGTAAAAAAGAAGGAACGATCTTCACAAAGGGATCGGGCGTTACCCAGTGAAGTGTCCCTGCGGTGATCATGAATATCGCAAGCAAGACCCGTAAAACTGATTTAATTGTGAGCATATCAAAATAGTGTTAATTGTTGTGGCGGCGGAGTTAGATCATTCCAAGGCAAGGCTGGCACAGGAACATTTGCTTTTTCTAGCATTTCCTGAAAATATTTAGCATTATGCGGCGATCGCTCTTCGATAGGACAATGCATAAAAAAATAAATTTGGGTTCCATTAACTAACCAGTCTTGCAAATAAGTCACCCATTCTTGCCAAAAGCGAATATTTAAATCGCGATCGGGATGGCTAATGAAACGCACAATGCTAAAGGGTGCTGTCACTAAAGGTTGTAAAGGTAAATTTGGCTTACGACGTTCCTGCTGCACAGGGATTGACAGCGCGGGATCAATTTCATCACCTGAGGGCAGATCGTATATTGGTCGAGAATCGAGTAACACTCGACCAACACCTAGATTTTGTAATAGCGTATTCAGGCGATCGCAATGGGGCGCTTTAAACCAATCCCCATGACGTACTTCCAGAGAAATTTGATAGTTTTTTGTCGGCAAAGCTCTGAGAAAACTTTCTAAATCAACAAAATTAACTGGGCTATAGCTCGGTGGCAGTTGGACAAATAGCACACCTAAGCGATCGCCAAACCCAGACATTAAACCTAAAAAATGTAACGCCCGATCGATATAAGGCAGTAACAAACCATTATGGGTTAATTGTTTTGGGAACTTAGGACAAAACTTAAAATTTGCGGGAGTATCCTTTGCCCAGCGCTCAACAGTCTGGCGATCGGGGATCACATAAAAAGTCGAATTTACCTCTACGGTTGCTAGGCGATCGCTATAGAGTTGCAAAAACTCCGTTGAACGGCTCCCTCTAGGATAAAAATCACCAACCCAACCTTTATAAGCCCAAACCGCACAACCCAAATAAAATTGAAAGTCCATAAAAACTCGCTCTTTATTAAATCGCAGAACACTTGCGACAATTGCTATAGCATATATATGAATATCTGATAGAAATGTAATTGTTGTATAAGTCTCAACTATGTTACTTTGTGTCAAAGTTTCTTAGTAGATGAAATCAAATATGCAGCACTTAGATGATCTAGCCAAAGATCAGCCAATCACTCCATGGGATGGCAAAGTTTTGCGAAGTCGAATTGTCAAAACTTTAGAGTTGGTGCAAGACGCGATCGCTATCTCTCTTTGTATTGGGCTGTTTTGTGTCATGGTGTTGCAGCTTAAAGAGATTTTTCTATCTTTATTAACCACCCTGCACTTTCATGACATCACTGCAGATATTTTATTCATCCTCATTTTAGTGGAATTATTTCGGCTATTAATTATTTATCTACAAGAACAGCGAGTTTCGATAGGAGTTTCCGTAGAAGTCACCATCGTTTCTGTATTGCGAGAAGTGATTGTTAAAGGATTGTTAGAAGTTGAATGGAAGCAAGTCATGGCTACATGTGCTTTTTTAATTGCTCTAGCCCTACTATTAGTAGTCAGGGTTTGGTTGCCGCCCACATTTGAAGGCGTTGATCCTCAACAAATAGCCTCCGCACGACGCAAGGACAAAAAAATTACAGAATAAAACATAGAGGGGCGCGTTGCGCCCCTCTATGTTTTATTCTGTAAAAGCAAAGAGGGGCGCATTGCGCCCCTCTTTGCTTTTACTTGATTTGGTTAAGTAACTGCTTAATTGTTTTGATTAATTCAGGTGGATGATAGGGCTTAGTTAAGTAAGCATCTGCCCCCTGCTTCATGCCCCAGTACTTATCAAATTCCTCACTTTTGGTTGTACACATAATTACGGGTACATTCTTCGTAGAGGCATTATTTTTTATCCAACGGCATAACTCATACCCATTCATTTGAGGCATGACCACATCGGTAACAACGAGATCGGGAGTAAAAGCTTTGAGCTTTTCAACTGCCTCAGCACCGTTATTGGCTTCCGTAACTTCTATACCGTGTTGTTTCAAATGTGCTGAGACCATCTCCAACACCATCGGACTATCGTCCACTACGAGGACTTTTACCATGACTGCTTTCCTTGTTTTCCAGTTGTGCGTTAGCGTAAATCGTCATCAAAACTCAATACTTTTGAGAATTAAGCCCATTTAAAACGATCAATTGCTAATGCAATCATAAAATTTCTAAAACCTTAAAAGTAGGATAAGGTTAAGAATATTGCCTAATCAACATTAACTGTTTATTGATCATGTGTGTTTACAGAATTGTTGATTCAACTCTATTTAATCAATGAACAATATTAATGAAAGACATTGATATTGTTGACAGTATATCAGAATGCATCTTGGTTAGAGTGCTATGGCAATGGTTACAGTTGATGGTTTAAGTAAAATTTATAACATTGCGGTCAAAGATGCGGGAATAGTTGGCACTCTTAGACACTTTTGGCATCGTCAATATCGGGCGATCGCAGCGGTTAAAGATATTTCCTTCGCGATCGCATCGGGGGAAATGGTCGGCTTTTTGGGGCCAAATGGTGCGGGCAAGACTACGACGCTGAAAATGCTAACAGGCTTAATCCATCCATCATCGGGGCATGTCCAAGTTGCAGGGCATATCCCCTTTGATCGAGACACGAGTTTTTTGCAAAAAATCACCTTAGTCATGGGGCAGAAACAACAATTAATTTGGGATCTGCCAGCCCTTGACTCTTTAAAAATGAATGCGGCGGTGTATGACATCCCTGACAAAGTATTTAAGCACCGCCTTGGTGAGCTGACAGAGATGCTATTGCTGGAAGGAAAGCTCTCGCAGCCCATGCGAAAACTCTCCCTCGGTGAGCGCATGAAGGCAGAATTATTGGCGGCTTTGATGCACCAGCCCCAAGTTTTGTTTTTAGATGAGCCAACTTTGGGCTTAGATGTGAATGCCCAAGCAAGTGTACGGGAATTTTTGCGGGAATATAATCAGCGATACCAAGCGACGATTATCTTAACAAGTCACTATATGGCCGACATTACGGCTTTATGTAAACGGGTGTTGCTGATCCATGAAGGTGGTCTGATCTATGATGGCAGTCTCGAAGGGCTGCATAATAATTTTGCACCCTATCGAGAAGTGCGCGTGGAGCTATCCCAACCGATTACCGATCGCGAAGTTTTACAGAAATATGGTCAAATCTTAAATATTGATGGTCAAGCAGTTTGTTTTTTAGTGCCGCGAGAAAACTTGACTAAGGCGGTTTCGCAGATTCTTGCCGAATTAGAAATTCTGGATCTCTCGGTAAATGAACCTGCGATCGAAGAAGTAATCGGGCGTGTTTTTCGTGCTGGTAGCGTCGAGCAGAACTAACCCTAAGAGATTTTGTAAAAGCGTTGCTTCGCAACGCTTTTACAAAATCTCTTAGTTCGGGTTTGAGCGCAAAGCGCTGGGGGCTAGATATTTAGCAACTTCAGCAATTGTCACTGGCTCATTCGATGGACTGGGGACATCAACAACGATTAAAAAGCCGTCGATTTTGCTCTTGCCCACAGTATTTAAAGCATTGAGAATTTTTGGCATATCGGCTTTGACCAAACTGCCTCGATCATCATAAATTTCTAGCGCCGAGAGACAGCCAAGCGTGGCGTTCCAGTCAAAGTTTTTGGTGTTGACCACTGCGGGTTTGTTACGAAAAAAGTCGATCGCGGCGCCACTGCCATGAATCCGAAATAGCGATCGCCCCATAGTCCCCGCCAAATAAGCTTGCTGAATTGGCTCGTAATTGCGCCATGTGGGCGGTAAAAGCGTTTGATAGACTTGTAAATCCCCTGTGAATTTACCTTTTTGTTGTGGCAAAAAAGCATTCACGCCATCCTCAAAGGGTAAAAATAAATTTACCAGCGCAAACTGTCCATAGGCGTGAAACACTTCATCATCAGGTTGTCGAGTAAGCCCTTCCATGCGATAAATTCCTTGTGGAGTGCGCCCATTGCTAAAATTCCAATCGAGATTATGGATGGACTGAAGCAGTAACGGTGCTGACCAAAATTGTTTGTTTTGTCTAACAAATTGCCCCTGACGATCCTTTAAAACTGCTAGACACAAAATATCGCGATTAGGACGACAAAGAACATACATATGCGCCTGTTGTGGCGCGATTTGCCATTTCAATAAATCTGTAAGATTGGGAATTGGTATTTTTTTTGCAAGTTGGCGATCGCTTTGAATATTTTTGATTGTAGTTAGCAGATGGAGATCCTGCTCCCAGTTAGGAAAGCGTTGTTGTACCTTGAGGCTCAGTTTATCGATTTGGATTTGGGAAATATTTGCCGATGGATAACCCGCTGACTTGGCGATCGCGGCTAGGGAAATCGCCACCCATTGCGGGTCAGTACTATAGTCAATGGTGCGCAAAAAATGCTGCTTAAGCTTGCCATAAACCGTAGGTTTGAGTGTATAAAGCTGTGTGGCAACTTGGATCGCTGTGTCAATAATCCCTTTTTGGGGATCGGTGAGGTTTGCGGCTGTCGTCATCTGCAAAACATTTTCTAAGGCTTGCAAGGCATAGTCTTTTTCGGGTGCTAAAACGCCGATCGCCCATAAAGATTCTTGCCAATGCGCGGCATTACTTTCAGTGAGAGGATATTTCTGAAGATCAAACCTGCTAGGATTCGATTTCTGCTGTTGGTCAAGTATCTGGGCATCTCTAGCGCTCGTTGTAGCTTTAGGTTGGTAAGCGCGGATTGGTGGAGTTTGCGCTTTAACTGGTTGGGGCGGATTCGCAGCGACAAAAAAGGCGATCGCTGCCACAGCAGCACTTGACATGAATTGATACATAATTTCTTAGCACAAAAAAATAGGGAAGGCGCAAAGTGCTTTCCCTATTTTATAGCGGTTTTCATTTTGCCTACGGCAAAATGAAAACTCAAAAATATTACTGAGATTGATTTTTTGTTTTCAAATGAGTATGCACTCATTTGAAAACCGCTATAGTATGGAGCTAAGCGGATTCGAACCGCTGGCCCTCTCAATGCCATTGAGATGCGCTACCAACTGCGCTATAGCCCCAGAAATCAGCTAATTTATTAGCTTATCTATAATCGCGCAAATCGAGATTTATGTCAAATGCGATCGCCAAAAAATTAAACCAGCACAAGTTTATTGCGTGTACCAACTTTTGCGCCTTTGTTGCATTTGATCAATTTCAGCCTGTTGAGAACTGAGAATCTCTTGAGCCAGTTTTTGAATTTCAGGACGCTTTGACTTCGCGATCGCATCTTTTGCCATCACTAAAGCACCTTCATGATGGGGAATCATCGCTTCTAGAAACCGTAAATCAAATTTATCGTCAGCACGTCCCAAGTCCACACTCATCATCATATTGCGACGAAATTCGGGAGTCATTGCCATCATGTGATTAGATTCTGCGTGCCACTTCATCAACTTCTCATCAGCCTTGGGATACCATGTTTTGCGCCATTCTCCCATCTGCGCGATTTCCTTCTTTTGTGCTTGAATGATTTCTTGTGCTAACTTCTTTAATTCAGGACGCTGAGAATTTTTTAAGACATCCTCGGCCATAGCGATCGCGCCTTGATGATGTGGTGTCATTCCATCGATAAAGCGCAAGTCATAATCAGCATCGGCAACACCTAAATCCATTGAACTATGGGACATGTCATGGGACATCATGCCACTTGAATTCTGCACTGGCAATGGTTTGTCTACAGCTTTTGTAGGCTGAGCTGATGGAGTAGTAACAGGTACTGAGGCAGAATTATTCGCTGTACAAGCTGTCAATCCGCTACTTGCTGCCGCAGTGACTATTAGTATCAGTGAAGCAATTCGATGTTTTGCAATATGGAACAACATATTTGAGACTCAGGAGCTAAGACAAAAAAATGATTTGACAATACCAATTCTCAAAATGGCGTTGTCATTTTGAGAATTGGTGTAAGAAAAGGTTTAATACAGCAACAAGTGCTATTTATACCAAGTTTGATGCCACTGACGCATCTGCTCAATTTCGGTGCTCTGAGCTTTAACGATCGCATAAGAGAGCGTTCTCATCTCATTGCGATCGCTGTCAATGATCATGCTGGACATCATCAGCGCCATTTTGTGATGGGGAATCATCTCTTCAATAAAGGCTTTGTCAAAATCAGGAGCATTTTTGAGGGCTTTAAGATCGATTGCCATCATATTCTGTATTCCCATAGGCTTCTTGGTTAGTATTGGCTTTTTCATTCCCATCATGCCACTGTGATCCATGTTGCCATGATTCATGGTTGTAGCAGTCGGAACTTCTGTGCCATACCATTGCTTATACCAAGATTTCATTTGCGCAATTTCGCGAGTTTGATCGATCTTGATTGATTCCGCAAGTTTTTTTATCTCAGGACGTTTAGACAGTTTGAGAGCGAGATCTGCCATTTGCACAGCGCCTTCATGGTGAGGAATCATCATTTCGATAAAATGGCGATCGGTTTGCTCTCCTGCCATCATGCCATGCATCATCATGCCTTGCTGCGGCATCATCTGACTAATAACTAGACGTGACGTTTGTTCTGCTTGGACAACATTAGTAGCAGCGGCAACGGCAGTGCTACCGACCAAAATGCTAGCAATACCCAAGAGCAAAGCCTTATATTTTTTGGGACTGGTCTGATTCTCTCTGGCTGAGTTTTGAGCATCTTTAGAGTTCATAGATTTTCCCTAACGTTCTATTTCTATTTTACTTCAAGAAAATGAAATCAGAATGAAACCCGATTTTTGCGATCGCATTGAACTCACGACTCACAGTAATTGAGATCGACTGAACCTTACACTGACAAATAGGCAATCACCTATTTGTCAACCTCAAAAAATCAATAGTGATATGTTAAGGTTGAACCAATGGATCTCTCGGAATTACTATGCAAAGCACCCAAGCACTGATTTTGCCCGATGCTCCCACTTCTCAACCTCCCACAAACAAAATTAGCCTCCCCGATCATACGCAACTACCCGACTCAGACGGAACCTTTGTGAAAAATTTTCAGGAACATCCGCAAAGCGTCATTTTAACTAGTTCCATTGAGCCAGTCCTACAAAAACTACATCCTGATGGGCGCTACTGTATCGGACAGGATAGCGGTATCTACTGGCGGTTGACCGAACCAGCCGAAAAGGGAGCCGAGGCTCCAGACTGGTTTTATGTTCCCAACGTACCACCACTTCTCGATGGAGAATATCGCCGTTCCTACGTGTTATGGAAAGAAGTTGTCGCGCCCTTAATTGCGATTGAGTTTGTTTCTGGTAATGGTTCCGAAGAACGTGATGCCACACCTCCTAGCAAAAACGACAAAGTGGGAAAGTTTTGGGTCTACGAACAAGCCATTCGCATTCCATTCTATGCCATTTTTGAAGCGAAGAAAGCCTCTGTTGAGGTTTATCATCTAGTTGATGGGCAGTATGAGAAGCTATCGCCCAATGATCGTGGACATTATCCGATCGCAGTGATGGGAGTCGAGCTTGGCATTAAAGAAGATGCCGGGCTACCTTGGTTACGTTGGTGGGATCAGACTGGTAATTTGTTATTAACTGGAGATGAAAGGGCTGTACGTTCGGATGCGATCGCAGACCAAGAACGTCTTGCTAAGCAACAGGCTGAGCAGAGACAACAACAAGCTGAGCAAAAAGCTGAACGACTTGCTGCAAAGCTTAGAGCGTTAGGAATTGACCCTGACGAAACATAATACTAATTCTCGCAAATTTAGAACTTCTACTTACTCCTTAAATCAACAGAAGTTCAATTTTATTGATTTGGATTCTGATCGTCTGTTTGATCGTTGTCTGGATCTTCGAGAAGTCCGAGTCTCAATAATTTTTTAGCGAGAACATATACGTCTTGCTTACTGCCATCTTTGCGAATCCCTAAAGCTACAACTATGACAGTGACTTGCATATGTTCGATCGCGTAAATTATGCGATATCTTTGTCCGACTGCTCGCACACTGTAATAACCATCTAGCTCTCCTAGCAATGGGTTTCCTTGCATTTCAGGAGATTCTTGGAGCTTATCGATGCGATCGCTAATTTTTTGACGGATGCGGCGATCGCTGATGTCTTTTAATAATTTGAGGGCTGTAGGCTGAATGACGATGCGATACATTACAGGTCTAATTCTTGTTTAGCTAATTCCCAATCTATTCCTTGTGCTGATTTTACCTCAGCAATTCCTTGACGCAAGTTAGCTATGAGATTGGCATCACCATAGATTTCTAAGGTTTCGAGTATTGCTTCGTAATGCTGCCATGTCATCACAGCCAAGACTGGTTTGCCTCTACGGGTAATGGCAAGCGTTCCGCCTTGTTGGGCAAGCTTTTCGGGTAATGAGGTTAGCTCGTGTCTTGCTTCGGTAATTGGAATGTTAGATAACATTGTCTTTAAGTCCATCTGTACATCTAAGTGTACATCTAAATGCAAAAAATGCGATCGCCTATCACTTCATCTATATTGCAATCAAGCTTTTTGGATGTATTTTGTATTGACAACGTAAATACATTTTGGCTAAAATACAAAACTATGGACGCGTATTTTGTACTAAACAGCATTAACTTCGTTTGGGAAGAAGAGAAGGCTCGAATTGATCCTGTTAATCATGAAAACTGAAGCTTTAAAAAAACGACTGGATCGAGATCGTCCGATGACGACAGTGACAATCCGTATTCCTGAAGATGTAATTGAAGACTTGAAAAAAGTCGCACCATTATTAGGCTTTTCTGGGTATCAGCCTCTAGTTCGCTCTTACATTGGTCAGGGACTTCGTGCCGATCTTGAGAGGTTGGATGGAGATACCGTTTCTCTGCTTATCGCGAGTCTGAAACGTCATGGGGTAAGTGATGAGGTGATTCGTGAGGCGTTGAGTGAGGTTGCTTAATAAGTGCTTATCGCCTATTAATTGTTTGATTTTATAGATTGCCAAGCCACTCTAAAGCAAAATCGCTAAATGCGATCGCAAAAATGCGATCGCATAGCACTCACGACTCACACTAATTGCGATCGCTAATTTAGACCTTCCACTTACTGCCTAAATACACTTTTCTTAATATCTCAGAGTCGTTAATTTCTTGGCCATAGTTTTGCTCAGATGCGTCGAAACCAATCAAAAATAATCTGAAAGAGATTTTTGCGGTGGGTGCGTCTGTGGGGTTTAGGTTTAGGGTCTGGTAGAGACTTCTTATACCAGTCTGGCAATTCTTCTAGTTCATCTTTAATTTGGAAACGCTTGAGCTCTTTTGCCACAGTTTCTAGCGGTGCAAAGAATTTGTCTGAGCCCTGAATCTTATGATAAAGCCCCAATTCTTCAAATATTTTTCTCGAAGCATTGAGAACCTTTATAGACTCACCACTGCGACTGATTTTTTTTAGGACAAGTCCTAGCCCTTGGAGAGAAGATGCTTCAACATAGCGATTGCCGATTTCTCTGCAAATCACAAGAGACTGCTTATAAAACTGAACTGCTCGCTGATACTGTCCTAAACTTCGGTAGGCTTCGCCTAGATTGCTGAGAGCAATTGATTCACCATTGCGATCACCTATTTCTCTGTTGATTTTTCTCTGCTGCTGATGGAAATCAATCGCTTGCTGATACTTTCCTAGATTTTGGCTGACATTGCCTAGATTACCAAGAGAAGCTGCTTCACCATCGCGATCACCTATTTCTCTGTTAATTTCTAGAGACTGCTGATGGAATTCAATCGCTTGCTGGTACTGCCCTAGTGAATAGTAAGCACTGCCTAGATTACCAAGAGAAGCTGCTTCACCATCGCGATCACCTATTTCTCTGTTAATTTCTAGAGACTGCTGATGGAACTCAATCGCTTGCTGGTACTGCCCTAGTGAACCGTAAGCACTGCCTAGATTACCAAGAGAAGCTGCTTCACCATCGCGATTGCCTATTTCTCTGTTAACTTCTAGAGACTGCTGATGGAACTCAATCGCTTGCTGGTACTGCCCTAGTGAATCGTAAGCAAGACCTAGATTGCCAAGAGAAGCTGCTTCACCATTGCGATTGCCTATTTCTCTGTTAATTTCTAGAGACTGCTGATGAAACTCAATCGCTTGCTGGTACTGCCCTAGTGAACCGTAAGCAAGACCTAGATTGCCAAGAGAAGCTGCTTCACCATTGCGATTGCCTATTTCTCTGTTAATTTTTAGAGACTGCTGATGGAACTCAATCGCTTGCTGGTACTGCCCTAGTGAACCGTAAGCAAGACCTAGATTGCCAAGAGAATTTGCTTCAACGTTGAGATCTGCTATCCTTCGAGATATTTCTAATGCTTGTCGATCAAATTCAATTGCACGCTTGAATTCACTCAAACTACGGTAAGCAATCCCTAGCTCAAGCAAAATATTCATCTGCCTAGAGACATTGCGATTGGATTTTGGGTCAGAGCCAGATGGGTTATCTTCCATCAAGAGTCGATGCAATAAATCGATTCGTTCTTGTTTTTCAGGTTTGATATAATTGTCAATAATCCGACCTGAGCCAATTGTTTTTGCTTCAGCAAAATCTCTAGTTTCCTTTGTAGTCTGAAACTTAAACACACCAGATTTCCAAGCCCAAAAGTCGGGTGCAAAATTTGCTACACGGGTGATCGCATAGTCTGGCAACACAAACACCACAGGATGAGGAACCATGCGTGCATAAGCATCGCGTACAAAATTCAAATCCACTAAAAACGGCGGATATTCCCCCACCACACCGATCGCATTTTCTAAGCCACTGAAGACCAACACCAACTTCTTCTCCTCTTGGCGCTGCAAAGTCTCTAAACGTTTTTCCAACTCGTCCAACAACCGCAACTTAGGCTCGATAAATTCCCATACCTCCAACTGCATCGGCTCTAGTTCAGGATCGTGATCCAAAATATCTGCGATCGCAGCCGCTAGTGCTACCCCATCCTGCCAAAAATTACATTCCGCAAAAGCAATTGTGAAACCCGAAGCCAAATCTAAGAGTGACGTTATGCTTCGTAACGCATCATGATTGAGCGTCATAAATTCACTTATATCTAGAGGAACTTCTGGACTATAACTTTCTAGATCAGTCGGATTCATAGGGATTTATCTAAACAATTAGGGATTTTGTTGACGATAATCTTCGAGCGCTCTTTGGAAAATATGACTTCTAATCACCACAGGATTAGGATAATTCCAGCGACTCGTACCGTTATACTCTAATACCGAAATATTCGTCAGCATCAATTGTCCAATCTCATTCTTTGGTGCATTCTTATTCAAATATACCTGTACCAAAATCGGATAATGCTCTGTCGGAATAATTCGCTCAAAATTAAACTGTTCCTGATTAATCGCATAGATCACATCTTCAGCCGTTACCTTTGTCCTGCGAACAGATCCAGATCTCGCATTTTCGATCGCCTTTCGCACCATTTGCATCATCTGGCGCACATGCCCACCACTCGCCTTAGCTAACTCGATCAAGCCGTCACGCGACTCAAATACTGCATTCACATCAACCCTTTTTTCTACTAAACTTGCGATCGCATCCAATCCTTTATCATCATAATCAGGCTCATTTCCACTGCGATCCCTCACATCATACCGATAGATATTGATCATCGGAATAATATGATAGTTCTCAAAAGTATTATTCACATTTTGAGGAGAATAAACAACTGAGATTGGCACTGTGTAAATAATTGGGCAATGTAGCTCCTTTAGCTGTGAAGCATAGTCAAAGAACAAATGATTGGCAACATCTACAGGGCTACGGTCTAAGTTATCAAAAACGAACAAAAATCCTTTGCATTGAGGAAACTTCTGTTTCCATTTACTAAAAGCGTCAGCCAACAGTAAATTTACATCCGACTGCAACCGCGAAATGTCCTTTGACAAGGTTTGCCGAATCGTTTTCTTTTCCTTTGCCGAGCCTCGGATTTGGGCAAGCAACTTTACAACCAATTTTGCTAAAAATGTTGGTAATACTGGTAATCCTTTGTCAGAAACTTCTGCATTGAGTGTTAGCTCTCCTTGTAAAGAAACTGACTGCTCAACCGACTCTTCCGTTTCATTGGTGACTTCCTTAAACCAATCCTCCACATTTTTCAATAGTTCTGCATCAAACTTTAATCGCTCCTGTCGCAATACATAGCCCACCCACTTAAGCACAATCAAATAGATATCTGTATAAGCCGCATCATTGACATCCGTATCAAGGGTTGCATCAATATAAATTATCTTATATTCCTTTTCCCACTGCCTTTGGATTTGCACCAATTCCGTACTCTTACCACAACCACGATGTCCCGTAAATAAGATGGTGCAATGATCGCCCGATTCTAAATCTTCCAGAATTAAGCTAATACTGTTAATTGCATTAGTTTTACGCGATGCTGACAAATCCACGTAATATTGCCGTAATTCCTCACTCTGCATCACCGATGGTGCAAGATTGCACACGCGATAGGCATCTTTGAGGTTTGTTGCCAATAGGGTCGGTGATGTTGTCATAGGTTTAGCATTCAGAATTTTAGGCTCAAGATTAGCAGCAATTCGCAACACTAATCATAACATTGCGATCAACTACCACCATAAGCCGATCAGGGCGAGATTAACTTCGGTGTAACTTGTGCCTTCAGTTGGTTGTACTTGATGTTGACTAGCGAGAATCTCCCGTAGAGCTTCCAATTCAATATTATTTTGCGCGATCGCTTTATTTAACTTGTCCTTAATAGGCTTCAGAACTAAGCGAATCTGCATCGCCCGAATCGAGTCAGGGGCACGATCTTCAACGAGGACATGGCTTTGTAGTAAATTAATTGATTTGAGATTTTGTTGCATAGCGATCGCGGTGATTTCTTTGCTCACTTCATCCACAAATTGACGATTGACATATTTCAACACCACTGGCTCCAGCAAAAACATCACCTCATCCTGTTCTGAGACTTTCTCAATTAGCGATCGCCAGCGCAATGACTCCAGAGCATTGATTAATTCAGAACCAGAAGTTTGCAAGTTCATCTCCGATCGCAAGGTTGAGAGGGACACTGGACGATGCTTAATTGCTAGCCAATACAGCACATCTTTTTCTAGTTTTGAGAGACGCTCAAACTGTTGATAGAGAAGAGTGCGTAATACATCACCTAGAGCTAGAGCCGTCTGTCTGAGAAACTCCGAAACATTACCATTAAATAATTCCTGAATCGTCCCCGCCACGATCCTTAAAGCAGAAGGATTGCCACGATATTGTTGAACTAAAGCATCTAAACCATTTTCAGTCCCTTTAAAACCTCGCGCTCTTAATAATTCAAAAGCATCTTGTCGCTGTAATCCATTCACTTTGTAATAGCGAATCGGCTGATCTTCCCCTTGATGCATCGATATTTCCTTCGGCTGTTCCCGCCCAATCAAAATTACTGAGCTTTGATGTCGTTCCGAACCAACGCGCTGTAATAATTCCGAATGAGCTTCGCAACCTTGGCGATAGGCTCCCACTAATTCCCCATCTTGGAGCGTTGCCTCAAAGTCATCTAGTACAACTAAACAACGCTTTTGGCGCAAAATTTCTAACAGATCGGAAATACCACAACCAGTTTGCTGCGAACTATTCAGAAATTGCAACAGATCGGCGATTAATTGTGCGGTCGGCTGTGCCCCACGCAGCGATCGCCAAATAAAACAATCAAACTCCGATTGGATATTTTCGACCAGTTTTACTGCCAGCGCCGTCTTGCCGATACCGCCCATGCCGCAAATTGCCAAAAGATGACAGCGATCGCGCACAACCCATTGTTCTAACTTGGCAAGCTCTTCAGTGCGTCCATAAAAAGTCTGAATATTTGGAGCCTCGCCCCAATCAGCCACATTTGTCCCAAAACTAACTTGAGAGTTTGCAGTTGTATTATGCAAACTTTGGCGTTGTGCTTTATATCCTTTAGCCTCCAACCACTCAGGCACTTTTTCCCAGCGTAGGGTATTGATTGGCTGATCCGCGATCGCCTCAAGCGATCGATACAACCCCTTATTTAACTCAACTCGCAAAGCCCCTGAAGTCCAAGTCAGCTTAAACGCAAGCTGCCCTGGACGATAACGACATAGCAACCCACGCAAGCAAGCCTTTTCAAATGGCTTAATTTCTTTGCCACTAGAAGCTTGTAAATCTGCATAAAGCCGATTTAAATCCCAATTTTGGGCAGCTTCGGGGAACAGCCCTTCAATGTGATCATTGTCAGATAACATGACAGGATATGGCGGCGAGCGATCGCATAGATGTGTGTCGGAAATATCGATTATTTATTTATCGATTTATCTGAATCGTAACAAAAAAATGGCGATCGCTAGAGATAATGCTTGAAGTGGCGGATTGTTTCAGACTCAAATTCATATAAAATCATGCAAGTACCTCAGCATAATTAAAAACCCAGAGCCAAAATCTGTACCGCCCGCTACGCGGGCAGTATAGATTTTTGGGTTTTATATTTAATTGTGCTTAGCTATTTATACACAAACATCGAGTAAAGCCAGCAATGTTAAGTAAGCTGCAAGAACTAGGAACAAATGCAGATGGTCGCTATGCCAGCGATGCAGAATTGCAGTTTATGGATACCTATATCAACTCCTTTGATTCACGAGTTGAGGCTTATCGCCGCATCAAAGAAGTAGAGAAAGAGATCGTCGAAACTGTTTTACAAAAACTGCGCACATCCTATCCCAAATTGCTTTTACCAAAGGGAGAGGACTTGCAAGGTAAATGGAAACAAGACACTTTAAGGGTTTTACGTCATTCGGCAATGACCGTTTTATTAGATGACCCAGAGCTTTTACGACAGCAGTTCTTGTATTGGTTTCAGACGATCATGCAAGCCTTTGGGGCACAAGAGGTTTGTAATATCACTTATTTGATCATGCAAGATGTGGTCAAAGATCTGCTGCCCAAAAATGTTGCCGATTTGTTATGTCCCATTTTGGAGATAAATCGACAGTTTCTGGGACCTCAGCCCAAAAGTTCGTAAATAAAGATGCGATCGCTAAGTATCACTTCTACTTTTGTGTTTTTTTACATTGTTATACAATAAATTTACAAAAAAATTTGCAGACTAAATGTGAGGAGTTAGAGCTTACCTAGCTCGTTAGTAATTATGGGGAAAATCAATTCTGCCTCGTGGCGAACGCGCCTCCGTTTCCTAGTTTTAACGTTCTTAGGATTCGCGATCTCAATGATGATCAATTTTCCTTTTTGGGCGGTAGCTCAGACTCCTAACAGTGATACTGCTAGCAACAACATTAATCAATCCCCCCCACCTAACCAAGTTGATCAACCAGCGCCACCTAATCTACCGATAATCAGACCATCTAATGGCAATGAATTGCGCGGTATCTGGCTTACTAATGTCGATAGTGATGTTTTGTTTTCGTCTCAGAGTCTTGAAAAGGCGATTAAAAGATTAAAGCGTTTAAAATTTAACACCATATATCCAACGGTTTGGAATCGAGGATACACGCTATACCCTAGTAAAGTTGCCAAAGAGAGTTTTGGTGTACCTGTTTATCCCATACCTGAGCTTAAAGAGCGAGATATGCTTGCCGAAGCGATCAAGTTTGGACATGAACAAGATTTTGCGGTAATTCCTTGGTTTGAGTATGGCTTAATGACTGAGGAAGGCTCGGAGTTAATGCGCCAACATCCTGACTGGATCACCCAGCGTAAAGATGGCTCCCATGTTTTCCTGCATGGCGAAAGAGATCAACATCGCCTTGCTTGGCTCAACCCCGCACGCCCTGAAGTCCAGAAATTGCTCACAGATTTGATCGTAGAAGTTGTTACCAAATATGATATTGACGGCATTCAGCTTGACGATCATTTTGGGATGCCAGCAGAACTTGGGTACGATGATTACACGATCGCTTTGTATAAGAAAGATCACTTCGGTAGATTGCCACCAGAAGATATCAATGATCCTGCATGGATGAAATGGCGTGCTAAATACGTCACCAATTTAATGAGAAAGATATCTAAATCAGTTAGAGCGATCAAACCTAACTGCTTAATTTCTCTTTCCCCCAATCCTAAAGAGTTCTCTTATAAGAAATACTTACAAGATTGGTATAGCTGGGTTTATCTCAAATATATTGATGAATTAATTGTGCAGGTATATCGTGATGATATTGACAATTTTAAGCGGGAATTAGAACGCCCAGAGTTGCAAGAGATTCGCCTAAAAATCCCTGTAGCGGTGGGTATTTTGACGGGTTTAAGAGTCCAAAATATCGATATGAGGCAAATCAAGGGTCAAGTCAAAATCGTGCGTGAACTCACCCTTGACGGTTTCTCATTCTTCTTTTACGAAACTTTAGGTAATCGTGATGCTTCCTTTGAGACGCTCTTTTTTGCACCTGCGCCCCGTCCAGATTTAAGAAATATTGCTTCTAGCTAAAAACAAAAGCGGCGCGTTGCGCCGCTTTTGTTTTTGAGAGAGTTGCGGCGCTTCGCGCCGCAACTCTCTTTTGATTTTTGATACATTTAGAGAAGGCTATATCAAAAAAAAGTTTTAATCTTCTCAATAAATAGATCTGGACTCTCAAAATGGATATTGTGACCACAGCTAGATATCTCTTCTAGCTGTGAGTACTTGCATAGCTGTTGCATTTGTCGATTTATTTGCACAAATTTGAGATCTAACTCACCCACAAGTAATAGCAACGGAATCTCATTTTCAGAGAGCTTTTCCCATAATGATGGTTGCATTCCTGTACTGAGATTGCGTAAGGATTTACATAACTGCGCGGGAGAGTTGTTTAACCTTTGCTCTAGCATCTGCGCAAAATTTGGATGCGATCGCAGGTTAGCAAAAATGGGCTGCTGATACCAATTTTCTAGTAATAATCGAAAATCACCAGTTTCTAGCTTTGTTGCCATTTGCAGATCCTTGGCTAGGCGATCGCGTCTGGCAACGGCTGATGACAATCCTGCGGATGCAGATTCGAGCACAACCCGATGAAAATATTGCGGGAAATGGATTGTTAAATATAAAGCCAATCTACCGCCCATCGAATAGCCAACTAAGAAACAACAATCTATACGAAGTAAATCCAAAAATTTGATGACAAAGTTTGCGCTGGACTGTATTGTGTAGGAGTCATCTTGATCCGTCCTTTGATCTAAAGCACAAGTCTGACCATGCCCCAGCAAATCGATCGCCACACAGTAAAACTGTTTCGACAAAATCGCGATCGCTTGTTTGAACTCAAAACGATTTCCCATAAATCCATGCAAAAACAAAATTGTGGGATGCTTGGAATTGCCCTCTGAGCAGTAGCTAAAACAATAATTATCAATTTGCACCTTGAGTACCATAACCAAATAATGCAAGCGAGACCATGAACGAACAGGAAATTCTGAAAGAAATTGAGAGCGCCAGAGATGCTGAAGCAACATCTCTTTATCTTAGTGAACTACAGATGGTGTCAGTTCCTGAAGAGATTGGCAAGTTGAAACATCTAGTATGGCTGTATCTCAGCGAGAATGAATTGACCTCTTTACCAGATGCGATCGCGAATCTACAAAAACTAACATGGCTGCATCTTGAAGCTAATCAACTGCCGAAAATTCCTGATGCAGTCATGAAGCTCAAAAATATTACAGTGCTAAATTTAGCTGAAAATCGTATTTCTAGTTTGCCATCGGATCTTGGCAAATTATCAAATTTGGCAAGATTTGCAGTTAACAATAACTCTTTAAGAGAGTTGCCATCTGAGATTGGATTGCTTAAGTTTTTAACATGGCTTGATTTGAGTGAAAATAAGTTGGAAAGACTACCGCCAGAAATTGTTAACCTCACCAATTTAACTGAGCTAGATTTACGAAAAAATAATCTAACTAATTTACCCGAAGAAATAGGCAATCTTTCCGCACTTACAGATCTCTATCTTGGCAATAATCAACTAACTAGTCTTCCATCTGCGATCGGTAATCTCAGAAAGATCACAGAACTAGATTTGTCTTACAATCAGCTAACGGCTCTGCCTCATGAAATCTCAAATCTTAAGAGTCTTGTGCGCCTAGATCTAAGAGGCAACTCTATTGATGCAGCCTCTTTAAATAATTTGAAAAATGGCATGATTTTAATATAAAACCCCAAAAACATTACCGCCCGCGTAGCGGGCGGTAATGTTTTTGGGGTTTTGTATTAATGACAAAAGAAAAGCAGCGCTTGGCGCTGCTTTTCTTTTGTCATTAATGATGATATCTGAAGAGAACAAAGAAATACTCGTTTATATCAATGTATTGTCAATAGCTTCGATGCTTCTCTCAGATTGATTTTGATAATTCCCTAGACTTATTTCTTACTTTCAATGTTTTGAAATAGTATTTTTAGCTAATACTTTTAGCTAGTGTGAGCAATGTACATAGACTATCAAGCGAACAATTACCAGACAATAAGTTAATAAGCCAATTAACTTGCCTATTAATTTAGTAAGTTAATGAGCAGCCACAGCTTCGCGTACAGGAATGACGGTTACTGACTTGACATCCTTACTCTTGTTGCGAGTGTCGTTAATGCTAACAACTGTATAAGTCTTGGTATTATCTGCACGAAATACATCGCCCACAGAGAGAGGCTTGTTGTAGTTCAATGCACCAATAAAGCGTTGGTGAAGATCTGTCATTAAATACTGCATAAACTCCTCGTTTAATATTGAAAGTCTGAAAACGCGATCGCCCCATATGTATAGCATATGTTGCTGCTGCCATCTGTATACCACTGTTTCCGCGATTGGTATATAAAATTTCTTATATTTTTTTGTAACTTCGTCACTTTTTATCAAACACTTAGAGAAGTGCTGTAAATAATTAAGTACCTCAGCATAATTAAAAACAAAAAATCAAGAACTGTACCGCCCGCTGCGCGGGCGGTACAGTTTTTGCAGTTTTATATTTAACCGTGCTTAGCTACTTTAGTAGCGCCAATGTCCCAAAGTGTAACTTTTCTATGACTTCATCGCCTGCGACTGAACTTGAGCCTGATTATGCTTTAAGCGCCTATGACTATGAATTGCCAAGCGATCGCATAGCTCAAGATCCAGTTACACCTAGGGATACATCGCGTCTATTGGTAATTGATCGCGATCGCAATTTACTACATCAGTACTTTTATAATTTGCCAAATTTTTTGCAGGCGGGAGATTTACTTGTTTTTAATAACACCAAAGTTATTCCTGCGAGAATGTATGGGCATAAGCAATCGGGTGTGCCTGTCGAGATTTTGCTGATGGAGCCAGTTGGACACGATCGCTGGTTAGCCTTGGTTAAGCCTGGTAAGCGCTTGCCGATTGGTAGCACGATCATCTTTTCGGATAATGTCAAAGCGACAGTTGAAGGGATTGAGACAACCACTAGAGCTAGAGAATTGCAATTTCATATTCCTGCTGGGGCTGACCTTGACAAAATCATTGATCAACTAGGCACAGTTCCCTTGCCGCCCTATGTCACCGATTCCCATGCCGATCCCGATCGCTATCAGACTATTTACGCAGAGATCGCAGGCGCGATCGCTGCACCTACAGCAGGTTTACATTTTACCGAGCCGCTATTTGAAAAGCTTGCTGACAAAGGCATTGATAAAGCCTTTGTGACTCTACATGTGGGTATTGGTACATTTCGCCCTGTGGAGGTGGAGGACATCACGCAACATGTGATGCATAACGAGTGGTGTGAAGTTCCTGAGGAGACGATCGCTAAAATCAAAGAAACTAAAGCAAACGGTGGGCGCGTGATCGGCGTTGGTAGCACGGTGGCGAGATCGCTGGAAAATTCAAATTTTCAGGCTTTTAAGGGTAAAACGAATTTGATGATTTATCCTGGGTATGAGTGGAAAGTTTTAGATGGAATGGTGACTAATTTTCATTTGCCTAAGTCAACTTTGCTAATGATGGTGTCATCGTTTTTGGGTGAGGGTGGGCGCGAATTTTTAATGTCGATATATCAAGAAGCGATCGCCAAAGAATATCGCTTTTATTCCTTCGGTGATGCCATGTTGATACTTCGATAAAAAACCCGTAAGGTTTCGCCCCGCAGGGGCGAAACCTTACGGGTTTTACAAGTATATTGCGTAATTAATTTCGGGTGGCGCGATCGCGAGTAGCATTTTTTGCGTAATTCTAATTAGTAATAATCGCCTGACCACTATTTCGCGAGATACTCCAAAAATTCGACAGCGATCGTAAAAACGCAAAAAAGCTTCAGCTAGCGATCGCGATAATTTCTGTCTCTTCTGTCTATTCAAAGGCAAGATATTCTCATCTTCTAAATAATCTGCGATCGCCAAATTTCGCATCAATAAACTAATTTCCTCAGGTTCTAAATCAGATTCTAAATGTAGGGGCAATTCATGAATTGCCCCTACATATTCATGAATTGCCAATCGCATGAGCGCACAGCATCGGGCATAGACATATTGTTCAGTTGAATTCCCTATAGGAATTAGAACAATTTCGCATTTTTGCCAGAATCCATTACAGTTCGTAATTCCTTCTATTCGCAAATTCTCCAGAAATAATAAAATTTCAGAGATATATTGCTCCCTAAAAAAAATATTTAACCAACCTTTGCCAAATGCTCTGATTTGCGATTGAGTAGATATTTCTGGATTTTGCGAACAAGTTTGCGCGATCGCATCAGCAATCTGTACAGGGCTTCTCTGTAAGCGATTGGCGAGCGACAACGCGATCGCCGATGTGTAATGAGCATCATATTTTGGATAGCAAATCTCCAGCGCGATTTCTCTAGGATCTAGCAAAAGCTTAAATTCTGAATTAATGGCTGAGGCGATCGCTATTTGAAGAGTTCGAGATGGAGAAGTAAATTTCATGATAGTGTTACAAACCCAAATAGTTAGGTTTGCGCCCCTGCGGGGCAAAAGCCTAACTATTTGGGAATTTATTTCATGCGAGGTAACCGTAACACATTTGTTTTTTTTGAAAGCGGACTTAGGATTTGATTCAGCGCTCTTAATTGCTCAGGTGTCCCCATGGAGATCAATACATCACCTTGCAAAATTTCCGTATTGCCATCAGGTCCCGCAATGACATCGCCATCAGCGCGACGAATTGCTAATACTAAAGCCCCAGTCTGCGATCGCAAACTCGCCTTTTTCAAAGTGACTCCGACATAGCTAGAGTCATCAATGCGATATTCCTCAATATAAAATGAGCGATTTGCCCCAGCGATAATGCCATCGACAAAATCCATCACCTGCGGACGCAGCGCCACTGCCGCCATACGCTTGCCACCAGTAATATATGGCGAAATCACTTCATCTGCTCCTCCGCGCCGTAACTTTTGCATCGACTCTTCCGTACTTGCTCTAGCGATCGCCCTAATCTCAGGATTTAAGGTTTTTGCCGATAATACCGTATAGAGATTTTCAGCATCCGATGGTAAAGCCGCCACAATACAAACAGCCCGTTCAATCCCCGCAAGAAGTAAAGTGTTATCGAGAGCGGCATCTCCTTGCAAAGCTGGATGACCCTCTAGCTCAGCTTGCTCAATTGCCACGGGATCGCTATCAATCACTACAAATGAAATACTTCCCTCCGCCGCAAATTCTGCTGTAACCTGTCGCCCCGTTCGACCAAATCCACACACTATGTAGTGTTTGTCTAATGCATCCATGACCTTTCGTTGCCGCCTCGCTTGAAAAATATTATAGATATGACCATTGGCGATCGCTGCTGTAAATTGAGCAGCGATATAACTAATGCTTAAAACTCCCATCACGATTAAAGTAAGCGTAAAAATACGCCCTTCAAAATGTAGAGGATTAGTTTCGCCATAACCAATCGTGGCAAGGGTAATAATCGTCATATAGAGGGCATCAAACCAACTCCATCCTTCGATGAAGCGATAGCCCAATGTGCCAAATGCAGTCAGACCGACTAAAATTCCGACATTAGCAAGTAAAGTACGCTGATATTGCAGCAACTCACGCTGTAGATAAATTGGTTGCAATTGTTGGTAGTTAAGCGAACTTTTAGAAGGCATACATGTCTGTACAGTTATAAGCTATGAGTAATTTAACCAAGAACTTTTATAAAAGAATGTTAAGCTGCTTATAGATATATAGCTTTAGCTTTTACGCATTTTTAGTAAGATTGTTGTTTATTACATCGGTCTAGTTTTTGCAAATAAATGCTGTCACTCATGGGACAAGTATGACATCAGAGCCACCTTCAGAAAACACGCAAATTAACCGTGCTGTAACTTCTCCCTATCGTTCGGCAGTTGATATTAACGACGATAACTTAGAGAGGTTTCATGCTTGGACTGGGTATAACACCCACACAGATATGAGTAGTAACACGAAATTCCAAATGCGTGACTTCCATATCGATTTGGGTATGGCTGTGATTGGCTTTGGCGTGTTGTGTAGCTGGGAAGTGAGATCTCGCAAAATTGATTTCAAGGGTAAAACTCACATTATTTACGAGCTAAGGGGGGATACCGATCCGCAAGTTGTACCGATGTTGCGCCAAAACTGTAGTGATGAAATGGCAACTTTTTTACATAGCCGTCTAATCAGAACTTTAGATTTTTTACGCTCCTGCTCAAAATTTTCTGGCATTCCTCATGTTCACATCATCTCGATCCGTAATCACTATGTCATGAGTGCAGTATGGCGACCATACCAAAATAAGATTTGGATGGTTCCCATCGATCAGATTGAAGGTTTATCTTTTTCTAATCATTTAATTTAAGTGAAGGTATCGCTTCGCTCCGCCTTCGCTTAGTGGATTTCAATATGTCTATTCGTATCAACGGCGCAGGTGCGCTCAAAACTTCAACCGATCTATCAATTCGACCAACCGCTAGTAAGGTTAGAGCCGCAGTTTTTAATATTTTGCAAACTCGCATCAAAGGCGCAAATTGGCTAGATATCTGTGCTGGGTCAGGTGCTATGGGAGCAGAGGCGTTAGTAAGGGGTGCAGCTAATATCGTCGGCATTGAGCTATCTGCGATAGCCTGTCAGATTGTGCGCGAAAACTGGCAGAAATTTGCGAAGTCAAATCAAAAATTTGAAATTATTAAAGGCGATGCGTTCAAGACATTGCGGAAATTACAACCCAAATATTTTAATTTGGTTTATTTCGATCCACCTTACCAAAGCGATCTATACCAACCCGTGCTTACAGCATTATCGCCATTGCTTGCCGATGGAGCGCTAGTAATTGCCGAATGTGATCGCTTACGTCCGCTTCCTGATGTGATGGGAGATCTCATCTGTTGCGATCGCCGCCAATATGGACAAACTGCCCTAGTCTTTTACGAAAAAGAATAGGGTCAACTCTAGGTATGATGACGCTCTGAATAAATCATCATAAAATAAACTTAGAACCTAGAGCTTGCACCGCCCGCGCAGCGGGCGGTGCAAGCTCTAGGTTTTATACTTAGACATTTCCAAAAAAAAGAGTCACCGCCGTGCTAACCACAGAAAATCCTGAAACTCGCGATCGTCCCCAAGATCTATTGCAAAGTGCTTCACAAACTTGGATATGGCGTGGACATCAAATCAAATATTCAGTCACGGGTACAGGTACGCCTCTCGTCCTAATTCATGGTTTCGGCGCATCGATCGGTCATTGGAAAAAGAACATTCCTGCATTTGCTGAGGCTGGCTATCAAGTATTTGCGATCGACTTGCTCGGCTTTGGTGGTTCGGCGAAACCAGCTTTAGGTTACTCATTAGAGCTTTGGGAAGAACTGCTCAAGGATTTTCATCAAGAATTTGTACAGCAACCAGCGATATTTATCGGTAATTCCATCGGTGCTTTGCTAGCGTTGATGGTGGTAACTAACAGTCCTGAAATTGCGATCGGCGCAGTCTTACTCAATGCCGCAGGTGGCTTAAATCATCGTCCTGAAGAGCTAAATTTGCCATTGCGATTAGTGATGGGTGCTTTTGCAAAATTGGTAAGCTCTGAGGTGACTGGTAAGTTTGTCTTCAATCAAGTTCGCAAAAAACAAAATATTCGGAATTCTCTGCGTCAGGTTTATCGCAATCATCAAGCGATCGATGATGAGTTGGTGGATATGCTCTATCAGCCATCCTGTGATAAAGGTGCACAAAAGGTTTTTGCTTCAATTTTGATGGCTCCTGCTGGCCCCCGCACTGCCGATTTATTGGCTAAGTTAGAGAAGCCTCTATTAGTTCTTTGGGGTGATGCTGATCCTTGGACTCCAATTAATGGAGCGAAGGTTTATGAAGAAGCAGGTAAGACTAAGGATATTCAATTAATTCCCATTCCCAATACAGGGCATTGCCCCCACGATGATCGCCCTGAGATTGTGAATGCGCTAGTGATTCACTGGTTACAGAAATTAGTTCTGATAAAGAGAGCTAGCTAATGCGATCGCTACAGCACAAGCCTTTAACTCTGGTTGCTTCGAGTCGGGATCGGCTTCAGAATGGGTGAGCGCATTCGCCTCCGCATTGTCTGCCCAGAGCGCTCCCCAATGCATGGGCACAAATAAAACGCCTCTGGAGATCGCCTCTGTTACCAGAGCAGGGAATTTGGAAGAACCACGACGCGATCGCACTTCTACGAGATCACCATTATTAATACCGAATTTGTTCGCATCCTTGGGATGAATCTCGACAAAGGGATTTGGGTGCATCTGACGGATTTTGTCGATGCGCCCTGTGCGGGTTTGCGTGTGCCAATGTCCATAAAGTCTTCCTGTTGTAAGGATAAATGGATATTGCTCATCAGGAATTTCAAATACACCTTTGGAATGATAAGCTCCAAATCTAGCTTTGAGATCGGGCGTATGGAATTGGAGATCGGTGTAGAGCCGCTTATTGTGAACTTGGTCTTGTTCAGGATTTTGATCGGAAGCTTGCCATTGCATTACGCCTATTTCCGCCAGCTTCGCGTGACTAATCCCTGTCATGTCACAGGGGCGATCGCGGGTTATCTGCACGAATTCAGAATGCACATCTGCCGAAGATTGGAAGTTGAACTTATCGGCAAAACCGAGGCGACGACCAACTTCAGCAAAAATCGACCAATCATCGCGGGCTTCTCCTAGAGGCGGCTGAAAGGCTTGGCAGAGTGTGACACAGCGTTCAGAATTGGTCATTGTGCCAGTCTTCTCGCTCCATTGTGTAGCTGGGAGCAGAACATGAGCAAAAGCAGAAGTTTCGATTGGGTAATATGCGTCTTGATAGACCGTAAAAGGCGATCGCTTTAAAGCGGCTTTAGTCCTCACCAGATCGGGAAAACTAACGACAGGATTTGTCGCCGCAACCCAGAGAAAGTCCACTTCATCGGCTTCTAAGCCGCGAATTATATCCCATGCAGTACGTCCGACTTGACTGGATATTTGACCATCAGGCAATCCCCAAAATGTTTCTAGTTCAGCACGATGTTGAGGATTAGCAACAAATCTATATCCAGGCAATAAATGCGCTAAGCCACCAGCTTCTCTTCCGCCCATCGCATTGGGCTGACCAGTCAATGAGAAGGGCCCAGATCCAGCTTTACCAATTTGAGCAGTAAGCAAATGTAGATTAATGATGCATTGGACTTTTGCTGTGCCTTGAGTAGATTGATTGACACCCATTGACCAAATGGATAGAACTCGTGAAGATTCTGCCCAATATTTAGCAGCTAGTTCTAGATCGTTAACATCAATTCCACAACGTCGCGCTACAAATTCTGGCGTATAGAGTTGCGTGATTTCAGCAAATTCAGCAAAACCTGTAGTGTGCTTCTCAATAAATTCGCGATCGCATTTTTCCCATTTCAATAACAAATGGGCGATACCATTTAATAAATCGATATCTGTACCTGGTTGAATCGCTAAATGCAAATCTGCCACTGCTGCGGTTTGGGTGCGGCGCGGATCAACGACGATGAGCTTAACGTGGGAATTCTTTTTGTGATGTTTCCGAAAGCGATTGAAAATAATGGGATGACATTCAGCCGTGTTTGTCCCGATCGCAAATAGACAATCGGTAATATCTAAATCTTCATAGCAACAGGGTGGCCCATCGGAGCCGAAACTTTTGGCATAGCCTGAAACTGCTGATGACATGCAGAGCCGTGAGTTAGCATCAAAGTTATTAGTTCCTAAACAACCTTTAAATAACTTTTGAGCAGTGTAATAATCCTCGGTTTGGAATTGCCCTGAACCATACATACAGAGAGCATCTGCGCCTTTGGTGGCGATCACCTGCTGCATCCGATTGACGATCTCATTTAGAGCTTCATCCCAACTAACTTGGCGAAACTCATCATCAAGGCGATCACGCATCATCGGATGCAGGAGCCGATCTTTTTGAATTGATTCAGCAATAGTCGCGCCCTTGACACAGACCATGCCTTGACTGGAAGGATGTGTGCGATCGCCTCGTACCTTAAAGCGATCGGGAAATTTGACTGTTGGTTGATTCGTTGTTTCCACGACTTCTAAGCCGCAACCAACACCACAGTAGGGACATAGGGTTTTGACGATTTGCGGTATAGATTGAGTAGAAGGGCTAGATGCAGACATAGACGGTTATTTAGCTATTGGCGAACAGCTATTTTTTTGCTGGCGAAACCTTTGACAGAGTCAAAATAGCTGGTTTCAGTGAATTTAGAGTAGGGCATAGATTGTAAGGCTGCGATCGGATCGTTAGGATCAAACATAGAACCATCAGCTAAAACAATTGGCGTTTTATCTTCCTCAATAATGGGAATTTCTAGCTCCTTCGCAGCTTGCTGATAGACATCAGTGGCAAGCAAGTTGTAAATCACCTCTGCGTGATTCTCTGGGAAACTAATCAATCCCCAACGAGCCATTTGGGTCAACACCCATAGATGCTCCTTGCGTGAAGGCATATTGCCCACACCAAATTGGCAGAAATCTTTCTCATATTTCGCTTCCATAGTGCTGACGCGGTAGGGCCCAGCAAAGCCTGGACGAATATAAACGGGATCGATATTGAGGTATTTCGGACTTGCCAAAGTCAGCACCACTTCATCACGATTTTCCAACGGTTCGCAGAACTGTGCTGCTTCCAATAGAGCCTTGACAAGTTCCAAATGTGTATTGGGATATTGCTCGGCCCAATCTTTACGTACACCAAGAACTTTCTCTGGGTGTCCCCGCCAAATATCTAAATCAGTAGCTACCACAAAACCAACGTTACTATTGACAGCTCTCACATTCCAAGGTTCGCCTACACAGTAACCAATAATATTGTTTGCCATCAGGTTGGCAACCATCTGTGGTGGTGGAATCACAATCACATCTACGTCTTGATCGGGCTGAATCCCACCACTAGCTAACCAATGACGCAGCAGTAAGTTATGCATGGAAGCATGGTGTACCATACCGATCGCAGGATTATACGCATCATCAGCAAATTTATCGATATATTCTTTGAGGGAAGCAAGATCATGCACACCTTCCTCATGAAGCTTATTGCTGAGGGTAATCGCATTACCATTACGGCTCAAAGTTAAGGAAGTGACCACAGGTACAGGAATCTTATTCCCCATACCGAGGCTAATGGCGAGAGGCATTCCTGTGACCATTTGTGCTGCATCCAAACGACCTTCACGGATTCCTTCAGCAAGATCGTTCCAGCTATTTTCCTTGGAGAGTGTAACATCTAGACCATATTTAGCAAATAACCCTTTCTCTTGGGCGATCGCAAAGGGAGCGCAATCAGTAAGAGGAATGTATCCAATTGTGAGATTGGTTTTCTCGATATTGCCCATACTGATCGCTGCCGTGCTCTTATTCTTAGCACGTTCAATTTTGATTTGTTTCTGGCGATCGAGGAAGTTAACGACTTCGCCTCGGAGTCGATAATAGTTCGGGTGATTGACTGACTCCAGCCTTTTGCGTGGATGAGGTAAATCAACGGTGAGAACCTGACCAATTTTCGCTTCTGGCCCGTTGGTCATCATAATGATGCGATCGCTTAGTAACAGAGCTTCATCGACATCATGGGTAATCATCACTGCCGAAATTTTGCTTTCGTCGCAAATCTGCATTAGCTTCTCTTGTAAGCGCCCTCTAGTCAGGGCATCTAACGCGCCAAAAGGTTCATCTAGCAATAAAATCTTTGGTTTAATCGACAAAGCACGAGCGATTCCCACCCGTTGCTTCATGCCGCCTGAAATTTCTCGAGGGTACTTATCTGCTGCGTGACTTAACCCAACTAAATCAATATTTTCTTGAATAATCCGACGACGCTCTTCTTTAGGTAAATCTCTTAAGACCCGATTTACCGCCAAACCAATATTCTGCCTCACCGTTAACCAAGGCAATAGCGAATGGTTTTGGAAAACCAACATGCGATCGGGTCCAGGCTCACTAATTTCTCTCCCTTCTAAAACAATACCGCCAGCACTAGCCTTATCTAAGCCTGACAAAATATTCAGAACTGTTGACTTACCGCAGCCCGAATGTCCAATAATCGAGACGAATTCGCCTTCTTTCATCTCAAAATAGACATCTTTGACAGCAACATAGGGTTGCCCATTTTGGGTTTTAAAAACACGACTGACGTGATCGATTTCTAGGAATGCAGACATAATGGTTTGTTGGTAAATTACGAATTGGGAATTACGAATTATTAATTACGAATTGGGAATTACGAATTACGAATTATGGATTGAGCGTTACCATTTAGCAGTTAAGAAATTATGTACTATTAATTCGTAATTCGTAATTATTCCGCCTCATCCGCAAGGGCAAAACGGCTATATAGAAATTCAAGAATGTAGTTACGAAGAGTGTAATAGCGGGGATCATCAGCAATTGCTTTGCGATCGCGAGGTCGGGAGAAGGGAATGTCAATAACTTCAGCGATATGGGCGGCGGGACCGTTGCTCATCAGGACAATGCGATCGGCTAAGAATAAGGCTTCATCGATGTCATGGGTGATCATCAGTGCGGTAACTCGATTGGCTCGCCAAATTGATAGTAGTTCTTCTTGCAACTCTTCGCGAGTCATTACATCTAACGCGCCGAAGGGTTCATCAAGGATTAGCACTTCAGGGCGAATTGACAATGCACGCGCGATCGATACGCGCTGACGCATCCCGCCAGAGAGTTCTTTCGGTCTTTTGTTCATTGCCTCAGCCAAACCCACCAGAGCCAGACTATCTTTGGCAATCTTCGTCTTTTCTTCTTTAGACTTGTCGGTATAAACTTGCTTTACTGCAAGATAGACATTCTCAAAAGCACTCATCCAAGGCAATAGCGAATAGTTTTGAAAAACCACCATGCGATCGGGCCCTGGACGCAGAATTGGTTTTGACTTTAAGCAAATCTCTCCAGCAGTTGGTCTATTAAAACCCGCCACCATATTTAGTAATGTCGATTTACCGCAACCAGAGTGACCGATCACACAAATAAATTCACCTTCATATACCGTTAAGTTCACGTTTTCAAGAACGGTATAGGGGCCTCTGGCAGTTTGGTAAACTTTGGAAACTCCATCTATTACTAAAAAAGGGTCTTGATTTTTTTTCTGGTTGTTATCTGTAAGATCGAGGGTCTGCATATTGCTATTTTGATTAATTTTAAAGATTTGGAGTTTTACTTGTGCCTTCGGCACAAGTAAAACTCCTATATGATCACGAATCTGACTGAACGGCAAATTTACTAATGTAATAAACTAGTTTGTCAAGCAATAGCCCAACTAAGCCGATATATAACAATGCCAGAATCAATTCGCTCTGTTTGCCACTATTGTAGCTATCCCAAATAAAGAAGCCGATGCCACCACCTGCGGTCAACATTTCTGCCGCAACGATCGCTAACCAAGACAAACCAACAGCGATGCGTAAACCAGTGAAGATATAGGGGGCTGCCGAGGGCATCAAGATTGTAATAAAGTAATCAAATTTGCCGAGACGTAAAACCCTAGCTACGTTGCGATAGTCTTGGGGAACTTGCTGTACACCCACCGCCGTATTCATCAAGATCGGCCAAATTGAAGTTACAAAAATTACGAATAGTCCCGCCGCTTCGTTAACGTTCAACCCGATAGTTTGGAGAGATTCATTCATACCACTAAATGCGGCTAAAGCGATCGGCAACCATGCTAGAGGAGGAATAGTTCGCAAGACTTGGAAGATTGGATCAAAGGCACGATATAGAAAAGCATTTGTGCCGATCGCAATGCCTAGTGAAATACCGACAATCGCTGCGGCTGTATAACCGATCGCCACGCGGCGAACGCTAATCATGGTTTTGACACCTAAGCCCTGTTCGATTGTTACTTTTTCTTTGAGTTCTTTGCGGGCGGGGCTATCAACTTTTTCTTTGGAGTTGACATCGTAATATTCGCGATCGAAGAAGGGATGCCAAATGTATGGTTGAGTTTCTTCCCAAACTTTACTTGGTGGTGGTAATGGTGGTTTTTTGCCAGAACAAATTACTTGCCAAGCCGTTAAAAGTAAGACTAGCGCTAACAATGGTGGAATAAAAGATTTTGCTTGCTGTTGTAACCATTCACCTATGTTATTAAGCGTGAATTTAGAAGTTATGCTACCTGCCGCCATTTTTTTGTCTCCTAAATTGGAATTAATATTTTATGGTAGGGGCAATTCATGAATTGCCCCTACCTATATTTTTGTATTTGTCGCAAAAGGCGGCGCTTTGCGCCGCCTTTTGCGATAGCCGATATTATGCCTTCTTGATCTTGAGTCCGTCCAAATAGGCTTTAGGATTTTCAGGATCGAATTTGACTCCATCAAAGAAAGTCTCGATACCGCGAGAAGTACTCTTCGGAATCGCCGCCTCTTGACCAATCATCTTCGCAGCTTCTTTCCAAATATCTTCGCGGTTAACCTTGTCAACCAACTTCTTGGCATCAGTGTCAGCATCAAAGTATCCCCAACGCATATCTTCAGTCACAAACCAAATATCGTGGCTCTTGTATGGATAAGAAGCGCTATCTTTCCAGAACTTCATCGCGAGATCGGGATTGTCAAGATTTCTACCATCGCCATAGTCAACCTTACCTTGCTGTCTACCCAAAATCTCAGCCGCAGGCACTTTTAGCCACTTATCAGCTCCGATAATCTTACACATCTCTTCTTTGTTCTCAGGTTTATCACACCAAACTTGAGCTTCGAGAACGGCCGCAAGCATTGCCTTGGCAGCTTTAGGATTCTTGTCAACCCAATCAGCACGCATTGAGAAGGCTTTCTCTGGGTGATCTTTCCAAAGTTCGCCTGTAATCAGAGCACTGTAGCCAGTGTTTTGAGCAACTAGACGGGCATTCCAAGGTTCACCAACACAGAACGCTTGCATGTTGCCAGCTTTCATATTGGCGACCATTTGTGGAGGTGGCACTACGATTGTGCTGACATCATTGTTAGGATCAATGCCATTTGCGGCTAACCAATAGCGCATCCAAAGGTCATGGGTTCCACCAGGGAATGTCACCGCGCACTTGATTTCTTTACCGCCAGACTTGATTTTGGCAAAGCTTTCCTTGAGAGCCTCACTTTTGAGGGCAATTTTGAGATCTTTAAACTCATTAGCGATCGAAATGGCTTGACCGTTGGTGTTCAACCTAGCCAAGATATACATTGGCACTTTATTACCATTGGTGATTTTGCCTTCAGAAATCAAGTAAGGCATTGGAGAAAGGATGTGAGCGCCATCAATACCACCTGCCTCAGAGCCAAGGACGATATTGTCGCGAGTAGTTCCCCAAGAAGCTTGTTTGAGCACTTCGACATCCTTCATGCCGTATTTCTCAAATATCCCCTTCTCTTTAGCAATGATGAGAGGTGCGGAGTCGGTCAGAGCGATAAAGCCAAGCTTAGCCTTAGTGGTTTCAGGAGTATCAGCCGCACTGACTTTAGGAGTGGAAGTTGCAGTAGAAGAAGGGCTTGCCTTGGTGGTAGCGTCCGTTTTAGGAGCTTCAGTGCTTGTACAGGCATTTAAAGCGATCGCGCCCACAGTAGAAAGTCCTGCGGTGGTCAAAAACTTGCGGCGAGAGAATGTACTCATTGATTTCCTTAATATAAATTGAATTAGATTGAATTAGATTGAATTAGATTGAATTTGTAATTGGTTAACTGACAGAAATAAGTTCTGCCGATGGTGTTGCGATCGCCTCGTTTGCAGAGTTCTCTTTAGGAATAGCCCCAAAGCGTTCGACTAGGAGCTTGCCGACCACATCGCGCAAGTCCTCGCAAGGGACTTTTTCCATTACACAGGTTCCAAGATGGGCATCTTTACCCACTGTGCCGCCCATGTATATGTCCACGCCATCGACAACTTTGCCATCTTTACGAGCTTTGCATCCCGTAAAGCCAATATCGGCAACTTGAGGCTGAGCGCAGGAATTAGGGCAACCACTCCAATGAATCCGCACAACTTTAGGAAGAACATAGTCTTCGGAAAGTTGTTTGGTAAGTGCAAGGGAGCGATTTTTAGTTTCCACGATCGCTACAGGACAGAACTGGTTGCCAGTGCAGGAAACCAGCCCGCGCATAAGGTTGTCAGGATCAGCAGGAAACTTCTGAAGAAGGGGATCTTGCAGAAGCGCTGACACTTGCTCATCGCTCACATTAGTAATGAGCAGATTTTGCTCAACTGTAAGGCGCATATCGCCGTTGCCGTAAGTGTCAGCAACCCGCGCAAATTCATACATATCGTCGGCATACATCCGTCCGACAGGAATTTGCAGCCCGACGTAGTTCATTCCTGCTTGCTTTTGTTTGTGAACCCCGATGTGATCGCGCTTTTCCCATTCGATCTCATCTTTGAGAGCTGCTGTGGCAAGTGGTTTACCCATTTGTTTTTCCACTTCAGCACGGAATTTTTCGATTCCCCACTCATCAATCAAAAACATCAAACGAGCTTTAGCGCGATTTTCACGCAGTCCGTTGTCTCGGAAAACGATGAGTAATGCTTCACAGAGTGCAACAACGTCTTCAGGTGGAACCCATACATTTAAAGGAATTGCAGCAGCAATACGCTTAGCTGAGAAAAATCCACCGACTAATACGTTAAACCCAAATATTTCTTTGTTATCTTCGTTAAAAGCTGGCACAAAAGCTAAATCGTTTATCTCGGCATGGGTTGAGTTATCTCGACAACCCGCGATCGCGATATTAAACTTGCGAGGTAAATTAGTAAAATCTGAGTTGCCTTCACCATTACTTGTAAGCAGGTTTTGCACTTGAATGGCTAGCTCACGAGTATCGTAAAGCTCATTAGCATCAATACCAGCTACAGGTGAACCTGTAATATTACGGATGTTGTCCATCGCTGACTGCACGCTTGTCAGTCCCACCGATCTAAACTTCTCGAACATTTCAGGGACATCCTCAATGAGAATGCCGCGCATTTGAATATTTTGTCGGGTGGTGATATCTGCAACACCATGCTCACCACACTTTTTAACCACAGAAGCAAGAACTCGCATCTGGTCACTACTCAATAAGCCATTGGGGATTCGCATCCGCACCATAAACCGACCAGGGGTACTTTTGCGAAAGAATACGCCCAACCACTTCAAGCGATGTTGCAAATCGTCGTTATCGATCGCTTCCCAGCCAATTTCGGCGAAGCGGGCGATTTCGGCTTTTACAGCAAGACCATCTTTTGCAGATTTTAGGTCTTCTATTTTATTTGCCATATTACTTATCCTTGGCTAAGGGTTGAGACTTTATGATTTTGGCGATCGCTACTTAAGCAAAATCTCAAAATTTCAAACTCTCAAGCGCTATTGAAACTTTTTATTCTGTGTTTACACTACTTAACGTTTCGATCCCGATTCGTATAAGAAACTACATATTTTTAAACTTTATTTAATAATTGCAAAACCTTAATGCATTTATTGCATGAAAACTTGCATCCTCATTTTTCTAAATGGTGGTCAAGGGACTTATGCTCTTTTTTTTACTTGATTGAACCCTATTTTTGAATAGTTCCCCAAGGTAAAGATAGTCGGTCAATTACATCTCGGCGTGATAGGACTCTGGCACAGAGTTCCCAGCGATCTTTATTAGGATCTATGGTTTGTTGGTAGCGAATCTCGAAGACATCACGGGCTTGATGGCGGAGATGGATATACTCATCCATCATTTGTTCTAATTTTTCTTTGCTGTCGATCCAGTCGTCTTCGATCGTATCTGGTAGTCCGCCAAAAATATCGTAGCGGTCTTGCATACGGCGTGATAGGACTTGGTAGATTTTTTCATCTTGAGTATCGTGATAGACAAGATTGAGCATATCAACGGTGCGTCTTGCTTGACCAAAGCGTTTGATGCGTCCTAAACGTTGTTCTAGGCGTGAAGGATTCCAAGGAAGATCGACGTTGATTAGAGTACCGAGGGTTTGCAGGTTTAGACCTTCACAAGCGGCATCGGTAGCGATTACTAGTCTGATTTTTCGCTCTTTAACCGCCGTTTTAATTTCGTTGCGTTCCACAGAACTAAAGTCACGATCTTTGAATAGTCCACTTTTACCTGCACCTGCATAGACACCGATCGCTTCATTAGGTAGGAGCTTTGCTAGTTCTGAGGCGATCGCAAAGGTGGTGTCGTAATACTGACTAAAGACGATGCAGCCATGCTCTAGCCATGTTTTGCCATCGGTAATATGTTGGGTGAGAAAGTACTGCACTGCTGCTAATTTAGGATCTCGCGCCTCTGTTCGTGATAGTTCGGTAACGATAGTTTTGAGGTGAGTTTCTTCTTCATAGGTCAAATTGTTAATTGTTTCTTCTAATAGGCGAGTTTGGTCTTCATCTTCGAGAATTTCGCGGCGCAACATTTTTTCGGCGGTGATGCGACCAGAAGCAAAGCTGGAACAAATTCTTTGTAAGAGCATAGTTTTCATGAAACCTGCTGACTTGGTGCGTTTCTGTAAAGCGCGGGTAAAGTCTTCGGCGGCTTCATAGGCTCGATCAAAGGGAGGATTGGTAATTAAGCCCTGATTGATAAAAACGATACCTTGATATTCATTACTTGCAGCCTTAGGATTTGGATGAATATCCACACCGACTTTTTCTAGTAAGCCAGCTTCTTCGAGAGTTTGACGGCGGCGCAAAACGGTATGGCGCAAGATTGGGTTATGTTCTTTGAAAAAATTTGGATCGAGGACGGGGGCGATCGCCTGTTGGTCTAGAAATTCTAACGAACCAAATCCCTTGTCACTGATAAATCTTTGATCTGGCACATCTAATGACAGTCTGAGATTAGCAAATAGGCTATCTTCTGCGGCAGGCGGTAAAGGATTGCGTAGCCATTCCCAAGCCTGTGCTTCTGTTTCCATGCCCTGCTCGCCTTTGACTATGGGCAGAGTGCGATCGCATTCACTCCAATTACTAAATCTTCCCAAAACAAACTCGGCTCCCCGATTGAGAATATGTAACAAATCCCATAGCTCACTAACTTCGGTTTGGATCGGTGTGGCAGTACCGAGCAGCAAATTACGGGTGCGATCGGCGATATTCAACATGAAAGCAAGTAAATTATTCGGTTCGCCCTTGTTTTTACCTAAGCCCCCTCGTCGTCTTGCCTTGTGAGCTTCATCGAGAACCACAGTTCCATATTTGCGTTTGAGTAAATATTTGCATTCTTCAGAATCTTGGGAAATTAGTCCTGTGGAGATAATCGCAATGCGAAACGGGCAGTTGATGACATCTTCCGCCCCACGGGTTTTGATGATATGTCCTTTGGCATCAATCCAAGTCTTTTTTGAAGATAGCCAGACAGCGCTGGGGATGCCTAGTTTGTCTTCTAGTTCGACTTGCCATTGCAGAGTCAGGGTAGAGGGACAGAGAATTAGCACAGCCCCGTCATCTAGTAACGCGGAAATCATCGCACTTGCAGCGAGAGAAAGGGTTTTGCCTACGCCCACTTCATCGGCTAAGAGTAATCGCGCTTTGCCATAGGTTTCACGGTGTTGCAGGAATAGCGTGACAAACGATCGCTGCCAAGGTTGTAATTGTTCCCCGCCGCGATAGATCGGGCTTTCGGCAAGGGCGGCGGCGGGTAGTTCTGTAGTGGTGACTTCGGGAAATTTAATCTCAACGCGATCGCCTATCCGTTTAATTTCTTCGATAATCGCATCAGGTAAGGGATAGGCATCTGTCCAGAGTGCGGTAAATTCATCCTCAACCCATGCTACGCCTTCGGCTGAAGTATCTTCCCAGAGGATTTCGTAGTTGTTTGTAAAGGCACTTTTGGTTTCGTTGATCGAGCCAAGGAAGCTGGTTTTTGTGCCATTATCTGATTCGATTACCCCTGCTTTGCCATGAATAAAGACGCGATCTTTAGGGACAACGCGGATTTCGACTTTGCCACTGGTAAGTAATTCATAGAGATAACGGTAGCGATCGCGGTGTAGTAGTGCCTCAACTTCGCAGGGAACTTGGTTCCATTTTTCTTTGAGAGCAGATTCCCTCACGATTTTAGAGATGGCAATATCATTAACGTCTAATTCGCTGTTGCAAATAATTTGAACTGTCGGAATATTGGCAATTTCTTCACCGACTAATTCAAAGATGGAGCTGCGGAAATAACCTGCGATGCGTTTGTAGGATTTGGCATTTTTTAGGCGATCGCGTAGGAAGGCGTGGTCAAGGCGTTGTTGACGGGAAGAAAAGCGGTTGATTGTATTCATACGGCTAAATCCTATGTTTTAAAGCCTTAGCTTAGTGAGGCAGACCAGATTTTTAAGGCTCTGATTAGTAAGGATTTAGCTCTCTCTTCAATTTCGGCTGCACGCCAATTTGCTTGCTCAAGAACCCATTGATTTAGATCGATATGAGATCTTTTAAGTTCATCTTTTTTATCGGTAAATGGGAGATTTGATAACTCTGAGTTGTAGGCAGTAAGAGTCAAATTACCAAACGTATGCAACAAAGCGGCATGAATTTCTTCTGCCTCTGCTCCTAGTTCTTGTTGCCACTCTGGGCTGAGTTTTTGAGGTAGAACATGCTCGATTGTGACTCCTGCATTTGTAAGATCGATCATTTCTTTGTTATTAAACGATTTTTCTAGTCTGCATAGAATGAAACGAGTTGTGCTACGACCATACTGGGGTTGTTTTAGGAAAGCTTCCGTAAATTCTACATCTCTTGGGAAACGACGACCGCCACTACCTGATGACATAACATCATGTAACCATTGAACATGGGATGCACTTGGGAAGTTTTTAGCCCACTGAATAAATAGCTTGTTTAAGGTATTAGTGGGTACTCCACAAACTGTACGGCGCACGATATAAGACTCAATTAATCCTAGACACTTTTCTAAATCAATATCGCTGAGTTTGTTGTTTTTGCGGTCATCAAAGAAACGGAGTAAGAGTGGATAAGAGGTTGTTACCTTGAGACTTTGAATGTTGTTTAAACGATCCTGCACTGCCTTGTTTGGTTCTTGTTGAGGGCATAAAATTGCAGCATAAAACTCACTAAACCTTTTTATAGAGTGCACTTCTGCTTCTACTGCTTCAGGTGTATCTATACTTTTCAGCTTTTTCTTGATTGCTGCATAAATCCCACCCTGCTTAATATCGTCGCCATCTTTCATAGTGTAGTGACGCAGGAACTCTGTGAGGTTATCACCGAGCGATTTTTCTATCTTTTCCCAGTAGTCTTCATAAATCCTTTTTTGCTCGCCACCAGACCCAATCGAGTGACGGAATCTCATTAGCACATAATTTCTTACTAAATCGGCTTGAGTGAGTGGCTCACCCTTGAAATTAAGACTTTCAAAAATCAAGTAGGGGTCATCGTCGTTGCCTAGATTGATCATGACAACTTGAAGGCACTGTTGTAATGTGGTTAGCACCTTGGCAGGTAATACAGGCTCATCATTGGAATCAAGACCATTGAGAATTCGATCTTTGAAAAAATGATAAGCTTTCCCCATTAAACTGTCTTTAGATGGAATTTGCCGATCGAGGGCAATCTCTCGATAAACCTCTCGATCTCCCTGTGTTGGCACAAATTTTAAGGTGTCTTCTAACTCACGAAAGGGATTGGTTAGATAAACTCCTTGAATAAGGGCAGCAGAGGGATCGTCTAAACAGTCACGCAAGGCACAAAGAATCAGGGATACGGTTGTGAGACGCTGTTGCCCATCAATAATCAGAAATTTGCTGACTCCTACAGGTACGGCGAGAGCTGGAACAGAGACGATCGCACCCATGAAGTGTGTTCCAGACTCCCCTAATTCATACTGCACCATTAAGTCATCCCATAGCGATTTCCAATTATCCAGTTCCCAAGTGTAGCGGCGTTGAAATAGGGGAATAAGATTTTGTTTTTGACCGTCGAAATATTGAATGACTTTAGTTGGTGAGGCTTCCATATATGCTCTGTGTATTTTTTTTGTATTTTTTTGTAATGAAAAGTTGTTGTTTATCCGAGTCGCTGATTTTTAATCATCTCGCATAATACCCTTGCGGCGCTATGTTCTTCGGGACGAATTGTGACTAATTGCTTGGAGAGATAATCGGCAAGCTCGACAGCCAACTCTCTTTGGGTTTCATCGCCGTAATAGTTGGGGATGTTTAGCCGCAGGTGGGCGAGGACTTCATCGCTGTCTAGGTTTTTGGCGAGTTCCATGATGCCATAGAGGACGGCGCGGAGAACGGATTGATATAGCTCTGAGCCTTCACCCATTTCAGCGCGACCGAATTCGATAGCACTTTTTAGCCTTGCTTTGTTTGCCTTTTGGTCTGCCATGAAAATTTGGAAAGCTTTGACTTTAAAGGCTTTGGCGAAGTTTTGATAATTATCCAGAGTTTTGAAACCCCGTGCTTCCATTTCGAGCATTTTTAGATAAAATCTTTCACCGCCTGATAGTTTGTCCCAATGGGTTTTAGGAATACCTTGGGGGACAAGGGCTTGATTGGCGGTATCGACGGCAAAGTTGATCAATCCATCGACAAAAGTAATTTCGCCTTTGATTCTGGGGCGGATGGCTTCGGCGGTCATGTCGCGCCCGTCGATGATGGCGTAACGGGTGAGGACGCGCAGGGAAGCGGCGTAGCCTGCCATTTGGATGTCGGCATCTTCAAAGACGTTCTCATCTCGCCGATCGCCTTTGGCAAGTTGGTTGAGTCCTGTGAGTTCGTTTACTTGCGCTTCGACTTCTTCTTGGATTTCCCATGCGAGGTCGTCGCGGGTGGTTTTGTGTTGTCCGAGGCGTTTGCGACAGATGAGTAAGATCGTGCCTTTGACGTGGCTGCCTTCACGGAGGGCGCTATCGGTTTCGGTGACGACGTACCATGCGGCGGTGACTTGCAAGCCTGAAGCCCAGACGATGTTTGCCATGTCTGCCCAGATTGTGCCTGATTGGTGGGTAAACATGATCGTTTGCAGTCCGTTGTCGGGCATACATTTGGTCATGCGCTTGTAGGCGGCGACCATGTTACGCCGAAAGTTTTCGTCTTCGCCTTTGATGGCAAGCGATCGGCGACTATCCCAAACCCATTCGGCAAATTCGGGTGGTGGATTTTTGCGTAACCAAGCGATAAAAAATTCAAGTATTTCTTCGTATTTGACTGCATCACCATAGGGAGGATCAGTAACGTAAATATCACATTGATTTGTTGATTGTGAAGCTGGATTATTACTGATCACATATACTCTATTTTCGCAGAGAGAAGAAGCTGAGTATTTTTGAGTAAGTGCGGGAATTAAAAATAGGGTTGCGCGACATCCATAATTAAGTAGAGTGTTGAGTGCTTGATTATCAAAAGTTCCTTTTGTTGCAGCAGCACCACCTTCACTATTATCAAATCGACTTAATCTAGAATTTAAGTTTAAAATTTGAGTAAAAGAATGCTTTAAATTAGCATTGCTGAAATGATTCACAAAACCTGCTATTAATAACTGTCTTGGATTAAACAAATGATGCCAGTGCGTCCAACCTCTTGTTCGGATTGGCTCATCAGTTTTATCTCCAGCTTCAATTTTCATGTCTGGAATCCACCCTTTATCTTGCCAATCTGCAATATTTATTGCAATAAAGTCCTCAACTATATGCTCTCTCCTTAAATCATCCTCAGTAATAGAACGAAATTCATACTCATCACCTTTACTATTTAGCTTCTTTCGTATCCACTGAATACAATACAAACGCTCTTGAAAAATGTCATCAGGTCTAGGCTTAAAATCTAGCTTTTCCCACATTCTCAAACGATTAGCGTTAGTTTTATCATCAGTGCGATAATCACCGCGTAAAGTAGAAATCTTAGTTTTATATTCCACTCCATCGACAGAATGTACTAGATAAGGATCTTTGCCTTTCCCATCCGTTCTAACAGTTCCACTTTTTGCTTCAATAAATTCTGCATCAGTTTTAACGGTCAAAATCTCTATATCGTAACGTTTGTTTTCAGGGTCAGGAATTAATCTAGCTATCACTTTGCGACTTGTACTAATCACCAAACTTGGAATCAAAGGAACCATCCAACCCGACTGCGGACAACGCACCTCCACACAATAGAGAAACACCTTCGCTCGCCATCCATTCCCATCCGTCTCCACACCCAAGCGATCGATCTCTGCCTGTACCTTCGCCACTAATTCTTTTTGATCAACAGCTAACTTTTCTCGACTTTCTGCCGAACCACCGACAATATTAAACGCCCCCCAAGTCAGCATACAAGCCACAGGATTCAGATCCGAAGCATAGACATCACAACCCAACCGCGCCGCCTCAAACGGAATCTGACCCGAACCGCAAAAAGTATCCGCCAACCTCGGACGATGCCCAAACCGCATGATTCCCAACTGCTCCACCAACTCAGGAAAAGAACTCGCCCTAGTTCCCAAATGCGCGTTTACCTGATCCCAAATATGACTAAACAAAGCATCATCACATTCCTCTGGACGAGATGCAGCCTTTACCCATTCCAGATAAGGAGCATGATAGCCAACTGTCCGTTCTTCATTGAGAATAAAGCGAGTTAATTTATCATTTTTATTTTCTAATCTCTTTTTTAGCGATTCTGAATCCATCGCCATCAACATCTCAAAAATCTCTAAATCCCGCTTACTGTCAGCCGTCGCAGGCAACAAACATCCCAAAATACAAGCCTTATTCAAAATCAAAGGCTTACGACCTTTCCAATAACTCCCCAAAGCCGTCAAGGTCTTACTCTGTCTTGCCTCTTGCTCCTTATACGCCTCCGCCGACAGCTTCTGCACAGGTAACAACCTCTCAATCAGCGCAGGCGTATCTTTTAGCGAAAACGGGACAACATCAGACATGGGCAGTTAAGTAATTAAGATAGTATCTAGATAATAACCTCTAGAGAGCCAAGCGATATATGTGTGAAATGTATGCGTGAAATGAATAAATCTTATTTAAAATAAGTCTTGCCACTCAAACACCACATCATCAAAGGCGAGTATGGAGAGGCGATCGCCCTGAGTGTAGCGATAGATTTGCTTATAGCCAAATTCTGATGGCTGCGAAAAGCCTGTAATAGTTTTGGTATTTACATCAAATAGCCACATCTGAGGAATCCCTGCGACAGCATAGAGATTTGCCTTGACATCGCGATCGTACTCAAGGGAGCTATCGGCAACTTCAGCAATTAGCAAAATATCCGCAGGGGTTGGCAAAGCATCTTCATAAAAATCATCACGATATTTCAAAACCGCAATATCTGGCTGTGGTTGTGATTTATTGGCTAGATCGATAGGATTTTGCACCCAAACAATTATCCTAGTCCCTAACTTGAGTGCTAATTTGTTAGTTAACCGACCCACGCACACCGCGTGTTTTCTGCCAATTGGCGACATCGTAGTAATCTCTCCGTTAATTAACTCATAGCGATCGCTATCTGCAAATACGCCCTTTTCTGTCATCAGTTGAAACTGTTCAACCGTAAATTGCACTACATGGGGCTTATCTGGATTTGGCAATTCCTGATTAGGCGATAAGCTGGGTACTAATAGTTGTGCAGTCATGACCTTGTTACTCCTATTCGCCAGAAATTAGCTTAGAACATTTTTACAGTTTAGCGGTTTCACTATGAGATTCTTCCTTATCCATAAATAAAGGCAGACTAAATAAATCTGTCTCGACAGGACGGCGACGTTTGCGATCGCCACTAGTTACCTTCTCACCATCAGATAATGCATAAAATAAAGCGCGTCGCCAACCGCGCTGCGTATCTTCCGATAAGCCCGACTCCGCCACCGTCATCGTAAATAACCACCATCTTTCTTCGGGACGCAAAGCCGCCCATTTACTGCAAATCACAGGAATCTGGTCTTCATTGGCTGTCTCGGCTGCCCAAGCAAGGACACATAACTCCTTACCCAAGAGCCGATCTACCAGATTTATACCTGTATGCCAACGTCCCGTTAATAACTTGGCAGTCTTGAGGCGATCGTTAAATTCACGACGGGCTGTATCGGCGATCGCTGACCAAACTGCCCGTTGCAAAATCACCCGATCTTCACAGCTAGGATTGCCACCTTCTAAGCCTCGATAGCCATAGTCCTCAGTAATTGTGACTGTGCCTAAACGCGAAGCAGGAATCTCAACTTGAAACAGATGCACCCCAAAATTTGTGGATGCACCAAAATCAATAGTTTCTAGTTTTGGCTCTGCTTTTTTGTCGAGTTTTTTATCAAGCTTTTCGCTCATTGCTCCACATCACTTACCTGTAACTGAATGCCTAGCTTACTAGCAAAATCGGTGAGGTCATGCCCTGAAGAAAAGTTTCCCTTGCGAAAGGTCATAGTGACAAGAGTATCGGGAGGGAATTTTTCCAAAATTTTATTAAGTAAGGACTCAATAAAATCAGCATCTACGGCAATTTCTCCAACATTAACGCCGATCATCTGGCTACCTTGACCAACGGCGATTGCTACTCCTTCAAAAGTGACAGACTTTTCTTTAGCTTGCTTTAGTCCCTCAAAGGTTTTGGCACGAGAGTCCAGCTTACGTCCAGTTCGAGAAATGAGGCGGCTAGGTTTGACAGGATCGACCTTTACACCGCGATCACCCTTAGCAGGAAACCGAAAATCTGCCTTTTTCTCTAACGTATCTGCCTCTGCAAACACTCGCATCAACACATCGCCATCACCGATCGCGATCGCCCCATTGTATGCGTTTCCCTCCCTTGGCTCACTGCCATCGAGGGTATAGCGAATCTCACCACGAGGCGCAACAAACAGCTCTACATAGCGCTGACCATCATGCTCAATTAACTCATTTCGCAAAACTAATTTATTTGTCCATGAGATCGGTGTGCCTGTGTCGTACTGCCCTGATGGGTCTTGTACCAGAAAGCTCACCCGCAAAGCATTTGTGGAAATTAACTGATCGGTTAACTGAGGACTTGACTCCGTAACGACACCATCTTCCGCATAATAAATACGTGGTGCTGGTCCTGCATTCTGAGGATTAATTCGCAGTCTGACTAAGCCTTGATCGTTGGGATCGGTTTCCGCAATTACCTGTACTGATGTGGTTTTCTTCTTGGGCTTTTTAGTAATGTAGCCATTGCCAAGGTCTTCCCATAGTCCACGATTACAGGCGATCGCCTTAAGATTATCTAAACCCTTGGGCGGCAACCACGACATTCCTGCTTGCTCAGCATAGCGATCTTGCACATCTGCCCACCTTGCCTCATCCTGATTGTCAAGCCATAGCAAATCCTGAGCCTTGTCCCGAATTGCATCAAAATCTGCTTCCACATCCAGAAACAATTTCATTGGATTAGAAACCAAAGTTTTTTCGATCTGCTCTTCACCATTAAAAGATTTAGTCGCATCACGAGTCATGTCCAATGGCTTAACCGCTAATTGCGCCGATTTGCCCGATCGCTGAATCGGAAACAACACCTTGTCAAAAAGATTCAGAATTGTCGAGTTAAAGTCCTGCTCGTAGCTTTGCTGCTTGCGCTCTAGATCTTCACGCTGTGGGTGTCCCTTGGGAATCCGTCCATCCGCCTGTTGCGATGCAAACAATTGCCGCGCAGCCTTCTCGACACTACCCATCGCCGTTTTATCACCTGTCAGTACACAGAGATTATTTTTCTGACTGAGCGCTTCAAAAAACTTCTGTACTTCCTCTGGCGGAATTTTTGAGTCGGGATTAACAATTAGTAACACCCGACCGCGCCGCACCCGATCTGCTACTTCTTCCAGTTTTGGTAATGGCAACACATCTTCATAGCAAGTCTTGCGAGTCGCCTTAAACATTTCCTTGAGACGATTACGAATTAGATCGTCTACTTTGTTAGGCGGCGCATCATGGGCAAGACTTTGCAGTAACTTGGTGAGATTTTCTTGGCGATCGAAGTAGTGCCGACCTTCTGGTGTGTGATGCACATACCAAGCAACCTTTTTCAGTTCTTCAAATGCTGCCAAAAAGTCGGAAGGTTCACGCAAAGGTGAAACCAGACATTCGACCATTTCTTCACGGGTTAACCCCTTTACTGCATTGACGGCAGTCGATAGGCTGGCGGTTAAGAGCAAAGAGCCAACCTGCGTTGCTGATTCTTTACCAGTTTGTAAATCAATTACCTGCGCGTGCGCCGATTTCTGAGCATCCCAGAGATCCTTAGCAATTACATCGCGCATTCCCGAAATTTCTGTCAGCTTGTCCCGTACCTCTGGAATCGACAGATCGAAATGCTGTGGACCAATCAAGAAAACATCATTGTGCGATCGCTCCCAAACCGATCGCAACAGGCGGGACACTAGCTCAATCAAGCCGCGAGTTTGCTTAAACTGGTCGTTTTCCTTAAACAAGGCAATGACATTTTTGAGGCGCGGATGAAATGGATAAGTCGCCGCAATTTCATCAGCGATCGCTTCGGCTCCACGATTAGCAGTTTTAGATTTAGCCGCCTCTTCCAACTTGCGCCCAAAGGCTTCAGCAATATCGGCAATTTCGGCTCGATCTGGTAGTGATTTAAACAACCGCTTTCGCAGAATGTCATAGATCTCGTTTGCCGCAAGATCGACAGGTGTAATACTACGCTCCTGACGACCTAATTCAGATCTTGCATCACTAAGAGCGCGATTAATCAAATTCGTTCCGCGTTCGTAGGCTGCCGCTAGGTCAGAAACAACCACGCAGACATTTTTCTTTTTTCCCGCCGCCGTCAACAAGTTCGCAAAAGCACGAGTAGCTATATCGGCAACTGTTCCATTGCCCACCTTTTGCGTATCAAGGTCATGGAAATAAGGCGGCATTTCATCTAGCAAAATCAGAATGGGGCGATCGCTCTCAAATAGCTTTAACCAATCTCTCTCATCGGGAGCCTTTGCCCCACTTGCCCAAAAAGCTCTAAATTGTTCCCCTTTACCAAGTTGGTTAGCAATCTCGCCCCAGAAAAAATGCACAGGATTGTTACGACCGTTAAAGGCTGCAATATCAGCATTCTCAAATGCTGATGTATAGGACATCCCCGCACAGTATATTTTTCGCAATTCTTGATGTCTTGCCAACAAGCCAAAACCGACAAGCAAATGGGTCTTTCCTCCTCCCATTGCCTGTTTAAGATGAAAGATTGCCTGCGATGATTTGCCAGCTAAACGAGTTAAACCCTCATCAATTAAATCGCGCATTCCCTGAGTAATAAAAGTCCTCTCAAAAAAAGCACTGCCATCACCCTCAGCCTGAATTAATTCATCAAGCTGCTCGATTTGATCGCTAAGTGTAATTGACAGCGCATTAGATTGGGGCTGACAAGCATCACGAACTGTTTTCATACTTCGTTGCTATATCCGAATTTTTGATTTAGGCAGTTCAGATAATATACCTAACTTACCAAGATATTGATAGAAGGCGCGAAGCGCCTCCTATCATCAACCATATAATCGAGGACTACCTACTAATCATCTAAACTGATAGCTTTACTGATAACTGTTATGCTCGATCGCCTCCAAAAAATTCTATCTAGACATGGGATTGCTTCACGAAGAGGTTCTGAGCAGATAATTTTGGCAGGGCGAGTTTTTGTAAATGGCAAGCCAATTACGGAGCTAGGGGCAAAAGCCGATCCAGAAAGAGATCGCATTGAAGTCGATGGCAAGTTACTTCAACTCAATGCACCAAAATTTGTATATCTATTACTTAACAAGCCCACAGGTGTAGTTAGCACCTGTGACGATCCTCAAGGTAGAAAGACAGTTTTAGACATTCTGCCATCGCAATATCAGCATGTTTATCCCGTAGGACGGCTGGACTATAACAGTAGTGGGGCGTTGATCTTGACTAACGATGGTAATTTTGCCAATTATCTAATGCATCCACGTCACCACGTCCCTAAGACCTATGAAGTCTGGGTTAAAGATGTACCTAACGATCGCATCATCAAACATTGGCAAGAAGGAATTAACCTTGACGGAAAACTTACACTTCCAGCGACAGTAAATATTTTGCAAATTGAACGCAATAAATACCAAACTCCACGTACTCAATTGCAGATAATTTTGTCAGAAGGTCGTAACCGCCAAATTCGTCGAGTTGCCGAACAGTTAGGTCATCCCGTTTTGGCACTACATCGCGATGCGATCGCGTCTATTTCACTTGAAACTCTTAAGGTCGGTGCATATCGACTGCTAATCGATCAAGAAATCAAAACATTATGTCCAACCTGAAAAGAATTTGAATTGCGCCTCAGCTCAATATGCAGTAAGCAATATAGCCGTTGATGTATAATGGGTGATGGAGTAATTCACTGTGAAAACTTTGCAGAATGTTATGTTACTTTAGGTTAGGCAATATAATTACATCAGATTACTTAAATCGCCAACGACGATCAAAATAGAACTTGTGGTTGTCCAAGTTCGACTGAACGCCAACTTGAGTCAATCAGTCCCATCTCTTCCTACATGTCTGTGAGTATTGTGAATATTACAACCTCGAAGCAAGCAGAGAAATTAGCAGAAATCGGAGCGCAATTTAAGCGAATTCGAGAAGATAAAGAATTATCAATTCCGCATCTAACTGCAACTACATTAATTTCTGAGCGCTATTTGCGTGCGATCGAAGATGGTCAAATGGAGTCATTACCTGAACCTGTCTATGTGCGTGGATTTATCCGCAAGTATGGTGATGCCTTGGGAGTTGGCGATCTTTCGGAAGATTTTCCTTTAAATCCTGTTTTACCTGAGCAAAAGTGGGCAGGTAGTGCGGCTGCTGAACTTCGACCTTTACACTTATATGCACTGTATGTTGTCGTAATTGCGGGGGCAGTTAGTCTGTTAGCAACATTCCTGAACTCACCAGATGCTAATAAAATTAATGACAGTCAAACTAATTTTGGTGATGCAGCTCAGATAAGTTCTGTAAAATCTAACAAAGCGATCGAACCTACAGAAATTTTGTTGCCTAAAATTGGTGGTCTAGCAGTCTTGCGGCAGACGGGTTCATCAGTACCTGTCGCAATGACAAACCCCGCGACTACTTCACCGATAGAAGTAAAAAATCAAGCTCTTCCCACTGATATTCTGAATAAACCGAAGTCTCAAACCGATCTGGGGCAAACAAGCTCTAATCTAAACAATCTGCTTTTGGGTTGGACAAGCAGCAGTCTTGCCTCGACCAATACATCTCTAAATAGTGCAACACTTGCCAATGGTAATTTTGAATTTGTTGGCAATAAGCCCGTTAACGTGGGCATCGTCATGCAAGGTGAATCTTGGATGCGAATTACTGTTGATGGGCAGACTGAGTTTGAAGGCGTACTCAATGAGGGTAAAAAGTTAGCTTGGTCAGGCGATCGCCAAATTTCCATTCGCGCAGGTAATGCTTCGTCGGTGGCTCTTAGCTATAACAATCAACCGATTAAAGTACTTGGCAGAGAAGGTGAAGTCGCGGAAAGGCTATTTGGGACTAACCAAGCCAGCAATACCAGAGGCAACGATTCACAGTTACGTGGACTCGCAGAAGTGATGTCTAACAGTAATTCTCGCAATGCTACGAACTAAGTAACGCACCAACATAAAAAAGCGCCCGCTACGCGGGCGCTTTTTTATGTTGGTGCGTTTTAATTGCTTTCAAGCCCACTTTTCTTGACTAACTCCTCTGGAGTTAGTTTTGCTAAAAATTCTCGAAATGCTCTTCTTTCCGCTTCATCAGCATCCTGATCTACAGGAATTGAAGCTTCAAGAATTACCTCTTCCATCACCCAGATCGGACATTTGGCTCGCACCGCGATCGCGATCGCATCACTAGGACGCGCATCTATTTCCTTTTTTATATCTCCCTGCGAAACCGTAATTACGGCATAAAAAGTACTATTTTTGAGTGCATGAACGACAATCCGCTCAACAGTTATCCCCCATGCATCCAAGAAATTAAGCATGAGATCGTGGGTCATTGGTCGCTCTAGAGGTCTACCATCTAAAGCCCCAATGATAGCTTTAGCTTCAGTTTCACCGATCCAGATCGGCAAAGCTCTGCGGTCTAAAGTGTCTCGTAGTAGGACGATAGGATTACGGCTTACAGCATCGATAGCAATCCCAGCCACATTCATTTCGATCATTGTTGCTAGCCTTCCTCAAGAAATGAGCGAAAGTACCCCTCATCAATCAAAGCTCTTGACGTGATATTGATAGTTAAAGACGATCAATATCTAACTAGCAAGGGTTTTAGGTCTTGAGAGGCTTTTGCAAGCTATTATATCACCGTCGTGATCTGGAGTCTGGCTTCTAGTCTTGTTTTTGCTAGTGCTTGGATTTTACAGAATTGCTATCCAAACAACTACCTAAAAAATGAAATCAGACTTAAAAAATGTGACGATCATTGGATCTGGTGCATGGGGATCGGCGCTAGCAAATCTAGTTCAAACCAATCAACATCATGTGCAAATCTGGTCACGTCAAAGTCAAGTATCCCTAGCAGAAATGGTCAGTAATAGTGATGCGATCATCTCCGCAGTCTCTATCAAAGGGGTACGGGCGATCGCGGAACAATTGCAAACAGCGAAGCTATTGCCCGATGCAGTTTTAGTTAGTGCCACTAAAGGCTTAGAGCCAATTACTAGACAAACACCATCACAAATTTGGCGATCGCTGCTCCCCGATCATCACCTTGTGGTTTTATCGGGGCCAAATCTCTCTAAAGAAATTATGGCAGGGCAACCAGCGGCGACAGTGGTAGCGAGTAACGATGAAAACGCCGCGCAATTTATTCAAAATATTTTTGCATCCAGAAACTTCAGGGTCTACACAAACTCCGATCCCATTGGTGTTGAATTGGGTGGCACGCTCAAAAATGTAATTGCGATCGCTGTTGGTGCTTGTGATGGATTAAATCTAGGTACAAATGCAAAATCGGCACTGATTACGCGATCGCTGATCGAAATTATTCGGGTCGGTGTTTATTTTGGGGCGCAACCTGAGACATTTTGGGGTTTATCGGGCTTGGGAGATCTCTTGGCAACTTGCAATAGTAATCTCAGTCGCAATTATCAAGTTGGCTATGCGATCGCACATGGTAAAAGTCTCGAAGATGCGATCGCCAATGTGCAGGGTACGGCTGAGGGTGTAAATACGGCTAATGTGCTAATGGAAATTAGCGATCGCGAAAAAATCAGTGTTCCTGTCTCTCGTTATGTTTATCGGTTGCTAAAAGGAGAAATCAATTTGCAACAAGCAGTTGAGGGACTAATGGAACGCGATCTTAAACCAGAAAATTAACTCGGCGCTTTGCCAAAGTTTAAGAATTCTTTGTAATCGCTTTTGGAGGAATGAATATGTGTTTTGAAGAGATCGCGATTATTGGGGATGTTCATGCTGAAGCGGATCATCTTGAAATAGCGCTTCATTTCTTTCAAAAAGCTCACTTAGAGATGATCTTATGTGTAGGCGATATAGTTGATGGCTGGGGTAATGTTGATCGCTGCTGTCAACTACTTGACCAAGCAGAAGTTGTGACAGTTCGAGGCAATCATGATCGGTGGTTTGTTGAGGGTGTCATTAGAAATTCATCGGAAGCCACACAGTGGTCTGATATTAGTGATACATCTCACACATTTATGCGGTCGCTGCCTAATACTAAAGTAATTGAGACTATTACAGGGCGGTTACTTCTGTGTCATGGTTTGGGTGCGAATGATATGCAACGTTTGACACCAGATGATTATGGTTATGCGTTAGAAGTTATAAATGAATTACATAGCTTAATTGACGAGCAAGAATACAGGTTTGTGGTAAACGGTCATACCCATCGCCGTATGGTACGACAGTTCAAGAATCTAACTGTTATCAATGCTGGGACGCTGTCCGCTTATCATGAGCCATGTATAGCTATTGCTAACTTCAGAACTAGGCTTGTACAATTCTATGATTTTCAAGAGAAGAGATTAGTGCGGAGTGGCAACCCCGTTAGATTGTATTAGTGTGTAAATGCTCAGGACTGTTTTTTAAATAGGCAATAATTCTTGTTTTGGTTTTAACTGATCATAAAAAGTGCCATTGCGATCGCCATCAACAATTGCTGACAACTCAGATTTGATGGGAGCGTACTTACAATAGCAATAGGCAATCAAGGAAAATTTAGAAAGCTCATCCATTGGCTCATAAACTTCAACTCGATCAACAATCCAGTTAGACTCACGCGAATGTGTCCATTCAGAATCATCTAGACGCACAAGCTCTATCCAGCGATCGCCTGTTTTGGGAAGTGGCTTATTTGAATAAACAAGATTTTCTTCCAAAATATCGGTTAAACTACCCGACGGCATAATTTTGCGGCAATCTCCGTCATTATCATTGTCTGCAAAATAAACAACACGTTTGGGTTTAATTGTCGTCATCTTTATTACCTCCAAAAGTTTTAGGAAATTCAGTGTCACCGTCAAAAATACAATCGTAGGGTAAGTCTTTGCGGTTAGTCTTTTCACTAGCCTTTAAATCCCACCCGTATTTTTGTGCCATCTTTTCGCAATCTTTCTTACTCTCTGCGCCATGCTTAGAGGTTTTGTCATTTGACATATTTTTTGTTGCTTAATATCTCTAAGTTTAACCATATTTTTTATAATCGTTTCATGAATATTCAACAAGTTGTTTCTGCTACATGGCTTCAGTCCCATCTCCATGATCCACAAGTGATTATTATAGACTGTCGGTTTTCATTGATGGATCGAGAGCTTGGGCGTAGGCAATACCAAGAAAATCATATTGAGGGTGCTTATTATCTCGATCTCAATCTCGACTTGTCTAGTCCCGTTCAAAAACATGGCGGCAGACATCCTCTACCTGATTTTGACCAGTTAGCTTCAAAGCTTTCTCAAATAGGCGTAACTTCAGGCGAAACTATGATAGTTGCCTATGATGATTCGCGGTTTGGTTTTGCTGCAAGACTTTGGTGGCTATTGCGCTACATGGGACATGTGCAAGTAGCTGTTCTAGATGGAGGCTTTGCTGGATGGCAAGCTCAGAATTATGAGACTAGTTCCACTATTCCATCAGTTAGAGTTGGGAAGTTTATCCCTAACATTCAAACTGAATTGGTGGTAGACATTGAAACGGTTAAAGCACGAAAAGATTTACCAAAAGTAGTTTTAATCGATTCGCGAGAAGGCGATCGCTATCGTGGTGAACGTGAACCTATCGACCCCATCGCTGGACATATCGAAGGTGCAGTTAATTATCCTTGGATGGAAGTTACTGATGAGCAAGGTTTTGTAATTGCTAATCAAGGCGATCGCTGGCAAGAGGTGAAAAATGCTCAAGAAATGATCGTTTATTGTGGTTCAGGCGTAACAGCTTGCGTGAATTTACTATCTCTAAAATTAGCAGATATTGAAACTGGCAAGCTTTATGCAGGAAGCTGGAGTGATTGGTGTTCCTACAGTGGTTCGATCTGAACTAAAACCAATAGAACCTTTAAAAGTGCCGCTTTGCGGCACTTTTAAAGGTTCTATTGAGCTTCTTAGTTATGCAGAGCGCTGCACAACTTTTGTTGTTGCTACAACCAAGTGCGATCGCTTATTGCTGCTTGCATTTTACTAATCGCCTCATCAACCGAAATAGCACCGAGTTCGCCATGCTTGCGACTGCGGATGCTTAGAGTGCCAGCTTCTACCTCTTTCGCGCCAATTACTGCCATTACAGGGACTTTTTCCATTTCAGCCTTGCGGATTTGCTTCGCCATGCGATCGCCGCTATGATCTAGCTGTACGCGCAAACCTGCGGCTTTCATTTTAATGGCGACCTCTTCGGCATATGCCATTTGACCGTCGGAGACTGCAATTAACTTAGCTTGCACAGGAGCTAACCACAGCGGAAAATCTCCCGCATAGTTTTCAATCAGTACGCCGATGAAACGCTCGACTGAACCAAAAAGCGCACGGTGAATCATGATTGGTTGATGGCGAGCGCCATTTTCACCAACATATTCCATTTTGAAGCGATCGGGCAGATTGAAATCTAGCTGAATCGTAGAACATTGCCAACGCCGACCGATCGCATCTTCGATCTTGATATCGATCTTTGGCCCATAAAATGCGCCGCCACCTTCGTCAATAACATAGTTCCAGCCCTTATGGTTAAGAGCCTGTTTCAGCGCCTCAGTGGACTTTTCCCAAATCTCATCAGAACCAACATATTTTTCGGGACGGGTCGAGAGATTGATCTCATAGTTCTCAAAGCCAAAGGTCGAGAGAATCAATTCGGCAAGATTGAGAACGCCGATAATTTCCTGCTCGATTTGTGCCTCCGTGCAGAAGATATGAGCATCATCTTGGGTAAAGCCGCGCACACGCATCAAACCATGCATGGTTCCAGATCGCTCATAACGATAGACAGTTCCTAGTTCAGCAAATCGAATCGGGAACTCCTTATAGGAATGTAGCGTATCCTTGTAAATCAACACATGGAACGGACAGTTCATCGGCTTAAGCTGATAAACCTGATGTTCTACTTCCATCGGCTGAAACATACTTTCGCGATAGAAGTCATTGTGTCCTGAAATTTTCCACAGATCGAGATTTGCCATGTGTGGAGTAGTCACCGCCTCATAGCCATTCTGAGCATGGGTATCTTTCCAGAAGGTTTCGATAGTGTTGCGGATAATCGCGCCGCGAGGATGCCAGAAAACCAAACCACCACCAGCTTCTTCTTGAATGCTGAATAGTTGTAAATCTTTACCAATGGTGCGGTGATCGCGACGTTTAGCTTCTTCGAGCATTTGATAATACGCCTGAAGTTGCTCAGGGGTTTCCCAAGCCGTGCCATAAATACGCTGAAGCATCGGATTTTTTTCGTCGCCGCGCCAATATGCGCCTGCAATACTTTCAAGGGCAAAAGCATCAGGATTAATATCGCCAGTACTATCTAAGTGGGGGCCAGCACACAAGTCCCACCAAGGCTGTTTTTCTAGCTTTTCAGGATCGCCAATAAAATAGCGGCTAATATTTTGCCCTTCAGGAATGGCAGCTAATAATTCAATTTTATAAGGCTCATTTAGTTTTTCGATTTCTGCAAGCATCTCAGGGCGGGGCAACTCCTGACGAACAAGAGGCTGATTCCACTTGATGATCCGCTTCATTTCCTTCGCGATCGCCTTGAGATCGCTAGGCGTAAAATGCTCAGCGCGATCGAAGTCGTAATAAAAGCCATTCTCAGTTGCAGGGCCGATAGTCACCTTAGCATCGGGATATAACTTTTGGACTGCCATTGCCATCACATGGGAGCAAGTGTGGCGAATCCGCGCTAGTTTTTCGGCATCGGCTTGCCGCAGGATATCGCTAGGTTTAATATCACTAGGTTTGCTTTCGCTGGGCTTTACTGCAACTGCATCCATAACTTGATGTCGTGACCTTATTTATTACAAGAATTATCAAAAGCTGTACTTAGAGTCTACCATCTTAACTTTTTTCGCTGAGGATATGATTAATGATGTATAGCGATCGCTTTCCTGCAAGTACTGTTATTAAAAAACTTTATTCTAGTTGCCATGACTAATGCTGATTCCGAGCAATTTCTTGATGACTCAAGCCAAATCATCACTGTACGGCCTAATTGTGAAACCGCAACCTTGCAAAAACTGCCCTATTTTGTCGGTATTTCAGGATCTACTGCGGGATCAAAGGGTATCTCGATGAATTTGGTGGTCATTCCCGCAGGCGGCTCAGCGGAGCCACATTTCCACCGTAACTATGAAACTGCGATTTATTTGGTCAAAGGAAGGGTAGAAACTCGCTATGGCAAAGGTTTACAACAGTCAGTAATCAACGAAGCAGGTGATTTTCTGTTTATTCCTGCTGGTGTGCCTCATCAACCACATAATCTCAGCGATACTGAGGCAGCCCATGAGATCGTTTCACGCAACGATCCTAACGAGCAAGAAAATGTAGTTCTTTATAATCCCAATATTGAGTAGTCAAAAAAAATGGATATTCATGCACTAAGAGAAGATTACAAACAAGGAGAGCTTAGGCGCAAGGATCTTCATGACGATCCCTTTAAGCAATTTGAGAAATGGTTTCAGCAAGCTTGTAATGCTGAGTTGCTGGAGCCAAATGCCATGACATTATCAACAGTTTCCTCACAAGGTCAGCCATTTATGCGGACAGTATTGCTGAAATATTTTGATGCCAATGGATTGGTTTTCTTTACAAATTATGAGAGTCGTAAAGCAACTCAGATGAATGCAAATCCAAAGGTTTCAATTCTGTTTACTTGGTTGCCACTTCAAAGGCAAGTTCACATAACTGGAACTGCTGAGAAAGTAACTACTGCCGAATCATTAGAATATTTCACCTCTCGCCCTAGGGGTAGCCAGTTAGGAGCGTGGACTTCTCAACAAAGCTCAGTAATTTCCTCAAAACAACTTCTGCTGATGCAATTTGAACAGATGAAGAACAAGTTTTTGGATGGGGAGATCCCTCTACCAGACTTTTGGGGTGGCTATCGGGTCGTTCCTGATAGTTTTGAGTTTTGGCAAGGCTGTACTAACCGCTTACACGATCGCTTTCTATATACTCACCAAGAAGACAAATCATGGCAGATTCAAAGGCTAGCACCTTAATATAAACCCAATAGAGTTGC
>NZ_BBJB01000085.1 GCF_016584665.1 Pseudanabaena sp. lw0831
ATAGAGAGAAACAGCAACAACTCACCGAATTGCTTGAACAGGAAATGCAGGGCAAAATCGATTTGCGATATCTTGATGAAAGTGGCTTTTCTTTGACTCCACCGATTCCCTATGCTTGGCAAGAGAAAGGACTGGGTTTAAGCCTACCCAGTCAACGTAGTAAGCGGTTAAATGTCGTGGGGTTGATGAATCGAAACAATGACTTATCTGCTTATGTTTTTGAACGTAGTATCACCAGTGCAGTCATTCTCGCTTGTATTGATGACTTTGCTCGCCAATCTACCAAGCCTACTGTGATTGTTATGGATAAAGCCTCTATTCACACCAGTCAAATGATTAATGAAAAACTGGAGGAGTGGAAAAGTCAGCAAGTCGAGATTTTTCTGTTGCCTCCTTATAGTCCCCAGTTAAACTTGATTGAAATTTTATGGCGGTTTATGAAATATGAGTGGATTGAACTAAATGCATATGAATCTTGGGAAAGTTTAGTCTCATATGTTGAAAAAGTTCTTCGAGAGTTTGGTTCAAAATATGTAATTAATTTTGCTTAACTACTTAATGGTTCGATTAGCAAGTTGCAAAGGTGTTTTCTAATATGGATTTAAATTGGGTAAAACTACAAGGATATAAGCGCTTAATATCAGCAACTCTTCATACATCGGGAAAAGTTGTAGCGATTGTTGGTTCAAATGAGGCAGGAAAAAGCTCAATTTTACAAGCACTTCAGCATCTTAGCCATAACATGCGATTCAGACCTCAGGAATTAAATCGTGGTAATGAGTCACGAAATGAAGAAGATGTAGTAATCGAAGCTGGATTTTTACTTGATGATAATGATCGTGAAGCAATTTCACACTTATTCCAAGGTGATAAAGTCAGACAGTTTAAGCTTACAAAATTACTCAATGGAACAAGAAAATGGGAAATTACGCCTAAGCCAAATCGAATGGCAAAACAATATAATGGTGATGCAAAAAACCTGAGTGACCTTTCAAAAGAATTAACTGATCCATGTAAAGAAATGGAAGAAATATTGACTCAGAGAATTCCTAGAATACTATTTTTTGATGAAGCACAACGGGACTTAAAATCTACATATGAATTATCTAATCTGGCTACATCTCCGCCTCCAGCACTCCGTAATTTGGCAAGTTTAGCAAAATTAGATCTTGTCAATCTTCATGCTGCTCTTTCAGCAGGTGATCAAGCTAAAGTTCAAACATTTTTGAATAAGGCAAACGTTCAAATAATTAATGTTGTTAAAGATAAATGGTCGCAATCAAGAGTAAAAGTCCGTTTAAGTACTAATGGCTTAACATTACACGTCCATATTGAAAATGAACAGATGGATTGTACTAACCTTGAGGATCGGAGTGATGGGTTACGCCAATTTGTAGCATTAATAAACTTTCTTGAATCTGAGCATACTGATCAAAGACCTATTTTATTGATTGATGAAGCAGAAACCCATTTACATTACGATGCTCAGGCAGATTTAATGAACATGTTTGCTAAGCAGTCACTAGCTGTAAAAGTTATATATACAACTCATTCTGCTGGCTGTTTACCTGAAGATCTTGGCAATGGCGTAAGATGTGTTCTACCGATAAAAGGCAAAGAAGAAAGTAAGATTGAGAACAATTTTTGGGCAATAGATAAACAAGATAAACGTGCTGGGTTTTCTCCACTTCTATTCAGTATGGGAGCAAGTAGTTTAGCTTTTATTCCAATTCGCAAAGCTGTTTTCGTAGAAGGAGCAACAGACATGCTTCTTTTGCCAACGATGTTTCGCCAAGTAAGTGATAAGTCATACTTAGGATTTCAGATCGCCCCTGGACTCTCAGAAACTAAAAATTCATTTTTGAGGCTATTAAAAAACGAAGCTCCGATGGTATCGTTTCTTGTTGACAAAGATAAAGGCGCGGAAAAACTCATTAAAGATCTCAGAGAGGCTGAAATTGACGATTCTCAAATTTTTCAACTACCTTGCGATGAAGGTTCAGTTCTCGAAGATTGTATTTCTAAGGAACTATATCTAGAAGCAGTTAATAAACTACTTCAGGACTGGAATCAAAATGTATGTACCATGCTTTTGGAAGAATTACCTGACATCAATCGTCCAAAGGCAGTGGAGGAATGGTGTAAAGATAAAAAAATTAAGTCGCCAGACAAGAAAAATATTGCATATTGTCTTCTGGACTTTGCTAATGGCGAGCGACAGGAGTTTCTTGTTCAAAAAAACTTGAAGCAATCATTTAAGGAATTGTATGATTCTATAGTTAAATGCCTAAAAATAGAAAATTCTATTTAGCACCTAATTTCTAAACCATTATCATTATTCTAAAAATTCCTATTCAGATACCAAAGTCTAAGTAGAGATCGCTATATTGAAGTGGTATTGATAAGTCATTATGAAAATATTTTTAGATAATACTCCCTTCCCAGTCAAGAAATAGCGGTGCGGGGCTTCGCACCGCTATTTTTTGGTTTTATATGTGTATTTCTTTGGTGGGAAGGGAGTATCTGAATATTTAATTTTCCTAACCTAGCGATCACGCATTAGATGCAATCCATTCAGATAACCTAGATTGTTCCACTTCTGCAAAACCTGATTGCTCAGCTAAACCTAGAAAAAATGCCGCTGCTTCATCTTCATCTGCCACAAGTTCAAATCCATTCAATTGGAGAAAAACATCTACAGCAGCGAGAGAAACTTGTTTGTTAACGTCAAAGAAACAATGATTTTTCGCAAATCCATAACCATAGGCAGCAGCCAAATCAAACAGATTTATATCTGATCCATAGTGAAATAAATTTTGTGGTTTTGTAATGTAGAAGCTAATAGACCTTCATCAAGGATGCCATAGGAACCTCCATGTTCCTCAATCAAAGCTTCATGAATTAGTCGGATTTCCGCTTCTGGTATCCATCTAGGTTCATTCATTTTGCTAACTTTTTCAAAGCATTTCGATATTTCTTGCGCGTAATTTCAAAAGCTGACATAGCAGAATCCAACTCTGGAGTATAAGGAGTCAAGCAAACCCCATCTTGAGTTTCAGTCACTATTAGAGTGTCTCCTTCAGCCAAATTAAATTTTCTCACTATTTCATCTGAGAAGTTAGCTCCCACCGAATTGCCCATCTTGTGAATTTTGAGGATATCCATAGGTATTTACAAAACAGTCCCACTACAAGTGTATCAATATTTTCACTAGCGATCGCTAACATCTCAAGATAGCGATCGCATAAACAGAAAAGGTGAGCAATGCCCACCTTTTCTGTTAGTTTTTAGCAAGCGGTAGTGACAACTTGACATGCAGCTCTTTCAACTGCGAGTCATCGACGCTTGATGGCGCATCAGTCAACAAGTCGCGTGCTTGCTGTGTTTTCGGGAAAGCAATCACATCGCGGATCGAGTCTGCTCCAGCAATCAACATCACTAGGCGATCAAGTCCAAAGGCTAAACCGCCATGAGGAGGAGTGCCATATTCAAAGGCTTCCATCAGGAAGCCAAACTTCTCTTTTGCCTGCTCATCGGTAAGCCCGATCGCAGCAAACACCTTTTCTTGGACTTCACGCTTATGGATACGAATACTACCACCACCGATTTCTGTACCATTTAGTACAAGGTCATAGGCGAGGGCGATCGTATTGACATTAATGGGTTGACCATCTGCAATATCTTCAGGACGAGGCGATGTGAAAGGATGGTGCAAAGCTTCCAATCTTTTCTCGTCAGCGTTCCACTCAAACATCGGGAAGTCAGTGATCCAGACAAAGTTTAACTTGTCGTGATCAATTAGTCCCAACTCATGACCAAGAGCTAAACGCAAGCGATAGAGAGATTCATTAACGATCGCCTTTTCCCCAGCACCAAATAGCAAGATCGTGCCTGCGGTTGCGCCCGTGCGTTCTAGCAATTCCTGCTTAACTTCTTCGGTGAGGCTGTCTTTGAGAGCGCCAATTGTATCGATCGCACCATCTTCGCGGACGCGGATAAAGGCTAGTCCCTTTGCCCCGTATTGAGCGACCAGATTGGCAAGGTCACCGCCTGGTTTGATGCGTGTATTAGAAATCGCCGCATCGCCACCAATTACAGGCAGGACTTTAATCATGCCGCCATTAGCGACCGTGTTGGCAAACACTTTGAACCCTGAATTAGCAAATAAATCAGTGACATTCACCAATTCCATGCCAAAGCGAGTATCAGGGCGATCGCAGCCATATCGATCCATTGACTCGGCATAGGTGAGACGAGGAAAATCGCCAAGTTCCTGACCTTTAACGGTTTTGAAAATATAACGAATCAGGTTCTCATTTAACTCGATGATTTCTTCTTGGGACATGAAACTCATTTCCATGTCCAGTTGTGTAAATTCGGGTTGGCGATCGGCGCGAAGGTCTTCATCGCGGAAACATCGGGCAATTTGATAATAGCGATCGCAACCACCCACCATCAACAGTTGCTTAAACAACTGTGGTGACTGCGGCAGTGCGTACCATTGGCCTGCATTCACGCGGCTGGGGACGAGGTAATCTCTTGCACCTTCAGGTGTAGAACGACAAAGAATCGGTGTTTCTACTTCCATAAAGTGATGTTCATCTTCGAGGAAACGACGAATCGATTTGACTACTTCAAAGCGTAGTTTGAGATTATTGGCTAGGCGATCGCCACGCATATCGAGGTAGCGATATTTAAGACGCAATTCTTCTTTAATCGTGTCTGCTTCAGAAATCAGGAATGGTAACGGTTTGCTGACAGCGTTGAGTAATTCAATCGATTCAGCATAAATTTCGACCTCACCTGTGGCAAGCTTCGGATTGAGTGACTCGTCTGGGCGCTTAGAAACTTTGCCGATAATTCTGACTACATATTCATTGCGCATTTCCCCTGCAAGTTCATAGGAGACGGGAGTACGCTGGGGATCGCTGACTATTTGCAAGATTCCTGTGCGATCGCGCAAATCTAAAAAGATCACGCCACCATGATCCCGTCTGCGATCGATCCAACCGCACAAGCTTACTGTTTGTCCGATCTGTTTGGCATTGAGGTGACCGCAATAGTGACTACGCATCATGTTTTTCGGGAAGACTTGATTATAAAATCGTGATTTTGAACATTGTCTATGATAACTGCTAATGCGTTAGTGACTTGCCTTATTCGTGATTTGTCTTTGCGATCGCAATTTTTTTGCAAATCATCTTGTTTGCGATAAATTCCTGAACACTGTGTACTCTCTGGCTCCTAAGTTGGATAGCGCATCAAAAGAACGTCAACTTTATCCCTGATCTCGTCCCTAATATATCGAAACGATTCGACCAGATCTCCTTCTGGTTGAGGTAAAATCCATTCATCAAAAAACCGACGTAGCATCCATTTGTCTGGTAGTCTCATACTGAAATTGCATAGTGAAATTACAGCGTCGAAATGTTCTGGATGGGAATCGCTCAGAAGTTTTGTCTTATGGTCACTGAGGTCAATCCCAACTTCATTCATAACGCGAATAAAATTAGGGCTGGGTTCACCGATACTAAGTCCCGAACTCGCCACTGATATCGTGTCTTGTGTGAAATCACGCATCCAAGCTTCAGCTATTTGAGAGTAGGTATTGTCTTTGCAGACAAACATTATATTTTTCATTGATTCAGGCTTTCTCCTAATTTAATTAATAGTGATAAAGATTTCAGGATTTTACAGCTAGAATATGTGGCGATTTTCATCACTCATCCCTACAAAATCCTGAGAGAAGACTAATCGACAATTGGGACAATTGGATAGAAGTGATTCTCGGAGGCAACATAACACCATGCCATGCCTTCTGGATCATGTTTTTTAGTCCATTCAGCGAAAGTGCTTTTATCTTTCTTTTGATTTAATGTGCGAACTGCAACAGCTAAGTGACTAGATAACTCTTCATCACTCAAAGCTGCAAAAACTCGCTCACTTGTATTAAGTGAAGAAGAGGCAATTGACAAAGACTCATCAGATACAGGGGGGGGCACCTGTTGTGAATCACTAGGCTTGTCTGCCAATTTAGTTTCTAGAGCTTCAACACGTTTTACCAAGCCATCAAAAAGATTGCTTTCAATAGGTTTGCAATCAGCCATTTCTAACTGTTGCAATGCTTGTACCAATAGAACTTCAACCATCGCTGCCATGCCCATTTTTGTTTCTTGGACACGCGCTTCTAACTTACTAAGCAAGGCATCGGGAAGCCTTACATTCAACTGTCTCTTTTTAGCCATTCACAACACCTCTGTGCTATCAAATGCTAGTATAAGCTATCTTGCTATAAAAAGCTAGCATTTAATAGTTTCTTTATTTTTTGAATATTTAAATCTCCGCTCTCGTTAGTCCTAAACAGGAAAAGATTTATATGGTAAGGATAGGTGGCGCGAAGCGCTGCCTATCCTTACCTCTTTAGTAATCTCTCTTAACATGTGCACATAAGTAGCTAAGAACTCAAGTTCTTGGCTAAAAGCTAAAGTCATCTAAAGCTGACTGAACAAAAACAATCTGTTTCAATGGGTTGTTTTTGTTCGGCACTTGAGTGCTGGCTAAAAGCTGAAAAGTCTCGTGAAGCGAGACTTTTCAGCTTTTATAAATTTGCTCAAAAACTTTTTCAACTCATCCGCTTGGAAATTATTATCATGCGGAAATCGCTCTCGCTGTGGATTCCAATATAAGTAGTCACATTGAGAGTTTGTAAATAAAGTATGCGAATCCAGCATCCATCCATCAACGCAGATTCCCGTTAATAAAGCAAAGGAAAAATCTGTATTCTCAATCAGCGCATGACTAAAATTAGCATCGGTTAAGTTTGCTTTTTGAAATGAAGTTCCATCTCTGCTCTGCATTGATTCGATCAGCCATCTGCCTAGATAAAAGGTCACGATCGCAGAAACAATCGCGGGAATCAAAAAAAGCAACGATGATGTAAAGCTGATGATGGTCAATCCCAATGTGAGCAAAATCATGACAGCAAAAATCAAGCCAAGACTCACCTCACCAAAAAAACTGGTGATTTGGGGGAATTTCCCCAAAATAGGATTCTGAAACAAGATTAAAACAAATGGAATAATGCTGACCAAAGCTCTACTTATTTTCCTGTAAATATCACCTAGCCAGCTAAACAAAAGACTATCAATCATCACGATCGCGAAACCGAATAAAATCATTGCGATCGCGCCCATAATCACCGAGAGAATTGCCATATTAACTTGTCGGGAAGTTTTTCCTGTAATTACACGCTCAAAGTTTGCCCCAATCAAAGTTGCTCTTGTAAAATCACATCCCCGCAAGTCAGCCCCACCAAAATCGGCTCCAGTAAGATCTAGCCCGACAAAAGATTGATCCTGTAAATTTTGGTTAGTGTAATTCAGGCTATTCATTTCAAAATTGAGTAGATGATATCTTCACAATTTATCAACAGGAAGGCTAAGATGACTATAATTTTTGTGGCAATCTCATGACAGCAGTACCTACGGTTCGCACTCACCGATTGACAAAACAGTTTGATAATCATGTGGCGGTAAATCATCTTGATTTACAGATAGATCGCGGTGAAGTCTATGGGCTAATTGGACCAAATGGTGCAGGTAAAACGACCTTGATTCGGATGCTCGCTGCTGCTGAGGAGCCAACCGCAGGCGAAATTTATATCAATGGAGCGCGGTTTTTGCGTGGTCAAAACAACCCCGAACTAAAGCGGCAATTAGGCTATTTACCTGATGATTTTCCACTTTACGACGATCTGACGGTTTGGGATTATCTCGATTATTTTGCGCGTTTATACTTCTTGCGAGATCCGCAGCGATCGCAAAGATTGTACGAAGTGATCGAGCTAGTGGAGCTAGAACAAAAAAAGAATGAACTAATTGCGACGCTCTCGCGAGGCATGAGACAACGCCTTAGCCTTGCACGCAGCATTATTCACAATCCCACTTTGTTATTACTTGACGAACCAGTCTCAGGACTTGACCCTCTTGCGAGGGTTCAGGTTCGCAATATCATCAAATCTCTGCAACAGCAAGGGATGACGATTCTGATTTCATCGCATATCTTGAGCGATCTTGCTGAAATCTGCACTTCGATTGGGATTATGGAGCTAGGGCGTTTAGTTGAAAGCTCAAGACTGCAAGCACTTTACGATCGCAGTAATCAAGATCAGCAACAATTACTAATCTCTACCTTAGGCAATCTTGAGGATTTGCAAACTGCTTTAAGGAAATCGGAGCGAGTACAGGAGATAGAATCTCTATCAGATGTTCCGAGTGTGCGTGTTCAGTTTATCGGCAGTATTGAAGACTGCGCTGCGTTGCTAAAGTCTTTGATTGAAGTAGGTATTCCTATTTCCAATTTCCATCGTACGCAAGAAACTCTAGAAAATATTTTCTTGAAACTAGGCTATAAGCAAACCAGCTAAGACTTCTGCAATTATTTTTTTGTAGAGCGGCGAAGCCGCTCTACAAAAAAATGGTTTCTTAGTCTGTTTGAGAAAGCGCGATCGCTTTCGAGCTTTTGACGATCACCTGCTCTGCGGCAGGTGCAGGCAGAGGACGTGAGAATAAATATCCTTGCCCATACTCGCAGCCTAATTTCTTTAGAATTTCCACCTGCTGCTCTGTCTCTACCCCTTCAGCCACGACACTCATGTTCAGGGTATGCGCCAACATCGTAATTGTGCGGACAATTTCGATATTCTCACCGCCATCAGTCATTTGATTCACAAAAGCACGATCGATTTTGAGGATATTAATTGGAAAGCGATGTAAATAGCTCAGGGAAGAGTATCCCTGCCCAAAATCGTCAATACTCAGTTGAATATTTCGCGCCCTCAATTGAGCCAGTTTATTGATCGTCTGCTCACCTTGATCCATCAACGTACTTTCCGTGATTTCTAAACGGATAGAACCACCATCAATACCAGTTTCCGCAAGAATAACATCGAGCTTATCTAACAAATCAGGTTCGCGAATTTGATGGCTAGCTAAATTAATGCTCATCTTCAAATTAGCAGCTTCAGGAAATTTATGTAGCCAAGTTTTTAGTTGTTGACAGGCTTCTTTTAAAACCCAATCACCGACAGCAATAATTAATCCCGTATCTTCAGCAAGCGGAATAAACTCTATGGGAGAAATGAAACCACGTTTGGGATTCTTCCAACGGATGAGCGCTTCAAATCCTGATAATTCGTCAGTGATTAGAGAAACAATTGGCTGATAGTAAAGCTCAAACTCTTTATGCTCAAGGGCGTAATGCAGTTCACTCTCTAACTGAGTTAACCTGAGAGTCTGTTCATACATCTCCTGATCAAAGAGTGTATAACGTCCTTTGCCCAGAGATTTTGCCCGATACATGGCAATATCAGCATCCCTCAGCAAATCAGCACAATTATCATAATCGGGCGTGCTAATCACAATACCAATACTAGCGCTGGGGAAAATTGCCTCACCTTTGATGATTACGGGAGATAGAAACTTATTGAGAATGCGATCGGCAACTACTAATGCTTCTCCCACATCTTGAATGTCATCAACGAGAATTGTAAATTCATCACCGCCAAGCCTAGCAACTGTATCGATAGAGCGTAAGCAATCTTGTAAAAGCTCAGCGATCGCTTGTAAAAATAGATCGCCTACACTATGTCCAAGACTATCGTTAATCATTTTGAATCGATCTAAGTCAATAAAAAAGATTGCAAACAGATAATTAGAATGCCGTTTACTATATTTGATCGCATGTTCTACACGATCCATAAATAGATTGCGATTGGGTAAGCCTGTTAAGGCATCATGGGAGGCATCATGGGCGAGTAATTCGATTGAATCAGAAAGTGCAGAATTCAGTTCTCGTAGGCGTGAAATATACATATAGCTCTGCATCACAAGCATGGAGCCAATATAAGTAAACAAAGCAGGTGCTACTGGTATCCACCAACCTGATAGAAATAGTAAATAGCTCCCACCAATAAGAAAGCCTGTACAGGAGATCACTGTACCAGTTAGAAAAATCAAGCGTTTAGTCGAGAATATCCAAACAATTGCTGCCCCAGCAATTGCCCAAGCTGCAATCCATAGTTCTTCCCAAATATCTGACCAGACTCTAAATAGAGGGCGATTATCAAGTACTGCTCCCAGAACCAATTTGACAATATTTGCTTGGAATTCTACCCCCGAAATTTGAGCAGGTGAGGTTATAAAATTACTGCTGTAGGGAGTATAAAAAACATCATTAAGACTAGATGCCTGTGGCCCTATCAGGACAATGCGATCGCGCATTAGTTGCGGATCAATGCGATTTTCTAAAATATCTTCAAGGGAAATATGGCGAAATTTTTGATAGGAGCCATGGTAGTTCATTAGAACTTGATACCCACCAGCATCAACATGAATATATCCACCATCAGTGCTTTCTAAAGGTCTGAAAATCGTTTTGCCAAGTTGTAAATATCTGGATTCTGACGGTGGTGGTTCTATTCCTTGATCTTTTAAATATCTAAGCGCGATCGCTAAACCTAGACTTGGTAATCCTTCATCACCTTCAGGCACTGGATACAGTAAAGCACGGCGCAATCTTCCGTCAGGATCGATAATTATGTCATTCGCCGATACTTGACCTAATGCTTTTAAAGTGGGTGGTGGATTAATGACAGGGCTAAAGCGATCGCCAATACTTTTTTCGATGCCAATCAAGTTGGGAGTGGTTTTGAATACCTGCTCTAATTCTGCGTAGCCATCGCCTACAGGAATATCTCGATATAGATCTAAGCCAATAACTTTGGGCTTTTGATCGCGGATTTTACGCAAGATTTGGGCGAGTACATGATCGGATGCGGGCCATTTACCCAAATAACGAATATCAGACTCTTGCACCCCGACAATAATAATTCTTTCATCCACTGGCTCCGCAGGTCGCAGTTGGATAAATAGATCAAAGGCTGCCCATTCACTAGGCTGCAACCATCCTAACCAGCGCAGCCCGAATATTAGCAAGTAGATGCTGCCACTAGACAGGAAAAAACCTCCCCACTGCTGGAATCTAAGTGGTAATTTTCCCCAACTTGACTTTAAAGTTTTAATAGCGATCATTAAAAGAAGTTTAGTTGAACTTGCTTCGTTAAGCCTAACTTGTAGTCGTAATTCCTAAATAGGCTACAAGCTATGGTAAGGATTGCTAAGTTTTAATGCTGATATCAAAGCGATTTAATCCTACCAAATTAATGCTTTGATGTATGCAAGCTCTTTGTCGTAAGCTAACGTGAGTTGGGGCTATGAGTTGGGGCTAATTTATATAGCCATATTCACTTTTCCAGAGGGTGTGCGGCGGTGCGAAGCACTGCCGCGCAACACTTACAACACTTATTAGATAAAATTAAAAAAGAAGGACATGCTGAGCATGTCCTTCTTTTGTTTGAAATTAAGCATTATGGCTGTTTCTTTATATTTTATAGATGAACTAATCTATTAACTATATTAGAGCTAGAATGCAAGGCTTACTATTAACTAAATTGTAGATAACTCTATAACTGTTGCTAAGAGAGCTAAAAGACTTAATCGCGCTAGATCGAAAACAGAGTTTACAAAATAGGATTTTGCAAAAGTAGTGATTGAGATGGTGTAAACACAACATTTAAGTGTAAGCGAGAGCCTCCACCTTGAGTACGTTGTGGTTTAGGACGATCAGTTGGGGTAAATCCCGCTTGATCATTTGCCAAAGCTAGTTCTGGTTGACCGACTGCAAAAATCATCCCCCCGATGAAGGCAACCGAAGCTGGCAGAATATTTTTGTATGACTTCAACAACATATAGATTCTGGCTCTTAAGCTACATACCAGATTTTACCCGATTTATGTAGAAAAGATTACTTTATATAACTTTTTGATAACTTTTTTTGCTCCAAATTCTTTTGACTGAACTCTTTCAGAAATATATCTAAATAATCCTTAATAATCCTTAACAATTCTCAGTAACAAAAAAAACTAGCACTGAATGCTAAGTCCTTTTTTTTTTTTGATGGGCGCTGACGGGCTCGAACCGCCGACATTCTCGGTGTAAACGAGACGCTCTACCAACTGAGCTAAGCGCCCTTTCTTGGTCTGTTTTTTTGACCTCAATTAATATAGCAGATAGCGATCGCATTTAGTCAACTATTTAGTCACAACCAATTTTGATATTTTTAGCGCCTACGGCGCTAAAAATATCTCGCAGACAAAAAGGTGGGGCGCATTGCGCCCCACCTTTTTGTCTACTCAACTAGCTTACGTGCAATCTTATTAATACGTTCGATCAGCGTTGGTAAATCTAGCGTGGTTAATTGACCGCGATCGACTACTTTGCGACCATTGATAAAGCTGTAGTCCACTGATGGCACTGGGCAAAATATTAAAGCTGCAACCAGATCGTGATGTGCGCCCGCAAATTGCGATCGCTCAATATCGATCGCTATAAAATCCGCCGCCATATTTGGGGCGATCGAGCCAATGTCATCACGACCCAAAACCCTAGCGCCACCCAATGTAGCAATTTCCAAAATCTCCCTAGCACTCATGGATGTGGGGTCGCACTCATTCACCCGCGCCAATAAAAAAGCAGTGCGAGCTTCTTGCAAAAGATTGCCTGTGTCGTTTGAAGCAGAGCCATCTACACCCAAGCCCACAGGCACTCCATGATTCAGCATTTTCCTGATTGGAGCAATGCCACTACCAAGGCGAGTATTACTGCAAGGACAATGTGCTACACCTGTCCCCGTGCGTGCAAATTGTGCGATCGAGTCATCACTCAGCTTTACACAATGGGCATGCCAGACATCATCACCTAGCCAGCCAACAGACTCAGCATAGTCTCCAGGGGGTTTACCGAATTTGGCTAGGCTGTAGTCTACATCCGATTTGTTCTCGGCTAGATGTGTATGCAATCTCACACTGGTATACGATCGCGCCATTTTTGCCGACTCGACCATTAAGTCTGGGGAGACAGAGAATGGAGAACAGGGCGCTAAAGTCATCCGTAACATGGCAAAGCGAGAAGAATCATGATATTGCTCGATCAGTCTTTGCGAGTCCTTGAGAATATCAACTTCCTTCTCAACTAAAGCATCAGGTGGAAGTCCACCTTGACTTTCACCGACGCTCATACTGCCACGACTTGCATGAAATCGCATTCCAATCTCTTGGATTCCTGCTATTTCATCATCCAGTTTGCAATCATTGGGATAGATATAAAGATGATCGCTCGCTGTTGTACAACCAGACAGAATTAGTTCAGCCGCCGCCATCTGAGCGCTGATATAGATACTCTCAGATGTGAGCTTTCCCCAAATGGGATAGAGAGTTTGCAACCAATTAAACAGAGTGCAATTTTGGGCGGCGGGAATAACTTTGGTGAGAACTTGATAAAAATGGTGATGGGTATTAACTAGCCCTGGGAGAACAATATGTTTACCCTGTAAGTCCAGCACCTCATCGGCAGTTTGAGGTAATTCAGTGGTCAGCCCCACCTGCTCAATCTCGTTATCTCTGACAAATATAGCTGCATCATGGAGTTCGCGGCGATCGCGATCCATGGTGACTAAGGTATGGATATTTTTGACTAGCAGTGTGGACATGGATTTGGCTAAGATTTAGAATGTGATTTTTTGCCAGAGCGGAGTGCTGGAAAGTAAGTTTTGATTTTTACACTAGAGTCTAGTAATTAATTGTCATCGTTGTAACCTATAGCAATGCTTGAGTTAGTTAGGACAAATCAAAACCCAAAAGAGTAATGGCGGCGCGAAGCGCCGCCATTACTCTTTTGGGTTTTATGTCCTAGCTATACATTCAGTAGGTTACATTTGCAAAAAGGTATGTTTTTATTAAACCGAGTTCAATATTTATATATTTCAGGAAACTGCTTTCTTAAATGGGCAAGTTTCGGAAGGTCATGAGCGACTACATAAGGATAGTCGGGATTGTGAACAATAAAATCTTGATGGTAATCCTCTGCTGCATAAAAACTCTCTAAAGGAGCTAACTGAGTCACCACAGGTTTAGAAAAACTTTTGGTCTGGTTGAGACGTTCAATATAAGCTGCTGCGATCTGCTGCTGCTCACTATTCGCGAAAAATATAGCCGAACGATATTGAGTGCCGCGATCAGGCCCTTGTCGATTTAGTTGGGTTGGGTCATGCGCTACATAAAAGTATATTTCAAGAAGCTTCTCGTAGGATATTTGGGAAGGATCGTAGGTGATTCTGATGGATTCAGCATGTCCTGTTCGTCCAGAACCGACAGCTTCATAATTAGCAGTTGCAGCACTTCCGCCAGAATAGCCAGAAACAACATTAGAAACTCCTTTAAGATGCTCAAACACTGCTTCTGTTCCCCAAAAGCACCCTCCTGCGAATACGGCTGTCTTCATTCCTTTCTGATTGACAGTAGGGATAGCAGTAGAAGTTTGAGTTGCGCTAGACTCAGTGTTACGAGGCTCAGTATTAATCGCCTTACCCGAAACAAGAGAGTTCAGAAATAAAGATGCGATCGCGAGACTACCAATAATGCCGCCACAAACATATAAACTTCGCTGAAACATATTCTTAAGAGCTTTAACTTTATGGATTGTATAAGTAGTACGAAGTGCGATCGCTATTGGATGAATTTACATAGAAAATTGTAAGAGACTCACCCGCAGGGTGAGTCTCTTATGTGGCTATCGGCAATAAAACACTAACGATCGTGCCTGCGATCGGTGAAGATTCAATTTCTAATATGCCACCATGCGCTTCTACAATCTTTTTGACGATCGCCAAACCTAAGCCATTCCCCGAAGGTTTAGTGGTAATAAATGGCTTTGTTAAATTCGGTAAAAGCTCAGAGGGAATAGGTGTGCCTCTATTTTGTACTTGCATACAAATTTGGCGAGAACTGATCAAAGAAGAAAAACTTACAGAAATTTTTTCACCTTCTGGTACTGCTTCACAGGCATTTTGTAATAGGTTGATCAAGACCTGAGTTAATTTATCTTTATCTCCGAAGATTATCAGTGGTTCAGGCATTGCTTCAAAACCTATTTGCTTGCCAATTGCAACTTGCGTACTAGAAATATTTTTAATTAGCTCCAAAGTTAGTTCGTTCATATCAATAGGAATGACTTGAATAACCTCATGTTTTGCATAGAGTAGAATCTCATTTAAAAGTCGCTTAAGACGTTCTGCTTCATCTAAAGCTAGGGTTAATCGCTTCCTCGCATTCTCAGACAGTTCCATTCGATGAAAGAAGTCTAAGCCCATCATTACTGTGGTTAGAGGGTTGCGAACTTCATGAACAATTGTGGCAGCCAGTTCTCCAATTTCTGAAAGCCTTTCCATTGTTTTAATCGTGCGCTGTTGCTCTTGTTGCCGCTCGGTAATATCTTCAGCAATTCCAGCAACTCGATAAATTTGCCCATTTTTATCAATAATCGGAAAAGCTTGATCTCGAATGATTCTGAGACTGCCATCTGGTCGGACAATCCGATATTCAAGATCGTAATTACCTCCATCTAAAAATACCTTCTTAAATGCTATTGATATCCTCTCTCGATCTTCAGGAATAACAGCATTTAAGCAAACTGCGCCATCCTCATACCATTGTTCGATGGGAATACCCCATACTTTCTCAAACATTGGACTCATGTATATTGGCTTCCTATCATGGGAATACATCCATACCAACGGCTCCAAATTTTCCGCAATCAAGCGTAACTGTTCTTCACTCTTTTGTAAGGCTTGTTCTACTTCCTGCCGTTCTTTGATCTCAGAATGTAATGCTAGATTTATTTCTTGTTGCTTTTGATAGAGATTATAGTTGTCAATGGCTGTAGCAGCGCGTTCAGCAAAAATTTCCACCAATATCATTTCTTCATGAGTAAATTTACGTGGTTGCCGATGAAAAGAACAGATCGTGCCAATAATTTCCCCAGTTGGAAGTCTCAAAGGTGCTCCTAAATAAGCTAAATAGCCATCTGGTGGTTCGCCGTAACTTTTATCTATAGATGTGTCTTCTACATATAGGCATCTACCATTACGAATTACAGTTTCAGTGAGAGTACCATGCAAACTAATTTGATAGTCTTCCTCGATACCCATATCAATTGAGCTAGCTAAAACTCTTTCAAATCCTTCACGACATAGAGTTACTACTGCCCAATCTAAGTCCAGTAATTCACTAACGCTATTTGCTACTAGTTGGAGATAGCCTTTCAACTCACCTGTACGATAACTGAGAGAGGATAGGACTTCTAAGGTTCGTTGTTGCTTTTTAATGCGGTTTCGACTAGGCAGCAGCAAAGCTGAAATGGTAAATTTAATGCCTTTTAGAAATACTTTAACTAACTTCAACATATAGCGATAAAGACGGTTCAGGTATTTCATGAAAAGATGCTCAGCTGAAACTCAGCTTTTACTAATTAATTATTTAAAGGTAAATCATATTGCAGAGATAGAGAAGAGTAATAATTATTTATATAAATTCTCAACTTTTTTGATGTTAGCTGTTTACGCTACCAAGCACAATCTAAGATTTTTCCTTACAGCAATTTCCGATCAAACGAACTACAATAATTTTTTTGAAAGTGTTGCTTAGTAATACTTTCAAAAAAATTATTGGTTCGGGTTTGAGCGCAAAGCGCTGTAAATGAATTTTGGTCAGCATCGCAATTTTAGTGTGGCGATCGCTAATTTTTTTTTACAATAACGTGGTTGATATGAGTGACTTTACTTTAACTCCTTCGAGTGAGACATCTGCAAAAAAGCTGATGGTAAGTCTTGACGAGGCTCAAGCCCAACAATTGCAACTAATAGGAAACTTCTCTCATGAGATGCGAACTCCATTAAGTTTGGTATATGGCTATATGCAAAGCATACACCGCCGTAATGAAAACCTTACGGATCTCCAAAAGAATGCCCTAGAGATTGCTATGTTTGAAATGAAGCATACCATTCAATTATTGCAAGAATCTCTTGATCTAGCAAGATTAGATTGTCACGCCATTTGTTTGCGCCGCGAATCAGTGCCATTGCATGGGTTAATATCTGAAGCGATCGCATTTTCTCCGCAAGTCAAATCTCGTGAAATTACCGTTGAATCTGAGGAGTCAAATATTTTAGTGCTAGCTGATGCTGCTCGCCTCCAACAAGTTTTATTAAGGTTGATTGATAATGCTGTGAAGTATTCGGATACTGCGATTACGATTAGATTAGAAAAGTCAGGAGATTATGTGGCGATCAGTATCTGCGATCGCGGTTGTGGTATTGACCTGCAAGATCAACTAAATATTTTTAACCCTTTTTATCGTGTTGATCGCTCCCGTAATCGTGACACGGGTGGAGCAGGCTTGGGTTTGGCGATCGCCAAGGTTTTGGTTGAAGGTATGGGCGGAACTCTAAATGTGTATTCTCAACTAGGCGAAGGCAGTATCTTTAAGATTATTCTCAAATCTCTTGTGAGTAGTGCTTGATGTCTATGCTACTCACACCGAGCATTATTCATGATGTTTAATATATCTATAAATTTATGTCAACTAAAATTCTCTTAATAGAAGATGATATCAGGCTAGCGCAGTTTATTGAAATGGAGTTAACTTGCGAGGGCTATCAAGTGAGCATGTCTCACAATGGGTTAGATGGACTAACTCAAGCTAGACAGGAACAACCTGATTTAGTAGTTTTGGATTGGATGATGCCAGGATTATCGGGGGTAGAGATTTGTCGAAGGTTGCGAGCGACTGGGAGTAAAGTTCCGATCATTTTGGTTACAGCAAAGGATGATATTAGCGATCGCGTGGCGGGGTTAGATGCTGGTGCTGATGATTATGTAATCAAGCCTTTTAGTATTGAAGAGATGCTTGCCAGAATCCGTTCTAATTTACGTCGTACTAAGGCAGAAGATAGTGACACGCTCCAATTTGAAGACCTAAGTCTAAATCTCCGTACACGCGAAATATTGCGTGCTGGAAAGGCGATCGAGTTGACGGTGCGAGAGTTTGAGTTGTTGGAATATCTAATGACTCATCCCCAGCAGGTCATGACTCGCGATCAGATCTTAGAAAATGTTTGGGGTTATGATTTTGGCGGTGATTCTAATGTGATTGAGGTTTATGTTCGTACTTTGCGGCAAAAGTTAGAAATTGATAATACTTGCCGACTAATTCAAACTGTTCGCGGCATCGGCTATGTTCTGCGTCTTAGTAAGTAATACCAAAACACAAAATGGCTACGCCATTTTGTGTTTTGGTATTACTTACTGGGTTTGGTTTTTAATCCACAAAAGTGTGACGACACTTTTGTGGATTGGTATAATTACAGCAATTTTCGAGCAACCGAACCAATAAAACTTTTGAGAGTGCTGCTTTGCAGCACTCTCAAAAGTTTTATTGGTTCGGATTTGAGCACTTTGCTCTCTAACTGAGTAAACGATGAATTTCAACCTAATTATTTTTAATTTTAAACTTATACAACTCATAACCTGATTTCAGCTTCGTATCATTGCGATCGGCGATTATTGAGAAGTAGAGATTAGCTGATTTAGCGAATGTCTCTGGTTATCGTAGTTTGAGCTAGCAAATTCAGGAGCATATTAAGATGAATATCAAGTCCCTCAATCCTCTACTTACAAGTGTTGCTTTAGCAGGTTTTATCGGAGTTGGTGATGTAGCTGTCCGCTCATTTACTCCTCAATTTCAATCAGTAGCGATCGCTGAGGCAATGCCTTCTAAAAAAGCCCAAACAGAAATGCCTTCTGAAAAGACAGAGGCAGCAAAGCATATTGAAATCATTACCAAAAACAAGGGTCAGATTGGTGGTGGCGATCAGTTGCGTCGCTGGTTCTTTGGCGATCTCATGCCTTTAGGAGTGCAACCAGGTGGAGCAGGTATGGTAGTAAGTCTATACAGCAAGACTCATGATGTCACATTTTCCTATTGTGCTACTTATGATGTAGTAGTCGCTGTGAAAAAAGGTCGGGTGGTTACATTCCCTGCTAAAGAAGTCAAATAATTGATGTTTCGTAGAGCGAATATTTACACTCACTCTCAGCCCCCGCTCTGACATTGAGAGGGGGCAAATTGATTATTTTTTACTAAAGTTATTTGCACCTACCAATCATATGGATCTAAAAGACACTCTAGCTTTACTACATCCCGCGATCGCGATCGCATTTGTATTCCCATTGATTGGTATCGTCATCAATCGTTCTTGGCTGACTCGTCAACGTCGTCTGCAAGCCGCAAATGGAGAGAAAAGTAAGATTCCTCCAAGTGTAGGTTCCGAGCATTTAGCGATCGGTTATTGGCTGAGTGGCTCGGTTGTGGGAGTAGCACTTTTGGGTATGGCTTTCCCGATTTTCTCCAAGATGATCGAACGCGACATTTTAACCAAAGAGCCATCACGGGTTGCCTTTGTGGCGATCATGTTTATTGCTTCTATAGCTTCGATGGTATTTCTCTATCGGGCTACAAGCAAGTTATGGCGCGGTATTTTTGCGACCCTAACTGGAATAGGATTAATTATCTTAGGTGCTCAACCAGAAGTCTTTCGTCGCGATAAAGAATGGTTTTTCTCTCACTACTACTATGGGATAGCCGCAGCTTTGTTGATGATTTTTTCAATAGCGATCGTGCAGGATATTTACCAAGACCGCAAAAATCGCTGGCGCACTGTGCATATTTTACTGAATATTTTTGCGACTATCCTGTTTTTAGGGCAGAGTATGACTGGCGCTAGAGATTTGTTGTCCATTCCCTATAGCTGGCAAGCTTCCTACATTTCTAAATGTGACTTTACAAATAAAACTTGCCCGCAAATCAACAAGTAGATTGGTTCAAAAGTGGGAGCGATTTCACTATTAGGGAATAAAGAAGTAATTTGTTGTGGCGAGGCTTCGACGTGACACAACAAATTATTTCTTTATTAAAAAATCAGATTAATAACGGAATCCGCCAATGTTAGAAGATATTAGACAAATCTCAAATCCCTTTGTTAGAGCAATAACTTCTGGATTTTTTTTAAGTACTTTGGTGACCATCCCTGCTACTGCTGCAATTTTTTTGGTAAACCTCAAGAATGAATCTGCCTATAAATTCATTTTTTATGCCTCAATCGCTAGTGCTACAGTTGGGGCAATGGGTGGTCTTGCGGCTGGGAAAAGCAAATCTGAGACATCAAAAAGCCCATTAGTTGAAGCTGGTGGCGGTATCGATTGGAAAGATTGGCGCAAATTTGTTGTCGATCGCAAAGTCAAAGAGAGTGAAAGCATTACATCTTTTTACCTAAAACCAGTGGATGGTGGAATGATTCCCAATTTTACCCCTGGGCAATTTCTCACGATTCAGCTAGATATTCCCGAACAGTCGAAACCTGTAATCCGTACCTACTCACTTTCTGATTATATCGAGTCTACCTCTCATTATCGACTCTCGATTAAGCGCGAACCTGCTCCCCCTGATACGATCGCACCTGCTGGGATCGCTTCTAATTTTATGCATGATCACGTTCATGAAAGCTCGGTAATTTTGGCAAAACCTCCTGCTGGAAAGTTTGTGCTAGACGTGAATAGTTCGCAACCTGCGGTCTTAATCAGCAATGGTGTCGGCATTACGCCGATGATTAGCATGGCAAAAGCTGCTGGTTTGCTGAATCCACAAAGACATATCTGGTTTTTGCATGGAGCGAGAGATGGAAGTCTCCATGCCTTTCGCGATGAAGTTAATGCGATCGCAGTTAGTAATCCTAATTTACATATCGTTTATTGCTATAGCCGCCCTAGCTTAACTGATGAAGGCAATTATCAACATAAAGGCTATGTGGATGTTGATTTGATCAAGAATGTAGTTGCACCTGAGATGCAGAATTTTTACGGTTCGACCGATGCAGAATATTTCCTCTGTGGCTCTCCATCATTTATGGATTCGCTTCGAGATGGATTGAGGGAGTGGGGTGTAGCTGATAATAAGGTTCTATTTGAATCTTTTGCCAAGACTAAGCCCAAGAAGGTAGAACAAGCCCAAGGTTTAACCCAAGAACATGTTTCTATCGAAGTGGTATTTAGTAAGTCTGGTAAAACGCTTAGCTGGAATCCTAAAGATGGAACGATTTTAGAGTTTGCGGAAGCAAATGATATCTATCCCGATCATAGTTGTCGAGTCGGCGTTTGCGGTACTTGTATGTGCAAAATTCCTGAAGGAGATGTTGATTATGAAGAAACACCAACAGCTTCTGTTGACCGTGGTTCAGTCCTCATCTGTATCTCTAAACCTAAGACTGCAAGGGTTGTTCTCGATATTTAAAACCCAAAACTAGAGATTGTGTCGCCCGCTACACGGGCGACACAATCTCTAGTTTTTTAAACTACTTAGTTATTCCATTAGACCATAGTCATAAATTTGGATGATGAATATAATCGAATATGCGATCGAGGCTCTTTGTTTGGGTATGTTTATGGTTGTAGCAACCATAGTTACAGCCATTTTTCAGCTTCCTAGTTCTCCTATTCATCAAGCGATCGCCGATCCATTGTTACGACGTTTTTTAATTGGCGTAACAATTGGACTAACCGCGATTTTGATTATTTATTCGCCTTTAGGTAAGCGATCGGGCGCACATCTCAATCCTTCTGTAACTTTGACCTTTTGGCGACTTAAAAAAATTCGCACAATAGATGCTTGCTTTTACATCTTGGCACAAGTTCTTGGTGCAATCTTAGGCGTCTGGTTTGCGGGAATTCTACTTGGTATGGCGATCGCCGATCCAGCCGTAAACTATATTGCTACAGTTCCAAGTTCGGCAGGTGAGTTAATTGCTTTCTTGGTTGAATTTATCCTTTCATTAGGACTGATGACCTTAATTCTCAATGTGTCTAATCATCCAAAGCTTTCTCAATTAACGGGAGTGTTTGCTGGGATGTTATTGGTCATTTACATTACGATCGCCGCGCCGATTTCTGGGATGAGTATGAATCCTGCTAGATCTCTGGGTTCTGCTATACCTGCACAAGCATGGTCCGGGTTCTGGATTTATTGTATCGCCCCTCCACTGGGAATGATCGTAGCCTCAGAACTCTATCTGCGAATGATCGGCAAAAAGAAAAGCAGAGCCGAGTTATGCTGCAAACTTTGTCCAAATAGTTCTACTCGATGTATTAGTCTCGTCTGCTGTCAGATGTGCAAGCTGTAGCTGATATTGGACTTCGACTTTGGCAAGACAAGTAAAGAGATTGGATTTCTGCCATCAATCAAATGCTTATCACCAAGGTCGTGTAATTTGCTAGCGATCGCATTAGAAGCGCCAAATATCACAGTTGCGATCGCGAGTAACCACCTACCGATAGCCCGATTTTGAGAATTAGGGATTTCAGAAAATTCTTGAGACATTGCTTGACTATATTTTGTGATGGAGCAATAAAATTAAATGCGATCGCGCAGCTTTCTAGTTGAAGGCTGGTATAAGTGTATGATTTTTTAGCACTGGTTTAGGAATGTTATGCTGCACAGCGATCGATAAAACTCCATTCAGGTATGTTACGCTGCAAAAAATTTGTTATTACACTTATTGGTCGCTTTATCTGGCAAGTTGTGCGATATTTATTTCATACATGTATTTATCCTGTGATCTGAAAGATAATATACAGTTAGGCAGAAATTCGACCTTCTGGCTATATTCACCATAGTTTTGCTTGCATTGTTTCAAATCCAGAATACATTCAGGTTAAAGATGAACTCAGAAAACATTGTAGTTGTTGAAAAGAATTTAGGCTACACCTTTTTGAACAAGGAACTGCTAATTCGAGCGCTTACACGAAAAGCATTTGCTCAAGAAGAAAAGCAACAGGGTAGACATTGCGAGGATCAGGAAATTTATCGCGTTCTTGGTGACGCAATACTGAAAGCAATCCTTGTTGAATTACTGATCGAGAACGGTCATAACAGTCGAGAAAGTATCACCAACAAGAAGATAGAGCTTGAGAAAAGAGAAAGTTTGGGGAACTTGTTTCGAGCGATTGGTATTGCATCATTTATCCGTTTTGGCTTGGGTGAACAAAAGCAGAATATTGCTCAACAATCTTCTGTGTTAGGAGAAACCTTTGAAGCTCTAATTGCAGCAGTTTATCTAGATAAAAAGAGTTACGAAACTACCAAGAGCTTGATATCGAAATTATTCAGTTCTCAGTTGACTTAGATTCATATTTTTTGAAAAAGGTATTTAACGTGAAAAAAGCTTGGCTGATAGGAATTTTGGGTATTCTATCCTCGTTCTGTCTATTATCCGCTTGCAGCGCAAGTAATAAATGGGTATATGTCGCACAAGATTCTAGAGGATATAAATATCACTTCAACAACACTACAATCCAGAAGCAAGGTGATAACGTCACCTACGATCAGATGATTACATTACCTGTCTCTGAAAATGGTATGACAGCTGGTACTAGCCAATTTACAGGCAGTTGTAAGACTAGGTTAGTTGCCGAAGACAAGCAAGCCGTTGTTATGAACGGTCAAAGTAAACCCCTCAAAATGACTATGAAAGGTGGAAAAATGTTTTTACAAGAAAATAGTGAGATGGGTAAGGTATTAACTGCTGTGTGTCAGTTCAGCAAATAGTGCGATCGCAAATCTTGTAGAGGGCGTTAATGAAATGTAACGCACCTTATTTTTTCTTGAACGAATGCAACTTGTTAGGAACAACTTCTGGTCAGTTATAATGCTAGACAAGGCAATGATCGAGGGAAATTCACAATCATGGCAGTCCGTCAACCCCGCTATAGCAAAGAAGAGTTCGCTCAACGAGGTGATCTAATTTACCAAACGGAAATACGCCCACAAGTCGAAGCAGGTAATCATGGCAAAATAGTTGCTATTGACATTGAGACAGGTGCGTTTGAAATTGCCAATGATACGATGACTGCCACACGGAAACTTCGAGAACGGTTACCCGATTCCCAAACTTGGGTCGTCCGAATTGGCTATCGCGCCGTTCATCGTTTCGGTGCGCGGAGCTTGAAAGAAAAGCTATGATGCAGGGATACGGCAATAAGAATTATGAAGCTACGATTCTTGTGGTCGTTCGTAGCAATGCCAAACTAAAATCCATTAATGCTGTTATTGATACAGGATTTACTGGTTTCTTGAGTCTTCCCAACGACATTATTACTGAACTTGGTCTGCCGTGGAGTTATCGCGATCGCGGAACTTTGGGTGATGGAAGTGAGGTTTTATTTGATATTTACGACGCAGTAGCTATTTGGGATGGCAAATCTCAAGAAATTGAAGTAAATTCAGCAGAAACAGATCCACTTATTGGGATGAGTATGCTTCGCGGATATCGACTGCAAGTATATACAATTGAGGGCGGATTGGTAATAATCACAGACTTATCAGATTAGCTGCAAAATCTCTTCTTTACCTGCCTCCAAAACCTCTGCTGAAAAATTGCAATAGAATCTCAAAAATGAGGATTTGCTGAGCGAACGCTTAAAAAAAATTCTCGAAACATCAGCTAATTCCAATCAACTTTTTATAACGCGCTAACCCTCTCTAATAGCTTTTCAATCAAAATAGATTGAAATTCTCTCAATGGTCTTAGCCTGCCGAGAATTTCGCTCCGATACTATTGCAAATTTTAACACGGTAAAAAATCATGAAGCTGGATGGAAAGATTGCTCTAGTCACTGGAAGCAGTGGTGGTATTGGTCAAGGTATTGCGATTCGATTGGCAAAGGAAGGCGCTAAGGTTGTGGTCAACTATCGCTCTAATCCTCAAGGTGCTGAAGAGACTTTAAATGCGATCAAAGCAACTGGTGGAGATTGCATGATGGCTGAGGGCTTCTGTGATAACGATCGCGGTTATAGTATTGGTGCTGACTTGGGCATGGTTGATGACGTTCGCAAATTAATTGATGAGAGCATCAAGCATTTTGGAACTCTAGACATTCTAGTCAACAATGCAGGGATTGAGAAACACGCAGATTTTTGGGATGTTACCGAAAAAGATTTTGAAGCGGTAATGAATATCAATTTTAAAGGCGTTTTCTTTGCGACTCAATCCTTCGTTAAACATCAAATGAGCGAGGGTAAGCGCAATGGACGCATCATTAACATTAGCTCTGTTCATGAAGAATTACCATTTCCCCACTTTACCGCCTACTGTGCCAGCAAAGGCGCTTTGAAGATGATGATGCGGAACCTTTCTGTAGAACTTGGTGCGCTTGGTATCACTATCAATAACGTCGCTCCTGGTGCGATCGAAACTCCAATTAACAAAGCGCTTCTCAACGATCCCTCTAAATTGGAGCCTTTGCTAAAAAATATTCCTCTCGGTCGTTTGGGACAACCTGAAGATGTCGCTTCTGTGGTGACTTTTTTAGCTTCTGACGAGGCTCGATACATTACAGGTTCCACCATTGTTGTAGATGGTGGTTTGCTTTGGAACTATCAAGAGCAGTAGGAAAAAAGCAATGTCAACAGATAACTTGTCTACGGAACATTTGGCTGCCGAACATTATGACATCATTATTATCGGTACTGGTGCAGCAGGAGGAACACTCGCTTACAAGCTAGCCTCCACTGGCAAAAGCATCTTGGTGCTAGAGCGCGGCGGTTTCATGCCTAGAGAGAAGGAAAACTGGGATACTAAAGTCGCGTTTAAGAGCAATCGCTATCATAATGATGAGGTTTGGTACGATCGCGATGGCAACGAATTACATCCTGGTATGAGCTACTCTGTTGGCGGAAATACCAAGATTTATGGAGCCGCTTTATTTCGTCTGCGCGAGCGAGATTTTGAATCCTATCAGCATAAGGATGGTATCTCTCCAGCTTGGCCCCTAAAATATCGAGACTTTGAACCCTACTACACTGAAGCTGAAAAGCTATATCAAGTTCATGGCAATCAGGGTCTAGATCCTACCGAACCACCACGTAGCCACGATTATTTTTATCCTGCGGTCAGCCACGAGCCGCGAATGGAATCCGTTAGCAACTCACTCCAACAGAAGGGGCTACATCCATATCATACGCCTCTGGGTATCAGGCTAAATGAAGTCCAGCAACATCTGAGTGAATGTATTCGCTGTAATACTTGTGATGGATTTCCCTGCCTAGTTCATGCTAAATCTGATGCTGAGGTGACTGGGATTTTGCCAGCAATACAGCATCCTAATTTGACGCTATTGACAGAGGCTAAGGTGTTGAAACTCCATACCAGTGATTCTGGCAAGGAGATTACTACGGTTGAAGTAAGCATCAATAATGAGATTAAGTACTTTTCGGGTGGAATAGTCGTTCTTTCTTGTGGAGCAGTTAACTCATCGACGATCATGCTGCGATCGCATAATGACCAACACCCGAATGGTTTGGCAAATAGCTCTGATTTGGTAGGGCGCAATTTTATGAAACATGTGCTCGGTTCCGTTATTGGAGTAACGAAAGAGCCAAATCCCACCAAGTTCCAAAAAACTCTATCGATCAACGATTTCTATTGGGGTGAAGATGGCTACGACTATCCGATGGGGCAAATCCAAACCCTTGGTAAAGTCAATAAGGAAATGATCGAAGGCAATGCCGCTGCCTACGCTCCCCGCACACCTGAAGAAGTGGCAAGTCACTCTGTCGATTGGTGGTTGACTGTAGAGGACTTGCCAGACCATAACAACCGCGTTCGTGTTGATGGCGATCGCATTATTTTGGACTATACCGAAAATAATTCCGAACCCTATGCCCGATTGGAGCAGAAGTGGATCGAGATTCTTAAATCTATTGACTGTGGCGAGAGCATTCTGTCTCATGACAGTTATTTTGTCAAAGGTTCCACTAACTATTTCACTGGGAAACTCCCTTTGCAAGGAGTCGGACATCAAGTTGGGACTTGCCGCTTTGGTGAAGATCCCCAAACCTCTGTACTGAACCTTAATTGTCAAACCCACGATATTGATAATCTCTATGTTGTTGATGGCAGTTTTTTCTGTTCGAGTGGAGCCGTCAATCCGACTTTGACTATCATTGCTAATGCTTTGCGGGTTGCCGAACATCTCATCAAAAGACTTGAGGCATAGTATGGCTATTAAATTCCAAAAAAGAGTCTTTCTGATTGCCTTCTCTTTAGTGTTAGGAGTCTTTGCCCAAGAGGCGGCAATCTTAAATCCGCTATCAACCCGATCGCCCTATGCGATCGCCCAAGCCCAGCCAGCTAATGTAACTGCGGTTGACTCTGTGGGCATTACAGTTTCAGATATGGATAAAGCTATTCAATTTTACTCTGAGGTTTTGTCCTTCCAAAAAATATCTGATGTTGAGGTTTTAGGCTCTGAATACGAACGACTCCAAGGCTTGTTTGGAGTGCGTTTGAGAGTGGTAAAAATGCGACTAGGCGGAGAGATTCTCGAATTAACGGAATTTATCACGCCGAAGGGTAGACCGATTCCTGTCGATTCGCGCAGTAACGATCGCTGGTTTCAACATATTGCGATCGCAGTCAGCGACATGGATAAAGCCTATGAAATTCTTCGTAAATTTAAGGTGCAACATGCTTCTACTGCTCCGCAAAGGATTCCTGATACTAATAAAGCCGCCGCAGGAATTCGTGCCTTCTACTTTAAAGATCCTGACGGACATAATTTAGAAATTATTTATTTTCCTAAAGGTAAAGGCGATCCGAAATGGCAAGAGAATCAGGCGCAAGTCTTTTTAGGAATTGACCATACGGCGATCGTAGTTAGTAATACTGATGCTAGCTTGAAGTTTTATCGCGATGTTCTAGGACTCAAACTGGCGGGTGAAAGTGAAAACTTCGGCACGGAACAGGAGCATCTCAATAATGTGTTTGGAGCCAAGTTACGCATTAGTGGATTAAAAGCGCCATCAGGTTTAGGGATTGAGTTTCTCGATTACTTGTCTCCGAGCGATGGCAAGCCTTACCCCTCTGACGCACGCACCAATGACTTGCTGCATTGGCAGACTACTTTAGTTGTCAATGATGCTAAAGCGATCGCGCAAAAGTTGCGAAATTCACGCACAATTTTTATCTCGCCCGATGCGATCGAAATTCCTTCTCTTTCTTTAGGGTTTAAGCGCGGATTTTTAGTCCGAGATCCCGATGGTCATGCCCTGAGGATTATCGAAAAATAAGCGATCGCCTAATCAAAAAAATTAATCGAAAAAATTTAGCTATAACATTATGAATATTCCCGATCAACCATCATTTACACTCGATCATCAGCAACTTGCTGAAGCGAGAATTCAACTTCATTATGCAATCCAGCCATTAGCAGCCATCTCCAACGCTCTAGCAGATTCGAGTAATAAAGGATTATTCTGGGACGATCAACTAGGATTCACAACCCGCGCAATTACATTGATCGAGTCATATCGACTTGCTCTCGATCCGATCGCATTAACTCTAAATTTTGTAACCGATCGCGATCAAGTTATTTCTGCTTTTGCATTAAGCGATCGTACATTGACTGAAGCATTTGACTGGATGAAGGCGATCGTTGGTGGATTGGGCGGTGCTGCTGATTTAATTACTCCGATTTCCTATCCACCCAACGACTTCCCAGACAGCGATCTTGCCCGTGGCGCAACTTTCCAACTCCTGAACCTAACTTCAGATTTAGCTGAATACTACGCCAGTGCAGATCGTATTCTCCAAAATATAGTCCAACAAGAACCTATGGCATCGGATGTTCGCATTTGGCCACATCATTTCGATATGGCGACTTTGATTTCTATCCCAGATGAAATAAATGGACAAGAAAAGTCAGTAGGCATCGGTCTATCCCCAGGGGATAGCAGCTATAACGAGCCATACTGGTATGTGACTCCCTATCCTTATCCCGAGGATCGTAGTAATTTACCGATTCTAGATGGTGATGGAATTTGGCACACAGAAGGTTGGGTTGGGGCAATTCTTACTGCTTCACAATTTGGCGAGCCTAGGGCAAGTATCGATCAAGTTAACACCTTCTTAAAGTCTGCGATCGTTGCTTGCAAAAAACTATTAAATTAGATTGAATGAGGTTGAAATTATGTCAAAAATTAATTGTCTACCTGATAAACGTTCTGTCGAGATTAACAAATCTGACACGGTTTTAGAAGCTTTATTGTTAAATGGAATCGAGCATACCCACGTCTGCGGTGGGAATGCCTATTGTTCCACTTGTCGCATCATGATTTTAGATGGAGTGCAAAATTGTAGTCCTCCAACTAGCGCTGAAAGAGCTTTAGCCAAAAAACTGGATTTTCCCGTCCATGTGCGGCTTGCTTGCCAAACCAAGGTGACAGGAGATGTTTCGATTCGCCGCATGGTAATTGACAATGAGGATATAGACATTCTCGAAGGGCAGCTAGCTACAGGTGCTGTGAATAGCGATCGCAATGTAGCTTTGCTAGTTGCCACAATTCGCGGATCGACTAATTTTGACGAGGTAAACTTTCACTACGATATTGTCTATATCATGAGTCGCTATTTCCATCGCGTCCAGAAAGTCGTGGGTCAATATGGTGGGATTATTCCTAACGTCATGGGTGTTAGAGTCATGGCAGTATTTGGATTTGAGAAAAATAGTAGTCAGGCAGCAGAAAGAGCCGTATGGGCGGGCTTGGAACTGCTTAAAACCATAGCGGAATTGAATGTTTTCTTAAAGAAGTTATCTTACAACCCACTAAATATGAGTATCGGCATTCACTATGGCGCAGCCGTTTTAATTCCGATAGATCCTAGCAAGCTCAATGTTCTTACGCCTTTGGGTGATATTGTAAATTCGGTCGGTCGAATTGAAGCTGCCAATCAAGAAGTTGGAAGTGATTTGTTAATTTCAGAATCAGTCTACAACCAAGTCAAAGACAAAGCGATTATCAATCGTAACGGTAATTTCAGCCTAGGTAAAAATGAATTTAAAGTCTATGAAGTCACTGGTATGCAGGGGAATCCTCCTAAGGTAGCGAAAGTGCAAGAATCTACTGCTCCCGCACCTAAGAGATTCATGTCTTTTCTCCAGAAGTTCTTGTCTAAATAAATCTTCGTTCTCAAATCAATAGGAAAATCAATGTCTACTGAACATTACGATGTGATTATTATCGGAACTGGTGCAGGTGGCGGAACCTTAGCCTATCGCCTTGCTTCTAGTGGAAAGAAGATCTTGATCCTAGAAAGAGGTGCATTTTTACCTCAAGAGAAACAGAATTGGGATACAGTTGAAGTCTATAAAAAAGACCGCTATCACACTTCTGAAACTTGGATTGATGATAAAGATGGCAGTACGATTCATCCAGGAACTGGCTACTGGGTCGGCGGAAACACTAAAGTCTATGGAGGCGCATTGCTGCGTCTTAGAGAACGGGACTTCGATCTCGTAGAACATCAGGGAGGTATTTCTCCTGAATGGATACTGAAGTATCAAGACTTTGAACCCTACTATACAGAAGCAGAAAAACTCTATGAAGTACATGGTGAGCGTGGTCAAGATCCTACTGAGCCACCAACTAACTCGCCCTATCCATTCCCACCAGTCTCCCATGAGCCGCGCATCCAAGAAATCCATGATGACTTGGTAAAGCAAGGCTTAAATCCAATTAACCTTCCTTTGGCAATCAAGCTAAATGAAGTCAATCGGCGTTTGGGAGCTTGCATTCGCTGCAATACCTGTGATGGGTTCCCCTGTTTAGTGAATGGCAAGGGTGACTCAGATATAAATTGCGTGCGTCCAGCGATCGCAAAAGACAACATCACTTTGCTCATCGAGGCAGAGGTACTGCGACTGCATACAAGCCCATCGGGAAGGGAAGTCACCAGCGTTGAAGTGAAATTAGACGATCAAATTCTTAACTTCTCTGGCGATATTGTGGTGGTTGCCTGTGGCGCGATTAATTCTGCTGTCTTGTTGTTGCGATCTGCTAATGATCAACATCCTAACGGTTTAGCGAATAGCTCTGACCAAGTTGGGCGAAACTTCATGAAACATCAACATGGTGCGATCGTTGGCATCACTCCCAAGCCAAATCATAGCGAATTCCAAAAGACTCTCGCTGTGCTTGATTATTACTGGGGTGAAGAAGGCTTTAACTACCCGATGGGACTGATCCAATTATTGGGCAAGGTGAATAAAGACATGATCGCCCTTGATGCTCCTGTTTTTGCCCCAGGGATGGCACTAGATCAAGTTGCTCAGCACTCCGTTGATTGGTTTATCACAGCCGAAGACTTACCCGATCGCAACAATCGTGTCACCGTCAAAAATGGCACAGTGCATCTCAGTTATACCGAAAACAATACTGTCGCCTTCGATCGCCTCATGGATCGCTGGACGCAAGTATTAAAAAAGATAAATTGTGGCGATCGTATTTTGCCTCTCTCCCTCTATTTTCGGAAAAAATTAGCGATCGCGGCAGTAGCGCATCAAAATGGTACTTGCCGCTTTGGTGAAGACCCCAAAGATTCGGTTTTAGATATTAATTGTCGTACTCATGATGTCGATAATCTCTATGTTGTTGATGGTTCCTTTTTTCCCTCCAGTGCCGCCGTCAATCCTACATTAACAATTATTGCGAATGCTTTACGTGTCGGCGATCATCTGCTCAAGCGAATTAACTAGCTAGACAAAAGAAAGATTGCAACGCTCTGCGGTGTCTCAAAAAACAAGAAATTTTTTAAAAGGCTTGCGAAGCAAGCCTTTTAAAAAATTTCTTGTATCCCATGAAGCCTCAATAGCCTTTAAAGCTCAAAAGAGAGTTGCACCGCTTTACGGTGCAACTCTCTTTTGGGCTTTGAAAACAGCTATAACTTCTCAGGCATAATTAATCATTCTCTCATTTTCACATCAGGGTGACTTCAGGCAAAAGGTAAATACTTAGATTAATACAAAAAGAACTAATTCATTAATTAGTTCCCCAAAAGAATAAATTCTATATCGAGAGATAAAATCATGAAAAAATTACTTCTAGCTTTCTTGCCTGCACTCTTGCTCTCTGCAACTGCTATAGTTCCTGCTGCCAAGGCTCAAGATGCTATGCAAATGCCTTCTATAGAAGTAAAAATGAAGATAACCTTGACACCCTTTAACCTCGCTTATCTGGCACATCAGGGGTATTTTACAAGCCAAGGTATTCCTGACTCTGAAGGTCTGATGAAAGGCTTTAACGATGGTACGATCACCGCAGCTCAACTTGTAAAAGCCGCAGTTGCCGACAAACGATTACCTGCTGCGTTCTTGACGAATGATTCCTATATCGCCGCAGTGAAGAACCAATTATACACTCTTACTCTCTCAGCTCGTTAAGCCAAATTAGGATTTACGAATAGAATACTAGATGTAGAGGCAGTTCATGAATTGTCTCTACTAAGTAGCTAGACATAAGTAAACTAAAAACCAAAGAGGTGGTTCCGCCCGCGTAGCGGACGGAACCACCTCTGGTTTTAGGTTTTAATTATGCTGAGCTACTTATATGATTGGAAGTTTACGCGATTTTATGCAAGTCCTATTGATTAGCAAAAGCAGAAATAATCCTGTAGAGAAATATGATGAATCCAGAGCAAGCTAGATTAGTAGAAACCAGAAACGGAAAACCTTGGAAGCAATGGGGATCTTATCTTAGCGAGCGGCAATGGGGAACTGTTCGTGAAGACTATAGCTCTGCGGGAACCGCTTGGGATTATTTCTCTCACGATCAATCTCGATCGCGAGCCTATCGATGGGGAGAAGATGGGATTGCTGGCATTTCTGACGATCATCAGTTTCTCTGCTTTGCGATCGCGCTCTGGAATGGAGCCGATCCGATTATTAAAGAAAGATTGTTTGGGTTAACTGGCAGCGAAGGTAATCATGGCGAAGATGTTAAGGAGTATTACTTTTATGTAGATAATACGCCCACGCATTCCTACATGAAATATCTATACAAGTATCCTCAAGTTGCCTTCCCGTACGAACAGCTTGTAAATGGGAATAAACATCGCAGTCGAAATGAGCGAGAACTTGAACTACTAGATACAGGGGTGTTTGATAGCGATCGCTACTTTGATGTGGTTGTTGAATATGCTAAAAACTCGCCTCAGGATATTACAATCCAAATTAGTATCACCAATCATGCGCCTGACTCACAGACGATTCATCTGCTGCCGTCTCTGTGGTTTCGGAATAATTGGGTTTGGGACAATAGCAAGAAACCCTCACTTAAGGCTCATTCTTCAGACATGATTGCGGCAAGTCATGAGCAATTAGGGCAAATGTGGCTCTATTGTCCAGAGAGTAAAGAATTACTATTTACAGAAAATGAAACCAACTATCAGCGGCTATTTGGAACTGCAAATATCTCTCAGTATGTAAAGGATGGCATCAATGATTATATTGTCAATGGTAAAGCATCGCTAAATCCTCAGCAACAAGGCACAAAGGCTGCTGCTCATTATGAACTAGCGATCGCGGCGGGTGAGACTAAAGTTGTCAGATTGCGATTGAGCGATATTGCCCCTGATGTCCTCGTTTTGGGAGTAGAAGCCGAAATTGTGGCAACGAGACTGCGCGAAGCCAATGAGTTTTATCAGCAAATTTCCCCATTTGAAATGACGGATGATATGCGAAATGTCCAGAGACAGGCTTTTGCAGGAATGCTATGGAGCAAGCAGTATTACAACTATTCTATAAAACCTTGGTTAGAAGGCGATCCAAATACGCCCACACCACCAAGCGATCGCCTCAAGGGGAGAAATGCTCAATGGTTCCATTTGGAATCTGAGGATATTCTTTCGATGCCCGACAAATGGGAATATCCTTGGTTTGCTGCTTGGGATTTAGCTTTCCATACGATTCCGATCGCGATGATTGACCCAGATTTTGCCAAGCGGCAGCTTGATGTAATTACCCGCGAGTGGTTTATGCATCCAAATGGGCAAATTCCAGCCTACGAGTGGGCTTTTGGCGATGTGAATCCCCCCGTTCATGCATGGGCGACCTATCGAGTTTATAAAATCGAGCAGAAGATGCACGGTAAAGGCGATCGCAAATTCTTAGAGCGGGTTTTTCAGAAGCTTTTGTTAAACTTCACTTGGTGGGTAAATCGCAAAGATCGCGATGGCAAGAATGTTTTTGAAGGCGGCTTTTTGGGATTGGATAATATTGGAGTGTTCGATCGCAGTGCGGAACTTCCTACGGGTGGGTATATTGAGCAAGCCGATGGTACTAGTTGGATGGGCATGTATTGCTTAAACATGCTAACGATCGCTTTAGAACTTGCCAAAGAAAATCATGTTTATGAGGATATTGCCACTAAATTCTTTGAACATTTTCTCTATATCGCCGATGCTATGAATAAAGTCGGTGAGAAGCATACAGAGCTTTGGGATGAAGAAGATGGCTTTTACTACGATGTTCTCAATCTCCCCTCTGGTAATCAACTAAAACTAAAAGTGCGATCGCTCGTTGGACTGATTCCACTCTTTGCCGTACAGACATTAGATCCCGAAGTACTCGATCAATTGCCAGAATTCAAAAATAGAATGCAATGGTTTATCAACCATCATCCTGAGCTAACTCAAAATGTTGCTTGCATGGAAACCTGCGGGATGGACGCTAGACGGTTACTTGCTATCTGCTATCGCGATAAGCTCCAACGCATTTTAACCAAAATGCTAGACGAGAAAGAGTTTTTGGGAGAATTTGGCATTCGCGCACTCTCTAAATTCCATAAGGATCATCCCTATATTTGGAGAGCTAAAGGTAGTGAATATAGAGTTGATTATGAACCAGCCGAATCTTCGAGCGGTTTGTTTGGAGGGAATTCTAACTGGCGTGGTCCAATTTGGATGCCAGTAAATTTCCTCATTATCGAATCCTTACAGAAGTTCCATCATTTCTATGGTGATAGCTTCAAAATTGAGTATCCTACTGGTTCGGGAAACTTGATGACGCTATGGGATGTCTCGGTAGAGCTATCTCAGCGTCTTATCAATATCTTTGTTGAGGATGATCGTGGCGATCGCCCTGTAAATGATTCGCAAAATGGTAAAAAATCAAAATTCGATACTGATGCTAACTGGAAAGATTTAGTATTATTCTATGAATATTTTCATGGCGATAATGGTTCAGGAATTGGCGCTAGTCATCAAACAGGATGGACAGGACTGGTGGCAAAACTGATCCAACAATCGAGCGAATATTCTGACAAACAGCCAGATTAAGTAGCTTAGTATAGTGAAAACCAAAAAAAAACAAAGCGCAGGTTGCCCGCGTAGCAGGTGACCTGCGCTTTTAGGTTTTAAGGTTGCTTATGCATAGCTACTTATGGCTTACTGAAAAAGCAAGAAAAGCATACAAGCAAAGGTTTCCAAGGAGATCGAAAACTGATAAAATGCAAGAAAAAGCAGGAAAAGCAAGGAAAACCCTTGCACAAATAAAATTTCATGTGCCGACAATCTCCCACGGGACAGCTATCATTCGAGAATTTCTACTTACCATTTGGCGGGAAACTGTCAGGAGAAAATCGATGGGTAAGATTAGCGGAACTAGTACCATGGGAACAATTTGAGAGTGAATATGCCGAACAATTTAGCAAAGAACAAGGAGCGCCAGCAAAGTCATTTCGGATGGCACTTGGGGCGCTGATAATCAAAGAAAAATTAGGAACAAGCGACGAAGAGACAGTGGAACAGATCCGCGAGAACCCATATTTACAATACTTCCTAGGCATATCAGAGTACAGCGACAAAGCACCATTTGAAGCAAGTATGATGGTACACTTCCGCAAACGATTGAACCTAGAGATCGTGGGGAGAATCAACGAACGGATTGTGAAGCCTCCCAAAGAATCGGGACAAAAAGAGAAAGAAGAAAAGCAGGACAAAAAGGCAGAAAAAGAAGAGAAGAAAGTAGAAAAGGAACAGAAAGAAACAGAACCAGCAAACCAAGGAAAATTGCTGCTAGATGCAACAGTCGCGCCAGCTGACATCCGTTATCCCACTGACATCAAGCTGTTGAACGAAGCAAGAGAACAAACGGAAATTGTGATTGATGCTCTTTACAAACAAGTGAAAGAACAATTACCGAAGAAACCACGCACCTATCGCCGTGAAGCAAGGACAGCTTATCTACAAATTGCCAAACAACGCAAACCCAATTCTAAAAAGATTCGCAAAGCATTACGCCAACAGTTGGGATATGTCCGTCGCAATCTTGCCCATATTGACACCCTAATTGGCGCAGGAGCAAAGCTATCAGAATTGAAGAAGAATCTCTATCGGAACTTACTGGTCGTCAGTGAAGTATATCGGCAACAACAATTGATGTACGAGCAAGGTTGTCATCGCATAGACGACCGCATCGTCAGTATTACTCAACCTCATGTGCGTCCAATCGTCAGAGGTAAGTCAGGCACACCTGTGGAGTTTGGCGCTAAACTCTCAGTTAGTTGTGTGGATGGTCATGCGTTTCTCGACCATCTCAGTTGGGATAACTTCAATGAATCGGGGGATTTACAGCATCAAGTAGAATTGTTTAAATCTCGCTTTGGACATTACCCTGAAGCGGTTTACTTTGACCAGATTTACCGCACTCGCAGCAATCGCGCCTATTGTCGAAATCTGGGTATTCGGATTACGGCTCCGCCTTTGGGCAGACCTGTAACCGATGATGTGGCGGCTATTCGCAAGCAAACTCTCGAAGATGCTAAGGTTCGTAATCAAATTGAAGGTAAGTTTGGACAGGCTAAACGACGGTTCAGCTTAAATCGCGTTATGACCAAGTTGGCAAATACTTCGGAAACGGCGATCGCTATCACCTTTTTGGTAATGAATCTAGAGTCGCTGCTCAAGCAGCTTGCTTTTTTATTTTTTTCTTGGTTTATGTTGGGCAGACAATGCCTTTTTCTTCCATTTAACAAGGTGGCTTTTATCTTTTCTGCTATCTCTTGCCAATCTTGGCAATTTCCTATCTTGACTGCTAGGAAGTCTGCGTTTTCTCCTTACCTTGTACCTGCCACCTAATTGCTTTTTCAGCAAGCCCTACTTAACCGCTCTAAAATAGAGAATAGATGATGGAATGGATCGAACACTTAGAACTTGGACTGAGCAGCATTGCTAAACTAGCTAAGCTCGGTATAGAGGCAATTTCAATTTTCTGCGTGATTTTAGGGATACTGCAAACAGGACGCATGGCGATCTCTAAAAATGCTTTCTCATTTAATCATTTGCGCTTATATTTCGGGATGTGGTTGCAATTAGCCTTAGAGTTGCAGCTAGGAGCAGACATCTTGGCAACAACTGTCGCTCCCACATTTGAAGCGCTTTACAAATTAGCGATCGTCGCGTTGATTCGCACCTTTTTAAACTACTTTCTTAATCGAGAGTTCGCCGAACAATCGCCCGAATCAATTCATCTCCTACGAAATAGATAGCGTTAATCAGTTAAGGTACATGGGCATAAATGAAACCTTAATTTTCTTTTCATAGGTTTTCGTAAGCAGATGGACAATTTGCTAAACCTGCCTCTACAAGGATTTTGTTTTATAGGAATATAGCAATCCAAGAGATAGATAGGACAAATCAAAACTTACATTGCTATATCTTAAGCGGAAGGCAAAATAAACCTAAAATGCCCATGCTACCAAGAAAGAGCTAACGATATAGGTAAATGCTTCGATAAAGCCCACACCTAAGTTTGGCGTTTCTTGCTTAGCAATTTCATCAGATATTTTGACACCTGGTACGAGGATCAAATCGGCAAGCCACCGAATCACTGCTAATAAGATTAATCCGCCGCCTAAAGCGATCGCGTAGAGAGAAAAGCTCACTGTCCAGTTCTCAAATTCTGGAACAAGGGCATTGCGAATAACATTTGCCACACCAATGATCGCACCTGCAAATGCTACTCCAGCCGCAGGATTGTTGCGTTTAGCGATTTCGCCATAGACATCGTAAGCGGCGATCCGAGGATAGACGATACTCACTAACACCAAAACACCTAAACCCAATAGCCAACAAACTAAACCCACAAATAAATTGCCTCCCTCCCCACCAAGGGCGCTACTCAGTATCAGTCCATTGGCAATATGACAACCTGCTTCTACGCTTCCTGCACCAACATTATGCTCTTCACGGACTTCTCTAGCACAGTCACACCGACGCAAAATCGTAAAGTCGCAGATCCAAGCTCCAGCAAGCATTAGTAAAATGGAGAATGCGCCATAACTGGTTAAGTTAAGCAATGTATCTTGCCAAGAAGAGCGAGTTTGGATAAGCACTCCACCCAACGCGATCGCAATTCCCATGTAATAACCAACTAGGGCGATCGCCACAGCAGGATTATCGCGCACAAAAAGCTGGAGATTGAGATTCATGCGCCGAAATAGCTTTTGGTAAGCGAGCTGTCCGAGCCAAAATAGCGCAAATCCTAAGAGCAGTTCCATTACTATTAGAGGAATGCGATTTATCTCTTGCCAAATTCTTTCCATACTCAATCTTCTCCAGTTTATCTATTGTGTCTGCCGAAGGCTGCCATTGTATCCCTTGTAGGGTGAGTTAGCGAGGCGTAACTTACCATTGAGGTTATCTGGTGCGTTACGCTATCGCTAACTCACCCTACGTATGTGTCGGCAGATTAAAGTTTCTCTAGTAGTCCTATGATTGTATCTGCTAAGCGATCGTAGAAAAAATAGTCATGTGCGCCGATGGTTTTGGCGATCGCACCGCCAAACTGTTGCTTAAACCGCGAAAATTGAAAATAGGCATGGTTCGGCTCGTTAGTGAATCCATAAAAATCATATACTTTGCAATCTCTGGCTTTGGCTTGTTGCATGGCAGCCCAGTGCATCGCGTAACTCGCCATCACATGGGGATGCTTAACACTACGTCCGCCATACAGATAAGTACAGCGATCACCCCAATAAATTACGAGAATGGCAACTAATGCTTCACCTTGCCATCTGGCTAGGCAAATTTCTGCCATATTTGCCCGAAATAAGGTTTGGCAAAGGTTAATAAAAAAGCCGAAGGGTTCACCAAAAAAGTTTTGCCGTTGAGAGGTTTCCCAGAACAGATCGTAAAACAAGGCGATCGCAGCATCGTCTTGGCGAAATTCGGTAGTTACGCCATAGCGCCAACTGAGGCGCAGATTATAGCGTCCCTTGGGTTTCATCTGGGCAAGGAGTTGATCGGTTGTCAGTTGCAGATCGATCAACAGGGTTTCCGTAGGCATGAGATCGGCAGGCGATCGCACAAAATCTGCGGGTAACCAGTGCGGTTTGCTTTCCCATAACGGCTCAATGCGTAAGGCGATAATGCTGGTACTAAAGTAAGCACTATACTCGTAAGCCAACTGTTCGGCAGTTTCTAACAACAATGGCATTCCCATTGCGGCACATTCTGGTGAGAGCATTGCCCCTCCTGCTGCCAATAAAATGTTTGCTCCTCCCAATTGTGGATAAAAATAGAAGATACAACCCCCAACTAAGTTTTCAGAAGTACGTTCTAGATTTGAGTCCTGACCACACAACAATCCATACCGCCAAGTCTTGTAGCCTTGTAATTCTTTGAAATCTGCCCAAGTCCATGACTGCATGAAACAGCTATATGGATTGGTTTTGACCATGCTATCCCAAGCATAGCGATCCCGATCGGATAATAATTCTAAATGGAGATTCATAAATTATTTGGAATCCGAATCTGCATACAAATTAGATAACCACACAAACCCGATGGTCGTCATGATCAGCCCCGCAAATCCCCAACCAAGCTCAGAATCACCACCGCTTGCGTAGCCAGAGGAGCCTTTGGCAAATACCGAATCAGGAGCAATCAGATTTGCTACTAACATTGTGACTGTGAGCGAAATTAACAACTTGGTTGAAGTCGAAAATTGAAATGTTTCGGAACCAATACGGTTAGGAACTACATCACTACTCTCATCAATGCGTTCCTCTTGGCTTCTAGACTGAAGCTTCGTTAATAACTGCTTGAGATCAGCGATCGCCTGAGGTGGCAGATCTTTGCCCCGTGTAATTATGCGATCAATCAAACGTGGCAAATTAATCTGCTCTAAGAGTTGCGGCACGGAGCCTAACCAAGAAGCAGTCATTCTGGGCGTATGGTAAGGATTTTGAACTGGCAAAAGTTTCTGAAGGTCAGGATGCGACTTTTGCATTTGCTCTAACCACAGCTTGGCTACAGACTCTAACCTTAGGGGATCGATCGCTAGCGATCGCATCCAAGACTGGCTGAGGCGGTTGATTTCCTGCGCGTCATCGAGATCGAGAAAGTCTATATTCCGATCCGCAGATTCGATCATGTTTGGATGGGGATTGAGCAGATAATAAAGCAATTGTGGCACTTTCAGGCTATGGATGTTGACGGCAAAACGCTGCTCGGCGATCGCATCAGAAAAGCTAAAAGCGGCTAGTAGAGAATTGAGATCAAGCGATCGCAACCCATCGGGTAAATGGATGTTGGTAAGTTCGGCTTTGGTAATCGCCCGATCGTTTGCAGCTAGCAAAAAGCCCCAATTGCCATAACCATGCTGATGGAACGAGGGAATGCAAACCTGCATCGGTTTGGCGATCGCCCCTGCACTCCAAATCGTCTGATACATGCACCAGAAGCCCGAAGTATTGAGATCGGGAGAGACGGCATTCTCGGCGATCAGCCCTTGCGGATGGAGGACTTGGCGTACAAGTTGAAACCATTCTTGACTATGTACGCGGGTTTCTTCAGGAGATGTGGGATAGGTAAAATCGCAGATCACCACATGATAGCGATCGCCAGAGTTGGCTATATTTTGAATGCGATCGCTCAAAAACAAAAAGGCATCTTGAATGTGAATATTAACCTTGCGATCGCTCAAACTATGGTGGTTAAAGGGTGCAAAAACTGTTTTGCCAAGTTCTACTACTTCAGGATTGAAGTCTACCAAGTCAATAGAACTCACTTCTGCAAATCGCAATACATCCCTAGCCGCAAGCCCATCACCACCACCGCAAATTAAGACCCGCAGCCCCTCATTGGGTGCATTACCTTGAGAAACGGATAAATCTAAAAATCGTTTTACCGCCAGCGCGATCGCTGGAACGACTAAATATTCATGGTAAATCTGTTCATCTTCCGTATGGAACTGCAATTCGCCATTGATATAGAAAGCTAAACCGTTCGGACAATGTTCAATAAATAATGAAGCAGACATCACTTACCAGCCCCCAAAAATCATCAGAAGAATACCGCCGATAGTTAAAGCCCAAGCCATTACAATCTGAATTTTTTTCTGCTCTGATTTACTTAAACCCTTACGAGAACTTGTGAAACTTGCCTTTTTTGTATCGGTCTTTACTTCCGAAAAATCTTCGGGGTTGACTTTTTTAGTGGAATAGAAATGGATCTCGCGATCTTCCCAAGCCTCGATCGCTAAATTCCATAAATGGTCTTGATCCCAATAATCCCAAGTAGTACGCGAAGCCTTTCCTTTGTCGCTCCTATATTTACCATCAGTTTGTGACTCAAAGTAGAACTCCTTGCCCAAAGCCCGTAAATGCGGATAGGGTTGTTCGCCCTCACGCATCACTCGCCACATTGTAAATTGCAAGTTATCGCTGAAGCTCTCGCCAGAGACACTTGAGCCACTAATTTCTTCAGACAAATACCAGTTAACCAAGGTTGTGGGATTCTCTGGATCGACTTCTCGCAACAGGTAGTACGATCTTGCCCTTGTGGTTTTCAGCAGCCATTCTTCGGTAGCATAGCCGTTGTCGTCATCGTAGGAACTGTAGTCCGCAACTTCCCACTGTACGCCTCCATAGGTAACGAGATCGCCTGCCCGAAGATGCTGTAATTGGGCTTGAGTAAACACACTGGGCATAGAATGAAACTCTGTGGGTTTGCTAAACTACTAAGAATAATATAGGCGATCGCGCTACTAATTCAGAAATTTAGCAATTTATATTTTTTATGTCAGATCGGCTGTCTCAGTTTATTCACCACCTCGATCATGCCTATGACGGCCCCGCACTTCTATTCGATCTGACAATTCTCAAAGAACGTCTTCAGCAATTACGAGAGTTAGGCGATCGCTATAATGGCAAGTTCTTAATGCCTGTCAAAGCCTTTAGACATCCTCTCATTTATCAGATCGCTGGCGAAGTACTATGGGGATTTGATATCTCTAACTACAATGAATATGCTGGGTTGCTAACTCCTTTAACCAATAAACTGGTGAGCTTGACCGATCCTGCCTTTGATGGTTACGACCTGCAATTATTTCTTACTAAACAAAATAACTTTAGAATTTATATTGAGACTATTTCTCAAGCTCAAAAGCTGCAATCTCAACAGGTGGATTTTGGGATTAGGCTCAATTCTTCTTCACTCTTGACTACAGAAGATAGCGATCGCCTATCTTCTAGCTATAGTCGTTTCGGTATATCCGATCTGACGGAATTAGTCAAGTTTGCTCTGTCAGCACCAGATCGTTTTGTCGGTTTTCACATTCATCACGGTATCCACGAAAATTCCCCAGATACGATCTTGACTTTTGCCCGTCAAGCGATCGCTTTAGCCGATCGGTTTCAACTTCCACTTCCGAGTATCGATCTAGGTGGAGGATTAGCTGAGATTGGGTTTTCACAATTGGAAGCTCTACTTATAGAACTTCGTCGCTTGGTGCGATCGCCTACTGTTTTGATATTTGAGGCTGGGAAATTGTTGTTTGAGGATATTGGTTTTGCCTATGGAAAGGTGAAGTCGCTACAATGCGATCGCCGTGGTTGGATGGTGACTCTCGACCTTTCCAAAAGCTGTCATCTGCGGTGGTCACAGCCTCAACTGATTGTCCCAGATTCTACCTCAGCAACCCAAGTCCCCGTAAGCATTTATGGTGCTACTTGTAATGAAGGCGATCGCTTAGGCGAGTTCCTAGTTCCTCTTCCCAATGTTAAGGACAGTCCCTATCAAGAAGGTGATATCGTTGTTTTTAAAAATATCAATTGTTACTCGGTTTCTTGGAATACCTCATTTAATGGCATAAAACCAGCAGAAGTAAAGTTTTTCTAGGTTTCTTTATCTCGAACATGTAGCGAATTTGGGGAAATGTCATTCAAGCGGAGCGATAACTTGGGAGACAGATTTTCGTCAAAAAGTAATTTCATGCTGATATTGGTGCAGTCATAAAACGGCGCTCGCGGTCTGCTGCATATGCGATACAGGCTTTAAAATCTTCCCGTGTTAAATCGGGGAAATCTTCGAGTATTTCTGCTTCTGTCATGTCAGAAGCTAGGTATTCAAGCACTTCATAAACCGTAATTCGCAAGCCACGCACACAAGGCTTACCACTACGCTTATTTGGTTCAACCGTGATGTAATTTCGGTAGTTCATAAATTATCTCAGCCATACTTGGTTATTGTAGAGACAGCGATCTTGATTTTATCGTATATTAGGTATTAGCGCCTAGATCCAACGCCTATGACTTCTAAACTTCATGTAATTACTTAAAGGATTTAACCGTGATTACAAATGCTAGTAGCATTACCCTTGGCAATCTCCGTCAAACCTTTGGCTTGAGACTCAACTCTAGCGATCGCTTTTTTGATGAATGGTTAAATGATGCACCGACTCTAACCGAAGCGGAACTACAAGGGCTAGATCGCCTCACTCGCAACTATACCTATCTCAGTCAAGAAGAACCACCCCTCGAAGAAATCGTTAAGCTTGTCGTGGTATCGCCATTGCTGGATTTGGCTGGTTTCTATCAGTTTCCTTTTTTGGTAAAAGCAGAAGTAAGTACCAATATCGAAGTTGCGGACGAAGCTAATGCTATGACGGTTCAAGGTCGAATTGATATTTTGGTCATCCAAGATAGTTTTTGGATTTTGGTAATCGAATCAAAGCCCGCAAGGCTAGACGTTACGGCGGGAATCCCCCAAGCACTTACTTATTTGTTGAGCGCTCCTAATTTACAATCAAGTTGCTATGGAATGGTTACGAATGGAAGAGAAGTATTGTTTTTGAAATGCGATCGCCACCAAAGTGTCCCTCAATATACGCGATCTCATACTTATCGATTACTCGAAAACACAACGGAACGTGTTCAAGTTTTGCAGGGACTTAAACAAATTGGGGCTTATATTAGTGATTTGAGTGTTTAGGCGATCGCTATTACTGTAAGTTGTTATTTCTAGGCGATCGCATCAATATATCTATCTCTTAAAGGCGATCGCTATTACTATAAGTTGTGACTTCTAGGCGATCGCATCAACTTCGTTTGATTTTTAAGTGAAGCGACGATCCATGGAATTAAACAATTAGTCTAACGGCTAAGTTGAGCGGCGACTAGTATCCTCTGCATCCCCACCGAGATCTCCTGTTCGTCCGCTCCAACGTGTTGTTATGCCGCCGTCGCACTCACTATTTTTAGCAAACCTACCTTGGAATGTAAAGAATTATTTCATTCCCGATCATGGCTTAGGGCTGTGTAATACTCGCTTTTATAGTCGTTTGGTATCAGCATTTATGGAGTCTAAGTTTGAACGTACAGAGATTGTTCGAGTTAAGCTCCCTAACGGCAAGGAAGTGAAAATTGAAGCTAGGTTTCTTGGTGGTGAGGAGAATGTTTCAGCTAAAAAGATACTATTGCTTGATGATATGACTGATGTGCTTGATGGAGTTGCCCTAGCAATAGCCGATTCACTGCAAAAAGTTCAGCCCACGAAAGCCACTGTCAAACTAGGCTTAGAAGTAGCAGTAGAATCCGGACAGCTGACAACACTAATCGTAAAGGGATCGGGGAAAGCCAATTTGGAAGTCACCTTGGAGTGGCAGAAGCGAGATATGCCAACTCCTAAGCAAATTCCACCAGCCTAAGTACTAATGGGTGCTCATATAATTCTTGAGTTTGACAGGATCTGAGTATAATGAATCAACAGTTGTTGGAATTGCTACATCAATGCACCGTTCGTTTGAGTACTCCACAAGAAGATGGAACTGGATTCTTCGTGGCACCTGGGACTATTCTTACTTGTGCTCATGTAGTTGAGACAAGAAGAGATGAACCAATTAGCATCTATTGGCAAGGGCAGAATTATACAGCTACAGCGGTTGAGGGGTTGCCAGAAGATACCAAACTACTTGATCTAGCTCTTTTAAGACTGACTACCGAGGTTTTCAACCATCCCTGCGTTTATCTTGATGAAGTTATTTATCTTAATGACGCATTGTACAGCTATGGCTACACGGACGATTATCCTAATGGAGATCCAGCCACCTTTGAATTTGAGGGCAACACAGGAGATCAACCTCCCCTACTTAAATTTAAAGAAGGTCAAGTTCGTCCTGGGCTAAGTGGTTCTCCTTTGCTGAATCAGCGCACTGGTATGGTGTGTGGAGTTGTTAAAAAGACCCGTGATCGCAACACCGATCTGGGCGGGAGAGGAGTACCAATATCTGCTGCCATTGCCCAATGGACTCATCTCGTAGAATTACAGCAAGAGTTCCACCAAAAAGATACACGCTGGAAAAACTTTTTATTAGAATTGAAATACCAAGGCATTCCTGAGAATATTCCCGAAAGTGGTGTTGTAGAGTTTGTTGGACGCGAAAAAGCCCTTTTTGATCTGCATCAACTTCTAGAGGAACACAATCAGGTAGCAATTAAAGCTGCTATTACAGGCATGGGTGGCGTAGGTAAAACTGAGCTTGCGATCCAGTATGCTCGGTGTCATTTACAAACCTATCAGGGTGGGGTTTGCTGGTTACAGGCACGTAATGAAGAGGATGTGGGGATTCAAATAGTAAACTTTGCCAAAGGGCTATTGAAGCTCAATCCTCGTGAAGATATAGATCTAATTAATCAAGTGCGGTTCTGTTGGCAAGAGTGGCTAGATGGAGAAGTATTGGTTGTTTTAGATGATGTCGTTGACTATCAGCAAATTCAGCCTTTTTTACCTTCACACAAGCGGTTCAAAGTTCTAATCACTACAAGAAAACAATTGCAACCACCTATTGCTCTATTAGCCTTGGAACTTCTATCAGAGGAAGCATCTCTAGATTTATTGATTTCTCTAGTAGGGGAGACACGGATTCAAGAACAACTAGATGATGCCAAAAGGCTTTGTAGGTGGCTAGGCTACTTACCTTTGGGGTTGGAGCTAGTAGGGCGCTATTTGCTAAGAAATTCAGCTTTATCTTTAGCGAAAATTTTGTCTCGCCTAGAGAAAAAGCGGCTCAAACACCCAGCTTTCGATAGCTCAAAAAAGATGACAGCCCAGATGACAGCCAAATTGGGCGTGACAGTCGCTTTTGATTTGACTTGGGAAGACTTGGACGAACAGGCACAGCAATTAGGCTGTCTATTGAGCTTGTTTGCCCTAGCCCCTATCCCTTGGTCACTAGTGGAGGATGTTGTAAAAATATCTGATTGGGAAATTGATCCAGATGATCTCACGGAAGAGAGTAGAGACACTCTGGTGCTTTGGAATCTATTGCAGCATGTTGGCGAGGAAACTTACAAACTACATGAATTAATTCGGGATTTCTTTCGAGAAAAGTTAGAAGACCTTACTCAGGCTAGCAACTTTAAGCAATCTATTGCTAATTCAATGGCAACCTTAGCAAGGCATATTCCCGATACACCCAGTCGTCAGATTACTCAATCAATAACCATAACAATTCCTCACCTAACTGAAATTACTGAGTCAATAGATTATACTCAGTTCGACGATACATTATATTGGCTTTTCGTTGGCTTAGCAAGGTTCTATAATGGTCAGGGCTTTTACACCCTTGTAGAAAAATGGTGTGAGCAAGGCTTATCTATTATTAGAAAACGGTTTAATACAGATAAGATCACAAATACTGACTCAACTCTTAAGGAGGTAATCGCCGCTTTATGGCTGTTTCAAGGCAAGGCTTTACGAGTTAAAGGAGAATATAGTTTTGCTTTGGAAAAATATCAGCAGAGTATTAAAATACTACAAGATGGTCAAGAAAAAACGATGGTTGTGCGTGCTTTACGTGGGCAAGGTCACGTCTATCGCTTGCAAGGGAAGCATGAGGATTCTATACGCAGTTATGAGGAATCAAGAGGGCTAGCTGAAGTTATTAAATTTGACAAAGGAGTAGCAAGAGCGGCGTATGGTGTTGCTCGAATCTACCGATTGCGGGGAGAATTAGAGAAAGCTGCCTTACGCTATGAAGAAGCCAGAGTAGCCTTTGAAAAACTTGATCTACCTGTTGAAGAAGCTTGGGCGACGTTTGGGCTAGGAGAAGTACAACGAATGCGATGGATTCTCCAACAATCTTATGAGATGTACTCAGCTGCACTACAGCAATTCAAGGAGTTAGGACATAGGGAAGGAGAGGCGTATGCTGCATGGGGAACTGGAGATACAAATAGACTACTAGGAGGAATTGAAGCAGAAAAGAGAAATCTTGAGACTGCATTAAAGTATCTTGAAACTGCCAAAAAAGACTACGAGCTATCCTTAGAAATTTGCCAGCAAATAGGTGACAGACGAAGCGAGGCATGGGCTGTACTTGGATTGGCAGAAGTTTCTAGGATGGAGGGTAAATATGAAGTTTCTGCTTCAGAAAAAGCGATTTCTAAATACCATGATGCACTGTCAAAGTACCAACATGTATTCTCTCTAGTTAGTTATCAAGAATGTGTAGAGGAAGCCCATGCACTCTTGGGAATTGCTGCTACTAAGCGGTTATTGAGCTTGCAGGGAATAATAAGTGATTCAGGCATGGAAATCAATGAAGCATGTGAGAAAGCAATTAATATTTACCAAGATCAAAACCGCAATATGAACTACTGTATCGTTGATGCTCTAATAGAGAGAGGTCTATACCACCTCATCCAATTAAATTGGGAACAAGCTCAGCTTGATTTGGAGCAAGCTGAAAAAATTTGCATCAATAATAATTACACTGAAGAAAAAGATCTAATCAATAGAATAAAAAACCAAAAAGACAGCAGTGAGTTACATATTCTAAATTTCCCATGAGCAGTATGAATTTTGTCTTTAGATAGAAATTGCAAGTATTTCTTCTCTCAGGACTCTTATAAATTCGTGATTCTCTTCAGGTGTACCAACGGATACCCTGAGACAGAATTCATCTAATCCAGGTTTCATTCCAAAGTCTTGTACAAAAATATTTCTCTTTCTAAGAGCAGAAACTAAACTTTCTGAGGTAATTCCTAAGGGTTTAGTACTCAAAAATAAGAAGTTTGTAGCAGATGGATAAACACTAAATCCAAGAGTTGTTAGTTCATGAGCTAAACTTGTACGCTCTTGACAAATTTTTACAATATTTGAGTAGGCATATGACTTATCTTCTAACGCCGCGATCGCTCCTGCTAATGCTAACTTGTTTACTGGAAACAACTGAGCACATCTGTACAAATAGTCTGAAATCTCCTCATTTGTAATTGCGTATCCTACTCTAAGCCCTGCCAATCCAAAGCTCTTGGAAAGGCTTCTCAGAATAATGAGATTAGGATATTTCTCAATAAGATCTATTGCTGTTTCTTTGCAAAATTCATAGTAACACTCGTCAATAACCACAATACAATTTAAATGATTAAGAGCTGACAAAATTACATCTCGTGGAATTAGATTAGCGGTTGGATTATTAGGATTAGCAATAAATAAAACTTTAGTATTCACCGTAACTTTTTGTAGTAAAGCTTGAACATCTAAACCAAAATCGGCAGTTCTACTAATAAAAACTGGATTACCACCCATCATCTGAGTAGCGTGCCAATAAACAAAAAAGGTTGGGACAGGTAATAAAACTTCTTCCCCAGGCTTAACAAAAATCTTGATAATTAGCTCAATCAAATCATCAGATCCATTTCCAATAACAATTTGCTCTTTTCTGACTCCCGTATAATGAGCCAATGATTCTCTTAGAGTCCCGCCAAGCACATCTGGATATCGGTTAATAGTACTGATAGCATCAGCGATCGCCTTAGTCACATGAGCAGAAGGGGGATATGGCAGTTCACCTTTATCTAAACGAATTGAGTTATTTCCCTTAATTGCTCCAAGCTCTTTGGGACTAAGGGTTCTAATGTACTCATTGATTAGGTGATCGATTGGATTACTCAAGTACTTAAACCCCCAACAAATTTGGTAAATCAAGCACACTGCTCAAAATAACATTACAACCGCTATCTACTAACATCTTTTGTTGACTAGCGATCACCCTTCCATCTACACAACCTGTCAGTACCCCTATTGATATACAATTAGAGCGTTTAGCCGCAACCACATCACTTGCAGCATCTCCAATATAGGCAACATAGCTACGATCAAGACTTTGAAATTCCTCGGTATATAAGACTCGGACATCTTCATCAGGGTGAATTGCTTTAAGCAATACAAATGGATGAGGCTTGGCTAAAAGAACATGTTTGCTCAACTGTGAAGCTAATTCCTCAGCTTGCAGAACTTCGTCATATGTCGCAATCCGCGACTTCTCGAAGTAGTCCAACAGTCCTAACGCTAACATAGGATTAATCACTTCTGAGCGAGGTCTACCAGTTGCAATACCCAAGCTATACTTTCTCGACTCACACAATTTACTAAACATTTGCTTAAGCCCTGACAGGGTAACCACAGTGTCGTCATCAGGTAAGGAATAATCCCGTTTTCCTTCATACCATTCTTGAAAGTTGTGATAGCATAGCTTCCACAATTCTCCTTTAGGCTTCAGGTAATGCATGTCTGTGTTTAAAATCGCTTTGGAAAATGGGTGGAGATATTCAACTACCGCAGTCCCAGTCAAAGATTCTGTTTCTTGCCAAAACCGCCCTATCAAAACATCACTATCCTTAAAGTTATAGGCTTGGTTGCTTAAAAGCCCTTTCAACTGTATCAATTGTTGCTCAATGGAAAGAGAATTGGTGTTGAGAAACGTGCTCCAAAATTCTGGTTGATTCTCCTTCAGGCTGTGCAAAATACTAATCAAGTGTAAGGATAAAACAAAAAAAGTAAGATCCCAATTAGAATTCACCGCACGCTTTTTCAACTCATAGATAAAATCACTAGAAATTACGTTTTTTCCCAGTAGAGCTAACTGATCTAAAAAGCTATCGCCTTCATCAAAATAGTTGTTCAATCCGATATAACTGTCACTAGACAGTATTTCCCAAACAGTTAATCGGGCAGTATTCCAATACTTGTTTTCACTTGTTATTACACCATCCATATCAAAGATTAGTGTTGTGATATTCTCATACATATAAATTACAGATATTGTTTAGTGTAAGCAGCTAAATTTAATTCAGAATCAATAAAGCTTTTATTATTTTCCGGACTGGTACTTCCCATTTCTATAGACATCGCTAAACCTAAAAGCGTAATTTCAGGTGGAAAAATTTCTGGGTCTATCAAATTTCTTGTTAAGAAAGGACAACAAAATAATGCAAGCTTTAAATATTTTCTCCAATTACTCAACGACAAACCTCGAACATCCAATTCACCCAACAAGGGAGTAAGAACTCTTTGGAGTTTAGAGCGCAAAAATTCTACTCTGACTGCTGAAGGAGTAAAATTATGATCTAAAATAACCTTGTCTTCTTGAATATCTAGCTTGATTAATAAAGTACTTACGATCTCTTGTGGGTAATACATCCAAGCAGCAAAAACATTATGAAAAAGAGGTTTGGCCAAGTCTAGAAAAGGTGAATGGCGACCTGCAAACGCTGGATCAAAGTAAATGAGTGACTGATTCACCTGATCGATAAATATATTTCCGTTGTGGGCATCACCATGTCCAATGATTGTTGGGATATCTATCTTACCTGGCTCTAAGACCGTGATCGCCTGTTGCACCAAGTCACTAATGGAGTCATCAAACTTCACTCCATTAATAACCCACTTCAATTTGCATAACTGCTCAAATTTAATTTTATGTCCAGGCAGATAAATTTCTTTGTCTGTATAGAAGTTAGTAAATCTTCCTGCCGTCAGCCGATGAGAAAAAAGTTGGTGAATAGGTGCATCTTTGTCTTCACTTGCAGGAGAATAGCGTAATGTTTTTAGGTAAATATTTAAAAGTTCATCATCTGCCTTTTTTTGAATTGAAATTAAAGAATTGATATCATTTGTCTCACCTAGCTCCATCTTACGAACAATATCAAACAACGAAGGATCATCGATATATTCATAGATCAATAACTGCTTTCCCCACTCCGTCGAACTGTATATGGGTTGGATGACTGGATAACCGGACTCGGCTAAGATCCCAGAATTATAGTATTCGCTGATGATACTTTTAGGTTCAACATGTGTTTTAAAGAAAAGGCGCTGCCCACTCTCCGTGTTTAAAAAGCCGTTAAGTGAATTTAAGGAAACAGCAAGTGGACGAATTTGTATTCCAGTCACCTTAAAGGGTAAGTTAGCATTCAAAAACTTTTTTAGCAGATCATTAGCAATCTGAATATTAGTGAACTGAAGCTCTTGAATTTTCTGCAACTCTTTATCAGACATCTTTTCACTGAAGTTACTAAAGGGATAATTAACAGAATTCTAGCATTTTTTATATGAGCAACTCACTCCAAAGTGCCTGTATTAATTAGTATGCTTTTTAAGCATCTATAGGCTAACTGCATGTTGTCCCAAGCCAGTTCGTACTTCTTCTGATTCCAATATGCATCAGCCACGTTTTTATACCCCTCTTCTGCCTTAAGAAAAAGATCGGTTGCTAGGGATATGGACTGTGCTTTTTGGGCAACAATGGCAGCGCTGATCAAAGCAGCACTATATGCCTCCTTATTTCCTTCGTGCTCATAAATGCTAGCGGCTCCTTTGTAAGCTTCCACTACTTCCTGATAAAAATCAACGTTGTCTTGTAATCCTACACCAATTTTCATTAAGGCAGCAATAGTAAGATTTAGCCGGCCAACACTTTGGTAAAGTACAGCGGCTGCTTGACATAGATGAATAACATCTCCAGCATTTCCCTGGTCAGCTAGTAATTCGTCGGCTTTTCTTAGTAAAATTTCAGCGGTTAATTCGGTCATTTCAACAGTTAATTCCATCATAAAGAAAATATATCGGTTACTTCAACAAAGTATCTCGTTCTATGATTGACATCGCATGAGCAGGGAATCCTTCATAGTTTGCTAGGATTTGAGTTGTTTTCTTTAGTTTCTCAAAGCCCTCCTTGGTAAGATATCCAATTCCTGAACGCTTAAGGAAATCGAAAACGGATACGGCTGAATAAGAACGAGCAAATCCACCTGTTGGTAGAATTGCATTTACTCCTAAACAATAATTACTTACGGGAATTGGTGTGTAAGCACCCAATAAAATCTCGCCAGCGTTTTTTATCTTTCCTAAAATACTAAAAGGATCATTGACTAGGATCTCTAAATGCTCTGGAGCATATTCATTAACGAAATTGATAGATTCTTCCAAGCTCGAAGTCAACAGGATTCCCCCGTAGGACGATAAACTCTTTTCGCAAAATTCTCGCCTCCACTCTGGGAGTTTCTGAACGTATTTAGACACAAAATCCGCCGCTTTCAAAGCGACCGACTCATCATGAGTTACAAGCAATGCGGCGGACTCAGGGCCATGTTCAGCTTCAACTAGCAAGTCAAGAGCCGCCAGTTCAGGATCAGTATGTTCATCAGCAAGAATGATAGACTCACTAGGTCCAGCTGGTAATCCTACATCAACCGTTCCAAACAAAACTCTTTTAGCTGCGGATCCATAAACATTACAAGGACCAGTAATCTTATCAATCTTTTGGATAGATTCTGTGCCCAAAGCCATTGCTGCAATAGCTTGAATACCACCTAGTTTATAGATGTCTTTTATACCTGCCATTTGCGCAGCCACTAGAGATGCAGGTTCAACCTTGCCGTCCTTACCAGGAGGAGTACACACAATCACTTTACTAACTCCAGCCACCTTAGCTGGGATTGTGAGCATCAGCATCACCGACGGGAAAGATCCCTTGCCTCTTGGAACATAGAGTCCCGCACTTGCTATAGGAGAAACCTTTTCACCTGCAAATACCCCACTCTCAATCTCTGCGAGATGGATTTCATTAGGCATCTGTCGTTGATGAACTTCTCGAATATTTACAAATGCATGGTGGATTGCATCCCTGAGCTCAGGTTCAATTGAGATACTTGCCTCTTCAAATTCTTGGTCACTAACTTTCAAGCTTCCAATTTCTGCATCTGAGTAATCAAACTTCCTGACATACTCGATAAGAGCCGAATCCCCACGGAGCTTAATTTGATCAATAACTTCTCTTGCTAGGGAGAGCGCACCCTCAATATTCAACTCTGCCCGTCTTTTGAGTAAGGACATCTCTTCCGAACTCATTTCTGCTAGCCGTAGAATTCTAGTTTCCATTACACCTTAAGTTTCCCTGATTAAACGTTTGAGAATTGTGCTGACAAGCTTTGTCTCATTCTATCTAGTATATCACGACTAAAGCTCAATGTGCATGACTCCGCTCGATAAATGAGGTGGTGGTTGCTAAAAGTCTTGTCAGATAGGCATTCTAGGTTTTCAAAGATAAAAACTTATCACCAGAAATAACCGGGACAAATACTAATGTAAGTTCCGCTGTATCTCCGTTATTCAGCGATAAGGACTTGCCACAAAGTAAAAAATATCTCGACGCTGATTTCCACGTAGCCAAGACAAACTCAGGGCATCTCCATCAATATCTACACATACAGCTTGAGGCGGCATAACTAGAGTTTATAACGCAACTGCGGTTTAGTTTCGATATTTAAAGAAAAATTACCGCAGATTCTACTTTAAGTCAAATGCGATCGCATCAACAATCTATCTCCAAAAGGCGATCGCAATTACTGTGAGTCTCAAATTCTAAGCGATCGCTAAGTGTTTAGCCGCTATCCAAGATGTAGCTTTGCAAAATCCCAAACTTGACGATGCTTTGCGCGATCGCTGAGTTCGAGCGATCGCAGAGTTAAATGCAGTAGCGAAATGTTTGAAATCTGAGTAAAGCGATCGCAATTCGGCTTTTGTAGAGAGGTTAGAGAAAGCAATTTTACAGATGCAGACTAATTTCCTGTGAATTAATGAGCAACTGCAAAGACTCTCCATAAACAATATCGGCAATAGGCATAGCGATCACCTCTAGCACCGATGGATTTTGGAAATGGCGCAGCTTCGTTTCAGGATGTGGGTAATACACCCAACCATCATAGCGATTGCCCTTATAAAGAACTTGGCAGGAAACAAAGGAAAAATCTTCAGGTGGATGCTTAGTTGTCCAATCTACTTGTCGAAAAGTGTAATGGGGCTTCTGGATCGTGTAAGTGTAAGGTGAGATATCAATATTTAAAGTGCCTCGAAAATAGGGCGATAGGTCTAACCCTAGATTTTGGAAGAAGGGAATTTGCATCGAGATTGAACCTTCAGCATAGGGACTGTCCTCTGAAAGCCCCGAAGCAACCCGATGCCCTTGAATCAGTTTGCCGTCTACAACACATAAACTCAGAGCATCCCTCACAACTTGCCTTGTGCGATCGCCGATCCCCTCAGCAACTGACTCCCGATTACCCGCCACATTTAGCACCTTGACTTGCTGCTCAATTAGCCAATCATGCAAGGTGAGAGCATCGGGATTGATGAGATAAGGCTTTTGATATTTGATGCAAGACTCAATGGTTAGCTTTGTACCATCGCTATGAAGGCGATCGGCAAAAATAACCGTCGCATCAGCAGCTTGGACATTTTGGACAGTGCGAACTTCATAATCTACGCGATCGGATTCCTGTAAGCCAAACTTGGCAAGCTCTAAATTTTCACCTGACTCAGTACGGTAGCCTTTCGGAGCAAAGCCCACCCGTAGCAATGCCCAAGTCCGCTGCCGCCAGCAAACCACCCCAATCTGCACCAGTTTGTCCACCTGAAATGATTAACGTTACGGGCTTGTTCATAAATAGATACTACTCCACAGAGGTGTGCGGCTTCGCCGCGCACCTCTAATTATTCACTGGGAAGGGAGAATGTGATGGACAATCCTTAGGATGCCATTTTTAGCAATAGTTCTGAATCTAATAAAAAGACAGTTTGTGGTTCGGATTTTTTGATCGAGACTTGCATCATGTGACTAGCAATTCCTAATGTGTCGCGATCGCGATAAGCAGGAGGTACAAGCTGCAAACTATTCACAGGTACATCTTCTACATTTGGTAAAGCCGCGATCGTAAGACCATACAAACTGTTTTGCCCCGCAAAAATCACCAAAAAGCCTTTAGCTAGATTTAGCTCTTGACCATAGATTCGCTTATACAAATCGATGACTAAGACCTCTTGCTCTTCATAGTTAGCTATGCCCAATAATTTATCGCCACTGCGATGAATTTTTGGTAAAGGGATAATCCGCACCACACTCTCAATGCCGATCGCTAAATTGAGATCTGCCATGGTGAAGATTAGGAATTTAAGCGTTTCTTCTTTTTTTTTGCTGCTGAGCATAGTAGTTAATTATAAGTTCGGATAATGAAATCTGATATAGGTGAAGATTCGCTCCATCTATACGAGTAGTAGTTGGATAGTTTTGATTAATTCTTGTTCTAAATAGGGTTTGGTGAGATATCCTGAAGCGCCAAGCATCTGAGCAACTCCGCGATGCTTAGCACCGCTACGAGAAGTGAGCATAACAACGGGAATATCTTGATAGCGGCTATCTTTATGACAGGCGGCTAAAAATTCAAATCCATTCATATTCGGCATTTCCACATCACACAATACTGCTTGGATTTCAGAAGATCTAGCAAGTTGCTCGATCGCTTCGCGTCCATCGCTAGCTTGGATAACTTGGTAGCCAAATTTCTCTAAGGTCAAATAAAGTGCTTGGCGAGCAGTGAGTGAATCATCCACAATTAGGATCGTTTTCCGCTGCGGTGGATTGGGCTTAGATGCGGCTAATAACGGTGGAGTGGCGACTGTACCTGAAGATGTATCTGCCGATGGCGATGCTGATAGCAAGGATTTAGTAGACTGTTTGATAGAAAGCAAAACTGAACTATCAATTACAGGAACAAGTGTTCCATTACCCAACACAGTACAACCGTATAGATAGGGGGGCGGCGTGATTGCTTTACCAAAAGGTTTAATCGCTAACTCCTGCTCATTAAGTACGCGATCAATGGGGAGCGCCACAACTTGATCGCCATCAGAAAACAGCAGCAAAGTGGTCTGATTTTCTTCGTTAAATGACTCCGTGTTAAACATATCTAGAGATTGCTTGGGCAATGGATATCCATCAGCGAATAAAGATATCGGATATAGAGGAACCAGCCGATCTTCAAAACGATAGAACTCATTACCTTGGATAATTTGAATTTCATCGCTATCAACGGTGATAATTCCTAGCAAGCTATCGATCGCGATCGCTAATAAGCGTTCTTGAATGCTGAAAATCATCAGCTTGGCAATGCTCAGTGTTAGAGGTAATTTAATCGTAAAAGTCGTACCCTGTCCTAGTTCTGACTTAACTTCAATTGCACCTTTAAGACTACGGACTTGCTCTTGGACAGTCGATAGTCCCATTCCCCGCCCAGAGAGATCGGATACTACATCCGCAGTCGAAAAATTAGGTTCAAATAAAAACTGATAAACTTCATCATCGGTAATCTGATTGGCTTGTTCAGGCGATAATAAACCAGATGCGATCGCCTTTGCTTTAACATTATCAGGGTTAATCCCTTGACCATCATCTTTGATTTCGATATAGGTTTGATTGCCGCGATAATAAGCACGAATCTCAATGCTTGCGATCAAAGGCTTCCCGCGATCGAGACGCTTTTGAGCCGACTCAGTACCATGATCGAAAGCATTACGGACTAAATGCACAAAGGGATCGTAAAGCTTTTCCAATATAGATTTATCAACTAATGTCCCTGTGCCAAATAATTTTAGATTGACCTGTTTGTTATATTTGTTTGACATCTCCCGCACCATGCGCGGCAAACTGCTGAGAATATCTCCTAGTGGCAACATCCTCGACCACAGTAAGTCATAACGTACTTGTTTGAGAATTTGCTGCTTGCGCCGTTGAGTTTGCTGCGTCTGTTGCATTAAAACCGTCATATCGCGCATCCCTTCATCCATTTGCGCAATATCTTCGAGTGCTTCTTGGATAAAACTATGCAGATGGCTGTAAGAATCCATTAACAATGGGTCGAAATCTGCTAGTAGATTCGTAGAAGTAGAAAAGCTGCTGGAAATATCATTTGCCTTGTTGGCATCGAGAGGAGAAGAATCTACAGTTAGTTCTTGAGTTCTAACTTGCGATCGCTGGGCTTTATCGAGCCATGTTTGCAGATTTTTAGAGAGTTGATCAAACCCTTTAAATTGCTTTTGAATGCGTTCAATTTTGGCTTGAAGCTGCTGATTTTGAAGAATTGAGGCATTCTCTTGTGTCACTAATTCACTAGAATAATTATTTAATCGCTCTAATCTGGGTACAGCGACTCGAATAGTTTCGGCAATGGAAGGAATAACATTTTTAGGGGTACTGACAATTTCTTGGGTAACATAATTAGCTGATATTTTCTTGGGGGTCTGTGGTACAGTTTCAGCTAATTGGGAAGAAGATTTATTAGTTAATGAGGATTCTTGAGGTTCAAAGAAATTAGAGAGTTCAGATATATCTGATACTTCATCAAAACCATTAAAAGCATCTGTTTCCGTATGCTCATTGTCATTCTCATCCAGATCCTCAGAAAAAATATCAAAATCAAAATTTTGCTCGAGTTGATCGATATCTAGAGCCTCAAAGTTCTCAAATTCTGACATTGTTTCCGATAACTCCGAATTGATCCCTGAGCTGATTAAGGAAACATCAAATTCTTGAGTATCTACAAATAAATCTAATTCCATTTCTGGAGAATTATCGACAAAACTATCTGTGGCTAGATCTATCTGTGTTTCTAGTTGTAGATCTTCATCCAGATTTGTAGAAAAAATATCAAAATTTTGATCGAGTTGCTCAAGATCCTGAGCCTCAAAGTTCTTAATTTCTGATGTTGCTTCCCATAACCCTGAATTGATTAAGGAAATATCGTCAAGATGATCAAATTCTTTGGTGTTTGCAAATATATCTAAGTTTAATTCTGAAGTTAAACCTGTCTGTGTTTCTAGTTGTAGATCTGAGTTAGTCTCTGGATATACAATCTCATTTAATTCCTGCTCTAAAGACTGGAACCAATCATCATCGTCAAAATTTGTCTCAGTCTCAAAAGTGGCTTCTTCTATCAAAGCTGGAATTGTTGCTGTCGGAACTGTTACTGTCGGATTTTTTACTGTTGGACTAGATTGAGCTTGATTAGCTTGAGAATGAGATTTTGTTAGGGCAATTAACTCTGGACTTGGTTGCCCGCCTTGAGTGCGATCGCCTGCCAAAACTTGAGCGCGTGCCGCTTCAAAATTAGCGACGGCAACTTTGCCCACCAAAATTGGATTGTCAGAATTATGTGCAAGCGCCTGTAGGGTTGCATCGGAGATCGCCTTAAACCCAGATAAATTTAATAATTCGCCAATACCGCTAAATACTTCTATTTGCGCTCGGATTTCCCCTGCTACAGGTACACCTTCAGGATTTGCAAGGACGCTTTGTAAGCGAGTAAGCCCCTGTTGGACATCGCCTTCAAAGACGATCTGAACAATGTCAACACCTAACTCAGCCGCAGTTGGTAATTCAACATCTTCATCCGTATCACCCAAATACAGCTTTAGTACTTCAAATACTGGTTCCGCCGCCGCGATCGCGGCGGCGGATTCGTATTGTCCTGATTGCAGTTGATCCATTAATGGCAAGCGCAAGCAGTCATAAGCTTGCAATAGTAATCCCTCAACATCTGCATCAATTTCGCCTTCAAAACGGTATAGCGATCGGAAGACATCTTCTAATTGATGGGCGATCGTTTTGATGCCTTCGAGATTGAGGCTAGCGGAACCGCCTTTAATCGAGTGAGCAGCTCGCATGATCGAGTGGATATTATTGGTACTGCGATCTTCCCGCAGAGAGAGTAAGCCTGTCTCAATCGTCTGCAAAAATTCAGGTGCTTCTTGCTTGAAAAATTGGTAGGCCTGATCGTGAATTTCTCTTTCTGTGCTGTACATGGCTGCTATCCTGCTTCTTTTGCTTGATTCTCTCTCTAGTAATGGATTCTAGGCGTTGACTTTAAACTGAGCTACGCTGACTTGCAATTCTTCGGCAACTTGCAATAACTCGCTAAAGGACTCGTTAAGATTTTGGGCATAAACAGAGTTAGAAGTGGCGATCGCAGCTACGTTTTGAATCGTTTGGCTAGCCTCATCCGAAGTCTGTGATTGCAAAGAAGCTGATTGAGCGATTTCTCTAACTAATTGGTTAACTTGTTGACTAGATGCCGAAATATCAGTTAGCTTCAGGCGGGTTTCTTCAACCAATTGCGAACCACTGTTTACTTGTTTTGTCCCCATTGCCATAGCCTTGACGAGATCATTAACTTGCGATTGAATTTCCTCAATCAATTGCCGAATTTCGGTGGTAGCCTTTGCCGAACGTTGAGCAAGTGCTCGTACTTCGTTAGCAACTACGCCAAAGCCCTGACCTTCCTCTCCAGCTCTTGCGGCTTCAATCGAAGCATTCAGCGCTAGCATATTTGTCTGATTGGCAAAACCACTAATCAGTTTGACGACCTTAGAAATTTTCTGTGAAGCTTCTCCCAACTGCTGCACTTTTTCGGCGGTTTCGGCTACCGTCTCACGAATAGCCGTGAAGCCTTCAACGGTACTATTCATCGCCATATCACCTTCGAGCAGTGCTTGGTTTGTCGATTCCACCTGTGCTTCCGCTTGAACTGCACGCATTTCTACACCTGCGATCAATTCGGTGAGCGTATGAATTCTTTCAAGAGTCTGATCGATCGCTTGTACTTGTTCTGAAGCTCCATTGGAGACGTTTTCCATAGTTGGTTGATTCTTCAAAACGGTTTGAGATACAGACTGAGCAGCAGATTGGACTTCTAGTACCAGCTTGCGAAGGTTTCTAATGGTGGCATTATAGGAGTCAGCAATCGTACCAATTTCATCTTCGGTAACCTGAGCGCGAATTGTTAAGTCACCTCGACTGATCGGATCAACTTCGATCAGCAATTCCAAGGCTCGTTTTTGCAGAAATTCCTTCGCCTGACGTTGTTCTTGAATGCGCGATTCTGACTCGGTTTGAGCAACCTCCTGTCTAGCTAAAGCAATCCGCTCTGCTTCTAGCTGCTTCTCAGCAATCAGCACTTCTAGCTGTTCAGCCATGTTATTTAGCTCTTGTGACAGGGTGCCAATTTCATCACGGCGATCGCTATCAGTTAATCTTTCAGCCATTTCACCGCGACCCACTTTTTGGGTGAAACCTGACAAACGCCGCAACGGACTAGCAAAGGAACCAGCAATGATTAAACCGATCGCACTAGCAATTACAATCGAGATTAAGGCGATCGCATATCCAGCATTGGATAAACCACTTAACAAGTCCTGAATTTCGGATAGAGGACGACCCACATAAGCAATGCCAACAGGCTTAGCCTTATCATCAATCAGCTTGCGGTGATCATAAAGAGGGGCATAAAATGTCAAGTAATTGACACCTGTAATGTTCGTTTCCCCGATATATTCTTGACCTTGTTGAAGTACTGTATCTGATACTTCACGCGCCGCACGAGTGCCGATCGCTCTGGTGCTGTCTGCACTTTTAGTGTTGGGATCGACGTAAGGAACGTTCGTCGTGACCCGCCAATCTTGAGCGAAGATTGTTGCTGTTGGCATATTGTAGCGTACAGAAAACTTATCAACGATGCCATAATTTCGATTGAGCAAGGCTCCCACCACAGCAGTCCCAACTACTCGCCCTTTGACCTTGATTGGATACACTGCCATACTTACTAAGCCTGACTTACCTTGTTCAATGTCGTAGGTTCCTGTTGGAGCTGGCTGTTTTAATTCTTTCAGTCCCTGTGTTATTTGAGGGCGGATGCCAATGTTGGCTTGCTTTTCTAAGCCGAGGGCTTGCAGATCAGCCGATTTCACCAATTCGATCCCATACATCGGCTTGCCAGTTGCGATCGCATTTTTGACGATGGGGAGATTATCTAAATTGGTGTTGACCTTTACTGGTTCTTGTTTGTAAGACTGAACAGCTATTGCTGATTTCTCTTTGGCAGCCTTGATACTTAGTAGAGCTGGGTCTTTATAAGCCAGAAATGGAAACTTAGAAAAATCTTCTTGCAGGATCAGGACATTCCCTTCAATACTGCGACCACTGCTGTCTGTGATCAACTTTATATTCTTAATCGATTCAGGATCGACACCTTCGCCGCTAACTTGAAGCAATGGTTGCAGAATGGAGCGCTTAGCTGCTAGGGAAGTTGCATCGCTTAAATCTAGATTAGCATCTTCAATGCTTTTGGCGATCGCCTCGGCATCCTGCTTACTTTCATTATTTGTCCAAAGCACATATTCTGATACAAAGAATGAACCTTTTTCTTGTACTGAAGTACGTAATTCTCTAAGAGCAGCCTGTTCTGAAGATTTAACTAGTGTTTGTGTGACGATTATGACTGGCAGCCCCGAAGCCAACAATAGTACAATCGACAACTTCCAACGCACACCTAAGTTATTCCAAGCTTGTGCGGGCAACTTCCAGACAGGGATTTTAGGGCTAGGCAATTTCGTCTTTGTTATGGAAATTTGTTTGTCTTCCGATGATTTTGCAAGTGAGGTTTGCTCTGCATCCTCAGGTGATGGCATCTCTGGTTTGTCTTTAAGTAACATAATTTTCTCTAAATCTATGATCAATATTGAATTCAGATGGTCGTCGCTAAGCGGCGACCATCCAAGAGACTTAAGCAACCTTGAACTGAGATACACTCACCTGTAAATCTTGAGCAACTTGCAAAAGCTCAGAGAACGATCGCGCCACATCTTCAGACTGTTTAGATGTATCCTTTGCGATCGCGGCAATACTTTGCATTGTCTCCCCCATGTGATCGGAAGTTTGGGTCTGCGTATCCGCAGCGATCGCAATCTCGCGCACAATTGAGTTTACCTGTTTACTCACCATCGCAATTTGAGTTAGTTTTTCACGAGCATTTTGGACGAGTTTTGTGCCTGTGACCACCTGTTCTGTACCAGTCTCCATCGCTGCAACTACTTCATTCGTTTGCGACTGAATCTCTTCCACTAGTTGTTCGATTTCCGCCGTTGATGTTGCCGACTGCTCCGCAAGATCTCGGACTTCTTCCGCAACCACGCTAAAACCTCTGCCTTCTTCACCAGCACGAGCCGCCTCAATTGCAGCATTCAAAGCTAACAAGTTGGTTTGAGCCGCAAAGTTACTGATCAAGTTCACAATTCGCGAAATCTTTTGCGAAGTTTCTCCAAGACGCTTGACTTTTTTCGCAGTTTCCGACACAGTCTCACGGATCTCGGAAATGCCTTGAACCGTGCGGTTCATCGCCTCGTCTCCTTCTTTCAGAACCGATGCTGCTACTTGCATTCCCTGTTCAGCTTGTTTGGCTCTAGTTTCTACACCTCGACTTGACTCAGTCATGACTTTAATTTCTTGTAGTGCTGAGTTAATCGATTCTGACTGCTTCAATGCTTCATTAGAAACCGATCGCACCGACATTTCATTACTTATTGCCGTTTGGGTTACAGATTGCGAAGCTCCCTGAACTTCAACTACCAGTTTCCGCAAGTTACGAATAATTGCGTTATAAGAATCAGCGATCGTTCCTACCTCATCAGCAGTCACGTTTGCCCGAATCGTTAAGTCACCGCGACTAACAGGATCAACTTCCATCAATAGCTCTAACGCACGACGTTGCAAGAACTCTTTTTCCTGCTTCTGCTCTTCAGCCCGTTCATCTGCTTCCGCTCTTGCCTCTTGCCGAGCCGACTCCAATCTTCCTGCTTCTTGCTGCTGGATGTCACTCAGGTACTTGAGTTGCTCAGCCATCCCGTTAATGTTACTAGACAAGACTCCTAGCTCATCTTCACTTACTACGTCAAGGCGAGTATCTAGATCGCCTAGTCCAATCTTTTCGACCACCTTCGCGGCTTCCTGAATTGGTTTTACAGCTCGATTAGCGATTATTGCTGCTAGCAGAGCTACCAGTAAAGTCGTTATCCCTGTCCCAGTGGCTAGAGTAATCAACAGATCCCGTTGGGGTTTAAAAGCAACATCAGTATTCAGAGCCATGATGATGCCAAAATTGAGATTAGGCATATCTTGAAAATTAGGCAATGGCACATAGGTCAAAAGTTGCTCTTTGCCACCGACAAAACTCACCACCGTAATTGAAGTCTTGCTCGTAATTGCGGAAGCTAGCAGTGGATAAATATCCTTGGATTGCGCATCCAACTCGTCTATTTCCTTGGCTACAAATATTTTGCCTGAGACATCGGTCAAATGGTATTGATCATCATCGCTAGAACTAGCTTTAACAACATCCTCAAGTCTTTCAATCGGAGTCCTTGTCCTCACTACACCAATCAACTTGTCTGAGCCAAGTTCTTTGACAGGCGCAGAAATAAACAAGCTAACTTTTTTGGTGACTGTTGATTTCCCAGGCTGACTAATAAATGGTTTACCTGTAGATAAAGCAATTTTAAAGAAGTCACGTTCTTTGATATTTGGTGCAGGATCAGATGTAATCGTTGAACGAATTGGTGTGTTCCCCTCCAAATCTGCAAATGCAATTAAGTTATATATGCCATAGACTCTGGCATAGTCATTCAAAATAGCTTCGCGCTCAGCTTGGTTAATAACAGCTTGAGCTTTGCGGTTTGTAAAAATAGGATGATTTGCTAATACCTGAACATCACCATAGCGCTCATATGTAAAGCGATTAATTTTGTCGGCGATTGTATTTGTCTTTTGGAGTTGCGATTCGCGAATTTGCTCATCAAGTGAACGGCTAGAGAAGTAGTAAGCTGCACTACCGATCGCGACTACAGGAATCGTACTAATCATTACTGCTAGTAACGTGGCTTTGTTCCGCAGAGATAGCGATCGCCAGCCCCATTTTTTTGGTTTAGGCACTTGTGGAATGGGTGACAAGTCATCTTCTAGTAAGTTTTCGAGAGTCCCCGCATTACTTGCAGCAGCATTATTGCCATTTATGTCAGCAGCTCCTGATTGAGGTTGGTTTTTGGGCTGATTATTTTGTGTCAACATTGTTTTTGCTCCCTAAATGTCTAAAAAAGTATTTAAAAATAAAATTCGTAATTGTCGATATCTATGTACTTGTAATCTCGGCGATTGCATCGCCATCAAGCACTAAAAAAGTTTCTTCAGCACCACCACTCAACCAATAGCCTCGACAAGCCTGCATCATTGCTGGATTTGCAAATGTGAGAGATGAAGTTTGAATTGTGGAAATATCACATTTCACTATCTGCCCCACACGCGGCACTGCAAAGCCAATTATATTTTCTTGGCTACGCAGAAATACAATGTGACATTTGTCCTGAAGTTTCTCCTGTTCATATTGCTGTGCATAAAGAGGCTTATATCCCAAAAGACTAGCCAAATCAACGACCCAGATCACATCTCCACGCCAGTTATATATGCCCATGATGCTGGGAGCCAATCCTGCGATCGCTGTTACTTGTGTCAGACTAACCTTGACGATTTCGAGTAATTGCTGAGTTGGCAGCAAGGCTTGCTGATCCGCTTCCAAATAAAATGACAGAAATTGCTCAATCGTTGCTTGAGACTTAGCTAGCTGAGTTGATTTTTTCTGACTGCTAATCATCTGATTCGTCATAGCGATCGCTTTCCTAATCTTTGACTAATAACTTAATTGTGCGGATCAGTTCAGCAACATCCACTGGCTTGGTCAGATAAGCTGAAGCACCCTGTTTCATGCCCCAAAACTTATCCATTTCACCACTCTTAGTAGAGCAAAGAATGATCGGAATATCTTTAGTCTCAGGCTTATCTTTCAGATCTCGGCATAACTCAAACCCACTTTCATTGGGTAAAACCACATCGAGAACAATAGCACTAGGCTTTTGTTGGCTAATTTTAGTCCTAGCTTCATCGCCGCTCATTGCCAAAATCGTATTGAAGCCAGCATTTCTAAGACTACCTGTAATAATCTCAGCTTGAGTCATTGTGTCCTCAACCACTAAAATCGTACTCATATAAAAATTTTTTCCTTTACTTACTATTTTATTTATTGATGCGTTATTAATGCGTTTATTGACGCACTATTGATATTAATGCGTTGAATTAAGAGTTTCTGCAAGCTAATTGGGATCAGCAAGTTGCAAAAACTTACGCAGTATTTGCAGAACTTTGGCAGGATCTGGTGGTTTGCTCAAAAAGTCTGATGAGCCAGCCATCTTCGCTCTTACCCGATCAATCATCCCATCGCGCCCCGTCAAAATTACAATTGGGATTTCCTGAAATGTTGTGGTTTTCCGTAAAAAAGTACATAGTTCATAACCGTTAGTATTTGGCATCACCAAATCAAGAAAAATTAAGTCAGGCTTACGTTGCAATAAAGTACTAACACTTTGTAAAGGCTCAGTAATGCCCAGAACTTCATAGCCCAGAGGTTCGAGGATTCGCCTCATTTCAACTGCTACTTGAGGACTGTCATCAATACAAGCAATCAAACCTCGAAGTGGAACTTTACTCGGCTTACTGGGCAATTTCCAATTTGGTGATATCCAATCAGGAACTTCGTGAAACGCCACAATCCCATCTACCACTAAGGGTAATAGCGATCGCATCACGGCAATCATCGAGCAGTGCATGATGATTGACATATCCCATAGGGTATTTTTGCCATTAACAATTTTCTTGAGCGTTTTATAGGTTTTGCTCGTGATGGCTTCGGAATTTAACATCAAGTCTAATTGGTCTGAATTAGCAATATAGGGCGCTAAATCAAAGGAAAATCCTTGAATCATATTCTGTACATGGGATAATCCCGCCTGCTGCCACCTTAATTGGGCTGCAACAATGTTATCTAAAGTCTGGGTCGTAGGTAAAGCAACGATTGGCTTAAATGCTAAAGCTTCTAGGGGCTTCCAAGATGATTTTGGATTCTTTTGATCGCATAGGCTATAAAAGACTTCATGAATACTTGCCTGAATGATTGACCTCGCCTGCTCGGTCGTCAGTAAATTTTCGTGGATAGCCTGTTCAATGATCTTTACCTCCCAAGCGTCGGCAGTAGGCTTGGCTTGTTCGAGTAATTCTTGGATATTTACATTGGGTGAATGCTGACGAATCGCTCTTGCCAACCTGCGGACACGATGTTTGCCTCCAGTTGCATATACCAACCGTCCTAGGTAAAAATATACATTCCAAGCAGGATCAGCCTCTTGGTCTCCAGTTACCAACAGTTCACCAGTAGCCTGTTGAAACAGGACATGTAGCTGCTTCAAATCTTGAATAAACTTAGGTTGGGATTGAATTGATGTGTCCACTAGACAAGTCTGGTAAGTAGCATGTATGAGCAATACTGAAAATCACAGGCAACTAGAATATAGTCATTTGTCCTTATTACCTACTGATATAAATATCTGTTTACAAAGTAATCACAAGAAACTCACTAAGTAGCAATAGATACAGTTAAAACATCTATAAAAAAACTTTTTGCTTGATTCTATCTTAGAAGACTGGTTTCAGGATTACTATACTATAGGAATTATTCTTTTTCTCTGTGTTAAACAATTATTTAGTAAATTTCATTACTTCAGAGATTGACTTACAACACCATTGATACCCATAGTCCAAAATCGGTTTCATAATAAGAACTGCATTAGAACTGCTGAATTCAGAATCTAACTCAACAAAATCCAAAATCAGTTTCATAATGACAATCGTCGCAAATTTGTGATTGCCAAGTAAAAACCAAGAACTTGAAGTAGAATTTAGCTAAAGGATGTTTGTATAGAAATTTCATAAAATTTTGTGGATGCGCCTATGTATGCGAATAGTCAGGAAGTGCTACTTGAACAGGCGATCATTCGCTCTCCCTTAACGATCGCGGCAAGTGCAACTGTTGCCGACGCGATCGCCTTGATGAGTGTGGGGAGTCAAACTTGCAACTTATTATGTGAGATTGGCTCAGAAACAGATTTGCAATTATCCCACGCCCAAAACAGTTGCATTTTAGTAACTGAAGGGAAAAAACTGATTGGTATTTTGACTGAACGTGACTTGGTTAGGCTATGTGGACAAAACGCGAATCCTGAAACTTCGGCACAAAATTCGGCGCAAAATCTGCTCGAAACTGCGATCGCTGAGGTAATGACATATCCAGTTCAATCACTGTTGGCGTGGGAATTTACCGATATACTTGTGCCGATTAATCGCTTCCATCGCTATAAGATCCGACATTTGCCACTAGTAAATGATCTCGGCGAAATCGTTGGGTTGCTCACCCATGAGAGTTTGCGGCAATTATTACGTCCCATCGATATGTTGCGCTTGCGTAAGGTCAGGGAGGTGATAATTACCTGTGTAATTCATGCAAATCCTACAGCTTCAGTAGCGCAGATTGCCAACTTAATGCTGGAGAAGAAAGTAAGTTCAGTAGTGATCGTAGAAGAGGGGGATAATGGTTTATGCCCTGTGGGAATTGTGACTGAGGGAGATATCGTTCAATATCTTGCTTTAGAATTAGCGCTAGCGACAACATCTGTACAACTAGTGATGAGTTTTCCAGTTGCTACAGTCAGTCCAGATGAGACGCTTTGGACAGTGCGGGAGATAATGCAAGAGCGAATGATTAATCACTTAATTGTGACTAATCCAGATGGAACAATGGAGGGAATTATTAGTCAAAGTGATTTGCTTAATACACTTCAGCCCACAGAGATTTATAAATTAGTCTCGATGCTAGAAACAAAGATGTCTCGACTAGAGCAAGAGAAACTAGAGCTACTCCAAGGTCGTAATAAACTATTGGAGAGCCAAGTGCAAGCAAGCACATTTGCACTAGCAGGCAGTAATAATATGTTTCGTCAATTTGCCGAAAATAATCGTGGAGCGATTATTCTTCGTGAATTTAGCACTGGGAAGGTGGTGTATGTGAGTCCTCGATATGCTGATATTTGGGGGCATTCAAGTGAGTATTTATATCAAAATCCTGATATTTGGATGCAGTCGATCCATCCTGAAGATATTGATAGAGTTCTTCAACTTTATCAATTAACAGTTAGTAGTGGATTCTTTAGTGAGGAATATCGAATTATTCGTCCAGATGGCGATATTCGATGGATATGGGGACGCTGCTTCCCATTAAAAAATGCCAATGGAAAAATCGAGCAAATGGCTGCTATTGCTGAAGATATTAGCGATCGCAAGATTGCGGAAATAGCCTTAAGGGAGAGCGAACAACGGTTAAAAGCAAGCGAGTCTCTCTTAAGTGCCATGTTTGAACGTTCAGTTGTAGGTATGGCAATTACTGATGCTGACGGTAAATTTGTTAGGACTAATCCTTTTTATCAACAAATGGTTGGCTATTCTGAAAATGAATTGCAATTAATGCGATTTACTGACAATATGCTGCCAGAAGATATAGAAGATAATTTGCGACTGCGTACTCAAGTCTTGTCTGGTGAAAGTGAAAGCTATCAATTGGAAAAGCGGCTTTTACATCGAGATGGCAAAATGCTTTGGGTACGAACAACTAGTTCTAAAATATTGGATGAAGTTGGTCAGCCACCACTTTTTGTTGGGGTTATCGAAGATATTAGCGATCGCAAACAAGCTGAAGAATCTTTGCAAAGTTTGGTTGAGGGAACTGCGGCTCAAACTGGAGAGAATTTCTTACCTGCATTAGTGCAGTACATTGCTGATGCTTTAGAAGTGCGCTATGTATTTATCACACAGAAGAAAGGAGGAATTCTAGAAGCTAGGGCGGCGTGGATGGATGGACAACTTCATCCCACATTGTATTTTTCATTTGCAGATTCTCCCTGTACTTTAACAGTCAAAGAAGGAATATTTTTCTGTGCCGACAATTTGCAGCAGCATTTTGCTAAATGTGAATTTATAGAAAATCTGGATGTAGATTCTTATTTGGGAATTGCGATTGCCAATAGCAAAGGCGAAAAGATCGGTAGTTTATGCATTCTTGACGACAAACCCATCTCTCAAGTACAACGGGCAAATGCGATGTTACGAGTTTTTGCAGCAAGAGCCAGTGCAGAGATAGAACGACAAGAAGCGATCGACGATCTCTATCAACTCAATCAACAATTAGAGTCAAGAGTTGCTCAACGTACGCAAGAGCTTCAATTTACCAATCAGCAATTGAGCGCGGCTAATAATGAGCTAGCTAAGGCGACAAAACTTAAGGATGAATTTCTTGCCAATATGAGCCATGAACTTCGGACTCCGCTTAATGCTGTGCTAGGAATGTCTGAAGGTTTGATGACAGGAGTATTTGGAGATTTAAACGAGCGACAGATGCGATCGCTATCTCTAATCGAAACTAGTGGTCGGCATTTGTTGGAATTAATTAATGACATTTTGGATGTAGCCAAAATTGGCGCAGGTAAATTAGATCTGGATCTTAGTTCTGTAGCGATCGAATATCTCTGCAAATCTAGTCTAAATTTTGTCAAGCAAATTGCTAATCAGAAAAATATTCAACTCAAATTATCTGTCAACCCCAGTATCAAAATTATCACAGTTGATGAACGGCGGATGAGGCAAGCTCTAATTAACCTACTCAGCAATGCAGTCAAGTTTACGCCTAAAGGAGGGAAAGTTTGCTTAGAAGTTAATCTTCAAGCAACAGAAACAACAGAGCTAACCGCTGAATGCCCTTATGTAATGGTCTTCTCAATCATTGATACGGGTATCGGCATCTCTCCAGAAGATATCAGCAATCTATTTCAAGCTTTTGTCCAGATTGATAGCAGCCTAAATCGACAATATGCAGGTACGGGTTTAGGGCTTACTCTAGTCAAGCAGCTTGCGGAACTACATGGGGGCTGTGTGAGTGTTACTAGTCAAGTTGACAAGGGAAGTTGTTTTTCGATAATTTTGCCCTATACAGAATCGATTGAATTAGATAAATTAGATAGAGCCAAGCCTCCATCAAATTCCTTTGGCGAGAGTTATAACCAAGCAAGCAATTTAGAGAATAATTTAGCTGTTAATCCTTTGATTTTGCTAGCAGATGATAATCCCATTAATATTGAGACTTTCTCTAATTATTTAACTAATCGAGGATATCGACTAATTTTTGCTTCTAATGGTCAAGAAGCAATCAATATGACGATTGCCCAAAACCCTGATCTGATTCTGATGGATATTCAAATGCCAGTTCTAGATGGACTCAGCGCAATTGAAAGTATACGAGCAAATCCAGATGTAAACAATATTCCCATCGTGGCGCTAACAGCCTTGGCGATGACAGGCGATCGCGAAAAATGTTTAGCCGTTGGTGCGAATGAATATCTCGCCAAACCTGTGCAACTATCTCATCTAACAGCAATCATCCAACAACAACTCCAGAAGCCCATATAAATGGCGGTGCTACGCGCCGCCATTTATTCCCAAAAAGATAAATCGCCCGCTACGCGGGCGATTTATCTTTTTGGGTTTGAGTTTTTATTAATTGCAAAATAAACTATTGCCAAGTTTGGCGAAAGGCTCTGACAACTTGATCCATACCAACCGATCGCGAAGCTTTGAACAGAATACGATCGCCACTTTTAACTTTTTGCAAAAGCGTCTGCGTGATATCGTCATAGGACTTACAGGCGATCGCATATTTCAATGAACCATTAGCTCCTGCCAAAATCGCATCTGCTTCGCCATCGGTCAAGATAATCGTGCCTTCAATTCCTAATTTACTGATCGCTTCACCAACTTGACGATGCAATTGAGTAGACATCTTCCCCAATTCCTTCATCGTCCCCAAAACAGCCCAATGTCGCTTTGCTGGCATATCAGCAAGTTGGCGCAGGGCCGCCAGCATCCCCTCAGGGGAAGCATTATAAGTCTCATCAAGAATCATCACATCTTGAGACAACTCGTATACCTGCGCTCTACCAAACGGAAGATCGAGTTTCCCAATACCGTGAGTTGTCCGATCCCAATCGAGATTTAAGGCTCTGAGAACCGCTAAACCTGCCAAAAAATTTAAAGCATTATGACGACCTGGTAAAGGCAAGTCCCATGTTAGCCCTTCCACATGCAACTGCTGATCAATTAGTTCACCATTGATATCCCCAATCCCTAAGCCATAGGTGATCGTTTTGCCTTGCCAAACTTTGCTGGCACTTTCTAGTAAAAGCGAATTACTAGCATTGAGAACTGCCGTGCCAGTGGGAGAAGTCTCGGCTAAAAGTTCACATTTAGCTTGAGCGATCGCTTCGCGCGAACCCAATCTGCCAATATGTGCGGTTCCCACATTAGTGATTACGCTCACTGTCGGTAAAGCCGTTTTGGCGAGGCGTTCGATTTCGCCTAGACCACGCATCCCCATTTCTACAACTACAAAACTATCCCGCTCAGGGTCAATCGACAACAAAGTTTGTGCCACGCCAATATCATTATTATGGTTAGCCTGACTCTTGTGAACTCGCTGATCGGGAGCGACATAGCAAGCTAACATGCTGGCAATAATTTCTTTAGTGGTGGTTTTCCCCACTGAGCCAGTAATCGATACAACTGGTTGCAAAAACTGCGATCGCCACCAGCGGGCTAGATCTTGATAGGCCGTGATTATATCGTCAACAGCTAAGACGGGTAAACCGACGGCGGCATCCGAGCTAGCCCATTCACGGCTGACGAGTGCAGCAACTGCGCCCTGGGCGATCGCTTTTGCCACAAACATATGACCATCAAAGTTTTCGCCAGTTAAAGCCACAAATAACTCACCAGCTTTGAGTTTGCGGCTATCGGAAGTAACGCCCCTTATCGCTATGTTTTTTTGCGCGTTTTCGTCAATATTGGCAACCGTTGCCGATGTAATGGCGATCGCTTGGCTAATCGTACAAATACAGGTCATGCTTAATTTTTTCTGTTCGTAGCGGTTCTGTGCTTCGGATGGCAAACCCAAATTTGGTAAAAAAGTTACGCAACCCGATTAAATATAAATCCCCAAAATCTGTACCGCCCGCTTAGCGGGCGGTACAGATTTTGTTTCTGGGTTTTTAATTATGCCGAGGTACTTAGGTCTAACATTCCAAGCTTTATTATTATCGGGCTTCGGGCAGCACATCATCACCAAACATTTCATTCAAGGCGGTGAGATATGGCTCAAACTGCTGAACATGTTCTTCGCCAAGACAATTATGCATTTCTTGAGAAAGCAGTCTTAACAAAGTGCGCACTAGTTCCCAACTAACTTTTAAAGGTGGATAGAGCATGATACAGAGGGGGAAAAGCTCTTGCTGAATTGAAGCAACGCTTTTTTCGAGGGCACATAGACAAAGATAAACTTGAAACATCTCAATATCGCGCAAGCTAGAAATGCGAATTTGAGGTGAACTTAGCTCGCCGCTATAACACTGATAGTCAGAATGCATAATCAGTGTTTTTTGAGAAACTCGCCGTGCAATTTCACTAGTTCTTGTAAGCAAATGACGCACAGATTCTAGAGCAATTTCGTTATATTCTAGATCTCCAGCCGCTTCATAGCACCTTTGCAAGGGCATGTAGAGATGATCGTCAATGACTTTGAAGTAGGCGTTGACCATCAATTTTTCGAGTGGTGGAAGCGAGTCGAGAAGTAACTGCCCACTGTAATGAAACTGCATACTCACAAAACCGATCGCCCGCGCATCAACCGATGTGTATTTTTTGCGAATCTTACCGACTCTTTGCGCGATCGCGACTGAGAGTTGTCCAATTGTTGGGAGTTGAGTGTGGCTGGCTAGACTCAATTTTTGCCCATTGATGTTCAAGTCTATCTCTACAAACCGACTTTCAGCATTCTCTGTATACACCTTTAGAGACTGCTCTAACAGAAAACGAGAATCGGTGGCGATTTCCCAAGGATCGATTAAGTCTGCGGAAATGCCATGGGTTTGCAACTGCCCCATCAATAAATTTTCAGTTTTTGCCCAAGCTTGAGCGCTGGAGAAACGTAGAGACTGCAATAAATTTGCAGCAGTAGCCTCACGTCTTTCTGGTGATAAGATTTCCTCTAAATTATTAGATTTAGTATCTTGCTTGGGTGAGTCCGCTTGCAAATTTTGAATATACTTCTTTGCCCAAATATTTGCCAATGTTGGAATAGCAGCACTGGCAGCATTGTGAAAATCCTCCGCTAGATTATCTGCAAGCGTATGTCTAGTCATTGCGACTCCGAGAGTAAAATGTTTTGTTAAATTAGTCACATTATATTTCCTGTGCCTAAAATAGTTAAGGTTAAGTTAAAAACACTTATTAGGATTCAGTTTCTACCCAAAGCCAAAAAATTAGAGGCGGCGCTTTGCGCCGCCTCTAATTTTTTGGCTTTAGTCTATTTAACTCACCATACGCAGCAGATAGAATTCCTGCGATGGCTGAGGTTTAGGGCTGGCAAGAGGGCGCAGCCCCTACAGAGCATGAATTTAGACGCAATCCCCCCATGGTTGCCTTGATTCGCTACCAGCAAGAGATTCATCATCTGCGTTCTACGTAACATCAGCTATTTAAGTTTGACTTCTGATGATTGATGTAATGGTAACTGAGTTGTTACGGAAGTTCCATCGTTATTAAACAAATCACAGGAAATTGGAAGACGACTAATGTTTTTGTTGCTGCCAATTACGACGATCGCCGATCCTTTACACAGCTTTTGGGTTGGATCAGGGTTAATCTCAAACTTTTGATTATGGCTAACGGCAATCACGTTTACACCATAGTGACCACGCAGCTTTAGTTCTAGGATCGTCTTGCCATCAAACTCTTCAGGAACCATCACTTCGACAATACTATTATCTGGATCGAGTTCAAAGCGTTCTAAAATGCCTCGTTGAGTAAGCGATCGCGCTAAAGCTTTTCCCATTTCTGCTTCAGGATAAACAACCAGATCCGCACCAACTTTTTTGAGCAATGTACCATGTATTTCTGATGAAGCCTTAGCAACAACATGCTTCACTCCTGCTTCCTTCACATTAAGAGTAGTAATAATACTCTCTTCTAAGAAATTGCCGATCGCCACAATCACCGTATCAATTTCGAGAATGCCAGATTCTTTGAGCGCAAGTATATTAGTGGAATCTAATTGGATACAATGCGCCGCTAGGTTATTGGCACGGACATGACTGACACTCTCTTCATCTTTGTCGGCAGCTAAGACTTCATACCCCAATCGATCGAGGGTCGAACATACCGATCTCCCAAATCGCCCTAAGCCAATCACAGCAAATTGCTTATTCTCATGGCGCAGACTGCGAAAAAAGCTTAAAGAAGATATATCCACAAAATTTTCCTGTATTCCTGACGGTGATGTAATTTTATATATTACTAAAGACAGCGCGTAGCGCTGTCTTTAGTAGCTCAACCTACTAGCATCGACTCTTGAGGATATTTAATCAGACTATGACGGGTATCAGTGAAGATTGCTGCCATCAATAGTAATACCCCAACCCGACCGACATACATGGTGGCAATGATCACGATGCGACCTGCTGACGAAAGCGATGCAGTAATTCCAGTCGATAAGCCAACTGTTCCAAAGGCTGAAGTTGCTTCAAATAGGATATTTATAAAGCCAATATTGCGATCGGTTAAGGATAGTAACCCTGTTGAACAAATTACTGTAAATAATGAACCCACAGCAACACCAACCGCTTTTACAATCAGACCGTTTGGTACTTGTAGCTTATAAAGATTGATTTGATCTCGACCCTGCAATGCTGCACCCGTGCAACTAGCCAAAATCCTAGTAGTTGTTGTTTTAATGCCGCCGCCAGTGCCCCCAGGGCTTGCACCAATAAACATCAAGGCGATGGTGATAAATATTCCAGTTACAGTCATTTTGCCATTATCAATCGTATTGAAACCAGCCGTGCGCGTGGTAACTGACTGAAACCATGCACCTATGATCTGATCAAACAGTGGCAATTTACCCAATGTTTCGCTATTACTAAACTCTGTAAACCAGAAAAATATAGTGCCAAATAAGAGTAATGCGATCGTTGTACTGGTTGCTACGCAGAAGGTTAGGCTAAAGGAGATGTAATCGCGATCGCGTGAAAATTTTGTTCTTAGCCACAGATAGCCCTCCAAAATAACTTGATAGCCAATGCCACCAAAAATAATCAGTAAGCCAATAATGATACTAACCATGGGGGTGTTGACATAGCCCATCAAATTGTCGGTGAATAGGCTAAAACCAGCGTTGTTAAAAGCATTAACGCTATGAAAAATTGATTGCCAAACGCTTTCAGTAAAGCTCATTTTTTGACTAAAGATGGGAATTAGGGCAAATACTCCAGTCAATTCAAATAGTAGCGTCACGGCAATGATCGACTTAACTAGTTGCAGCCCACTACGAATACCAGAGGTATCTAAGGCGGACTGTAAAGTTACTTTGTCACGCAGGCTAAATTTACGTCCAATCAGCAATAGGAGGATGGTAGTTGCAGTCATATAGCCCAATCCGCCCACTTGGACTAACAATGTCAGGAATAGTTGTCCCCAAAATGAATAAAATTTACCGACATCAACTACAGATAAACCCGTTACACATACAGCTGAGGTCGATGTAAATAAAGCGGTGATCAGATCTGACCATGTGCCGTTACTAGATGATATCGGCAGCATTAGTAAAAATGTCCCAATTGATATGACAGCCACAAAGCCAAGACAAATTGTTCTAGCAGGGTTCACGTTGATTCCGCAAATATATCCGTGAGTTACAAAATTAATTCTATAGCGATTATTGGAAAATAGAGACGACACAAATTTGTGCCGACGCACAAACCCAAAGATTAGAAGCGGCGCAAAGCGCCGCTTCTAATCTTTGGGTTTGTGGTTAACCATACCCAAGGACAGAAGGGCAACATTAGATAAGAGTGTTACGATCGCTATTATGCAAATACAGGGTAAATACAGGGACTGAAACAAATGAAATACTACACATTTGGCAATAATTTTCCCAATGGCGGCGGTGGCGATCGCTGGTCAGGTGTGCGTTTTTGGCTAACGACTATGCTTGTTTTTTGGGCCTTTAGTGCGATCGGGCTAGGCTGGCTAGTTAACTCGTTTTTCATCTTGATTGGTTTAGTTACAGTTGTCCCTGTAGTCGCCTTTTTTGGTTTGCAATGGTGGATTAAGCGCAGCATCGTGACGGCAGATTGTCCTATGTGCGATACAACTTTTAATGCCTCAAGGTCAAGTCAGTTTCAATGCCCTAACTGCGGTGAACCTTTGCAAGAGCAGCAAAATAAATTTGTACGGCTTACCCCACCAGGCACAATCGATGTTGATGTCCAAGTTGTGGAATGAATCCAGCAGTTTGTGCCGTATTGCTAAAACCCAAAAACAAAAGGCGGCGCTTCACGCCGCCTTTTGTTTTTGGGTTTTAGCAATACCTAGAAAGCAAAAGGATGTGCTTCGCGCATCCTTTTGCTTTCTAGGTATAAAATACTGTTAGCTCTATATTTAGCGTTTAGCATAGGATGACACCATGCCCTTGATTGCAACCGATAAAATTGTTAAAGACATAGAAAAAGCAGGTGCTTTAGCAATGCGCGTTCCCCCTGAAGGTGGATATGAAGGTCGCTACCAACTCAGACTTAAGAATGCGGGTTATGACATTTTGTTCATTTCTGCGCGTGGTTTAGGTGATGTGAGTAGCTATCTCACTGGAGTTCATGGTGTGCGTCCTTCTCACCTTGGCAAAACCGAGATTCGGACATATTTCATCCCACCCGCGATCCAGCTGCGCCTCAATGCTTTACCCCCTAAAGCTAAGGGTTTAGTTGTGTGGCTGATTGAGGGTAAATATCTGTCTAAAGAAGAACTTGAGACTTTAAGCCAAATCCCCGATCTCGATCCACGAGTAAAAATCGTGATCGAAGTTGGTAGCGATCGGCAAGTGACTTGGCAACCTCTCAAACTAGCTGTTGCCGCTTAGCAACAAAAAAAGAGTCGCAAAGCGACTCTTTTTTTGTTTTTGAGATGATACGCTGATTGATCTAGCTAATGTTACGCAGAGGGAAGATGCCAATCCCACTGCTGATAGCAGAGCAGGGCAACCAAAAAGGGATTGCCCCACCTGAAAATTTAGGATTGTATAGGGGCTGTGCCACAGGGCGCAGCCCTTGATTTAGGCGATTTCAGGAATTTCCTTATGAGTGACGAGCTATATAAATTACTTTTAATAGATGCCGATCGCATTTTTCGGATGGGGATGAGATCGTGGTTAGCTCAATTTTCAGATTTGGAAGTGGTTGCGGAAGCGGAGACAGTTGACGAAGCTTTAGGGATTTTGCAAGGAGAATTAGATCTTGATTTAATAATTCTCGATCTTAATCTAGGTGCAAAAAATTTGGGATTAGGAAAAAGTAGTCGCCAATCTGATTTAGAACTATGCCAGCGCTTAAAATCTGAATATCCTAAATTGCCAATTTTGCTGCTAAGTTCTACCCAAGCTCCTGAATTGGTGGAGACGGCTTTTCGTGCTGGTGTTCAGGGATATTGCCTGAAGGGGACTAATCCTGATGAATTAATTACCGCTATTCGCCAAGTTGCCTCAGGAAATCGATATTTGAGCGATCGCATCAGACTCGGTATTGATCAAACTAATCAAGCCGATAAAGCCGATCGCTTAGTGAAAAACTTGCCTGAGCAGACTGTTGTGGCAATCGTGCGGCGTAATTTCTATTTATCGGGAATGAGAGGAATTGATCGAGTATTAGCCGAGGTAAAAGCAAATTTGGCTAATACCAATAATGAGCAGCTTAGCGATCGGATTGCCAAAATGGTTTTAGCGGGGCAAGCGCGAGAATTGCAAGCGGCGCGTTGGCTGGTTAATCGCCTATGGGGACAAAAAACAGCACCAGTTAATGCTTCCACAAATAATGCTTCTAATATTTTCGAGGAAATTTCTAAACCTAATGTGGAAATAAGCGATCGCTCAACTATTACATCACAAAATCAATCTGGGCAGAAATCAAATAATAATGCTTTAGCTGTTCAAGCGAGTCTATGGAACAAGACCGTTAACAAACTACAATCTAGTTTGTTAAATTCCAGCAAAACTCCTTTAGAAATTGATGTTTTAAAAGACGAAAAAAAACGTCAACTTCTTTATATTGCTTTGCATCAAGTTGAACAAAGTATTACTGATTTGCGGTTTTCTCAAATTAGCCCGTCACAGTTAGAATTGAAAATACCAGACATTTTAAAAAGTATTTGGCAGGAAACTGTAATTAATTTCTTTGGTAAATATTACGCTCTGAATGATCTTGCTAATGTTGATACTGAGGTTAATGTTGTTGATGTTTTGCTTAATGATGTAGCGATCATACAAATAGAGTTTTTAGATAAAATCACACAATTTGATAATTTTCTATCACATTTATTGTTTGAGACAGAATTAATTGTTGATAATTCTACCGCCGCCATGGGTACAACTGAAGCGATGCAGAGGGTGGAGTTAATCTTAGATAATTTGATTATTCAAATTGCTAATGCCGTGATTCAACCACTCTTAAATAATTTTGCAAATGTTGAAGAGATTAAACAAAATTTCTATCGTTATAATCTACTTGCTACCCGTGAAATTGAGAGATTTCGCAATGAATTATCTTGGAAATATCGCTTAGAGAAGTATATTACTGACCCACAATTAATCTTTGAAAGTCGCCATATGTTGTTGACATTTGCAGATTGCGGTATCAAAAAAGTAAGTATCTATACTCCGCGTAATCAAGAACTACAAAACCTAGAAGGAGTTCAGCTCGCGGTTACTTTGGCGCTAGAACTACAAGATGCGATCGCCCCACGCCTAAAATCTGCGATCGCCTTTATTGGCAGTGGATTTGTGTATGTATTAACCAATGTGATCGGTCGAGGCATTGGCTTAATTGGTCGGGGTGTGGTGCAAGGAATTGGCAATGCTTGGCAAGATAGCCGAACCAAAAAGTAGTAGATTACGGCGCTTCGCGCCGTAATCTACTAAAGGAGCGTGCTGATTTGTTGGACTAAAATATTTTTCTGGATTTTCCCCATCGCATTGCGAGGGATTTCAGTGACAAAAAATATTTGCTTGGGACATTTGTAGGCGGCGAGACGACTTTTGCAATAGGTAATTAACTCTTCAGGTGTAATATTGATCGCCTCTTTGAGGGCGATCGCAGCCACGACTTTTTCGCCAAAATCGCTATCGGGCAATCCCACTACTGCCGATTCTTTGACAGCCTCATGGGATTCGAGAACATTTTCGATCTCTTTGGGATAGACATTAAATCCACCAGTGATAATTAGTTCCTTAGCACGACCGACTAAGTACAATCTATTGCCATCATCGGGATCTTGAAATCCGAGATCGCCTGTGTGAAACCATCTATCAGTAAATGATTCTGCTGTTTTGTCGGGCATTCCCCAATAGCCTTGAAAGACATTTGCGCCACGTATCCAGACTTCCCCTACTTCTGCGATCGCCACATCATTACCATCACGATCAACAATGCGAATTTCTACACCTTCTAAAGGGAATCCAACACTCTTGGCTTTACGATGTTCTGGCGTAATGTGATTAGAAGCATTCATTCCTGTTTCGGTCATGCCATAACGTTCAAGAATGCGAAAACCTGTAATATTTTCAAATTGATAGAATTGTTGATCGCTAAGAGGCGCAGAACCACAGACAAATAAGCGCATCTTCCTTAATTCTGACTGAGTTTCTAATTTCGCCCATTCATTAATTAGTCGTTGATAAATAGTGGGAACGCCCATAAACAAGGTACAGTTTTTTGAGGCTAAGGTCTCCCAGACTTGGCGCGGCTCAAATTTCTCGAACATGAGCATGGTTGAGCCTGCGTAGAGACTGCCTAGAGCGGCGACATTCAAGCCATGCACATGAAATAGGGGTAAGACATGCAGCAAAATATCGCGATCGCTCCATTCCCAAGCTTGATGTAAGGCTCTCATATTGGCTATAAGATTATGATGAGAAATTGCCGCTCCTTTGCAGCGTCCCGTTGTGCCTGATGTGTAGCAAATCATCGCAATATCGTCACCACCTGCGGAGTATTTTGGAAGAACTGCTTCCTCTGTCGTCGGCAGTTCTTCTTCTTTTAGTAGGATTTTTAATTCTGATAAATGTTGAATTGCCGATCGTACTTTGCTAAGGCGATCGCTAGTGGTCACAAACAGTGAACTACCCGAATCCGTTAAAAAATAGACAATTTCTTCAGGACGATAATCTGGATTTAGCGGTAGGGAGATCGCGCCGATGGAGAGAATCGCAAAGTGAAAGAACAGAAACTCGACGCATTTTGGTAGTTGAACTGCTACGCGATCGCCTTTTTTGATGCCTAAGCGATCGAGGTTAGTTGCATAATTCTGTACTTGGCGATCGAAATCTCGGTAAGTCCAAGTTTTACCTGCAAAGACGATCGCTGGTTTGTCAGCGTATTTTGCTGCGGTTTCGGAAATTAGCCGAGCTAAATTCATGACTAGATTTACCTAAATTTTCTAATTATTGTAGGGACAGCGCTTCGCGCTGCTCCTAATTTTATACATAAAATCCAAAAAAGCGAGTGGCGGCACGAAGCGCCGCCACTCGCTTTTTTGGATTTTATGTACAGCGATAGACTGATGCTATGGCTAATTGTGCGATGATAATTTTAACTATCTTGTCTTTAGGTTTTGTTGACTGTGAATACCGTTCGTACTGTTTCTGATACTAAAAAAGATTTTTATTTAGCCTTCCCCAAGCCAGTCAATCAAGTCTATAGACGGGTTGTGGATGAGCTTTTGGTAGAAGTCCATCTGCTGAAAGTAAATCAAACATTTGTTTATGATGCAATTTTCGCATTAGGATTTGTGACAACTTTCGATCGCTTTACAGTGGGGTACAAGCCTGAAACCGATCGCTTTGCGGTATTTCATGCATTATGTTCAGCACTGCAATTTGACTCCGATCGCATTCGCCAAGATGCCACAGCTCTGAGCGACTTAGCGGCGCGATCCGCAAGTGATATTAAAACGCTATTGACCAACCTAGACTCTGGCATTAATCTTGAGCCTTTGTCTGGACAATTACACACGATCGCTAACAAAGAAAACTTTAAATACAGTCGTTTGCTCGGTGTCGGGCTGTACGCATTGTTAGAGATTGGCGATCCTGACGATATCGCCGATAACACCAAGCGTGAAGAAGTGCTCAAGCTAGTGGGTGAAACGCTGAAATTTGGTAGCGATCGCTTACTGAAAGATATTGATCTGTATCGCTCTAACCTCGACAAGATCGAGCAAGCACGTCAAATGATCGCTGATATGGTAGAAGCTGAACGGAAAAAACGTGCTCAGAAAGAAGCCGCATCAGTTAGTGCTGTAACTACCGAACCCGCAAGTGAAACTCCAGAAACTACGGCATAAGATCAAAAGATGGAAGGCTCTGCCTTCCATCTTTTGATCTGTGATTAATCATGTCAAGCTTAGAACCGACTTTAATCGTGATCATGACAACTTTCCCTGAAATTAATCAGGCTCAAAGTACTGCCAATTTATTGGTTACAGAAAAACTTGCGGCTTGTGTACAAGTCTTACCTAGCATGACTTCTACATATATATGGGAAGGCGAGCTTTGCCACGAGTCCGAGCATTTAGTCTTAATCAAAACTTTGCAAACTAATTATGATGCGTTGGCATCTAGACTGCGATCGCTACACCCATACGAAACTCCAGAAATTATTGCTATACCTGCGATCGCTGTTGATCGAGACTATCTTCTCTGGGCAAGCGCTACTTTGTAAAATTAAAGAACCAATAAAGTTGTGTGGCGCGGCTCCGCCGCGCCACACAACTTTATTGGTTTGGGTTTAAGTGCAACGCGCTATGTGCTTTTTCTAAAGCTTGTATTAATTCCTTGATTTGAATAGGTTTGCTCACATAATCTTGCATCCCTGCTTCTAAACACATCTCGCGATCGCCTTGCATGGCATTGGCAGTTAGCGCAATAATCCAAGGCTTCTGGGTAAACTCGGCAACGATTCTTCTTGTGGCGGTTAATCCATCCATTTCTGGCATATATACATCCATCAGAATTACATCATAGTTTTGGCGATATATCGACGCTAAAACCTCTGTGCCATTAGCCACGACATCCACACGATATCCTAAGCGATTGAGAAAACGGGTAGCAATTTTTTGATTGACAATATTATCTTCGGCTAGCAGGATCTTCAAAGGGAATTTGTTGGCAAAATTTTCATCGAAAAGCGAAATGTCTTTATTTTTTGCTTGACTTCTAACTATGGAATGACGACTATAGAGCTTTAATAAAGAGTTATATAATTGCGATCGCTTAATTGGTTTGCTCAGACATGTAGTGATCGGGTCAGGACTGAAGAAATCACAACTGAAGGAATGAGAGAGTAAAATCATTGGCAGCGAGTTTGATTGCATTCGCATTAACTTTCTGATATCACAATTGTCGCACTTATCACTAGAATTATTTGCATTAATAGTGATTGGAATACTAGCATCAACAATTGCTAGATCAAATTGCTTGTCACTCTGTAGCCATGCGATCGCTTGCTCACTGGAGTTAGTTGCTAGCACTTCCATTTGTAATGTTTGAGCAAATATAGTTAAGCTTTCACGACTAATGTCATTATCTTCGAGAATTAATAGGCGTTTACCGACAAGACTCAAATCCCATCCTTCACGTACTGGTTCTTTTTTGTCGGCAACTGTAGATATCGTAAAAGTAAAAGTAGAACCAGATCCAACTTCGCTCTCCACAGACATCTCGCCTCCCATCAGTATGGTTAACTGGTTAGAGATCGCTAGTCCTAGACCTGTTCCACCATATTGGCGGGTTGTGGATGAGTCCACTTGGCTAAAGGGCTTAAATAGGCGAGCGTAGCGATCACTAGGGATGCCAATACCAGTATCTTTAACTGCAAATAGTAATTGATAATTTTGATGCTGCGGATCAATTTCTTTTACAGATACTTTTAACGTCACTGCTCCTTGAGTGGTAAATTTAACTGCATTGCCAAATAAATTAACTAATATTTGTCTTAAGCGGGTTATATCAGTGACAATCCATTCAGGCACATCAGTATCTATGCAGTAGGCTAGCTCTATCCCTTTAGTAATTGCGGTAGAAGCTAAAAGATCTAGGGACTCTTCGATACAATGCCGTAAGATAAAGGGATGAATATCTAATGTTAATTTCCCTGATTCAATTTTTGAGAAGTCAAGAATATCGTTAATAAGTGTGAGTAAATTATCTCCACTCGATCTAATGATTTCTGCAAATTCCTGTTGCTCAGAGTTAAGTTCTGTATCTAACAATAAACTTGTCATGCCAATCACCGCATTCATTGGCGTGCGAATTTCATGACTCATCGTGGCAAGGAATTCGCTCTTAGCGCGATTAGCTGTTTGGGCTGATTGCATTGCTTGTAACATTTCCATTTTTGCTTGCTGGCGTTCTAGATGCATGGCTAGAGAAGATGCCGAAATTCTCAATAGGCTAACTTCTACAGGATCGCGTAAGCGATCGCATAAGTAATCATGAAAGCTCAAAAAGCCCCAAAATTTTCCACTAACGACAATAGGCATCATTAAAATCGAGTTAATATTCTTGGATGTTAGAATTGGACTCTCAGCTTCAGAAATTGTCGATAAGGACTCATTGACGATCTCTCCATTGGCAAGACGCGACAACCATTGCAAATTAACGATTATTTGCTTAAATCTAGTCTGCACTGATTCTTCATGGAGACCTATATTTTCTGCAAACCAAGCGGAATGTAATTTGAGAGCAGGCTCATCAAATTGATCCTGCTCACAAATAAATAGCTTAATACTTGAAAAATCAGAAACTTTGCCCAGTATTCCTAAAATATTGCCATATTCTTGATATCTGATACTTTCGGTAAGTAGATGGCGCTGGATCTCGACGAGCATAGTGAGATAGCTTTCTCTTTTTTCCAGCGCCGCGATCGCAAGTTTGCGATCGGTAATATCTTTGTTTGTACCGACCATGCGAATTGGCTTATCTTGTTCATTCCACAAAGCTTTAGCTTGAGTTGATACCCATTTATAAGTGCCATCCTGACAGCGCAGTCGATATTCAGTTATATAGTGTTCAATTCTATGAGCAAAGTAATCTTCTTGTATCTGCAAAAGGCGATCTCGATCATCTGGATGAATCATATCTATCCAATCAACTGGTTTTTCATTGTCAATAATGGGGTTCATCCCTAACATTGTGCGCCAACGGTCTGAGCGAAATGTGACTCCAGTCTTGATATTCCAATCCCAAATACCATCATCGGCGGCTTGGCTCGCTAACTGCCATCTTTCTTCACTTTTAAGGAGTTCGGCTGTACGTTCTTTGATGCGTATTTCTAGGTTTTGATTTACTTCTTCAATTTCATGAAACTTCTCTTGGAGGGCGATCGCCATAACTTGGAAGTTATAGCCGAGGGCATCGATTTCCGTCAAATTACTGGAATGCCAAGTAAAATCTTTGTCTGTTGCTGGATTCTGCTGAAGATCTGTGGTCAGTCTCATTAATTTGGCGATCGGTCTTGCAAAACTGCGGCTTAGGAAATTTGCAGCTATCGTAGCTGGTAAAATAATTGCAAGTAAAATCGCGAGAATTTTGGTGTGCAGTTCTTCGAGGATATCAATGTATGAAACTGGAGACAAACGGACAACTAGACTCCAAGGAAGCTCATTACTAATCGTAACTTGCTGTAAATAATAAGACTTGCGCCAGCGAGTCATGGCTGACATGCCTTTTGCCTTTGGAAACCATTGGAACTGATCGATTCCAATAGTGTGAATTTCACCTCCCCGATCCAAATCAAAAAGCTGTTCAGTCAAAAAATCTGGAGAAGTACTAGAAATTATTTTATTCTGACGATCAATCAGAAAAGCCTCAGTTCTCAATGTTTTTGAATTCTCTATTAAAAAATTTTTAATATTAGAGATGTCCAAAGCTGCAATAACGATGCCATTAAAGCGATTGTTTTTGAAGATTGGGACAGCAACATCAATGTGCGGATAAGCTGTCATCTCATCAATGTGGATATCTCCAAAAACAATGCTCAAAGTTGATTGAACCTGCTGAAAGATATATTGCTTAACAGTAGTTTTACTGAGACTGGCTCTGGTTGAATCAGAAATATTGGGGAAAGCTGTCAAAATATTTCCTTCAATATCTGTAGTATGGATAGAGAGAAAGGTTGGTGTGGCTTTCCCTAGCGTAGTAGTGGCAAACTGTAATCGTTCTAGGTTTTCATTATCAGCACTGATTGCGGCTAACTCTCGGATGGTCTGTGAATTGCGTTGATGCCAAAATTTTAGATCTGTAGTAAGGGACGAAGTACTAGAAAGCAATTGACTATCAATTTCATGGTTAATATTTTGTAAAGACTGCGCCCCTGTCAAAATCGCGATCATGAAAATCGGCACAAAAACAAAGGCTAACAACAGATGAAATAGCATTTGCTGGATGGGCTGATCATGGCGATCTCCATGCCCTTTCTGAAACCATTGCTTTAGTGGCAGATAATTAATACATAAGCTAGCAATTAATGAGTTAAATGCGCCATTAATTACTTGCTTGAGAACTACTAGAACAACTGAGTTAAATCCAAATTTGAGAAAGAAAGCATAAAAAACGAAACATAAGGGTGCCCCTAAACATAGCCAATAGGAAAGCGCAAGCACGACGATGTTGCGCGATCGCCCTTTTTTTTCTTGATAACGTAGTCCAATCCCAATCCACAAGCTTTCTAAAATCAACAAAACTGCGGCATAGGGATGTCCCCATAGAAAATAAGTATAAGTACTGGCGATCGCAGAGACCAGCACCCCCATTGTGATCCCATAAAAATAGGTGGCGATCAGTACAAAAATGCTGCCGAACAAAAAATCAACACCAGAAAACAAAGGTAGTCGAAAATAATTCCCTAAATACCCTAGAGTCGAAAATAGTAAAAATACGAACAAATATTTCAGGATAAATTTACTTTTTAATTTAGCCTGAAATTTATCGTTGAAAAGTTTTCGTAGAAATGTGGCGATCGGCAAGAAGAAATTCATTAAATAATCACTACTCTTAGTCCATTTTAGCTTACAGAAACAAACCCTCTCTTAAATAGTGCAAAGCTACCAAGAACTCAAGTTCTTGGCTAAAAGCTAAAGTCGGTTGAAACCGACTGAAAAATTCAACCCGTTTCAACGGGTTTTAGCTCTTAGCCAGCACTTGAGTGCAGGGCATTCGCGATGTATGCAGATAAGCAGAAATGTTGTAGTAGGTGGTTGCCTTGCTTCGCTTCCAACAAGAGATTCATCATCTGCGTAAGGAAGCAGTTTTTTAGGTTGCGGCTTCGCCGCGCTATAAAAAAACTGGTTCCTTATGTGGAAGGGATTTTTATTTTGTTTGGTTGAGTGATGCTATTACCAAATACAGGCGTAGGATCTAAACCAGTAATCAAACGGAAATGTGTAGGAGAAATATGTGGAGCGATTGGCTTGTTTTCCCAACCTTTTAAAAGCTCGTGCGATCGCTCTAGAAATACAACACCGCGAATCAGAGGTGTAACTCGCCAACTTTCGATTAAAACTTCAACAAGCGCTAGTTCGATTTGTGGAGGTGCGTAGGCTTGCAATAGATCTTCCAAATATTCATCAAAATCTTCATCGTCATTGCCATCTAACTGATAGCTATCGACGATGTACTTTACTCTTTGGCGGCTAATTTCTTCCCATACTTCCATAACTCCCTCGGCTTTTATTGGCTATACCGCACCTATTAGGGGCTAAACTCTTGGTTATATAATGCATTATTATGATAATTAGATAACAATTAGTATAACTGTATCAGAAAGATTCTTACAAGCCAAATTTCATAACATATGATCCCTCAGAAATTACGATTAATAAATTTCTTGAGCTATCAACAATTAGCCTTAGATTTTAGTGGGCTACATGTTGCTTGTATTTGCGGTGCGAATGGGGCGGGAAAATCATCATTATTAGAAGCAATTTCTTGGGCGATTTGGGGTGCAAGCCGTGTGGCAAGCCAAGATGATGTAATTCATGTTGGCTCAAAAGAAGCACAAGTGGACTTTACCTTTATCGCAGGTGGTGAAGTCTATCGGGTAATCAGAACCCGATCGCGCAATAGTTCAACTTCTCTAGAATTTCAGGTGCAGAGTGAAGGAAAATTTAAATCCCTCACCGAGCGCAAGGTTCAATCGACTCAGCACACCATCATTTCGCACCTAAAAATGGATTACGAAACCTTCGTTAATTCCGCATATTTGCGTCAAGGTCGGGCTGATGAATTTATGCTGAAGCGTCCGAGCGATCGCAAACAGATTTTGGCGGATATGCTAGCTTTGTCGCAGTATGACGAGCTTGCCGAACGTGCCAAAGACATTGCGCGAACTAGCAAGGGTGAGTCAGCAGTTTTAGAGAATATGCTGGTACATCTGCGAGAACAAATTCAATCAGGAGAGGCGATCGCACCGCAGTTAGAAATTTTGCGATCGCAGTTAGTTGACTTGCAAGCATGGGAATCTCGCGATCGTCAACAATTGCAAGTTGTGGAAGAATTGCAGAAACAATATCAAAATGTGACCCAGCAACTAACTTGGCAACAACAACAGCAAGCTTCACTCACTGCCAATTTGGCGCAATCATCACGACAATTAGCCAGTCAGCAAAAACAATTGCAGCAATTAGAATCATGCTTGACAATGCGATCGCAGATTTTGCAGGACTATGAGCGCTATCAATTGCTATCAAACCAAGAATCAGAACTAGAACGTAAGTTTCAAAAGTATCAACATCTTTGCGATCGACGGGGAGAATTTAGTCATAAACTCGCGAGTTTGCAAAGTGAACTCAGGGGACAGTTAAGGGCTTATCAAGCGCAATTAGAGTCTCTATTGCAGCAAGACAGCGACTTGAAAGGGATTCTGAGCCGTACTAGGGAAATCGAAACTGCGATCGCCGAATTGCACAAAGCTAGGGCAGTCTTGCAAGAATTTGATCGTCTTCATTCTCAATCCACACCGCTAATCCATCGCCATCAAGTTCTCAAGCATCAACTGGAAAGAGAGCAGACCAAACTGGCTGCAAAACTAGAAGAATTAGTTGCTAAACGCGAACAATTATATTTACAAGTCAAGAATCACGATCAATTGTTGGCTAATGCCAAAGAGCTAGATCGGCAAATTGTTTTATTACAAAACAAACAAGTTTATCAACAGCGAGTTCATGAAAAAGGATTAGAACGCCGCGATTTTTTGGAGCGCTTAAAAACAAGATTGGCGGATAGTGAAGCTGCGTTTCATAAATTAGAATCAAAAATGCGTCAGTTAACTGTGCCAAATGCACCCTGTCCTCTATGCGATCGCCCTCTAGATGAAGCTCATTGGCAGCTAGTCCAGAAAAAGCATAAACAGGAATCTCGCGATTTGCAAGCCGATATTTGGGTAGTAAAAGAACAGCAAGCAGCCTCTAACTGTGAAATTGAAGTTTTGCGAGAAGAATATCGCGTTTTAAAAAAGGAACTCGCACCGCTTAATGATTTGATTCAGCGTAAAGGAACTTTGCAGGAAAGGCTCAAAGCGATCGCGGAGGCAAAGCAAAAGCTAGCGCTAATTGATGCCGAGATTGTGGATTTAGGCGATCGCCTTCAGACGCAAAACTATAGCCGTGAAGCATGGGATGAGATGGAACTCATCGATAAAAATATTTATAAATTTGCTTACGACGAAAAAAATCATGCGCTTGCCCGTGGCGATGTTGAACGTTGGCGATGGGCAGAAATCAAACAATCAGAATTAAAAAATGCTCAGCGTCAAGCCGATAATTTATCTCAAAAAATTCCTGATCTACAAACCAAAATCAATCACTTGCAAGATCGGCTCACTAAAAATCTGATTGATTTAGAAGTGCAGCATGAACTCGAACAATGCGATCGCACTCTTACACAGTTAGCCTACGATCCTGATCGACATCAACAACTCCGCGCTCAAAAACAAGAACTCACGCCATCATTATTGCGCTATCAAGAACTCACTCGTGCCGAGCAGGAATATCCTGAGCTTCAGCAACAAGTTCAGCATTTACAACAGACTCAAAACGTTAATCAACAAGAATTACAAAATATCACTGCTCAAATTTCCCAATTACAGTCACAGGTCAAAACTGTACATGGTGATCATGCACAGGAAATTCAATCTTTGCGTCAAAATTTACAAAACTGGCGATCGCAAATGGATGCTCTCCTCGCTCAAATTGGCAGCCTTCAGCAACAACAACAACAACTAGAGCAAAGTCGCCAACGCGAACAAGAAACGCTCTCTCAAATCGAAGTAGCCCGTCAACGCCAACGCATCCACACGGAACTCTATCAAGCCTTTGGTAAAAATGGCATTCAATCCCTGATGCTAGAAAATGTGCTGCCGCAAATCGAAGTAGAAGCCAATCAAATTCTCGCTCAACTTAGCGATCGCCAATTAAATGTGAGATTTATCACCCAAAAATCTGGTAAAAAAAGCGATCGCATTATCGAAACTCTCGATATTGAAATTGCTGATACTAAAGGCACTAGACCCTATGAGACCTATTCTGGCGGTGAAGCATTTCGGATTAATTTTGCGGTACGTCTAGCCCTCTCCCGCGTACTTGCCCAGCGCAAAGGCAGCACTTTGCAAACCCTGATTATTGATGAAGGCTTCGGCAGTCAAGACCAGTTAGGTTGCGATCGGCTTGTGAGTGCAATTAATGCGATCGCGCCAGATTTTGAGTGCATTTTAGTAATTACGCATATGCCACAAATGAAGGAATCCTTTAACACATTGATTGAAGTGTCGAAGGGTGAGGAAGGCTCAACCGTGCAATTAGTAGGTTAGTTACAGCACTTTGCGCTCAAACTCAAACCAAAAAATTTTTAAAAGTGTTGCAAAGCAACACTTTTAAAAATTTTTTGCTTCTATATTTCTAGAATGCGCTAGCCCGAACCCATTGCTGACTCATGGTTTGCTCGTAGAGGACTTCTAAGCGATCAATATTTTTTACCAACGTATAGCGATCTAAAACCCTTTGCCTTGCCTTAATTCCAATAATCTTAGCCATCTCGGGATGATCGACAAATAGTGGTAAAAGCGTGCAAAGCTGAGAAGTAACCCTATGAGAATCAAGAATAATCCCTGCTCCATTCTCAATTACTTCACCATCAGCGCCTACATCCGTAGCGATGCAAGCAACTCCACAAGACATCGCCTCTAATAACGATAGAGACAAACCTTCCACTAGTGAAGGTAAGATAAATACATCAGTGCCGCGCAAAATCTCAATACGCCTTTGCTCATCAGCAATATATCCCATCCAGACAATGCTGGGATCGTGACCATAAAAAGTCTTTAAACCTGCCAATAAAGGACCAGTCCCAACGATCGCAAGTTTGCAACCTTCAGGCATTCGACATTTGCGCCATGCCTTGAGCAAAGCTTCGACATTTTTCTCGGCAGCTAGTCGCCCTTGATAGAGGAAAAGCACATCAGCATTTAGTTCAGCCTTAATATTTGAAGCCCCTGGGGAATAGCGATCGCTATCAACTCCATTGGGAATGACAGCAATTCTGGTATTGGGAACTCCTAATTTATTCAGAAGTTCTTTTTGAATATTAGAAAAGATAATAACTTGATTGTAGTCAGCTAACGATGGTGCGTAAATTTGATAGGTGAGTTGCTGTGTACTAGAGGCAAGGTTCCGCCGTTTGAGATCAAAAGGTTGATGAAATGTAGCTACGAGGGGTAAATCGAGTTCGGCACAAATTTCTGGCAATCGAAAATCGAGAGGAGATATGGCAAGGGATGCATGAATAATATCGGGCTTAAGCGATCGCAAAGAATCAACGAGAATCTTATTTGCTCTTAGAGAAGGAACTGTGTAAATTGTGGATTTGTAAAAAAATGGTAAAGCGACATCCTGATTCTCTTGAGCATGTTCTTCTTCATGCTCTGAATCACTCTCTGGGGCAAAATGCATAAAGCTGACACGATGTCCGCGATCGAGTAACGCATTTGTAATTTCGCGACTATAGGTCACGTTGCCACAAGCAGGCGATTTTTTACCTAACCATGCAATATGCATGAACTACACCACATTATTTCCAGACGTATAATACCAAAACTAGTGGCGGCGCGAAGTGTCAACACTATCTTTTCAGTAATTCTCATCATGAGGGTTTGCAGCACCGTAGGCACTACAAACCCCAAAATCGGTTTTGATGAAGGTGTGCCGACAGCACACCTTCATCAAAACCGATTTTCATAATGAGAATAGCTGGTATGCCCTTCCCAGTGAAGAATTAGGGGGAAGGGCGTATCTTTTGGCGCTAAAAAGAATAGCCAGCACTAAGTGCTAGCTATTCTTCGTTATTTTATGGGTTGCCCGGGATTTGAACCCGGAACAAATCGGTTAAAAGCCGAGTACTCTACCGTTGAGTTAGCAACCCATTTGAGCAATGATCGTAAACTTTTATATGCGTTTCGCAGATGTGTTTTTTACGCGCTTGGCTAGTCTAACATGCTTTTAGCAAATTACACCAGTCAAACTAAATGGTCTTACTTCAGTAATTCTTATAGAAAGAGTTTGACCAATTAGCTCAGCTAATGGTTTACCCGTGTTGTTCTCGGTGAAGGCAATCCGATTGGTGCGCGTGCGTCCCATAATTTGCAAAGGATTTTTGTGGTTTGTCCCTTCGATCATGATCTCTTCGGTGCGCCCTGCATAACGGTTAGAACGCTCAGCAGCATTTTGATTAACGGCATGATTAAGACGCTGAAGGCGATCGCTTTTGACCTCTTCACTTAACTGATTTTCCCAAACTGCCGCAGGTGTACCTGGGCGAGGTGAATAAGCCGCCGTATTTACCAAGTCAAAGCCAATGTCGTTAACTAGCTGCACAGTGCGCTCAAATTGCTCTTCAGTTTCCCCAGGAAAAGCCACGATCGCATCGGCAGTAATCGCCGCATCGGGCATAATCTCGCGAATGTCATCAATAATGCGGCGGTAGCGCTCATGGGTATAGCCCCGCGCCATCGCCTTGAGGATATCGTTGTCGCCCGACTGAAAAGGAATATGAAAATGTTCGCAAACCTTTGGCAGTTCAAAACAAGCTTTGATCAAGCGTGGGCTGAAGTATCGAGGGTGACTGGTGGCATAACGAATGCGATCGATCCCCTCAATGTCATGGACGTAATAAAGCAGATCTGTAAATGTGATTTTGCCGCCGATGCCTGCACCAATACCACCTGCTGGAAGGTCGCGCCCATAGGCATCGATGTTTTGACCGAGCAAGGTAATTTCTTTGTAGCCCTGCGCCGCGAGATTTTCAATTTCTTTACGGATGGATTCAGGCGATCGCGATTGTTCTCTACCTCTTACCGCAGGCACGATGCAATATGTACAGTTTTCGTTGCATCCATAAATAATATTCACCCAAGCGGAAACAGCACTATTACGGCGTGGTGTGGTGATGTCTTCTTCGATATAGGCTTCATCGGTGGCGACTACTTGATTGCCATTAAATACTTGTCCCAACAGATCGCCAAGACGATTAACATGCTGGGGTCCCATGACTAGATCGAGTTCAGGAACGCGCCGCATTAGGGCTTCACCTTCTTGCTGGGCGACACAACCCGCAACGACGAGGGTTAATTTCGGATTTTCGCGTTTGCGCTTGGCTTGTCTGCCTAAGTACGAATAAACTTTTTGCTCGGCATTGTCACGAATGCTGCAAGTGTTATACAAAATCAAGTCGGCTTCTTCGGTCTCTTCGGTTGACTGGTAGCCCATGTTTTCTAATACGCCTGCCATGCGCTCAGAATCCGCTTTGTTCATTTGGCAGCCGAAGGTGATGATGTGATATTTCTGAGCAGTCATGAAAGTGTTTAACCAAGCCGAAATTATTGCTGTCCTATTCTAATATCTTTCAGCATGGATTGTCATAATCTATGGGAACCACAACTAAAAGGTTATATTTTGGGATTGAAATTGAAATAGTCGATTAGTCAAATAATAGGGATGTTACAAGAATTTATTACGTTACCAAGTTTGAAACTGTTAGAGAGGCAAAGATTACCAGAATGTTCTGCTATTTACTTTGTGATCTCGCGCGATCAGGTTCTCTATGTTGGCTTAGCAACAAATTTGAGGAGCCGTTGGCAAAACCATCATCGTCTAACACAACTTGAAGCGGTCAACAAAAGATCTGAAGTCAAATTGTTTTGGCTTGTTTGCACTCAGAATCAACTTAATGATCTTGAGAGTCAGTACATTGAGCATTACTGTCCAATTTTGAACCAAACAAAAGTCCCAGAGCGACAAATTGTACCAAGTTTTCAGATGCTTACTCAGTCTTTAAAAAAATTGAATGAGCGTATACTAGGTTTTGGGATATGTGCTGCTGATAACCAACGATTGACAACATTAATTTTTGGATACTTGGCTGACTACAGAGAAGTACGACTCGCAACAACTAATCTTCGCAAGACTTTACAGGCAATTACAAGAAAGCCAAACAGTTTATTTAGATGGACAGAAGTTGTTCGACGCAGAGACGGCGCTCATTGGGTGACAAAATGTAACGGGGTTGAAATCCACTTACTCCCTTGGTTTGAAGAGAGACTTATGCATAATCCTAGTATGTATGAGGTTATGATAGAGAGACGCTTTGGTTCGTTTACCTCAATTCCCATGCCTGAGTACGAGTCTATGCGGCAGGATGTAAGATCAATGTCTTTCAAAGAAAGGTTGCAATTGGCACGTAGTTCAGAAATTGGTCAAAAACTATTTCCATTAGAGTGTGGGGCGCAATTTCGTAACATCAGTGGAGTTGAAATACTTTGTTTAAGTGATATTCAACTCCAATCTTTATTATCAAAGCATTCTTATTTACAGGATAAGTATCCCAAAATATTCGCCATTGAAAGCGATCCAGTCCCAATGTTAGTTTTTTAAAACGATTTTCTCGAGGTGACAATCCAATCCATTAGGAGCGATCATTGTTGGATGTAACGATCGCAATTGTCGCGAGATATATTTAAACGCAAAACCTAGTGTTTGGGAGAATGTGATTATATGGAGCTTTGGATTTCTGTATGTTTGTAAAACAATTTCTTGTCTTCGCGTTTGTTTTGCCAATAATGATTAGTTGCTCCAAGTCAGGAGTCATCGAACAGAGAATAGGCGATCGCGTAAATGCATGTAAGCTGACAGAAGCTTGCATCATTAAAATCAAAGAATTGACAGACTTTCAATGGGATAAAATGTATGTGTTTACGAGTGGAGCTAGAAATGAGCATATAGACAAAGCTCTTGGGATAAAATACCCTGATCTTATTGAATTTACTAGGCTTATGGTTTTTACCAAAGACGGAAAAATTGTACATCGAGAAGAACAACCAACAGATATAGAGGGCGTTGTCAATGGTCAGGTTGATTTTCAAGGGTCATACATAGATCGATATAGTTTGTATCTTTCTGATACCGCCTTGTTCAGAGCAGAAAGGATAGAGTTTAAGGAAGGGAGATATTATAAATTGACACAGATGAAATAATTCTTTATCGAAATGTTTAAAGTTGACTAACATTTGTGTGAAGCGATCGCTATGCCTAAATAATCATCATGGGATCTAATATTTTGTGGGACTGGGTGCGAATCAGAGACTGTCAAGCAAACTGTGTAAAGTCTAGAAGCTAGAATTGGAGACGATCCTCTTCGAGGATCGCAAAGCGATTAAGTGCAGGTTTCCAATCGCGAATCGGTATAGTCCATTTCTTAGAAACATGTAGTTCTTTGCGAATATTCGTCTGTTTTGGTGTTAGTAATTGTGTGTCTAGATTGTCTCTCTGTATGCTTCCTAGGCTTTACACAATCTGCTTTACACTCGCGTATTTCCGTCTTAAAATGCAAATACGACCACAATTTGTGGAATATGTATCAAATACTCTTTCAAGAATGTGACTGGATATTTCCTTTTGAAAATATTTGCTTGATTTGCGATCGCCCAACTCAAATTTCTTTCAGTGTTAGACATCACTTGTGCATGAACGCTGAGCCAATCATGCAATTTAGTGATGGCTTTAAGGTGTTTGAATGAAAGAGAGTTGTAGCGCTAAACGCTGCAACTCTCTTGTGGTTTAGTCGATAAATGCATAGGTCAAGATGGGTTAGAACTATTAACAGTATAATGCTCCCTATAAATCGGACAGGAGATTAAGATAGAAAAGCTGCCAGAAATCACGAAGAAAGTATGGAGAAAATAAAAATAATGCAACGAAAAAAACACAGTGCAGAATTCAAAGCCAAAATAGCGCTGGAAGCAGCGAAAGGATTGAAAACAATCAACGAAATAGCAGGAGAAGCCGAGGTACACCCAACCCAAGTGACTCTATGGAAGAAACAACTGCTAGATGAAATGCCAAGCCTATTTGCCAGTGGTCGAGGACAGCAAGAAAAAAAGGAGGAAGATTTGACAGGCGCACTGTATCAACAAATCGGTCAGCTCAAGGTAGAACTGGACTGGATGAAAAAAAAATCTGGTCTTAGCCGTAGCTGAGAAGAAAGAATTGATTGAGCCAACGCATCGATCAATCTCGATTGCTCGACAGTGCGAACTATTGGGACTAGCAAGGTCTAGTTTTTACTATGAACCGAAACCCGAAAGTGAGCAAAATCTAAAGCTGATGCAGATGTTAGACAAACAGTTCACTACAACACCATTCTACGGTGTCCGCAGAATGACGGCTTGGCTTGCCACACAAGGTGAAGCCGTCAACCCTAAACGAGTCAGGCGATTGATGAGAGAGATGGGTTTAGAATCGATCTATCCCAAACCAAATCTCAGCAAAGCTAAAGACAACGTAAGGAAGTACCCGTATCTTTTAAAGGAGCAAGAAATAACAGTCCCCAACCAAGTTTGGAGTACAGATATTACCTACATTTCACTACCGCAAGGACATATCTATTTGGTCGCCGTAATCGATTGGTACAGCAGGTATGTACTATCTTGGGAGTTATCTAACACCATGGATGTTACCTTTTGCCTCAGTGCTTTGGATCGGGCTTTGACTCAGAATACACCCAAGATCTTTAACACCGATCAGGGTAGTCAATTTACCAGCTTAGCTTTCACCAGCAGATTAGAGCAGAAAGGAATAGCCATCAGCCAAGATGGGCGAGGTCGAGCCTTAGACAATATCTTTGTAGAGCGGTTGTGGCGATCGGTGAAGTATGAGGAGGTGTACCCCAAAGCTTACACATCGGTCAAAGAGGCGATGCAGGAGTTGGATAAATATTTCCACTTCTACAACAATGTAAGACTGCATCAGTCTTTGGACTATCAAACTCCTGCAACAGTTCATTTTAAACAACCTAACAAGGAGGTTCATATGTAGTTATTTTGATTGCCTTTTGTCGATGCAGCTTTTTATCTTAACTTTTATACTTTTTTGTCTTGACAATGGGGAGCGCTTTATTTCACCTAGATATTTTTTGGTGGCTTTGCGACTGGGGATAATTGTTTTTAAGAAGATTCCTTCTTCAGATTCAACGAAAGGGACTAACTAAACATATCCTTCAACGATAACGGCAGATATTTTTTGATTGGGATAGCGTTCTTGATTGGGATGATCAAAAATTTCAATTTCATCACCAGACTGAATATGAAATACGATTTCCTCAAAGCTAATACCACGCTCTTGTTGAAGTAGTTTGTTCTTGTCGGGATTCCAAGAGTAAAATTTCATTTTTGGGATATGCCCGTGTGTTCAAGTAGCTTTTGATGAGTTACGACAGGCTATGCGATCGCCTTGAGCGTTGGTAATGTTTCGTTTTTGGAGTTCCAGCATAAGCTTAGTATCTATGAGTTTTGCTTATTATAGCTTTACTCGTTTGGGCTGATCGCCTCTTGTCATCATCAAGCGCGATCGCAAACAGCACCTTTCAGACAAAAGTTGAGTGAGGCGGGAATCTGCGATCATGTCCCTATTATTGATTTGGGCTATAATTAATTGCAAATTTACTGTTCTAAAATTTATTATGTCTCCATCTAAAGTTGAAGAACGTCTATCAAAACTTGAAGCTGAAGTTACGCAATTAAAGATATCTTTATTGAATAGTACAAATACTATCAAGCCTTGGTGGGAGAATATCGTGGGTACATTTGCTGATGATCCTAGTTTTGAAGAAGCGATCGCGATCGGTAGAGAATATCGTCGATCTTACAAAGATTTATTTGATCCATCTGAGGTCGAATAATGTATCTTTTGGACACAGATCATCTGAGCATTCTTGAGCGTAGTGGGGATATTGCTCAAAGGATTATAAGTAGACTTGTTATACTTTCCCCTGAAGATATTAATGTTACGGTGGTTACTTACGAGGAGCAAACTCGTGGTTGGTTGGGCTATATCGCTAAGGCTCGTAACTTAGAAGAGCAAATCATTGCCTATCGTAAGCTAGAAATGCATATTGCGACTTTTTCAAAGCTTAAGGTGATTGGATTTGACAGTGAATCAGCAGCTATTTTTAAGCGAATTCGCGCTGAGTATCCGAGGTTGGGAACGATGGATCTTAAAATTGCAGCGATCGCTATTTCTAAAGGGGCAACTCTGTTAACGCGCAATCTGTCTGATTTTGAAAATATTGCTAATTTGCAAGCGGAAGATTGGACAAGTTAGCCGATCGCCTTTTGTTATCATCAAGCGTGATCGCTTTGTCCCCGATGTAATATGTTTGCTATGCCATCACAAGCTAGATAGCTGAGTTAGAATAATTAAATTGTTAAAATATTTTTTTAGCTAGTTAATTTTTTTGTAATTGGATATAGTTACTAGTGCTACAAAAGATCTATTGGTTAAAACATATTCAAAGTGAGAATATCCAAGATACCCAAGAGTTTAGGACTATTTTTTGTAACCATGAATTTCCACATCTGACATTCTTGAGTCCAGCTTTTCTTATTGTTGGTGGAGGGATAATCTCTAATACTTATGCTTGGACATTAGCCATTAATAATTACTCGATTTTTGTTGGCGCTGGTTCATCTCCAACACCTGTAGATGCAATATGTAAGCAAATTAGGCTCCTCTTGATCCTACGAATGAATTTGTTTTTTGCTGAGTCCCCAGAAGAGGTTGACCAACACTGTAATAAAAAACACTCGGCAGGAAAGAGAATCTTACCTGATATGTTCAGGGACACATCAAATTTACGACATGAAGAGATAGAAGCACTTAATTCTTGGCTTCAGAAAACTTTATCAATACCTCGAAAACAATACCTTACAATCTGCCAAGCTCTTACTGCATATGAACGTGCTCTTCATGTTCTCTCCAGCGATCCTACACTTTCATATTCATTACTTGTGTTTGCACTCGAAGCATTAGCAAATGGGCATCCAGCTTATCAAGCTACTTGGGATAATGTGTCTAATGCATCAAGAGATAAGATTGATAATCTTTTACAAGATGAACGTATTTCTCCACTCGATGAGACTTGGACTGATGATCTACGGAGAGTTTTGGTGGATATCGTACAGCCAAAGGCTACAAAAAGATTTACTGATTTTGCACTCGATCATATTCCCCCAGATCTGTACAAAGCATCAAATAGTAATTCAAAATCACAATTACGACGTTCACGAATTCGCAAAAATATTGAGAATGCTTATGATTTGAGATCTTCTTTCTCTCATGCCTTAGAACTACTCCCTCAATTCCTGATAGATGAATCGGAACGTGCTGAAGAGGTTGAATCGATTGATATAAAAGATAAAAAGGTTAAAACATCATATTTAACTTTAAGAGGATTATTTCGAGTAGTCCGTTCTATTATACTAGAGTTTATTGAGAAACAAGAAACTATCGATCTTCGTTTTCATCCTTGGATAGAGGAATCAGATGATAGCATAATCAGGTTAAATCGTAATCCAGCATACCTCCGCGTGGAAAGACCTGATGACAAGCTTCACATTATTCCATCTGAGAATGCTCAAAACTGGTTTGAAGACATCCTTGTTATTTACCAAGACAACTACATTGAAAGACTTCATGAACAGAGGTCAAAAAATCAAGCAGACTTAGACTTGATTATGGGTATAGCTACCTCAGGTTCTATGGCAGGTAGGGCAGTCTTCCGCTTTGATCCCAATCCATCTTATGACTGGAAAGCTCTTAAAGAACAAGCTCTAGGTCTAATTAGTAGCTCTAAGAAATCTGACAAGAAATATCTTCAAGCCATTACTCTACTTTGTACTCATCTCGAAATGATAAATAGTTACGAAGAAGTTTGGTCTGTGTGTGTCACATTTGTTGAATTAGGTCATTTGATAAAAACATCAAACCCATATCAGCATTTTTTTATAACCTATGCTTATTATTTCCTCTCTAACAAATGTGAAACACTACCAGTTTGGGATACTATTTTAAAGAAAAGCACTTTTGGAGATAGAATACAAGAACTTCAGCGTTTCATTGTGGATGTTATTCATGACAAGACACAGGATTGGAAAGGAAAACAAGCTGAAGCCCTTGTTCTACAACACTTCAAGACAACCAAATTCTTTATCCCAATTCGTATAGAAATAGCATGTATGCTTGAAATTGCTAGACTATTCCAAAACGAAGGAGCAGATGAAGAACGGAAAAAGTGGCTAAATGATGCATATGAAGATGCATCATTATATCCAAGTCTTCAAACTTCAATACAAAGTGCACTAGAGTCTGACAACCTTGAAGTTAGTCCACAAGAAATCTTATTTATTCCTAATATGTAAATCAATTATTCTCAAAGTTTTTGTATAGTTGTTTGCACTTGCCCTCTTTTGGAAGCATAAACTATTCAGAAAGTATGGCTGAAACAGTTGTTTTGAAAATACCAGAAGCATTGTATCAACGCCTAGCTATGCAATACCATACAACCCATTTATACTAGAAAAAGTGTTAGGTAAATACTCAAATGCTAGAACTACTTACAAGAATTACCGTTAACCCCAAACAATGTGGCGGCTGTCCTTGCATTCGTGGCATGAGAATTCGCGTTTCAGACGTTCTCGACTTATTTGTAGCTGGTCTAAGTGCTGAAGAGATATTAGAAGAAATGCCTGACTTAGAAAGAGATGACCTAAAACCAGCACTAGTTTATGCCTCCCGTAAACTCAACCATCCCGTATTAGTCGCATGACCATCTAGAGTGATGCCCATTTATAAATTGAGAAAAAATATGTCTGAAACCGTTACCTTACAAATACCAGAAGCATTATACCAACGCTTAGCGATCGCGGCTGGAGCTACCCATCGATCGCTAGAAGACATAATTTTACAAGCCTTACAAATTGGTAGCCCACCAACATGGAAAGACGTACCCGAAGAATTTCAAACCGACCTTGCCAGCTTAGATCGACTTGATGAAGATTCACTATGGCAAATTGCCCGTAGCCAAAAAACTCAATTAGAAATGGAACGCTACGAATCCCTATTGTCAAAACAACAAGATACATCACTTACTGATTCCGAAAGATTGGAATTAGATGACCTGCGTAAAGATAGCGATCGCTTTATGTTACGCAAATCCCAAGCTGCCGCGATCCTCAAATGGCGCGGACATAACGTTTCTAGACTAGCAGGGTAGATTTTGTGTCAGGCTATATTTCTCAAAATCTGCGATCGCAAATAGAATCAATTGACCGTAAGCGTTGCTGCTATTGCCTCACAACCGAAGCAAATAGCGGTATGCCCATGACAATCGATCATATTCAACCAGTTTCAAAAGGAGGACTGAATACAACTGAAAACCTATGTCTTGCCTGTCGAACTTGCAATGAATATAAATCTGACACCACAGAAGCGATCGATCCACTAACAGGCGAACTTGTAGCCTTATTTAATCCACGACAACAAAATTGGAAGGAGCATTTTCAATGGAATAATGATGCCTCTCAAATTGAAGGTTTAACAGTGATCGGACGTGTAACGGTTATCGCTTTACGGATGAATAATGCTGTCATTGTCGCTACTCGTAAACGTTGGTTTGCAATTGGTTGGCATCCACCAAATTGAACTGTAAAAAACATCAAATTTCTATTTCTGCAATTTTGCGTAAACCTCGCCATGCCACCTCTAACTCACCCTGATTAACCAGAGGAGACAAAACCTGAGACATTCCATATTGTTTACCCTCTAGCTTCACAAACACAATATCATCACCATTAGTCAACATCGCAAAAGTCGGGCGATTCCCTGCGGGATGCGTACCGCCGCCATTTGGACTAGCCATCAAATAAGCAAGAGTTTGCGGCAAAGCAGACCAAACCGAAAGCATTGTTTTCTTTGACTCTAAAACGATGATCCAAATGCGATCGCGCAATACCAATACGTCGATGCGTCCCTGTAGAGTTTCTTCACTATCCGCTATCTCGATCATTACAGACTCTTTCGCCTTGAGAAGAAATGGAGGATCGTATAAACCAGTAATCGTTAGCAATGGAGAAACCAGCAACAACATCACCGTACTTTCTAGTAAATGTCCACCAGAGCGATGATAAATATAACGCCGCCATAGAACTTCTAAACTAGCGCGATCGCCAGCCTTGATCTCAGGAAGTTGGTCATACCATTCTGTAAAAAAATTCTTTGATTCACTACGACTCAAGCCAAACTTTTGTTCTGCATCAACGATCGTGGTGACAGTCTCAGTAACGGCTAGTGTTTGCATAGTCATACTTTGAGTTATTACTTAGATTTACGCTAACATAGCGATCGCTAGAAACCAATGCTCATTTGAGAGCCAATACCTGTTCTGCTTTAACGATCAAACCATCTTGAATCCGAATAATACGGCGAGTTCTTTCCGCAACATCATGCTCATGGGTAACGAGAACAATCGTAATTCCCTGTGAATTTAACTCTCCTAATAGTTCCATTACCTCATGGGATGTATGGGTATCTAGCGCTCCCGTCGGTTCATCCGCCAGAATTAACGCAGGACGATTAGCTAAAGCACGCGCGATCGCCACCCTCTGTTGTTGTCCACCCGATAGTTGATTAGGCCGATTGGACATGCGATCGCTCAGTCCGACTTTTGTTAAGGCTTCAGTGGCGAGGCGATGACGTTTTTCTTTAGGGATATTGGAATAAATCATCGGCAGCATCACATTCTCGATCGCACTTGAGCGTGATAGCAAATTAAATTGCTGAAACACAAACCCAATGCGCCGATTACGAATAAATGCTAATTCATCATCGTTATAAGTCGTCAGTTCCCGATCTTCGAGATAGTATTTGCCAGATGTAGGGCGATCGAGACAGCCGATAATGTTCATCAGTGTCGATTTACCCGAACCTGACATTCCCATAATCGCCGCATATTCTCCTGATTTAATCTCTAAATCAATACCTTTAAGAATTGGCACATCAACTTCACCAAGGCGGTAAGCTTTGCGGATATTTTCTAAACGAATCATTTTGTTAATCACTTGAGTTGTGTTTGAGAAAGAGCAACCCGAAGGGTTGCTCTTTCTTATAATTTAGTCACTTCTGAGCGCTTGAATAGGATCTAACTTAGCGGCACTCCGCGCAGGAATTACTCCCGCAACTAAGCCCACCACCATCGACAAACCGAAACCTGCTGCTACTGACCAAATTGAAATCAGAAATGGAAATTGAAAAATTGTCGCTGAAGCATAGGCGATCGCAACACCTAACCCAATCCCAACTACACCGCCTAGCCCTGACACTAAAATCGCTTCGGTAAGAAACTGATTCAGAATCGCCGATCGCGTTGCTCCTAATGCCTTGCGCACACCGATTTCGCGGGTACGTTCTACCACCGAAACTAGCATGATATTTGCAATGCCGATGCCGCCAACGATTAGAGATATGGCTGCGATCGCGCCGACCATGAGCGTCAGCAAGCCGACTATGTTTGTAAAGGCACTCACGATATCTGTTTGATTGACAATCCGAAAATCATCAGGTTGTGGCGGATAAATTTTGTGCCGTAGACGCAAAAGATTAGTTAATTGGAATTGTGCAGCTTCAAGTTCTGTCTCATCAAGGGCTTGTACCCAAAATCCACTGACAGATATACCTTGCAAAGCATTATTACCCACCAGTCGAGCCGACATGTTTTTGAGCGGAATAAATACGCGATCGTCCTGATCGAAGCCGCCAGATGCGCCTTTTGATTCCATTACACCAATTACTTGATACTGCTCGCCTTGAATGCGAATCCGTTCCCCGATCGCATTACTACTACCAAACAAATCTGAACGAACTTTAGAGCCAAGCACCACCATTGATTTAGCATTATCAATGTCTTCCTGTTCAAAATATCTTCCTTCAGTTGGGAACGTGTTTCTGAGTGGAGAATAGTTAACATCCGTACCGATCACCGTTGTCGAAGTGTTTTGACTGCCATAGGAAACCTGCCTAGTACGCTGTAAATATGCTGACACCAACTTTACCGCAGGCGCTTTTGCAACAGCCTGAGCATCTTCTAAGGTCAAAGTAGAAGCCGAGCCACCACCTTGACTAATGCCACCTGTTCGCGCTGAACCCGTCAGGACGTTAATGGAATTTGTGCCAAGGGCTTGGAGCTGACTTTCCGTTGATTTTTGAATACCTTGTCCAATTGATGTAATCGCAATCACAGCCGCAATGCCAATGATTACTCCCAGCATAGTCAATGCAGTTCGCAAACGATTATTCCAGAGCGACTCCGCCGCCATAGTCAGGATTTCGGCAAAGGGAACCTTAGCAACTTGGATGCGTGGTTTTGCTAATGGCTTTGACTTTTGCATAAATTTATTGAGCTTTTTAATTAGAATCTCGATTTTGGTTACAGCGCTTTGCGCTCAAACCCAAACCGAATAATCTCTTAGAAGTTCTGAAAAGCAGCACTTCTAAGAGATTATTCGGTTGTATTAACTACGACTTCGTTGAGGCGAAGGTGACAATCCGGGAATACCTCTAGGCTCAGTCTTTGGACGCGAACCTTCAGGGAAAGAGATAAAGATTTTCTCATTACCAGTTAAACCAGATTTAACTTCTGTTTTATCATCAACAGTTAGCCCTGTTTCAATTGGAGTAAACACAGGAGTTTCACTCTGATCGGTCTTTACGTATACACCTGTCATACCCTTTTCTCTCACGATCGCTACGGTTGGCACAACCAGCACATTCTTTAATTCACCAGCCTTAAACTCTAAACTGGCATTCATGCCCGATCGCAGCATTTGCTTGTCTTGAGAAGTGATTTCGGCTTTCACTTCAAAACTGGTGACATTTTGATTAACGATCGCTTGCGGCGAGATGGAGACGACACGACCATTAAACTTTTTATTAGGATAAGCATCGACTTGTAAGGTAACTGTTTGCCCAACCTTAATTTGAGCAATATTCGCCTCAGCGACATTGGCGACAACTTGATTATTGCTAGCCAAAGCAAGAATCGAAGAAGCCGTTGCCGAACTCACAGCGCTTCCTGATGTCGTCGGTGTCACAAATGCCCCTGGGTCAGCATATTTTCTGACTACCACCCCATCAAAGGGAGCGCGAATGATTGTATCTTCTAACTGAGCTTGCACGTTTTGCAAAGATCCTGCGGCAGCGACAACTTGCGCTTCTGCGCGATCGATTTCTTCAGGACGTGAGCCTGCTTGCTGCAAGGATAAGGCTTCTCGCGTTTGCGAAACTCTAGCGAGATTAGCTTCCATTGTCGTTCTTGACGCATCAAGATCCCGTGATGCGATCGCCCCTTCCTTATAAAGCTGTTGATTTTGGCGATATACGATCTCCGATTGCTCAAGCGTCGCTTGGGCATTAGTTAAATTTGCTTGGGCTTGAGAAATATCTTGAGGACGATTGCCGGCCCTTAATAGATCGAGACTTGCCTGCGCCGCCGCCAAATTTCCGTCAGCTTGAGTAATTTGCCCTAAAGTATTGGACTCATCCATATAGGCAAGGATTTGACCTGTGCGGACATTTTCGCCTTCCTTGACCAGCAAACTCTTCAGCCTACCTGAGCTTTTTGGACTAACATTAATCGACTTTTCGGGCTGAATTGTCCCATTGGCAGTCACGATAATTGGTAAATCTGTACGCTTAATCGCAACCGTGCGATCGCGTTTACGGGTTGATTGATTATTGGCAGGTGCGACTAGCTGGGTATATGCATAGTAACCACCGCCGCCAACAGCCACAAGGATTAAGAAGATCGCAATGCGCCATCTCCATTTGCCCATAAACTTTTTTTTAGGGAGATCAAGTTCATCAGGGAAATCGGATAGATCATCGGTAATATCCACTTCCTTTGGTTCTAGCTCTTTTTCTGATTGCATGAAAATCACGTCAATGGTTAGTGGGTTTAGACTCTTATACGCGATTAAACGTTCACTTCGGATAAACATACTAATTGTTTAATAGTGAAATTCAAAAACTAGATGAGTCCCGAAGTGACTCTTCTAGTTTAAAGGCAACTATATGCTTACAATTGTAGCGCTGTAGTTTTTAGTATCTCGTTTTTGGTTCGGAGATTCTCATGATAAAAATCGGTTTCATAATGAGAATTGTTGCTTTTGGCTCCATTACCTAATTTTCAATAGATATGCAAAACAAATCTGCTCGTTATTATGGATTTCTCTCGATTGGAGCCGCAATCGCCACGATCGCACTGAAATTAGGCGCATATCTATTGACTAATTCTGTGGGATTTTTATCTGATTCTCTTGAGTCAGGAGTTAATCTCGTAGCTGCGATCGGTGCAGTATGGGCGTTAACCTATGCTGCCAAGCCTCCTGATGAAGAACATGTATTTGGACATTCTAAGGCTGAATATTTTTCGAGTGGCTTTGAAGGCGCATTAATTTTAGTGGCGGCGGTAAGTATTGCGATCGCAGCCATCCCCAGATTATTGAATCCTCAACCTCTAGAACACCTTGGTATTGGTCTAGTACTTTCTATAGTCGCATCAGCAATTAATGGAGGAACTGCCCTCATATTACTCAGGGAAGGTAAACGTTTACACTCAATCACTTTGCGTGCCGATGCGCATCACTTACTCACTGATGTATGGACTTCTGTGGGCGTAATCCTCGGATTATTATTAGTCTCTGTAACAGGTTGGTTAATTCTTGATCCCTTGATCGCTCTACTAGTCGCCGCCAATATTGTTTGGACTGGCGTAAAACTAATACAGGAAAGTGGCTCAGCGCTCTTGGATGTTTCTATTCCTTTACAAGAGCGGCAAATGATCAAGGAAATTCTCTCTTCCTACGATCGCAATCAAGTACAGTTTCACGCAATTCGCACCAGAATGGCAGGTTCCAGAGGGTTTGTAACTTTTCACATACTGGTTCCAGGAGTTTGGTCAGTGCAGCAGGGACATGACTTATGTGAAGAAATTGAATCTACTATCTGTAATGCTTTACCCCATATGAATGTTCTCACGCATTTGGAACCATTAGAAGATCCCAAATCCTGGACGGATCAGGATTTATAACTGTTGCCAGTCTTGAAAACCCAAAAGATGAGAGGCGGCGCGAAGCGCCGCCTCTCATCTTTTGGGTTTTCAATTATAAACGAAGGTCGCTTCGCGCCCCTCGTTTATAATTTATTGGGTTCAAAAGTATCACATTGGCTGATGTCACCTGTGCTTAAACCACGCTTAAACCAAGTTACCCTTTGTTCCGAAGTTCCATGAGTGAATGATTCTGGAACTACATGACCACCCTTAGATTGTTTTTGCAAATAGTCGTCACCGATCTGAGTTGCGGTATTTAGAGCTTTAGTCACATCTTGATCGGAGATCAAGCCCCGTTGTGCCGTGAAATGTCCCCAAACACCCGCTAAACAATCCGCTTGTAGTTCTATCCTCACCGATAGTTCATTGGCTTTAGTCTTAGTTGAACTAGATTTCAACTGTCTGACTTTGCCTGATGTGCCACGCAAATTTTGAATATGATGACCAACTTCATGGGCGATCGCATAGGCTCTCGCGAAGTCAGCATCATTACCAGCCGTAGCTTCTAGATATCTGAAGAAACCCATATCTAGATATACCTTTTTGTCAGCGGGACAATAAAATGGACCCGCCGAAGTTTTTGCCGACCCACATGCCGAATTAACGTAACCATCAAACAGAACTAATTTCGGTGCTTGATAATTAGTTTTTAGTTGCTGCTTAAAAATTCGCTCCCAAGTATCTTCAGTATCACCAAGAACAGATTTCACAAAAGCTGAGTCGCGATCTTTGATTGGCTTTTTGACTAGGGCTTGTGGTGCTGGCGCAGTTTTATTATTGCCACCAATCAAATTTAAAATCTGAGCGGGATCAACCTTAAAAATTAGCCCAACAATAACTGCGATCGCGATACCACCAGCGCCTAGCCCACTCAGCATCCCCATTGGTAATGAACTTAAGTTAGATGGCTCAGATGACTCATCAGAGCCATCGCGCTGGTCTTCTACGTTATCGCTTTCACGCATTTCATCCCATTTCATATTGCCAATCCTGCTTCATGTGATTTCATTGTTGTGAATATAGCGCTATCAGCCCTAACTAAAACCAAATAATTTTTTAAAATATAGCAATAAACCCAAAAGATAAGTGGCGGCGCGAAGCGCCGCCACTTATCTTTTGGGTTTGCAGGAGAATCACATTTAGCTTTTTAGGCTCCCATGCCTGAATATTGCTTGATACCTTTACGCCATAGCCAACGACTGATAACAAAGAAAACCCCCATCCATCCAGCCATTACCCCAATCCCTTGCCAGACATCGATCGCCTTACCCACCAAAAGTGCCGCAGGGAAATACACCATATAAGGGAAAGGTGTCCACATGACAATATCGCGAACTAGTGGTGGAAATACATCTAGAGGGGCAATGATCCCTGATAGAAAGATATAAGTTAAAAACCAGAGTTGCTCGATCGCACTAGCTCGCTCTGTCCAAAATGATAAAAGTCCAAAAGTATATTGAATGAGGAATCGCAATAAAAAGGCGATCGCCACAATAAATGTCGCAAGTAAACCAGTTGACCACGACGGAATCCAGAATGATTGCGGATAGAGAACAAAAAATAGAGCGATCAAAACCACCAGCATTGGCAATCTCGCAAAACGCTCAGCGATGTGATTGATCAAATGATGCCAAAATGGGTCAATCGGTTGCAATAGACGATGTGAGAGCTGTCCTGAAATTAGTTCTCTCTCAAAGTCCCAAATTACCCAAACAATATTAAATTGCCTTACTACAAATACCGCCAAAAAGTAACGAATAAACTCTAATGCCGTGAAACCAAAGCTACCAGTTTCTGAAGCTTTTAGCCATGCACCCATCAAAATAAATGGCAAAGAATTCGATAATAACCAGATAAAAAGTTCTGCTCGATATTCGAGCATATAGGCGTAATAGGTTGAGAATAATGTTCTCGCAACCCGAAATATATATCTAAGCCGCATAAATAGTTTCATCTTCTTTGCGCCAAGCGGGATCGACGATGCAAATGAATACAATCGGCTCATCACCAATATTGCGCAGAAATTGCTTGGCATCTGGAGGAATATATACCGCATCGCCAGATTCGATCTCGCGAATCTCTTCATCGATATGCATTTCCCCTTTACCACTCAGGATGTAATACACCTCAGAAGTTGTCAGAGAATGCGATTGAGAAGTCTCGTCCACTGGCAAAATTGCATGGGCGAGGCTATATCGCAGATTGATATCCTGCTTGTCAGGATGTAATAATTCGCGCAGTATTGTCGAATCTCCAGCAATAAACTCTGGACAATCCAGCAATTTTTGGATCAACATAAATGGAACTCCTCTCACAAAGCTGCCTTGCAAAGCGGCAATGCCGCCCTGCTACTATCTAATCGCTTGGACATCCTTAGGCGCAAAGCCATGGGCACTTAATTCTTTGTTGAGAGCGATCGCATTCTTAACGCGATCGACAAACAAGACTCCATTCAAATGATCCATTTCATGTTGAATTACTCTTGCAAGCAAACCTTCAGCTACAAGATGCTTGGGTCTACCATCTTCATCGCGATAAGACACCTCAACGCGATCGGGACGCACGACATCAAGAAATACTTCAGGAATACTCAGACAGCCTTCTTCACCAGTAATCAGGTCACCGCCTGAAGACTTTACTTCAGGATTGATCATTACTAAGGGCGGGATGTTCTCATCCTTGAGTTCGATATCAATAACGAGTAATTGCTTATTGATCCCCACCTGTGGCGCAGCAAGACCGATGCCATCGTTGCTATACATGGTTTGCAGCATATCGACAACAATCTGACGAATTTCGTCGTTTACTTTGCTAATGCGCTTGGCTGGCTGTCGCAATACGCGATCGCCTAGGGTATGGACTTGCAGTGGTGGATTCTTGAGCTTTTGCTTGGGGACTTTTATTGAAATTGCAGACATTGCCAATCAGCTTGTAAATATAAGCTTGTAGTTAACTATTTATATTTTGGCATATTGCATCGCTTGTTCAGCAATTAACCTGTTTTGCTTGGCTATGAGGCGTATGCATTCTTGCTATTAACTATCATCGCCCCATTAATATAGCTAAAAATCTCGTCTAGTTCAGCGATCGCTTCTAGCTCAAGTTAAGCAGCTATGAAGTCGGATTTTTTAATTATGCGTGGAGTTGGTAATGGTTTGTGACGAGCAGTATAATCTTCGATTAGTAATTCCAAAACTTCTAAAGCATTTTCTAGTGCGCTAGCATATGTATCGCCGTGAGTGTGGGCGTAGGGACCAAATTCGGGTAGGTGAGCGATAAATTTGCTATCTTCTTCTGACCATTGGATAGAAATGCTGTAGTTACGATTCATGGAAGTTCTCCTCTATTGTTGTTGGTCAATATCTCGTAGTGCGTTTCTTACGTCTTTTTCTTGGTAGCGATCAGCATCGTTGCCATCTTTGCCTGATAGGGTGAGGCTATATTCTAGTTTAGGATGACTCCAGACGGTGTGGCTACCTTTGCCAGAGCGATAGGTGAAGCCAGCTTTTAAAAGCATTGCTTTTAGTTCTCTAATTTTTTTAGCCATCGGACATTATTTGTTGCAGCATTTGCTCTATTTCATCGGGATTATTTTGGATCATTTACTCTAATGTAGCAGGATCAAAACCTGTTAAGATTCGCAGTTTTAACATCATTAGAGAAGACGTTACTGTTTGGGTATTGGGATGGTCTTGTCCGAGGGTTTGCACGAAAATTGCTAAGGATCGTGCATAGAGAGGTTCAGCTTTGCGGTATTTCCCTTGCGAATCGTAAAGTCCTGCAAGATTGTTGAGACTGATGGCGACAGCGGGATGCTCTGATCCTAGTTGCCGTTCCCTGATTTCCAGTGATCGCCTATAAAGAGGTTCGGCTTCGCTGTACTTCCCTTGCGATTTGTAAAGATATGCGAGATTGTTAAGACTGGTAGCAACATCAGGATGTTCTACTCCTAGTTCCCGTTCCATAATTTCGAGTGATCGCAAAAAGAGGGTTTCGGCTTCGCTGTACTTCCCTTGTGAATGGTAAAGCCCTGCAAGATTGTTGAGACTAATGGCGACATCGGGATGATCTACTTCTTGTTGATGTACTTTGATATCGAGAGATCGCAAATAGAGAGGTTCGGCTTCGCTGTACTTCCCTTGTGAATGGTAAAGCTCTGCGAGATTGTTGAGACTAATGGCGACATTGGGATGGTCTACTTCTTGTTGATGTTCTTTGATGTCGAGAGATCGTAGATAGAGAGGTTCGGCTTCGTTGTAATTCCCTTGTGAATTGTAAAGTTCTGCAAGATTGTTGAGACTGGTGGCGACAGAGGAATGTTCTACTCCTAGTTCCCGTTCCCTGATTTCGAGCGATCGCAGATAGAGAGGTTCGGCTTTGTTGTACTTTCCTTGGTAATAATACAGAAATCCCAATTCATTCAAACTATGAGCAAGTTCTAGAGAGAGATTAAGCTTTTCTTGAAGATCGATTGCTTTCTCCCATGTGGAAATTGCCTGATCAATCTGATTATCGCGCTTATAGGCTTTTGCCAATAACGTGTAAAACGTAGCCAAACTCGCATCCTCTTGACCAGTAGCCTCCCGTTGAGCAATATAAACCAACAACTCATCAATCGGCAGATCCAAATCATCAGACTCAGGATCTGGAAAATCAATTGGTTCAACATCAATCGGTACAATCGTCTCCTCTTGAATTGACTCAAAGAAAAATACACCCTGTCGCCAACTGTAGAAATCTTGGGCTTTACGCGAAATCTCATTGTGAATATGTTCAGTTACCCAAATCACAATCGGAAACGTAAACTGACGCATTCCCTCCCTAGTCCATTGCAAATAGCCCAAAAACTTATCGACAGGCGATCTCTCACCCTCTGATACAAAACTCGACAAACTCACCACCCCCTCCACCGTAATCACCGCAAGATTCCCATCCTGTAAATAGGGTTCCGCTCCAACCAGTTGATTAATCGCAGCAAATAAACTTGGTTCTTGGCGATCAATCGTCACGCGATAGGATTTAATTCCCTCTGAGGCTAACTCCTGCTCATATCGCTCAGTTAAAGAATTTCGCAAGCGATCTCGATCGCAAACGGCAAGCAACAAACTCAAATGCTTATTACTCGTCTCAATCGCAACAAGTAAATCTAGAAAATTAACTTCATTCGGTTCCATTGCTTCGCCATATTGTTAAGGAGTCAATCGCTCTTGAACTAATTGCCACAACAACGGATGCACATCATGCCATTCCCGCGCATTGCGATATTCCAAAACTGGCAAACCCTTCAGCAATCCCAAAAACTCACTATCACGGGGATCATCAGGGGCATAGTATTGATAAACCGTTTTTAAAATCTCATAGTCTACTTTTCCCAAGGGACGCGACATTTGCAAACGCAGATTATTCGCCGCTTCCTCAACCACTGTCAGCGAAATTTTTAAATTGCTCACATCCCCATCTTCAGGTAGCGATCGCAACTGACGCAAACAAATGCGACAAGACTGCTGCACAATCCGAATCACCTCACGCAACACACCGCCACTATAGGCAATCACTTTCTGTAATGCCTCTGGCTCAAATAGTTCTAAATCAATTCGCTTTGCCAATAACTTCTCAAGCTTGTCAACAATCTCCATAACAGGAGTAGGATCTGGATGGCGACTCTCACCTTTTTTATATAGCTTCAAAATTCGCATCGGTACAATGCGATCGCTGGTTTCCGTCTCTAATATAGGCACAATATCTTTGTCATGCAAAGCCGAGATCGGCAATGTGTAAATGATTTGCAAATTAGGCAGAAATAGCGCCTTAATATTATTGATAAAAACATCGCGAATTACTGGTATCTCTAGCTTATCGATATCATCAATAATCACCAAAATATTTTTTCCACTTGCCCCATTAGCAATCGCTGCAATCTCATTTAACTTCGCAACTAATTCCGATACCTTTCTCTCAAATTCTTGCTTGATTTCCTGCCGAATCACTGCATCAACTTTAAGTTTCAAGCCAATTAGTTCTAATAGTTTTGCCCCGATACTAGCTTCACCCGTTACTTTCAACTCCTCAGATTTTGTTTTTTTCGCAAACCAGTTAAGTAAGCTCTCTTTGATTTTTGGGGAAATCGTCACATTCTGAATTTCTGCCTCTTGCATGATCTTTAAGGCGATCGCAAACAAAATCGTAACGTGATTCACATCTGCATTCTCGATTGTATTAGCAATAGAAAAGCGCACCACAAAAAAGCGATCGTGTAATTTTTGGGCTAGCGCCGCTAGTAAAGTAGACTTCCCACAACCAGTATGACCACTAAAAATAATTTTGCTCGACTGGCTAGGACTATCTTCGACTAACGCCGCAAGTTCTTCTAAAGTCTCTAGATCATACTCAATTGCAAACCGATCCAACGTAGAGGCATTATCTAAGGGAAACAACTCTAAGTTATTAGCTGCTTCCCTAAAAACTTCAATTAATTGATTACGAGTACGTTGAGACATTGGAATATTGTGCTGTCCTTAGCTTCTAAATCCACCTTTACATTGTAAGGCGAAATTGCTTAGGTATGGTACAACAATGATGTTCTCGTTGTAACTTGTAATCTGGGACTAAGATTTAGAGCTATAACAGATTGAAGAATGCTGAATCAATTTCGTAGCCTAGGCTTTGGGTCATTTGTTGTAACTTTGCCGTGCTGTCAATACCGCGCGACTTGAGCCAGAGAGAAATTGTGAATATCTTCTGCATTACAAAAAGCTCCAGTGCTTCAGGATTGTATTGCAATACATAGCCATCACCTTCGCGCTTAAACTGGTGGGGAACTAGCATCGCGGCATAGCGACTGAGTTCTGCACGCCAATCGAGGAGATAGCTAAACCAAGGATAGGTGGCATCGAGACGCACAAACCAGAGACGCACTTCCGAGATTTCTGATAGTTCGCGAGGATCGCCATCTTCCTTATCCCACACAAGTTCGATTTGAAACTGGCGATCGCCTTCGGGAGTTTTATCCCAATTTGCTAATAACTTCGCGATCGCAATTTTGGCAGGAGTAATATCCAGCGACTCAATACAGGCTTGGTTGACGTAGATGATAGTAGACATATGGCTTTTAGAGCTAAGTAAGATGGGCGCTTTGCGCACATTAAAGATTAAATATTTATTTTTTGGTAAGTTTTTGCGAAGAATAAGTTTAATGGGCGCAAAGCGCCCATTAAACTTTTATTTTTTCGGTAAGTTTTCGCGAGGATCGAAAGATTGGATTTCTAGCAACTGCTCGTATAATTCGCGCTCGCGCTTGCTGGGAGTTTTGGGAACTACGATCTGGACTTCTACATACTGATCGCCAAAGGTTCGCGCATCCTTTGGGAAACCTTTGCCAGAGAGTCGCAACTGCTGTCCAGACTTCACCGCAGGAGGAATAGTTAGCTTTACAAGCCCGCTTAAAGTGGGAACTTCTACCTGAACACCGAGTACCGATTCGCTCGGTGAAATTGGTAATTGGCAGCGAATATCGGAACCTTCAAGAGTGAAGAATGTATGGGGCTTGAGCGTAATTTTGAGATAAAGATCTCCGCCCGATGCGCCCTGACCTTTGAGTCTGATTCTTTGACCTGAAAGCACACCTGCTGGCATATTTACTTCTAGCGATCGCCCATCTTCGAGGCGAATGCGTTCGCGACCACCAACATAGGCTCGTTCGAGAGGCAGCTCTAATAAAGCCTCAGAATCACGGCGTGGTGTGGGGCGTGGAGGGGCTTGTGTAGTAGTGCGATAGGCCGACGCACCGCCAGTGTCTTGGGCACGCTCATTAGTGCGAAACTTGCCTAATAATTGATCGACAAATTCTTGGAAGTCGTTGTATTGGCTAAAGTCAACATCGCCAGAGTAGCCACCACGCTCAAAGTCTGGCGTATATTGCTCTCGTGATGTAGGTGGTCGGCTCCCTGCACCTTGAAATCCGCCTTGTTTCCAATATTGTCCAAAGCGATCGTATTGCTGACGCTTGGTGGTATCAGACAAGACTTCGTAGGCTTCGCCAATATCTTTAAAGCGCTCTTCGGCGGCTTTGTCATTTGGATTCAGGTCGGGATGATATTTCCGCGCTAACCTGCGATAGGAGCGCTTAATTTCGTCAGCCGTGGCTGTCTTCGGTACACCGAGGATTTCATAATAGTTGCGAAAGTTTTGCATATTTCCCGAACTGCAAACAAGGAGATAACTTAGCTTACCTTATCGTTGCTTTTGGAAACGCCGTGGGGGCAGCCCTAAGAACTTAGATCCAGCTAGGTAACCACATTAGCACGGGCAAATAACCTGAGGAGATCGGTAAACCGATATAAATTGGCAACCAAAATATAAATGCGATCGCAATAATTACCACAATCCCAGAACCAAGCGTTCTCAACTCTTGTAATGGCGATCGCCACATCAGCGATACCAATAACGCAAGAGTTGCAAAAGCAAAAACTGACGCAGGCATGTAGTGATACAAGAATATGCAGCGTTTGCTTAGGCTCCAAGGCAACCAATGGGCAAGAAAACTAGTGATTACATAAAACGTAAACCAGAATAATGTTGATGGCGACAGAGAACTATTTTCAAAATTTATTTGAGTTATTAGCTTGGGCGGAAACCTTAACTTTGAGACAACTAAAAATGATAGACCGATCAGCAATGCGATCGCGCTGAGCCAATATAACAACGGGTTCCCCATCGCATGAACAAATTGCACCATGCTGTTGGGACGCATCTCAAAAAAGTAGGCGACGGGACGAATTAATAAGACCCAACTCCACCAAGGCGAACAATAGGGATGGATCGGTTCGGTTTTGCCAATGCCTAAGTTTTGATGAAAACCAAGGATCTGGCGATGTAGTTCCCAAATATCGCGTTCGGGATTAATCATTAAATGCGGAATCCACTCCACAAAATAAAAGGCGATCGGCAAAATGATTAATCCAATCACAATTTGCAGGACATTTAAGGTTTGGCGATAACGTGACCATGCATACCCCATTAGCGCCACTAGCCCGACCACATAAGCCAAGCCTGTCCACTTCACGCTGATAGATGCGCCTAACATCAAGCCTGAAGCAATTACCCAAAACCATCTTTGCCGCGATCGCTTCAGGGCTAGCACCATACATAGATGGCAAAGCATCCCGAAAAGCAAAATATAAATATTGATCAAGCCAAAGCGTGACTCCACTAATAACAGCCCATCCATGGCAACAAACCAGCCTGTCAGCCATGCCCAACAACGGCGATCGCTCAACTGCCAAATCAACTCATAGGTAACTAAGGGCAGTAATGAACCTGCTAGGGCCGTCATACAACGATAACCAAAAGGCGCATAACCAAAAATCTTGATGCCTATTGCAATGATGTATTTGGCTAGGGGAGGATGCGCGTCAAATAAAGTCTCACCGCGCAAATAGTTTTGAGCAAACTTAGGATAATAAACCTCGTCAAAAACGACATCCGCTGTGCCATCCAAGTTCCAAAAGCGACAGGCAACTGCCACTAAAGCGATCGCCATTACGCCAAAAACTGGATGCTCAGACAGCCAAATTAGGCGATCGGAAAAACGAGCAAGAGGAGTAATAATTATTTGTTCCCTCCAATTGCCCATTTGCTGTTCTCATCTAAAAAATACTGTATATATAAACAATAGTTTTAATAAAGCCTTGAGAAGCAAGGCTCTATTAAAACTATTTACCCGCTTTAATTTGAGCAACTAATGCTTCTAATTCTTTAATGTCGGGGACTCCAGAGAAAAATACTCCATTCACTACAAATGAAGGCGTACCACGTACTCCTAAAGACTTCCCAAGTTCAAAATCTTTCTTGATCGCCGCTTTCGCTTCTTCGCTCTTGCGATCGCGATTAAAGCGATCGACATCAAGTTTCAACGTATTGGCAAGTTCCAGATAAAACTCTTCACCAAGTTTGCCCTGCTGCTCAAATAAAGCATCATGATATTCCCAAAACTTGCCCTGTTGTGAAGCAGCCCAAGCCGCAAAAGCAGCAGGTTCTGCCTGAGGATGAATCTCCTTAAGTGGGAAATGCTTAAACACTAAAGTGACATCATTCTGATTTTTTGCCATGAATTCCTTCACCACAGCATATCCTCTTGCACAAAAAGGACATTCAAAATCGGAGAACTCCGCCATGATGATTTTCTGGCTTGCGGAACCTGTAACTGGTGAATTGCGAAGTAGTAGGCGAGGTTCTTGGCGAATCTGAGATAGCACCTTAGAGCGCAACTGTTCTTCTTGTTGCGCCTGAGATTTTTGATAGGACTGTACTGAGTCTAAAATCACCTGTGGATTTTTACGGATGATTTCTAAGACTTTTGTTTCAAATTGAGCATCAGACAGTTGAGCGTTTGCCGATTGTCCTGTAGAAGCACAACTAGTAATCATCAGTAAGAGTGCAACTAAAACTGAGATCAGGTATGGTTGGAGTCGCATTACAAAAACATCCCAAATAGAAGGCGGAATTCTTTTCGTCTTAAGTCTACACGATCTCTAATCAAAACCGATTTTAGGGTTTTCAGCGCTTGCAGCGCTGAAAACCCTAAAATCGGTTTTGATTAGCATTGCTATATTTCTTACGCCTTAAGGGTTATGTGATTTAATAAGGAACCAATTTTTAGCGGCGAGGCTTCGCTGCTCCACTAAAAATTAGTTCCTTATGGGTGATGACAGGATATGTTAAGTTATACTAAGTTTAGTTAAGATTACAAACGAAATTGATTTGAGACGTAGTTAAAAAATCTTACTGATACCAATAGACACAATAATGACCGCTATTACAGATACTTCCAACAGTCAGACTCTAATAATTGCAGGTAGCTATTCTGAATATTTAAACTGGCGCAAAAAAAATCCATCTATTAAATCTTGTAAGTATGTAGAACGGATTGAAGATATACAGGGAATACACGGATTTTTAGCTAATATTGTTCTCTATGGAGATTATGAGCATAATCCTGTCTATAACACCTTAAGAATGCGCGAGCTTTTAGCTGAACGTGATTCTCCATTTCGCGCATATGTGCGTTAGAGAATTAAACCCGCAAAAGACAAATCGCCTGCGTAGCAGGCGATTTGTCTTTTGCGGGTTTAGTTAATTGTAAATATATTTCAAGTTTAGATGCTCTGCCATTCTGTCAAAAACTTTATCTTCAGTAAATGGTTTAGAAAGAAATCCATCGAACCCATTCAGAAATAAATCTTCTTCTCTAATCTCAACCAAGCTGGCTGTTAAAGCAATTATTTGGACTTTCTGCGATGCGGCAATATTTTGCGCTTTCTCAAGTTCTCTGATTGCCGATGTAGCTTCTTGCCCATTCATGATCGGCATTCTGACATCCATCCAGATCAAATGTGGTGTCCAAGATTGCCATACATCGATCGCATCCTGTCCATTAGTAACTTCGCGCACTTCAATTCCTAGCGGGGATAAAATTCTCGTTAATAGTTGGCGGTTCAGACGCATATCTTCAGCGATTAAGATACGGTAAACTTGATTACCCTCAAGCCCAATTACTCGCCGCAGTGATTTAGTTGGAGAATCGAAACTAAAAAGATCTAAGGATTTAACGGGAATGTCAAATCTGAAGGTAGAACCTTCGCCAACTTTACTGATGACAAACATTTGACCACCCATTAGCCTCACATAGTTATAGCTAATCGATAGTCCTAGTCCAGTCCCTTCTTGCGATCGCTTACCAGAATCAGTTTGGACAAAAGGCTGAAATAGGGTTAACACTTCTGCTTCGGAAATACCTGCACCAGTGTCTTCCACTTCAAAACATAGGCAACGAGGAATCTCAGAAACTTCTCCAGCTATTTTTGCTATGTTTTCAGGTAAGTTGCGAACATCCACACGCACAAGAATATGTCCTGAGTCCGTAAATTTGATGGCGTTACCGATTAAGTTGATCAATATTTGGCGTAATTTACCTTCATCGGTATAAATATAGGGAGGAACATCTGGTTGAATACTCACATCAAAAGATAAATCTTTTTCTTGAGCCTTCAGATACAACATATCTCTTGCAGTATCTACGATGTCGTATAGAGAGCATTCCTTCTCGCGCAGAAGTACGCTGCCAGCTTCGAGCTTTGACATTTCTAAAATGTCATTAATCATCGCCAGTAGGTGATTGCCACTATTACAGATGGTTTGGAGGTCAGTCTGGTGCTGCTCATTTAACTCTTGGTCATAGAGCATAAGCTGAGCAAAGCCAAGAATTGCGTTCAGAGGAGTACGCAACTCATGACTCATATTTGCTAAAAAGGCTGCCTTAGAACGGCTTGCTGACTCGGCGGCTTCTTTGGCTAGCTTAAGGTCATAAGTACGTTCCTCAACTCGTTGTTCTAAGAGGTTGGCTTGTTCTCGTAGTTTTGCTTCTGACTCACGTAGTGCAAGTTCTATCTTTTTAAGCAACGTAATATCATAGAAAGTGTTTAATAAGACTTGTTCGCCTTTTAGCCATAGTGGATGTACAGATGCTAGCACCCACAAGGGTTCTTGATTGGCTTTGCATAGACGAATTTCATAGTCACGCACTTTTTGGTTTTGTAAAAAATGCTGCTGTAAAATCTCCCATTCTGCGGGTAAGTAGTAAAGATCTTTAATCGATCGCTGTATTAAATCGTGGGATTCTCTTTGGAGGATTGTGCCAGCACTAGTATTAGCATATGTAATCGCACCATCAGAGAGTCTACTAACCAGCATTGCCATACTAGTTGATTCTGCGATCGTTCTAAACTGCTCCTCGCTTTGGTGCATAGTCTCGACAGCACGATTGTATTGCTCATATTCGATCGCATCACCATGCTCAGTGCTAGTCGCTAGCATAATTTCGAGATCGCTTTTATCTCGATAGACAATTTCTAAGATTGATTGCAGGGTGGCTTGAGCCATCTTGCGCTCGATGATTTCACTTTTTAGTCTTTTATTAACATCTAGTAGCTCCGCTTCAACAAGATCGCCATGTTCAACTGCGGTTAATAATGAGTTTTCCAGATCACTATTTTCCATCTGAAGTCGGCTGACTTGCATTCGTAATCCTTTGACTTCTTGCTGGAGTTTTTGCCAGTCTTTCGTAGATATTTCTTCAGAAAATTTGGAATTGTCCATGTAGAGGGATTTTGCTAAAGCAAACAAATTATTTAAAAGTGTCCAAAGCAAGAGCAAAGCAATTTAGACATATGCACAACTGTAATCAATTCTAAATTATGAAACCGATTTTAGGGTTTGCAGCACCTGCGGCGCTACAAACCCTAAAATCGGTTTTGAGTCAAGTCTGCCGCCGGCGGACTTGACTCAAAACCGATTTTTATAATGAGAATTGCTAAGACACACGATGCAGTAATTTTTAGATGTTAAAAGTTTACTAAATTTAGTATGTGCTTTTAGAGATTATACTCCCTTCCCAGTGAAGAATTAGTGGTGCGCGGCTTCGCCGCGCACCACTAATTCTTCATTTTAAAACGTCTATTCTTTTGGTGAAAAGGGAGTATTCAGTTAGTTTATGTCAAATTTTTTTGACATATCCGTCAATTATGCTTACTTGCATTAAGATTAGTCAGACCGAAAATACGAGATGCGACGTGACTCGCCACACCTCGTATTTTTCGGTTTATGCCCTGACAAAAAATAACTTTGACGGACGTTGATAGATGTGGTAAGGTTCGCTACGCTATCAATCCAAATTGCCTAAGTAATTAGTTATTTGATCTCAATGAGTTATCACTCCCAGACATACGCGATCGCTAGTCGCCAAGAAGATTTAGAGAGACACCTGCTGGAGTTGTCTGTCGTTGACCGTGAGCAGTTGGCGGTTGCCAAACGCTGGCAAGCTCGCCAAGAAGGTCCATTGCTAATGATTTTATTACAGCTTAGTTTTATTGACCTGCATCAGTTTAGTGGCTTACTTGACTGGTCTGGACAGGGCTAATCCAAAAAAAGCAAAGCTCCCGCTACGCGGGAGCTTTGCTTTTTTTTGGATTTATCCACCACTTACAGGGGGGATCAGTGCGACCTCGTCACCATTTTTAAGAATTGTCTGTGGTTCTGCAAAATTGAGATTTACTGCATAACGAGTTAGCGATCGCCATTTCTCAAGATGTGGGTGTTGACTGACTAAGCGATCGAATATTTGCGATACCGAAGTACCTGACGCTAGCGTAATTTGCATTTCATCTGTAGCGAGTATCTCCTGAAAAATTGCAAATAATTTGACAGTGATTTGAATATCTTCAGAGATTGGTTCGTGGTTCATAGTTTTACAGCGCTTTGCTCTGAAATGAGAACCAAGCTTTCTGTTAATCGTAGGGGCAATTCATGAATTGCCCCTACGATTAACAGAAGCTTGGAGCTTATGTTAATCCGCTTCTGCGTTTTCGTAAGCGGCAATGATGTTATGCACTAGAGGATGGCGCACTACATCATTCTTATCAAACAAGTTAAAGGAAACTCCTTCGACTCCTTTGAGAATATTCATGGCGATGATTAAGCCCGATTTTTGATGACGGGGTAGATCAATCTGGGTAATGTCGCCTGTTACGACCATACGCGATTTAAACCCCAGTCGCGTTAAGACCATTTTCATTTGGGCGGCTGTTGTGTTTTGGGCTTCGTCAACGATGATGAACGAGTTACTGAGGGTGCGTCCGCGCATATAGGCAAGAGGCGCGACTTCGATAATGCCACGCTCCATTAATTGCGGAACTTTCTCTGCGCCGATCATTTCGTTCATTGCGTCGTAGAGAGGACGTAGATAGGGATCAATTTTTTGCTGTAAGTCTCCAGGGAGGAAACCGAGGCTCTCACCTGCTTCGACTGCTGGGCGAGTGAGGATAATCCGCTCAAACTTGTTGCTTTGCAATGCGCTCACCGCAGCAACAGCGGCGAGATAGGTTTTTCCAGTACCCGCTGGCCCCACACCAAAGATTAAATCGTGATTTTCCATCGCCTGCACATATTGCTGCTGACGATAGGTGCGTGGCTGCACTGAGTCACCACGACGATTACGAGAAATAGTAGCGCGATCGCGCCATTCGCCAGAGCGTTCCTCCGCGATCGCTTCACGAGCAGCGCGAATATCTACGGCTGCGATCGTTTTTTCCTGCGACCACAATGGCTTCAGGGCATTAACCATCTGTTCTACAAGGCTTATCTGCTCTGTCGTACCATCAATTAATAGGTCTTGTCCCCGCATGATTATCCGCACACCTGTTGTTTCGGCAAGTAGCTTGAGGTTTTCCTCGCGTGTCCCTGCAAGACAGATTGCACTACTAGGATTTGGCAAGCTCAAAATATACGGTTCGTTGCGGGGAGTACCCATTAAATTAGTTATCCTCTGGTTGTGATTGTGATACATAGCGCTTTGTGTTCAAACCCGAACCAAGAAATTCCTAAGACCCTCACCCCTAGCCCCTCTCCCTCTTGGGAGAGGGGGACAAGAAAACCTCAATAAGTTATCTTGCGCCCCTTCTCCCCTCTTGGGAGAAGGGGCTGGGGGATGAGGGCAGAGCTTCGCTCTAAGTAAGGTGTATTACTTGATTAAATTTTCAGCGCCACTAATGACACGGGCTGACAAAATTTTGTCGCCTAGTCTTAGTTTATCCAAAGTTTCCTTGCCATCGGTGACATATCCAAAAACGGTATAGTTGCCATCAAGCAAATTTAAACCTGCGGGAGTTAATTCTGATTCAAATAGGTAGATAAAAAACTGCGATGAACCAGCATTAGCATCTTCATTAGGATGCGCCATGGCAACAGTCCCAAAGGCAGCAAAGGGCAGTACGGGTAATGTGCCTGACAAACCTTGTTCTTCAAAGGTTTTGCCATAGGTAGGAACTTTTTGATCGGGTAGGCGCACTTCGATTGGGACAGTCCGATATTTTTTGGTTGTAGGATCGATGTAGCCATCGGCTTTACCATCAGGATCGCCAGTCTGCAAGTAATAATTTTCGTCGGCTCGCGTGAAAGTTAGCCCATCGTAAAAGCCTTTCTGTACGAGATCGACAAATTGACCTGCATTGACTGGTGCGTTGTAGCCATCCACCGTAATCGTGGCATTACCTTTTTCGGTGGATATCTCTACTAGGGCGCGTCCCTTGAGTTGGGGCAATTGGGCATATTGGGCAGGAACTTCAAAGGGGAAGGCTTGAATAAAGTCAGATTCGACTAAACCTACATAGTCCAAGGCTCTTTCTGACAGGGCTTTAACACTGTTGCGATCTTTGACTGCGATCGCCTCCTGTAAAGGTACAAGGGCTGTCGTTAAGCTATTCAAATGTTCGGTTACTAATCCTTGGAGATCGCTGCTAACTTCAGCAATCAACTGTGACTGATTTTGACTTAGGGTTTGCGAGAGCGTTTCAATATCTCTTTTGAGGTTGCTCCACCTTTTGAGATTGGCTTGGCGAGGCATTTGCTCCAAGGTGAGCTGGACATCGCGCAGCACTTCGCTATCAATCGGTAACGCATTTCTCAGGATGACACGAGGATCTTTAATCGCACTTTTGGTTGGTAGTGCTGCTATGCTTGGCGCGATCGCCGATACCATCGTCAAACAAGTCACAAGCAAACAAGCGATCGTGAACGTTATGCCTTTAAACCACAAAGATCTTCGAGAGACAAGATCTTTGTGCTGATTTGTTAGATCGCTGGTTCTTTCTAAATTACGATTTAAATTAAGATTTAACATTGCACTCAAAAACTAAATTAGCCACTTAAAAATGCTATTGCATTTGGTTGCACAGTTAGGCAAACTTAATTTGATTTCATGCAGTCCTATCTTTAAAAATTCATTATGACGGACGCAAGTATCGATTTAACAGAAGAGCATCATCCAAATCACGATGCTGACAAAGCTGATAAATCAGATCTATCAGCACTAAAAAGCGATCGCCTATTTAGATCGATCATGGAAAATGTTGCAGATTTAATTGCAGTGATCGATGCTAAAGGCTATCGCATTTACAATAGTCCTTCCTATCAGAGAGTCTTGGGCTATACATCGGCAGAACTCAAAGGCACATGGGCGTACGATAAGATTCATCCCGATGATCAAGAGCAAGTATTAAAAGCGGCGGCAGAAACCTTAAAAACGGGTGTAGGTAAATCTTTAGAATATCGGATGCAGCATAAAGACGGAAGTTGGCGAATTTTAGAATCATCAGGCAGTGTGATGCGCGATGGACAGGGTAATGTTCAAAATATTGTGATTGTGGCTCATGATATAAGTGATCGCAAAAAAGAGCAGTGGGAACGCCGTCGCGCCGAAAGAGAACTAGAGCGATCGCGTCAAAGTTATAAAGATCTGGTCAGACGTGAGGAAATGTTAAACCGTCGCCTTACTAGCCAGATTCGCAATTCCCTTGATCTAGATACGATCCTTGCCACGGCTGTTAATGAAATACAGGATCTATTACTGATCGATCTATGTAATTTCTTTTGGCATGTGCCCAATACTAATCCGCCAGAGTTTCAGCTTGTGCATTTTGCGGCTAGTCATAACTTTCTTGAAGCCGCCACCAGTTATCCTCTGTCTCAATTGCCTCAATTGGGTCAGCGTTTGCTTAGCCAAGAAATTATTCAGATTCAATCGATTTACACTAATCCAGAATTGGATAATATTAGTCGGATGCTTCTCGCTGAAAGAGGTTTTACTTCGCAGTTACTTGTGCCGATCAAAACCCGATCGCAAAAATTGGGGGTGATTGTGGCGGCGCATTGTCAAGGTAGTCGTCCTTGGGATGCAGACGAAGTAGGACTTTTACAAGCCGTGGCGAACCAATTAGCGATCGCTATCGATCAAGCCGAGCTATTTGACTCTGCTCAGACCAATGCTGCCAATGCCCAAGCTCAATCCATCCTGATCGAAAAAGCCCTTGCTGATTTGCAACAAACCCAGAGCCAACTGATTCAGACTGAAAAAATGTCGAGTCTTGGTCAATTAGTAGCAGGGGTTGCCCATGAGATTAATAATCCTGTCAACTTTATCTATGGCAATCTCAACCATGCCAACCGTTCTGTCCAGAATCTGCTAGATGCGATCGCTCTTTATCAAACAAATTATCCAGAACCAGTTCCCGAAATCTCCAAATTTCTCGATGAGATCGATCTGGAATTCCTTAAAGAAGATCTGCCGAAGATGCTGACATCGATGAAAATCGGAGCCGACCGCATTCGCCAAATTGTCTTGTCTTTACGAAATTTTTCACGCACTGACCAAGAAGGAAGAAAACCCTTTAATATCCATGAAGGATTGGATAGTACGTTACTGATTTTGCAAAATCGCCTTAAAGCTTATGGCGATCGTCCTGCGATTAATTTAACTAAGCGTTATGGCAATATCCCGATTGTCAATGTCTACGCGGGGCAACTCAATCAGGTGTTTATGAACATTTTAAGCAATGCGATCGATGCGATCGATGAGAGTGTCGCTAATTGCGATCAAGCTACCGATATTTCCCAGCACCAAGCCAATGAAATTTCGATCGTTACTGAGTTGAAGCCGCCCACACCTGAAAATCATCAATTAATGGTGGTGATCCGCATTGCCGATAATGGGCGTGGTATTCCTGAAGATATCCTCAAAAAGCTCTTCGATCCCTTTTTTACCACGAAGCCTGTGGGCAAAGGCACAGGATTGGGGCTATCAATTAGTTATCAAATTGTGGTAGAGAAGCATCATGGTAGATTGGAATGCTTTTCTAAAGTCGGCGTAGGGACAGAGTTTAGGATTGAAATTCCAGTATAAGTAGATAAATCCTAAAAAATGTCCCGCTCGCGCAGCGGGCGGGACATTTTTTAGCTTAGGGAGTAAAAGAGGCACGAATTATACCTTCTACTATTTAGTTTTTCGATTATTCTAGGCATTGTAGCGATCGCCCCACTATGAAATCTAACTCACCCGACAATAACGCATCACCTTTACAAAATATTTTCTCTTGGGTTAAGAACACACCTGAGCGAGCAATTGATGAGGCTTTTGAAGCGGCTGTTAACATCAAGCGGATTGAAGAAGAAACCTTCAATGGCAATAAAATCGCTAACGATGGTAGTTTTGGTAGCAATGTATTTAGTGTGTTTGAGATCCAGCTTCAGAAGTATCTCCGAACGATCAATTCGCGACTAAGTTTTTATAAAGTAAGTGCCTCGCTGCCCTATTTACAGACTCAAAGCTCCAGCAATCTTGCCAATACTGCGATCGCTAAATATGCAGCCAACAATCAAGACAATGATCCCGTTGGCAATGGAGAATTATCAGCAAATCAACTAGGTGGGAATAGTCGTAGATTTTCTATTTATCAGAAACTTGCTTTTATTGATTACACTCTCGAAAGATATAACCGTGCCAGCGCTCAGACTATTGATGTTGTTGTTAAATCTTCAGCTAACACCAACTCATCCAATAGTAGGAAAAACATAGAATTAGATGAATCTGAGGTAGAACCTGACGAAAAGTTTCAACTCTTTAAAAATTCCAAGCCTAAGAGTTATAGACGACCTCCTCAGCAGGTGACATCTGTGGAGAAGAGTATTTTACCTGGTTCATTCTTTAAAGCTTTTGATCGGGTTAAACGTAATCTTAGTGGCTCATATTCTGACTATGAAAAAGATATTGTTGAAGAGCTAAGACAGTCACAACAGCGGATTAAACAGGCTTTACGCTACATTGTGGTTCTCGTGATTTCTGTAATTGTAGTGCAGTTTTTATCGAAAGCAGTGATTTTTAGTCCAATGATCAATAGCTTTATTGATGCTAATAATATGACTGTCAAGTTTAGTCCTGCGATCGAGGAAAAAGCTTTTAACGTGCTGCGATTAGCTAAAGAAAGAATTGAATTTGATTACATGATCAAATCAATTGTGCTGGAGCAAACAAAAGAGAAGAAAGAAACATCTGAGAAACAAGAAACTGCTCAGAAGCAAGAAACTGTGGAGAAACAAGAAGCTCTTACACCTAAAGAAAAAGCGTCAGAAGAAATTGAATCTTTAATACAGCAAGAATCTGTCAAAATCTTAAAAAGATTCAACGCTGAAAGCCTTGACGGTGTTAAGAACTTACTAGCCGATATTACTGCTGCTTTTGTCTTTTACCTTTTTCTGCTTTCAGGACGCAAAGAACTAGAAACTATTAAAGAATTTCTAGATGAAGTTCTTTATAGTCTCAATGACAATGCAAAAGCCTTCTTGATTATTATCGCAACTGATACCTTTGTGGGATTCCACTCCAGCGAAGGATGGGATGCTTTGTTGACAGTTTTATTTAGTCATTTTGGACTACCTGAAAATAAAATCTTGGCACAATCTTTTATCTCAACAGTTCCTGTGTTTTTGGATGGACTTTTCAAATTCTGGATTTTCCAATACTTAACTCAGGCTTCACCCGCTACCGCCACAATCTATCGAGAAATGAACGAATAAGCTTGACAGCACTTTGTGCGTAAGAAAAAACTAAAGATAAAAGGCGGCGCTTCGCGCCGCCTTTTATCTTTGAACGGAGAATTGCTGTAAGCGATCGCAAAAACAAGTTAAGATTTATGATGGCTTAGCGACCCAGCCGTTGACAGCCGTTGACTTTGTTAGTTGTGCAATAGATTTTTAAAAATTCCCTATGATTTACGAAATTTTCATGCCCGCGCTTAGCTCCACTATGACCGAAGGAAAAATCACCTCTTGGGTGAAATCACCTGGTGACAAAGTGGAAAAAGGCGAAACTGTCGTGATTGTAGAGTCTGACAAAGCTGATATGGATGTCGAAACCTTCTATGAAGGTTATCTCGGTGTAATCATTACCCCCGCAGGCGAATCTGCCCCAGTCGGTTCCGCGATCGCCTATGTCGCAGAGACCAAAGAAGAAATCGAAGAAGCTAAGTTAAAAGCGGCTGGTAAATCCTCGTCACAAAATGGATTGGCTGCACCCCAATTATCTGAAGATCCTCCCGCTAAATTAGTTTCCACGCCTACGGCAGCCTCGGTTGCCTCGATCCCTGATGTCGTTGTCTCCTCACCACGCAAATCTGCGATCGCTCCATCATCAGGTCGCCAAATCGTATCCCCAAGAGCCAAGCGCATTGCTAAGGATAATGGGCTTGACTTAGCTAAAATTTCAGGAACTGGACCCAACGGACGAGTTACTGCCGCCGATGTCGAAGCATTTCTCCAACCTGCATCTGCACCTGTAGCTAAGTCATCTGCGATCGCAACCGCTGTTGCACCTGCACCTGTCGCCAAAGCGGCAGCTCCCGTGGCACTAGGAACTACGCAAGCACTGACGACTTTCCAAAAAGCGGTAGTCAACAACATGAATCAGAGCCTTTCAGTGCCTGTGTTCCGTGTTGGTTATACGATTACCACTGATGCTCTTGATACTCTTTACAAGCAAGTCAAGACTAAGGGCGTGACCATGACGGCATTGCTTGCCAAGGCTGTAGCTGTGACTTTGCAAAAGCATCCTTTGATTAATGCTAGCTATAGCGATCGCGGTATTGAGTACAAGAGCAATATTAATGTTGCTGTCGCTGTCGCTATGGATGACGGTGGCTTGATTACGCCTGTATTAAAAAATGCTGATCAAACTGACCTCTATAGTCTCTCCCGTGATTGGAAAGGGCTAGTCGATCGCGCTCGTGCGAAGCAATTGCAACCCGATGAATACAACTCTGGCACATTCACCATTTCCAACTTGGGTATGTTTGGCGTAGATCGCTTTGATGCGATTTTGCCCCCTGGTACTGGTGCAATTTTAGCTGTTGGTGGATCTCGCCCTCAAGTTGTGGCAACCAAAGATGGCGCAATCAAAGTCAGCAGCCAAATGCAAGTCAATCTCACCGCCGATCACCGTGTCATTTATGGCGCTCATGCCGCTCAGTTCTTGCAAGATTTAGCTAAACTAATTGAAACCAATCCTCAATCTCTGACTCTTTAAAACCCTCCCAAAAAGAAAGGCGACGCTTCGCTTCGCCTTTCTTTTTTAGCTACAATTTCAGTAGTATCTGAGTAATTCGCCATGATTGCTGTAACCAAGCCCTCTGCGATCGCAACCGCATCATCTACGATTACGGTTGAACAGATTCGCCCTGTTGCCGAGCAACGCATTCTCCTAGAAAATGTTAGCTGGAAAACTTTTGAGCAATTACTTGACGATCTAGGCGATCGCCGCAGCACTTTATTTCATTACATCAACGGTAATTTAGAAATTATGTCGCCAATGGCGTTACATGAGCGGAGCAATCGCTTTATTGATGATTTAATTCGGGTGTTGTCCGATGAGCTAGAGCTAGAACTATGTAAATGTGGCTCGTTATTAATGCGTATTCCCGATCTCAAGGTTGGTGCAGAACCAGATTCTTGCTACTACATTGCAAATGAGCCAGTAATTCGGAGTAAAAAGGTAATTACTGTAGGACAAGATCCACCACCTGATCTAGTTTTAGAAGTTGATATCACCAATCCTAGCGATCGCCGTTTACCGATCTATGCCCTGCTTAATATTCCTGAAATTTGGCGCTATGACGGCTATAACTTAGAATTTCTCGCTTTGGAAAATGGAGAATATATAAAAACAGAGTGCAGCTTATCTTTTCCTAACTTGCTTGCGGCGATAATTGTCGAGTTTATGCAAAAACGATTTCAATTAGGCGATCGCCAAGCTCTCAAAGAATTTCGTCAATGGGTGAGAGATAACTATCCACATTAAGAAAAGATGGAGAATGTCCTAACTTACTCAAAAAAGACTGTTAATATATTAAGTAATAAAAATTAATATAACTTTTTAAGATACTTTGTTTCTATCTCCTGACAGGGTTGAACTCAAGGAGCGCTCCTTAGAACGTGCCAGATCACCAGTTCAGGAACTATCCTTAACTGCAAATATTACGTCAGCGTTTCCCCAATATCTATCAAAAAATTTACTAGCTAAAACCTATGCGTTACAACATTGGCGCGTATGGCTAGCTTCACTCTTTTTAGTATCTGTACCAGTATTTTTTGAAGCTCCACTTGTGCGCTACGCGCCTTGGTTGAGTTTGATTTGTACCGTCGGTTGGCTTGCGATCGCCAAACATCTTCAAGCAGAACCCAAATCAAGAATTTGGGGCAGCCTAATTTGGGGCTTTAGTCTGACTTGGTTATGTGGCTCTCTATATTGGGGCTGGCTACGCTGGGAGCCTGCCTATCATGTACCAGTCGAAGCTTTAGCTTTGCCTTGGGCAATCTGGGCAACTCGTCAAGATTCACACCGAGTCGGGGGGCTGTTTTATATAGGCTCACTATTCGGCACAGCTATTACCGATCTGTATTTCTACATCGCGCATCTTTTTCCTAACTGGAAAGCCTTGATGCAAGTTGAATCAAACATTAGTCTTGCTCAGCCAATTTTAAAAAATGCTTTAACTTTGGTAGAAACCCCTTGGGGAATGACTTGGGCTTGTATTCTTGCCGCATTGCTCTTGATTACTGGGAATAAAGCAATGCGATCGCCTAATCTCGCTTACTGGGCTTTTGGCGGAGCAGTGTTAGGTACGATTTTTGTAGATTTGCTATTTTTCAGCGTCGCAATATTGGGATAAAAAAAGAGTCGCTTGGCGACTCTTTTTTTTCAGGAATTATAGGCAAATAAAAACCCAGCGTTGGTGCGCTGGGTGCAGTCAGTTTAAGGCTTCATTGATTAGTAGATTACTGGAATACGTTCGATCTTCACCTCACGCGATCGGGTGAAATATCTCGATTGAAATTATTGCAGAGCAATAATTTCAATCGAGCGGTAAAGAATCCACTTTTTTGAATTCTCCATTCCAAGGTGCAAAAAATGGTAAGAGAATCATGCCAGGAATAGCTAATACCAACGTAAACAAGAAAAATAAAGCCCAGCCCTTGCCATCACTGCCAGTCAACCAAGAGAGCTGATTAATCGCTGTCCATGATGGCAGATTACGCTGAATAAATTGTGCCGACTCACCTGAAAATGGCGAAGCTAAAATATCTCGTCCAACTGCAAACAGACTCGAAAGCAGTGCAAATTGAGTTGCTGAGAAACTAGGATTGCATAACACCATCAGAAATCCTAAAAACCCTGCGGTTCCAAGACCACTGCAAAAATTCTCTACATTAATTGCAGCTAGTAAAACCAGATCATTTTTCCCAGCAACGGCGATCGCATAATAGCCAATGTTACTAATCGCTTGCAAAAATCCGAATACCCATAGCGATCGATTAACCCCAATTTTGCTAAGAATAGCTCCCCCAGCTAAAGTCCCCACAATCGTGGCAACTAGTCCAATTCCCTGTCTGACCGTGCCAATTGTGCCATCATCAAAAATAGTTTTTAAGAAAGGGACTGCCATTTTACCCACCATCGCATCGCTAAATCGATAGAAGATCGTGAATATGAGAATTAATAAAACCTTGCCCCCACCCAAGCGTTGAAAAAATTCTTGAAAAGGCTTAACTACAGCTTCATCTAATGTCGCAGGACGCGCATTAGCTTCTGGTGGTTCGGGGGCGATGAATGTGGCGATCAGTCCGAGGCTCATTACAACTGCTAGTAACACATATACCCAAGCCCAACCAAATCGACTGAGGCTTAAGCTTGTAAAACCGTTGCTGGATAGAAACTGTGAAAGCGAGGATTTCCAACTTAATCGAGTCGCCAAATTAAATCCGACAAATCCCGCAAATAGAAGTGCAATTCGATAGCCCATTACCCAAATCCCGATCCCTGCACCGACTTCCTGCACTTTTAAGACATCAGTACGATAAGCGTCGATCGCAATATCTTGAGTCGCACTGAGAAAAGCAAGAACTAAGGCGGTAACTGCTAAAACTGGTAAAGCTTCGTTCCGACTAGCTAGGGGTAAGCTATCGATCGTAAACATTTGTAATGCGATCGCCAAAATAGCAAGAACTAAACCGCCTTGTGTTAATAAAATCCAGCCTCTGCGTCGTCCTAAAAAAGGTGGCACAAAGCGATCGATAAATGGCGACCACAGAAATTTGAGTGAATATGGCAGCGAAACTAAACCTAGCCAGCCAATCGTACTAAGGTCAAACTTAGCACTGGTAAGCCATGCGCGAAATGCATCATCGGTGAGTGCATAGGGTAGTCCTGACGCAAAGCCCAGTGACAAAAGCGCCGCCATTTTGCGACTCTGAAAAACTCGAAAAAATTGGGCGATCGTATTCATACTTGCGGATTAGACTACAATATATATGTAAGCGGAGACGAAAGTTTCCGTTCACTCCTCACACCACATTCCGCCTGAGCTTATGAGCAGCAAAGGCGGTTTCTTATTTTTTGGACTAAGTTAAGAAGACTTAATTATTTGGAGGATGCGTTAGCGATCTCATAATGCATCCTACGTTATAACCAATTTTGGATTTTTACCGCCTACGGCGGTAAAAATCCAAAATTGGTTTCATGATCTTGCGAAGAGCTAACTCAATCATTGAGTGTCGAGCTTAACAATTCTGGTTTTTAGCAAATGTGCAATGCTAGCTGTTATACTACCTACACGCAATTTTTGTAAATAAAAGTTTTTAATATTTAGGGAGTTAGCAAAGCATGTCATCAGCGATCGCCGTCACAGATGCTAGCTTTGAGCAGGACGTACTTAAAAGTGACATCCCTGTTCTAGTAGATTTTTGGGCCCCTTGGTGTGGTCCCTGCCGTATGGTTGCTCCTGTAGTGGAAGAAGTCGCTACACAGTATGAGGGCAAAATCAAAGTTTTTAAGCTTAATACCGATGAGAATCCTAGCGTAGCTGGACAATATGGCATCCGCAGTATTCCCACGCTCATGTTATTTAAGGGTGGTCAACGGGTGGATGTGGTTGTAGGTGCTGTCCCTAAGACAACATTATCTTCCACGATCGAAAAGCACTTGGATAGTTAATAAATTTTCCAGTACCTAACACAAAAGGGGCGCGTAGCGCCCCTTTTGTGTTAGGTAGATAAGTGCAAAGCGCTATATATTAAGTAAATATCTACTAGCTAATTGAACGAAACTAAGTGGCGTTACAATCTAAGATTGTCGAAATTTTATCTGCTGACGAGCTGCGTCGGACGATCAATCGTTTGGCTTCGCAAATTGTCGAAGCTAGTGAAGATCTCGCAAATGTTGTTTTGCTCGGAGTTTATACCCGTGGTGTGCCTCTAGGTGTAGCGATCGCAAGGCAGATTGAGGCTCTTGAAGGAATTTTAGTTCCTTCAGGGGCTTTGGATATTACATTTTATCGAGATGATCTTGACAAAATTGGATTGCGAACACCTAGCAAAACTGAGATTCCCTTTGATCTCAATGGTAAAACTATCGTCTTAGTCGATGATGTTATTTATAGCGGAAGAACAATTGGAGCCGCATTGAGTGCAATTCATGACTATGGTCGCCCCAAGGTAGTTAGATTATTGGCGCTGATCGATCGCGGTCATCGTGAGCTTCCAATTCATCCTGATTATGTGGGACGCACATTACCAACTTCTAAAGATGAACAGGTCAAAGTGTTTTTGAGTGCCGCAGGGGACGGTCGCGATGGAGTTGAGTTAATTAAACCGCTTAACTAGATGTTTTACTTTTCTCCACAGTTATTCTCGCAATACTATGCAGACAGATCAAAAGCTACTAGCCTCAAAAGTAACCTCTAAATTTCAAACTACAATACCCAAAATCATTCGTGACGCTATGAGCATATCTCAAGGGGACGTTGTTGTATTTGAAATTGAGGAAGGTCGAGTCTTTATCAAAAAATTGCAGCCGTTAGATTTAGATTATCTCAGTGCGATCTCAGAAACTTTGAGTGAGTGGGCATCTCCAGAAGATGAGGAAACTTATTGTGACCTTCAATCGTTGCGAGCTTAGGTCAAAGCATTCCCCAATTAAAATTATCTGAAAACTTATGGATTTCCGTGGGAATGCTTTGACCCTACATGGGGATCATCTGGGGCGCGAATAATTCATGATACTAAAGACAAAATGCATTGGGGCTTTGAGCCGAGATGACCGTGAAGCAACGCAAAGAGCGATCGCCCAGATTTTTAAGATAAGTCTTTAACGAAAAAGTCTTTTATAATGTGAGCTATATAGCTGCGATCGCTCTTTTGTAGTACTTTTTGAATTATTTAAAGCAGGACTAATCACAAACAGTGTAGTTCTGGTTAAGTTCTCTTTGATGGTGACAGATGCCATTTCTGAAAGGGGAACCGTCAAAATCTTTTCATCTTCCCAACCTAATCGATAGCAAATTGCCACATTGGTATCGGCGGGATAATGTTCCATTAACTTGCTTTGAGCATTCTCCACATGTTGGGCGCTGAGGTATAGACATAACGAAGCTTGATGGGCAGCCAGACTCGATAATTCTTCGCGTTCAGGAACTTGAGTACGTCCACTAATGCGCGTAAGGATTATCGTTTGGACTAGTTCAGGAACAGTTAGTTCTACTTGTAAGCGTGCTGCTGCTAGTTGGAATGCACTAACCCCAGGGATGATTTCACAAGGGATTTCGGCTTCAGATAGAGCTACTATTTGTTCTTGAATTGCACCATATAAACTCGGATCGCCATCGTGTAAACGGACTACTAATTTTTGCGATCGCACTCTATCAACAATAATCTCTAAAATCTCTTCGAGGGATTTGCTCGCAGTGGGAATTATTTCGGCATTAGAACGACAAAATTGTAGCATTGAGTCGGGGATGAGAGAATTCGCATAAACGATCACATCGGCTTTGATTAAGAGATTACGCCCCTTAACTGTAATTAAGTCAGGATCACCAGGTCCCGCACCGACGATATAAACAGGTTGCATTAAAAAACTCTAAGATTAAAGACTAGCGCAAAGCGCTGTCTTTATCTTAGACAACTAACTGTCCTAATCGATCGCACAAAATTGTTTTGATCTCAATTTTAAGATCTGTGTATTTCTGTACATAAGCTGTGGCTCGCTGCGTAATTTGATCGGTGAGATATTGAAAAACCACGCGATCGCAGTTTTGCTCAACTAATAATTTATGTATTGCTTCGGCTGTAGGCGATCGCTCTATTTCTTGAATTAGGGCGATCGGTAAATTCTCATGCACGGCAGCTCTAACTAAAATATCCACTCTGGCATCAGCCAAGTGACTAGAAGTATTGAAAATTCCACCTGCTAATTTTAATAATTTTCCATGATAACCAACAAGAGTTATTGAAGTTACACCTAAGAGCGCAGCCTCTACTAACATTGCGCCTACCCAATTGGCTGTCTGGACTAATTGTGAAGTTTGAAACCCAAGATTTTGAGAGACTTGGTAGCCATTTGCACCGATGTAAAATGCTATTTCATGGGAATTAGATGCTTTAGTTCGTAAATCTGCGCGAAACTCTTCGAGTTTATCTTCTACGGAGAGAGGTTTTGATATTGCAGAAGTTCCTAATAAAGATAGTCCCTCAAGAATGCCAAAAGCAGCATTGGAAGTACGTTTAGCCAACGCTTTTCCTTCAGGCAAAATAAATCTAATTCTTGCAGAGAGATGATCTGGCAAGAGCTGTAAGAGATTGACCTCTGCTAAATTTCGCGCTAATTGATAGATAGCTGGCTCTCCACTAGAGGTTCTTCCCAAACCTTCTCCAGCTTCTAAAATTATTCGTTCTTCACTTGTTGAAGATTCTAATTTTACCCAAGCCCAGACAGGAGTTCCTGCGGTCAGATCGAGATTATCACCTGGGTCACTAATAGCGATCGCGATCGCTGTATTGTCATCAATAATTGCGCTTTGGGCAATTTCCACTTTGCCTGAACCAGATTCCAATAAATCAAGTTCTACCAAAGTTGAGTTCTTTCTTTGGATGGCAAAAATTGCGGCTTTAGCAGCAGCGATCGCAAATACAGGAAGGGTGTATCCAGATTTCATACACGTAATTATCTCGATCACAAAAAGAGAGACAGCGCAAAGCGCTGTCTCTCTTTTTGTAGGTTTACTGAAACGACTAGGATTTAATCTTATCTTTGTGTTGAGGACAGGAGATAACCACACTAGCTCCGACGACAAAGCCCGTATACTCTTTCAACTTGGTGAGTTTATCGGCGGGCATAGAACCACCCTGCTTGTCAAATTCCTTTTCGAGAGCATCGATTAGAGTCGGGAAGGGAACGCCTGAGTCTAAAGCTTTACAGGTTTCTGTCTCGACTAAACCAATATACTTGATGCCACCAGTTGCTGTATACATTTCCTTGTACTCAGCATTTTCCTTGATAAGTGCATCAATATCTTTTGTTTTTCCAGAAGAAGGAGCATCTGCTTTAGGTGAAGCATCTGCCTTAGGTGAAGCATCTGCCTTAGGTGAAGCATCTGCCTTAGGTGAAGCATCTGCTTTAGGTGACTCGGATGGAGTCGCGGTAGGAGATGCTGAAGCTGCTACTGACGGCGAAGGAGATGTAGTTGTAGCACTAGGCTGCTGACATGAAGCTAATGCCAATGCGATCGATACAGGCAATAGCAAACTACCAGCGAAGCGTTTAATCATATTTGATACTTAGGAAATAAGATTTATAAACTTAAATAATATTACTCTAACGATGAATTATCCGTATAGTACTTTTTGCTGCACCTTATAAAGTTAAAGAAGATAAAGTGTTACCTTACGATTACATTATCTTTTAGGGATTTTATCCGCAATTCTAATTGCGAAACCAATTTTTATAATGAGAATTACTGGAATTTTATTGCCGATCGCACTTAAAGATAAGAGTTAGGCTTATTATTTAGATTACATTTTGGCTTTACATAGGTACACGAAGATTTATGTTTAATGCAACTGAACTACTGATCGGTAACTTTGTTGAACAACTAAAGCTAGGATATCGCCGTACCTATGGCGGCTATCTACATGACTATGAAGATATCATCGGCTGGGCTGGCAACATGGCTCTGGAAAATATTGCCAATAGTGATGCGCTTTACCACAACGTCGAACATACGATCTTAGTGACGCTAGTTGGTCAAGAAATTTTGCGCGGTAAGCATATCCGTGAAGGAAGAGTCTCGCCTGAAGATTGGTTGCATTACATTATTTCTCTTGTTTGTCATGATATTGGCTATGTGAAAGGAGTTTGTCTCCAAGATGGCGGTGGTAAGTTTGCCACTGGTATCGGCGATGCGATGGTGGAGTTACCCGCAGGAGCATCAGATGCAGGGTTAACTCCTTACCATGTCGATCGCGCTAAACTATTTGTAAATCAGCGCTTTGCTAATCACGCTTTAATTAAGGCGGAGAAAATTTGCCGTAATATTGAACTGACAAGATTTCCTGTACCAAAAACTGGCGACCATCAAGATACGACACATTTTGCAGGCTTGGTGCGATCGGCAGATTTGATTGGACAGCTCAGCGATCCCCGTTATCTTAAGAAAATAGGGGCTTTATTTTATGAGTTTGAAGAAACTGGCGTAAATATCGCGCTTGGCTATGCTCACCCAGGCGACTTGCGCCGCAACTATCCTAAATTTTATTGGACAAGCGTATATCCATTTGTTAAAGATGCTCTGTACTATTTGTCGCTGACACAGCAAGGTCAAGAGATTGTGGCGCACCTCTATTCCAATGTTTTTGTGGTTGAACATGAGAAGCCAGAATATCAACCATAAGTTAGCTTGTATTTTGATTTGCCAAAAATCTGACTGCTGGCAGAGTGGTGGAAAAGAAGTTTATCGGCGGTTGGAACAAGAATTGCGCGATCGCGGCTTAAGCGATCGCGTCCAAATCCAAAAAACAGGCTGTCAGAAGCAATGCAAACAAGCACCTAATTTGGTAATCATGCCTAACAAGAATCTCTATACTCGAATTAAGCTATCTCAGATTGATGGCTTGCTAAATCGATATTTTGGCAGCAATTCTCATCATCAAAACCAATTTTGAGGTTTGCCGCGCCTTCGGCGCGGCAAACCTCAAAATTGGTTTTGTTAACATATATAGCGCTTTGCGCTCAAACCCAAACCATAAACTTTTAAAAGTTTATGGTGGTTCGCTTGCTCAAAAAACCCAAAGATGAAAGGCGGCGCTCTGCGCCGCCTTTCATCTTTGGGTTTATATTATTTTGACGATTGCTTTAACTATTTGCAGTAATATATAGGCTTATACTTGTTTGCCATTACAACTCAAACCCAGTCTGGATTTTGAAATTGGTATAGGGCTAAACTAGGTTTGACATTTTATAAGTATTTATAGAAGAAAGCGTGATTGATACTCGTCTCGATCTTTACCCTGCCTCTACGGTTCCTAATGGTTGGCCCGGACTGATATGTCGCTATGCGGATTATTTGCCAGTTACAGACCAAACCCCAATTGTCACTTTACATGAAGGCAATACTCCACTAATTCCTGCGATCGCTTTGAGCCAGAGGCTCGGACGAAATATCAAAGTCTTACTTAAATATGACGGGCTTAACCCTACTGGCAGCTTTAAAGATCGCGGAATGACCATGGCGATCTCTAAAGCCAAAGAGGCTGGCTCGGCGGCGGTAATTTGTGCGAGTACAGGTAATACATCGGCGGCAGCGGCAGCCTATGCTAAGCGCGGGGGCATGAAAGCTTTCGTATTAATCCCTGATGGCAAAATTGCCCTCGGCAAATTGAGTCAAGCGCTGATCTATGGTGCAGAAGTAATTGCGATCGATGGCAACTTTGACCAAGCTCTCGAAATTGTGCGAGAAATGTCTGAGAAATTCCCGATTACTCTCGTTAATTCTGTCAATCCATATCGTTTAGAAGGGCAAAAAACAGCCGCCTTTGAACTGGTGGAAGCGATCGGTGATGCTCCTGATTGGCTATGCATTCCTATGGGAAATGCAGGAAATATCACCGCCTATTGGATGGGATTTTCGCAGTACCATGCATTAGGGAAGTCTACAAAGTTGCCTCGCATGATGGGCTTTCAAGCGGCTGGTTCTGCACCATTAGTAACTGGTAAGATTTTTGAAAATCCTGAAACGATCGCTACTGCGATCAGAATTGGTAATCCTGCTAACTGGGCAAAGGCACTCAGGGTAAGGGAAGAAAGCGATGGCGCTTTTAATAGTGTCACTGATGTAGAGATTTTGTCAGCCTATAAATTCTTGGCAGGTGAAGAGGGCGTGTTCTGTGAACCTGCTAGTGCGGCTTCGGTCGCTGGGTTGCTGAAGGTCAGCGATCAAATTCCTTCGGGAGCAACGATTGTCTGTGTCTTAACTGGTAATGGCATTAAAGATCCAGACACAGCGATCGCCTGTGCCGAGTCCAAGTTACACAAAGGCATCGCCCCAGACATCACTAGCGTTGCCAAAGTAATGGGCTTCTAAAGAAAAGAACCTCCCGTAGGGAGGTTCTTTTTATTGCAATGTTTTGAGAACTGCTGACATATCGCCGTTTAGGATTGCTGCTACGTTGAGCCGTAAGCCATAAAATTCGTGACTATGAATAATTCCTTTGGTGCCGGGGATTAATTCCACGTATTTACCATTTTCTAAAATAAACCAATCGATCGCTTGATCTAATGTCCGCCAGACAATGTACTCTTTTACCCCATTACGTTCATAAGCACGTTTTTTAGCGTGCAAATCATAGGAAACGGTACTTGCGGCAATTTCGACAATTAATTCAGGTGCGCCTGTAATATAGCCATCCTCATCGACTTGAGCATTACCCCCTAGCCGAAATAAGACGGCATCTGGTTGCGGTTCGTTGTCAGCATCAAGGCGAACAGTTGGCTCGATACCGACTTTTAAAACACTTGCCATTGCTTGATATGCAATCAGCCAACCAATAATTCGACCATGAGGTTCAGCATGGGGGGTAAATCTTAAGGGAGATGCCACGTATACAATTCCTTCAATTAGTTCTGCTTTTTTGATGTTTGAGGCTGTATAACGCCGTTCAAATTCGATGCGATTTAAGAGATCGCCGTTTTCGAGAATAGTTAATATTGGCGCAGAATTAGCAATAACCATAGCTACTAAAGATCTTGTAGTCGTAATCTTACCGAATCACCGTGGGATGGTAAGCCTTCAGCTTCGGTGAGTAGGGCGATCGCACCTGATACTTCTTTTAATGCTTCAGGACTGTACTGGATCAAACTGGAATGCTTGAGGAAACTCTCGACCCCCAGCGCCGATGAATAACGCGCACCACCACAGGTCGGCAAAGTATGATTTGGTCCTGCCAGATAGTCACCAACGGCTTCAGGTGTGGCATGTCCGATAAAAATTGCCCCCGCGTGACGGATTTGATCGACTAGTTGCCAAGGTTCTTCGACTTCGAGTTCCAGATGTTCGGGCGCAAATTGATTGGATAGCTCGGCGGCAGTTTTGAGGCTATCGACAACGACGATTAAGCCATAATGAGCGATCGCTTTCTCTGTCATTAAGCGACGCGGATGATTTTCTAGCATCCGATTTACTTCTTCGCAAACACGATTAGCAAGGCGGGAATCATTGGTAATTAAAATCGAAGCTGCCATCTGGTCATGTTCAGCCTGAGCCAGCATATCGGCAGCTACATAAGTAGGATTAGCACTAGCATCGGCAATAATTAAAACTTCAGATGGCCCTGCGATCGAATCGATCCCCACCCTGCCAAATACTTGCTTCTTGGCAAGAGTGACATAGATATTTCCTGGTCCTGTGATCATATCAACCTTAGGAATGGTCTCAGTCCCATAAGCCAAAGCCGCGATCGCCTGCGCTCCACCCACACGATAAATTTCTTCGACACCCGCCACCTGTGCTGCCACTAAAATCGCAGGATTGATCGTGCGTTCTTGTCCAGGAGGCGTAACCATCACAATCTTTTTCACCCCTGCTACTCTTGCAGGTACTGCATTCATCAAAACAGTACTTGGATAGGCTGCTTTTCCCCCAGGAATATAAATACCAGCCGAGTCAACAGGTGTATAGCGCTTGCCCAACACCACATCTTTATCGCCAAAGTGTACCCAGCTTTTTGGCACACGCATTTTGTGAAATTCTTCGATACGCTGATGCGCTAATTCGATTGCTTTGAGCAACCCGCCTTTGACTTGCTGATAAGCAGCATCAAGTTCTGATCCACTTACACGCAGTTCAGCCGCCGTAAAGTCTTGTCCGTCAAACTCAGAGGTGTAATGCAAAAGGGCGCTATCGCCCTTTCGCCTAATCGTTTGAATGATTTCGGTGACGGTGGCTTCTTTATGGATCATCTGATCGTCATAGATGCGATCGCAAATCCGCTTGATTTCGGATTCTGCTTCAGTTCTCTGGGTGACAATTCGTAGCATAGATTGTGACGTAAGAAGCGATGATTAATCCTAGCTTAACCTGTATTCCTGTAAGTTGTGGGGATATGGAGCCTAAATTAATAATGAATTCAAAGCAACTAATATAAAACTTATGCAAGTAACTGATCGCGCACGTCCAACGCATGGTGGAAATCGTCAATGGGCGGCGAGTCTTGCTGGTATTATGCCAGAGCAAATTTTAGATTTTTCGGCAAGCATTAATCCTCTTGGTTCCCCCTTATCTGCGATCGCGGCGATTCAATCGCACTTAACTGAGCTAAATCATTATCCCGATCCCGAATATACATTACTCAGACAAGCTTTAGGAAAGTTTCACCAGTTATCGCCAGAATGGATTTTGGCTGGTAATGGGGTGGCGGAGTTATTAACATGGGTGGGACGCGATCTTTCGCAACTATCGGCAACGGTTCTATTTACGCCTGCTTTTACCGATTATTATCGCGCTCTCAAAACTTTTGATTGTCAAGTAGAAAAGTATCCATTTCTATTTAGAAATCAAGATGTAAGTTTTAATGCCGATCTGCCAGAAATTATCAATTCCCATAACAAAGGAATCTTGATCAATAATCCCCATAATCCTACGGGCTACTTATTTGCTAGAGATAGTATTTTGCCTTATCTGGAGAGATTTGCTTTGGTGGTGATTGATGAAGCGTTTATGGATTTCCTCACACCAGAGCATCAACAAAGTTTAATCGATTTGGTTCCATCGCATCCGAATTTAGTGGTTTTGCGATCGCTGACTAAGTTTTACAGTCTGCCAGCACTGAGACTTGGCTATGCGATCGCCCATCCTGAACGTTTACAGCGTTGGCAAGCATGGCGCGATCCTTGGTGTGTCAATAGTTTAGCAGCAGCAGCAGGAATAGCTGTGCTTGAAGATGTGGAATTTCAACAACAGACTTGGACTTGGTTAGAAGGGGCAAAATCTCAACTATTTACAGGCTTATCGGAAATATCAGGTTTAACTCCATTACCAAATGCTGCAAATTATCTATTAGTCCAAACAGAAATTGCAGGTTCTCTTTTACAAAAGGAGTTATTACAAAAAGATAAGATTCTCATTCGTGATTGTCTGAGTTTCCCTGAATTAGGCGATCGCTATTTTCGAGTGGCTGTGCGTCTGGCACATGAAAATCAAAAATTAATAAATGCTCTTTCGCTCGGATTTCGCTTATTATGAAAAAAGATAAACCGTCTGATCCATCACACACAGATTTCTTTGGCGTAGTAAGAGTAATGCTTAACCCTTGTGCGATCTCTTACTCTACCCAGCAATTTCAGGGGTGGTCGATCAGTTTGTATAATGAAATTATGAAGCAACCATTCTAAATAATACATGATATTGTCGGACTAACACACCGAATAGGTGATTTGGTAGAAAAATTCTGCCTAATCACCCCAAAATGGGATCTTAGACTGCTTTCTGTACTGATACCAATTAAATAATCAGAAAATGACATCTTCCGAACCATTGAATATTTGCCAGCTTTCCGCCAAAGACCTCGCACTTATGGAAGAATTATTAGCTGTCTTTGGTGAAGCTTTTGACGAAGTTGCTACCTATAGCTCATCTCGTCCAAGCGGTGCTTATCTCAAGCGTTTGCTAAGTAGCGATTATTTCATCGTGATCGCAGCGTTAAAAAATGGAACAATAGTTGGAGGTCTCGCCGCTTACGAACTTCAGAAATTTGAACAAGAGCGGAGTGAAATTTATATTTACGATCTGGCTGTTGCAGCAGAGCATCGACGTGAAGGAATTGCCACTGCGTTAATCCAAGAATTAAAGAAGATTGCTATAGCGCGATCAGCCTACGTTATTTTCGTGCAGGCAGATATTGGAGATGACCCCGCGATCGCACTCTATACAAAGCTTGGTGAGCGTGAAGATGTGCTTCATTTTGACATTGCTGTTGAGGATAATAGCGATCGCCTTGAGGTGATGGATTGTTAATGCGATCGCCCCATCAATCATGACTCATAGTAATAGCACCTTTAGCAGATAGATTGTTGATGCGATCGCATGAAACTAACGACTCACTGCAATAGCGATCGCAAAGACAAGTAACAGTTAAGCGATCGCAGTTTGGCTTAGATGAGTGAGGAGCGATCTCGCCACCTAATTTTTTTAATCCCAGAGAGTTTTTATTTTAGATGAAGCCCTTAACATTTCATCTCTTGTAATCAACGTTGTTTGATAATAACTAGCCGTTGCCGCAATAACGCGATCGTGAATATCTCATTCCTTTGGCAATGCTAGCATTGCTTGAAAAACAGGAAAATCGAAAGCCACTATCGTAAATCCATCCCCCTGATTAATTTGTTGCAAAATCTTCTCAACCGTTACTTTCACTTTACCTTTTTCAGCAATATGCATAAGTTCAGCCAAAACGAGAGTCGGGATTAAAATTTGAATATCTCCCTCTTGAGCCTGATTAAAAAGATTCTCTGCCAAAGATGATAAGCGTTTGTCTTCAACAATAAACCAAGCTAGAGCATGAGTATCCACCAAATAACTATCCATCTGATTTCCTACTCTTTCCAATTATTCGCATCTTTAAAAATAGCGCTTCTCGCATCGGCAAAATCATCATCATGTATCTCAAAATCTTTCCATAGACCTTTGATATAAGTTGTTTTACGGGGGGTCTGCAACAATTGATGACTGACAATCTTTTTTAAACTTTCAAGCTCTTCTTGAAGAGACTGAATACGAAGTAAAACATATTGACTCATAGCAATTACCTCTTTAGCAACCTAATTTTACACTCGATTTCTCAGTAAATTGCTAATCTCATCACCAAAATATCTAAATAACAGGTGATAAGTCCTATATATTTCATCTTTGTATTTATTTTCAGGAATGCGATCGCAAAGACAAGTAACAGTTAAGCGATCGCAATTTGTCATACAAGACCTTAGGAATTGATCCTTAATTGTATTTGCGGGGAGTATACACTCGGATGCGATCGCCCCATGCCAAAGTCTTAGTCTTACTAGAACCAATAATAATCACGGTTTGCATATCCGCAAGTTCGGGTGTGAGTTCCGCTAGTTTAATCACTCGTACATTTTCACCTTTGCGTCCCATTTTGTGACCCAAAATTACGGGCGTATCAGGCGATCTCCATTGCAATAAAATCTCTTTCGCAGATGGGAGTTGCCATTTACGCTGGGAGGAAATCGGATTGTAAATCGCGATCGCAAAATCTGCTTGGGCGGCGGCGGCTAATCGCCGTTCGATAACTTCCCAAGGTTTGAGGATATCTGAAAGAGATATCGTGCAGAAATCATGCCCAATGGGAGCACCTATCGCTGCGGCGGCGGCTTGAGCAGCGGATATACCAGGAGCAACATGAATGTCGATTTGATTCCATTTAGAATCATCTTCATGGTCTAATACTTCAAATACTGCCGCCGCCATACCATAAATCCCAGGGTCACCAGAGGAGACGATCACTACTGATTTACCCTCAGTCGCCAGATTGAGGGCAAGACGGGCGCGATCTAGTTCTACGCGATTATCGGAAGCATGGATGATCTTTCCCTTCGTAAATTCCTTTACCAAATTGATATAGGTTTTGTAGCCGACAAAATCCGTTGCATCTTCTAGAATTGCTTTGACTTCGGGAGACATCCATTTTGCCGCACCTGGTCCCGTGCCAATAATTGAGAGTTTGCCAGTGATGCTCTGGTTTTGGAGCGGATCGATTTGATAAATTAAGTGAGTTGAGCTTAATTTCGAGGCGATCGCTTCTAATTCAATTTTATTGGAAATCACTTCAATTATATGGGTAGCGGGATCTGCAAAGGGAAGATTACTTTCGCTTAACCAAGGTGCAGCACCAATCAGTTGTACTGATTTACCAGCCAATAAATCTGCTAAAAATGTCTTCGCTTGTTCATTATCATTTAGTAATCTATAGCCTAAGGGAGGCGCTAACAATGCAGTCTGAAATCTTAAGTCGCCTGTGGTAGTTATTGCAGCTTGGACTTGCAGAACTTTAGCGATCGCCCTCGCGATTTCATTTGCCCCATTCAGTCCGCCTAAAAGAGGAACGACAGCACTGCCATCTTCAGCGATCGCAATTATGGGTGGTTCAGCGCGTTTATCTGAGAGTAGGGGCGCTAGCGATCGGATCAGGATGCCTGCGGCACAGATGCCAATAATCGGATGTCCTTGGCTAAATAATTCGCTGACAGTTTCGCTAAATTTGTCATATTGGCGGTCGGCAGTTTGAGTACGCGACGCTAGTCCATAAATAAGTGCATCAGGAATTACAGCTTGGATTTGTCTTGCGATCGCAATACTTTTCTCTCCTAAGATGATGATGGCAAGAGGTTTCATGGTTTGTAATGGACATATTAGCAACCAATTATAAAGGCAAAGCGCTCGCTACGCGGGCGCTTTGCCTTTTAGGGTTTAAGTTAGTCGCCATCATTCATAAACAGACGCATTGCCATAATCGCAAACAACAACGCTGCGATCGCCTTGAGCAATTTTGTTGGTAAAAACACAGAAATGCTGTCGCCAAGAAATACCCCAATTGAGCTAGCTACTAGTAGGGCTGCGGCTGAGCCAATAAAAACAAATCTAGGAGCAGTTGAGCTACCACTTAAACTCAAGGTTGCTAATTGGCTTTTGTCGCCTAACTCAGACAAAAAAATCGTACCGAAGCTGAGAAATAATAATTGCCAGTCCATATTTTTTAAGCGATCGCTTCCCACAATAAACTAAGTGACAGAATCAGAAAACTCAATCCAGCGAGGGTGTTAAGCAAGCTTGGGGAGAAAGTTTTCGCTAGCCATTTACCTGCAATTACGCCCAATAAGCTAGTTGAGACTAAGGCGATCGCAGCTCCAGCAAAGACTATCCAAGGCTGATGTGACTGCGCCGAAATCACTAAGACACTTAGTTGGGTTTTGTCTCCAACTTCAGCAAGAAATACGGTGATAAAAGTTGTGGTAATAATTTGCCAGTGTTCAGATTTGATCTGAGATTTTACTGGTGATGTCGTTATTACTTGAGCTTGCTCAAGCTCTTGGTTGTTCAATTCAGGCTTTGCAGACATCATTTACAAGCGTTATTCAATCTTTTCATAATCTTTTCATAGTCTACGCTATAAAACAAACAACGTAGAGCCAATTCATGAATTGCCTCTACGACGAGCAAACCCATTTTTTGTAGCACGGCGAAGCCGTGCTACAAAAAATGGGTTTTTTAAGTAGTTAAGCAAAATTAATTACATATTTTGAACCAAACT
>NZ_BBJB01000086.1:0-5000 GCF_016584665.1 Pseudanabaena sp. lw0831
GCGCTTTGCGCCGCAACTCTCTTTTGGGTTTTGGTTTCGTCCCAACATATAAGTGGCTAAAGCCGTATGAGTAAACTTTCAGACATTCAAACCCGAAAAAGAAAAGACATCGCTTTGCGATGTCTTTTCTTTTTCGGCTAGAGCACTGATTATGAATCTTTTGAGGGATTAGAGATTTCTTTTAATGATTTCCCCATCTCTTGCTCCGATTCACTCAGCGACCAACGATAAGAAACCTGAATACCGTGATACTCGCACAGATCTTCAACCTGCTTTTGTAAAGCAAAAGCCTTGCGGAGATTTATAATGGCAGCCTGAAGATGCTCCCTCGAAACATTCATCTTTGTTGCTATGTGCGGTTGCTTCATCTCATTGTGCAGTGCTGGCAAGGTCTGACGCTCCAGTAACTGGAGCAAAAGCTCGTAGTGGATATGGGATGGGACAGGAAGTGAACTCACAAATACCTCGATCGATGCAAAACCAAAATTAAAACTTGGCTGTATATTGAGTTGGAGTTTTGGGAGATTGACGCTAAGCCGCTCAAGAAACTATTTGAGGTGCTTCGCGTCAACCTCGGCATATCCAAAGACTTAAAAATTTTGAGACTTAAATAAATTGTAGAGGATAAATTTATGTCATTTTCACGGACATCTCTGAGACTTGCATTTCTTTTTACTTTTGGATTATCTCAAATTGTCACATTAACTGAGTTGGCGATCGCGCAAAATTCTAATCCAGCTAGTTCAAACTCTCTAACCACACTGCAAATTGCTCAAGCCAACACCGTTATTTTTGTCTCTGCCAACGGCTCAGACGCTAATTCAGGTATCTCGGCTGATCAGCCATTGCGATCGCTAACCGCTGCTCTCAATAAAAATCCTCAAAGTGGTGAAATTATTCAATTAGCATCTGGGACTTACTCAGTCGAAACGGGAGAAAAATTCCCCCTCACAATTCCCTCTGGGGTAACTTTGCGCGGTAACTCTGCCAACCAAGGTCAAGAAATTATTATTTCTGGCGGTGGAGTTTTTGTCAGTCCCACCTTTGCTCGTCAAAATATTGCCATGCTCGTTGGTAGTGGCTCTCGCATTGAAGGCATCACCATTACCAATAAAAATCCTAGAGGCTATGCTCTTTGGGTTGAGTCAGCCCAAAACGTCACCATCACAAGCAACACCTTTGCCAATTCCACCCATGACGGAGTTTTCTTAACAGGTGCAACTTCCGCCAATGTCAGCAACAACATTTTTACTAAAAATGGTGCAAATGGTCTCTCAGCTCTTGGTACAAGCACAGGCAATATTCAGTCCAACACCTTTGATAACACAGGATTTGGGCTAGCGATCGGGCAAAACTCAAAAGTTGCTGTTATCTCCAATCGCATCGTCAACAACCGAGGTGGCATCGTTGTCTCGAACCTATCTATGCCCTCATTTCGCAATAATCTCATTGCCAACAATCAGGAAAATGGTCTAGTAATTTTGAAAGATCGCAAGGGACAACCCACAGTAGATCTCGGTACAACCGCTAGCCTTGGTCAAAATATTTTTCAAAATAATAAGCAAACTGATATTAACAATGCCTCTGGAGTCACAGTCGTTGCGATCGGCAACCAAGTCGATCCTAAGCGAGTCCAAGGCTCAGTCAATCTTGTCCAACCAACCTCCCCAATTACATCACCATCTACCCCTACAGTCCCAACGACTCAAGTCACTTTTAAAGATGTACCTAACAACTATTGGGCACAAACCTTTATCCAAGAATTAGCCTCTAGAAATATTATCAAAGGATTTCCCGATGGTAGTTTCCGACCCAACGATCCTGTCACCCGAGCGCAATTTGCCGCATTGCTCAGCCAAGCCATGAACAAGTCAACTATCCGTAGTAGTGCCACTTTTACGGACGTTGATTCAAATTACTGGGCTGCTACCGCCATTCAAAAAGCCTATACCACAGGTTTTATGTCTGGTTATTCCGCCACTACATTCCGCCCCAATGAAAATATTTCCCGCGTGCAAATTCTTGTTTCTTTAGCTAATGGACTAGGCTATGCACCAACTAAACCTACCGACACAACCTTGCAAGCATACTCAGACGCAACTACTATTCCTGCCTATGCCCGCAGCAGTGTTGCCGCCGCAACCGAGAACCGTATGGTCGTCAATTATCCAAATCTAAAACTCTTAAACTCCAACCAGCCATCAACCAGAGCCGAAGTCGCGGCTTTCATTTACCAAGCTTTAGTGCGATCGGGTCAGCTAAAAGCGATTTCCTCCCCATACATTGTCAACCAATAACCCCATCACCTCAATAATCACACTACATTTCCAAGCGCTAGCAAGAAAACCTTAAAAAACTTTTCGGCATAACACTGTTACAGAGCAAGGGAAGAAGAGAATGGAAGGCAGAGGAAAAAAAGAAATATCAAAAAACGCTTGACAAACCCAGCCAACCTTGATAACTTAGTAAAGCGCTGAAGGGAGCGACGAGCGAAAGCGAAGCGAAACCCGCCCTGCGAGGGGAGTGCAAAGAACCTAGACAACCAAATAGTTTGAAAGCTTTAAGAAACCAATAAACCTCGTCAGAAACATAAAAAAGACTAGATTATTGAGAAATAACTAGTTATCCGACAGGATAAGCGAAAAGCTTAAAAAAGTCAAACCCATCCGAAAGGAAAAACGCTTTAGAAAAGTAGAGAGCAATCTTGAAAGTATAAAGACACCATGGAGAGTTTGATCCTGGCTCAGGATGAACGCTGGCGGTATGCTTAACACATGCAAGTCGAACGAAGTCTTCGGACTTAGTGGCGGACGGGTGAGTAACGCGTAAGAATCTACCTATAGGTTCGGGACAACAGTTAGAAATGACTGCTAATACCGGATATGCCGAGAGGTGAAAGTTTTAATGCCTGTAGATGAGCTTGCGTTCGATTAGCTAGATGGTGGGGTAATAGCCTACCATGGCGACGATCGATAACTGGTCTGAGAGGATGACCAGTCACACTGGGACTGAGACACGGCCCAGACTCCTACGGGAGGCAGCAGTGGGGAATTTTCCGCAATGGGCGAAAGCCTGACGGAGCAATACCGCGTGAGGGACGAAGGCCTGTGGGTTGTAAACCTCTTTTGTTAGGGAAGATAATGACGGTACCTAACGAATAAGCATCGGCTAACTCCGTGCCAGCAGCCGCGGTAAGACGGAGGATGCAAGCGTTATCCGGAATTATTGGGCGTAAAGCGTACGTAGGCTGCTAATTAAGTCTGTTGTCAAAGCCCGAGGCTCAACCTTGGATCGGCAATGGAAACTGAATAGCTAGAGAGAGATAGGGGCAGGAGGAATTCCAGGTGTAGCGGTGAAATGCGTAGATATCTGGAAGAACACCAGTGGCGAAAGCGTCCTGCTGGATCTCAACTGACGCTGAAGTACGAAAGCTAGGGGAGCGAATGGGATTAGATACCCCAGTAGTCCTAGCCGTAAACGATGGGTACTAGGTGTTGGTCGTATCGACCCGATCAGTGCCGTAGCTAACGCGTTAAGTACCCCGCCTGGGGAGTACGGTCGCAAGATTGAAACTCAAAGGAATTGACGGGGGCCCGCACAAGCGGTGGAGTATGTGGTTTAATTCGATGCAACGCGAAGAACCTTACCAAGGCTTGACATGTCGTGAATCCTCTTGAAAGGGAGGAGTGCCTTCGGGAGCACGAACACAGGTGGTGCATGGCTGTCGTCAGCTCGTGTCGTGAGATGTTGGGTTAAGTCCCGCAACGAGCGCAACCCTCGTTTTTAGTTGCCATCATTAAGTTGGGCACTCTAGAGAGACTGCCGGTGACAAACCGGAGGAAGGTGGGGATGACGTCAAGTCATCATGCCCCTTACGCCTTGGGCTACACACGTACTACAATGGCCGGGACAAAGAGTCGCAAGCATGCGAATGCAAGCTAATCTCATAAACCCGGTCTTAGTTCAGATTGCAGGCTGCAACTCGCCTGCATGAAGGCGGAATCGCTAGTAATCGCAGGTCAGCATACTGCGGTGAATACGTTCCCGGGCCTTGTACACACCGCCCGTCACACCATGGAAGCTGGTCACGCCCGAAGTCGTTATCTCAACCCGCAAGGGAGGGAGGCGCCTAAGGCAGGGCTGGTGACTGGGGTGAAGTCGTAACAAGGTAGCCGTACCGGAAGGTGCGGCTGGATCACCTCCTTATAGGGAGACCTATTTACTTCTAGACTGAAACAATACAGTATTAAGTCAGAAGTAAGTCATCCCAAGGTCGTTCGAGGAATATTGGAAAGCTTTCAAACTAAGTCAGGTTCTGATTCAAACAACACAAAAGGGCCATTAGCTCAGTTGGTTAGAGCGCACGGCTGATAACCGTGAGGTCACTGGTTCGTGTCCAGTATGGCCCACTTGAGAAATCATTAGTATAAAAGCTAATGACAACTCTGGGGATATAGCTCAGTTGGTAGAGCGCCTGCTTTGCACGCAGGAAGTCAGGAGTTCGAATCTCCTTATCTCCACCAAACTATGACAGACCAACGAAAGCGAGAGCAAGAGTTTAGCAACTCATCTAGTCAGGCAAAGAGCCAAAAACTAGAGAGACTGCTAAATTCTAGCGAAAGCGAAGAATTTAGAAAGAACCTTGAAAACTGCATAGTAATAGTAATAAGAAGCAAGTAGATCCAAAGTGAAAACACAGAGGTCAAGCTACAAAGGGCTCACGGTGAATACCTAGGCACAAGAAGGCGATGAAGGACGTGGTTACCTACGATAAGCTGCGGGGAGCTGGAAGCAAGCCCTGATCCGCAGGTTTCCGAATGGGGCAACCCTATATACTGCCCGTTGAATAAAATAGACGGGAAAGAGCAAACTCAGCGAATTGAAACATCTTAGTAGCTGAAGGAAGAGAAAATAAATAATGATTTCCTAAGTAGCGGCGAGCGAACGGGAACCAGCCCAAACCAGTTGGCATGACCGACTGGGGTTATAGGACAGCAACA
>NZ_BBJB01000086.1:10000-25975 GCF_016584665.1 Pseudanabaena sp. lw0831
GCTGGGCAGATCTGAGCAGTGCTAATCTCGAAAAAGTAGATTTGCGAGGTGCAATTTTGACGAGAGCCGATTTAAGCCACGCTAACCTAAAAGGCGCAAACCTGTTGAAAGCAGATCTTAGTTTAGCCAAATTAGAGCATACAAAATTGATTGGAACAATCATGCCCGATGGTTCTATGCATCAATGATTCTGTTCTAAGTAGCTAGGCATAATTAAAACCGAGAGTCAAAACCTGTGGCGCACGCTGCGCGTGCGCCACAGGTTTTGGGGTTTTATATTTTGCACCTAGCTACTTAATTGATGAAACTTATCAAACAACAGAGGGGGGATATGATGTGTCGCTCTATTGTTTGTGATGTGCTTCTCACTTTATTTTTTTCTTGATAAAGTCCACTAGCTGCTGGAATTGCTTTTGCTGTGAAGCCATTTGTTGTTCTAGTAACTTCTGCTTAGCTTCTAGTTCTTCAACGCGTTTAACTAGGGCTTCATCTGTATGCTCTGTAGAAGCTCTACTTACTATTGGGGCTATAGGCATAAGTGATGGTCGTGGGCGCTTTTCTGCGAGGACCATCGCTCTTTTGATTGCCGTGATCAGTTCTTTTTGCTCAAATGGCTTTTCAATAAATACAAAGTACTTATCTTCAAATGGTTCTCCAATTTTACTAGTTACTTCTTCCTTACGTCCAGACATTAAAACTAGAGGAATACGGATTAGTTCTTGACTCTGCTGCAAAGCTTCATAAACCTCAAAGCCACTCATCTTAGGTAATAAGAAATCTAGCATGATCATCCAAGGCTTTTCTTGCTGGATCATCTCCAGTCCTTTGATGCCATCGGCTGCCTCTAGAACCTCAAAGTTTGCTGGCGGGAGCATGTCACGCACCATATTACGGATTACGCGACTATCGTCAATTACTAGTATTTTGCGAGCTGCCACTGCTGATAACCCCTCAGTTATTTTGGTGAATAGAGATTTAGCTTGATTCGCTAGTTTTTTGGGAGATTACATCACTACCATTGACAGGATAGTTCAAATTCTAAACGACAATGATAGCAAGCATTTTTTAGTTTGATTAGCCGATTTATTTGAGCTTTTATAAATTAGAAGCTTAGTTAGTAAATAAAAGCTTACTAGTTTTTGTCAGATTTAGCTCTTAAATCCGCAACAATTTAGCATATAGCTACACCAAAATTAGAGAAAATCTCCTCTAATTTGATAGTAATTTTCATTGTAAAAATCAGTTTTGACGAAAGTCAGCCAAAATTAAGCTAACCGATGACTTTCATCAAAACTAATTCTTGGGCTTTTCACATCAGAATTGATTTTATGGTAGTCACTTATATTTAGGACAAATCAAAATCCAAGGAGTGTGAGGCGGCGCTTCGCTCCACCTTACACTCCTTGGACTAACGTAATTGGGAACAGCTAGAATTTGAGGTTGGCAACAATAGCTGATGTTGATCGCTTGACTTGGTCTGTATAATCTCAAGTACAAAGAACGGGCATGGCTTAACTATGCTCAGATTTTTTAGAATATTCATGCGATCGCCCATGCTAAAACTGTCAACAAAACCAAACCCAACATCAATCGAAGCAAGCACATCCCAAACTTTTGACGAAAATACCACTAAGGGTCAAAAGTCGGTCATCGTTAAATTAGAAAATGTTCGCAAGACCTATACTAATGGCGCTGTGGGGTTACGCGATGTGAACATTGAGGTTTATAAAGGTGACTTTAAATTTATTACAGGTCATTCGGGATCGGGGAAATCCACATTATTGAAGTTACTGTATGGTGCGGAACAAGCCACGGATGGCGATGTAATTGTGAATGGGTTTAACCTCAATGGATTAAAGGGTAATAATCTGGCGATGTTGCGCCGCAAAATTGGCATTGTATTTCAAGATTACAAACTTGTTCCGCGTCGCACTGTTTCCGAGAATATTGCTTTTGTCTTAATGGCTCAGGGCTATACATACAAAGAAATCCAGCGTCGTGTTCAGCCTGCTCTGAAGATGGTTGGCTTAATGCATAAGGCGGATTGCTTTCCTGAAGAACTTTCTGGAGGAGAGCAACAACGGACAAGTATTGCGAGGGCGATCGTTAATACGCCGCCGCTTGTACTTGCCGATGAGCCAACTGGCAATCTTGATCCTGACAATGCTTGGCAAGTAATTAAAATTTTGAAAAAGCTGAATTCGTTTGGGGTGACAGTGCTTTTGACTACTCACGATGAGCAGTTAGTTAGAGCGGCTAACCATCCTGTTTTACATTTGCAAAATGGTTACATCGTCTAGTAGTCTGTGAATCACAATTTGAGTTTTAGTTTGCTGTTTGGGCGTTGCCCAAACAGCAAACCTTGAAAGTTATGGTACAAAACGTCGTTCGCTTCTTCACTAAAATTGACTATCTGCTACGGGAGACTTTTTTAGGACTTCGGCGTGGCGGCTGGATGAATTGGGCTGCTATTAGTACTGTGGCGGTGTTGTTGTTTTTGTTTGGGGCAAGTCTACAAATTTCTTGGCAACTGGAAAATGTATTGGGGCAGCTAGGCAGTCAATTAGAAATTTCGGTCTACTTGGACGAAAATGTCGTCGGTGAGTCGATGCAACCGCGCTTACTATTGGTGGACGGTGTAGCTGCTGCAAAGTTAATTCCTAAAGAAGATGCTTGGCAAAATTTGATGAAGGATCTGGGTAAAAACGATCTTACCCAAGCAACGCAGCAGCTTGGGGGCAATCCTTTGGTTGATGAGTTTAAGGTGAGGGCTGTGTCTAGTGATCGCGTGCCTGATGTTGCCAAACGTATTTCTGGCTTAAAGGGTATTAATGAGGTTTGGTATACCAATGAAGTTGTGGAGCGAATTGGACAATTACGCCGTGCTTTAAGTAATAGCAGTGTGGCGATCGTGGCAATTTTTACTGTGATTGCGATCGCGGTCATTACTACGACAATTCGTCTGATTGTGTTGGCACGACGACGCGAAATCGAAGTAATGCAATTGGTGGGTGCAACAGCGATATGGATTTATTTTCCGTTTGTCTTGCAAGGTGTGTTTTTTGGTGTTACGGGTGCTGTTACTGCTTATTTGATGCTGATGCTAAGTACTAATCTTTTAGGTGATGCGATCGTCAATCAACCAGAATTAATCAAGTCGTTAACTTTAGGTTTGACTACTGATTTACGAGTACAGCTTCTGTTGCCTGCGGTTTTAGTATGTTTTGGCTCAGTGATTGGTGTATTGGGTAGTTTATTAGCTGTAAGGCGATTTTCTTTTAATACATAAATCCCAGATTAGAAGCAGCGCTTTGCGTCGCCTCTACTTTGAGATAAGCTATGGTATGATTGCATCGTGTGGGTATGTAGCTCAGTTGGATAGAGCATCAGATTCCGGTTCTGAGGGTCGGGGGTTCGAACCCCTCCATACTCGTAATTACAGCGTTGCTGAGATAACAAAGTAAAGCTTGCCTAGTAAAAAACTAAATTTTTAATCTATGGAACGTGGATTATTGTGGTTGCCGCTGCTGCTAGTTTTTTTCTGGCTGGCTTGGTCTGGCTGGAATGAGTACCAAAAAATTGAGTCATATAAACGTTGGGCGGAGCAGTTTGAACGACATAAATATGATATTTATGCTGTGTTAGGTCAAAAAGACGATCGCCTCACATGGGGAAAGCCGACGCGCAAAGCTCCGCTTGATATTCAAACAGTTACATTTCAAGATATTGCTAGGATCAGATTTCGGATTGACAGCAATTTTTTTGATGAAAAAGATGCTGAATTTCCCTTGAAAGCCCAGAAGATTTCTTTGGAATTAGTCCTAAAAACTGGCGAGATGCCCAGCATTAGATTTACTGATATTGATATTGCGGCAGCTTGGTATCGTTTCTTAAGCGATCGCTTAGCGGCTGCATCACAATCTTAAGTTTTGTTAAGTCGATTTAAAAATTAATTTAACGATTTATGGTCGATCCAAGTACATTTATTTAGCCCATATCGATTCTTAACCTCGGTATAAACGTAGCTTTAACTTCATCTCTTAGGCTTGAATTAAGTTGTGAGGGTTTACTTTGGAAGTTATTTTAGAAGTTACTTTAGAGTTTATTAGGGCAATTACAGCAACAGTGCTGTTGCTTCTGCTAGGCGACTTCTTTTCAACGTTTTTGTATCATGTTCCTGAACATGTGTTTGGCAAGTTTCACTCCATCGTGCATCATGGCAAAAACCGCAGCTTTCTTCACTATGCAGTTTTGACCAGAAATCCTCTCGTCATGCTAGATGGCATTTTAGGAGCAGTTCCTTACTTCATATTCACGCCTTGGCTGTGGCAATTATCGGCTGTTGGTACAATTATTGGTTTGTTGTTAGGTGAGTTTCATGTTGTGTGGCGACATGTTTCAATCCTTGAGTGGAAAACGCCAGAACCTTTTAAATCTTGGTGCGATTTATTGTTTATCACTACGCCCGAAAGGCATTGGTTACATCATCAAAATGCTTTTGCTGCTTACGGTGACATTTTCTCATTTTATGATTATCCTGCTCAAAGATGGCTAACTTTCTTGCGTTTTGTCCGTCGTAAATTTAAGCATTTAAATCAATCAACTATTAGTGTTTAATTACCTAAGAACAAAGTAGAGGACCTGTGCACTGTCCCCTTTACTTTGTTTGAAATGAAAATTACGAGTTTGTTTTTATGGCAATTTCAATTGTTGGGCTGGTGTAAAAAATTGGCGGCTAACAAGATTAGTTAATATTAAAGCTGTGATTAGATTAGCGGTGGTAATCGCAAATAAAATTACTAATTGATAGCGTACTGCTAATAATGGTGAAACACCGCCTAAAATTTGTCCTGTCATCATCCCTGGTAAGGAAACCACTCCAGCCACCATCATCACGTTAATCGTGGGGATCATTGAGGCTCTAATCGCATCGGATTGGTAATTCGCGATCGCCTGCTGTGGTGTTGCGCCTAAACATAAATGTGTTTCTATTTCTCGCGATCGCTTGACTAAATCTTGGGTAAACCTCTCGGCGGCGATCGCTGCACCATTCATCGAGTTGCCTAAGATCATTCCTGCTAGGGGAATTAAATATTGTGGTGAATACCAAGTATCAGGCTGGACAACTAAAAATGTGGTGTAAGCGAGAATTGCCAACGTGCCAACGATGACCGATACCCACATGATTGGCAAAACGTAAGGTACTTTTTCCCGCACCCGATTTTTGGCTTCACGGGCTGCCATTAGGCTCATCAAGAAAATGATGAATAAAATTACGACTGGTTGCTTAATTTCAAATACCGCATCCAGTAGAAATCCCACTACGATTAATTGAATAATGCTGCGAAAGGTGGCGATTAATAAATTCTTGGCGATCGCTAATTTTTGCCAAGCCGATAAACTAATAGCGATCGCTACCATTCCAGTTGCGATCGCCATTTTGGGGATATCTAGATCAATAACAGCATTCATAAATTAATCATAATAAAAGCGCTTGGCGTTTTTATTATCCATAGAAATGAGGAGTCATGCTTAGTATGACTCCTCATTTTCTAAGATTGCAATGAGGCTAGAGTTGCTGAATTCAGGACTCCATCAACAGGTAATCCATACAATGCCTGAGCTTTTTTAATGGCGGCGGTAGTCTTTGAGCCTTGAATGCCATCGATCGCCCCATCGTACAAGCCTAGATTGCTTAAAAGGGTTTGCCCTTTTTTAATGGAGTTATCGGCAACATTGCTCGTGCTTTCTTGACTAGCAGCCTCTTTATAACTAATTGGCACAACATTGCTACCAGATTCTAGAGCCGCAATGGTTAGAGAACCTGCAACACCATCCGCAACTAAGCCGTAGGTTTTTTGAGCGAGAATAATTGCTTCTTGGGTCATTGGTCCACTGATCCCATCGATCGCACCGCCATAAAAGCCGCGATCGCCTAGCAATTGCTGCAAATTTTTGATTGAGTCTGATTTAGTAATAGCGACATTGGTCTTTGGGACATAATTACTACCAGCCTCTAGCGCAGCAATAGTTAGAGAGCCTGCAACACCATCCGCAACTAAGCCGTAGGTTTTTTGAGCCAGAATAATTGCCTCTTGGGTCATTGGTCCTGAGATCCCATCGATCGCACCGCCATAAAAGCCGCGATCGCTTAGCAACTGTTGCAAATTTTTGATTGAGTCTGATTTGTTGTCACTATTTGCAACAGGTGTGACTTTGACGGGTGTATCTTCGACAGAAACATTAGCTTCGTAAGTATCTGCTTCCAAAGCTGCCATGGTTTGCGATCCGATCGCGCCATCAGCATTTAATTTGTAAAACGTTTGTGCGGCAATAATTGCTTCTGTAGTAGCCGCACCCTTAACACCATCGATCGCTCCTGGGTTAAAGCCCCGTCTGGCTAATAGTTGTTGAATGCTTGCTACTTCGGGTGTGTAAGCAAAAGCCACAATTGGCATAGCATTGATGGCGATCGCACCCGCAGCTAGTCCAACACACAAGACTGACTTGGCATGACGTGAAGACTGGGCGATCGAGTCAAGCAATTGACAATCTAAATTCTGATCAATTGATTCGCCTTGTTGTAGGCGTTCACAAAGCACTTCACTGTGGAGATAAGCAACAAGTTCCATACAATTAAGCCTCAATAAAAATGCTATTAAGCTCACCAATTGGCTCTTTTACATTCGTAAAAAATCTGATTTCGAGGGTTTTCTGCAATCTATGCCTTGTGATTTGAGGTATAAATTACAGTTTTCAAAGAGCCTTATATATTTCTATTGTATGGAAAAAACAAGTAAATGTCAGGAATTGTTTGTTTTTGTAATTTGGGGACAAAGTCAACCCCAAAAATGGAGTTGCGGCGCTTCGCGCCGCAACTCCATTTTTGGGGTTTAAAAACTTTTGCCGATCGCCTCAGCAAGCCCATCTAAGGTGTATTCCAAAGCTTCGCAATCCACACGCCCTAATAACTCGTAGCAAGTCTTAGACGTTTGGGGGCCAATTGAAGCGATTTTTACCTCAGCAATCCACGATCGCCAAGTTTCTTGAGACTCGACGCGATCAAGTAATTTACAAAAATGCTTTACGGTTTTGGAGCTAGCAAAGGCGATCGCATCAAGTCTCTGATTTTGAATAGCTTCTAGCGCGACAGGATCGATCGCCTTAGGACATCCCGACTCATAAGCCGCGATTGCGTCAACTATTGCCCCATGATGCTGTAACTGCTCCACCAAAATCTCACGTCCGCCCGACTCCACGCGCGGAAATAACATTTTTTTGTCAGTTAAAGCATGATCGGGAATGGCAAGAAAGGCATCCACTAAAGCATCGGCAACAAAATCCGTCGGTACTAAATCTGGAGAAATCCCATAATTAGCTAAAACTTCTGCTGTCTTGCGCCCAACTACAGCAATTTTCAACGAATGCAAAGCACGGCTATCTTGCCCAGCCTCTCGCAAGCGCCCAAAAAAGCTCTCAACGGCATTTGCGGAGGTCAAAATTAGCCAATCGTATTGAGCAAGATCGGCGATCGCCTGATCCAGAATTTCCCAACTAGTTGGCGGCAAAATTGCCAAAGTTGGCATCTCGATTATCTTTGCGCCTTGACTGGTCAATAAGTCCGTAAATTGGCTTGCTTGACCTGCCGCTCTTGTCACTAAAATCGTTTTGCCTTGCAACGCTAATTTTTCCTTTTCGAGATCTACGCTTTGCTCAAAATTTTCCAACGATTGATTGCCTTGACGCGACAATTGCTCATGAAACTTTACGACTTCCCCAATAATAATCACCGATGGCGATAGCGAGCCTTCAGGTAATTTCGATTGAATATTGTTTAGAGTTCCTGTCCATACTTGTTGATCGGCTCTTCCACACCAACGCACGATCGCAATTTTTGTATCCCCAGACTTTCCCTGTTGCAGTTTTGCCAATAATCCCTCCAGATTATTCGTCCCCATCAAAATTACCAGCGTGGGAATTTGGGCGATCGCTTCCCAAGGCAATCGATCCAAATCATGCCCCGTCATCACCGCAAAACAAGAACTCGCCTCCACTTCCGTAAGCGGAATCCCTGCCAACATGGGAGCCGCGATCGCACTAGAAATTCCTGCAACGACTTCCCATTCACAATTAGCTGCTTGTAAAGCGAGTATCTCAGGTAGCGATCGACCAAATATCCAAGGATCACCACTCTTGAGCCTGACCACGCGCTTACCTTGCAAGCAATACTCCACCAACATTTGATTGATTTCGGCTTGCTTGATGCTTTCCTGTCCGCCACGTTTACCCGCAATCAGGCGATCGCATTTCTCTGGAGCGAGATCTAATAAAGTGCGATCGACCAGCGCATCACTAATAATTACCTCCGCATCACTAATCAAATCCCTAGCACGAACCGTCAAAAACTTCACGCTTCCAATCCCAGCACCAACTATAAAAACTTTGTTTTTCATATTTTAAAATTAGATGATTGTACTACTCGACAAAACCTAAACGTTAGGTTAGTATGGGTCTATAATTGAGAGAATTTAAGAAAATAGGATGAACTTACAAAGAAAAGTAAAAAAATGGGATTAATATATCGTGCTAATTCTGAAAGACGAAAGTCAGAATCTATACTTATACATCTACACTAACGACCATATTCCTGCCCATGTTCATGTGTTCAAGGGAAGAAAGAATGATACGAATAGACATAGTGTCAAAATAAACATTGGTAATGAAAATGAGCCGCCATCGATAGTAAAAGTCGATCCTGATATGCGAAATGAAGATATCAAAGTGGCTTGGAGGCTTGTTGCAGCAAATCAAGAAATTTTATTGAAAAAGTGGAACGAAATACATGGCGTTCAAAAATTGGAGTCTAATCAGCGAGGAGGAACTAGACGTTCAAATCGCAAAGGCAAAAGTGGCATCTAAAAAAGCAGACGCAACAGAACCCAGGGCTGCATCTGTCAGATTTGACCAAATCTCTGGCTTGATAGTAATTGCCCTTAGAAATGGAGCTTTCTTAAGCTTTCCACCTAACTTGGTTCAAGGACTGGGGGAAGCCACTCCCGAAGATCTTAGTGATGTGTGGCTTGACGGATCAGGTAGTAGTGTTCATTGGGAGAGATTAGATGTAGATTTTGACATTGTTGGACTAGTTGCAGGTATCTTTGGCACGAAATCTTGGATGTCAGAACTAGGACGAAAAGGTGGACAAGCTACTTCTCCTACTAAAGCAGAATCATCTCGTAATAATGGCAAAAAAGGCGGTCGTCCTAAAAAAGCACTTCAACAAATTACTTCGAGATGATCCAATTACGGCGGAAAAATCTTGCTAAATCTGACTCGTCGATCGCAAGACAAATAGGGCGACCATGCGGACAAGTATGAGGATTGCGGGTTTGTTGCCATTGCCAGAGCAGATCGCGAATTGTGGACATCTCTAACTTTGTGCCATTGCGAATTGCACTACGACAGGCAGCCGTTGCCCTTGCCATAGTGGGATCATCCTGCTGACTCATCTCTTGCAAAATCACAGCACAATCTTCATGCCCAATTAAAATTTCAGGCAGCGATCGCACAGCCCATAGGTTATTACCAAAAGCTTCTATTTCTAAACCTAGTGCTTGCAAACGCTCAATCTCGTCGGCAGAAAGTTGCTTCAATAAAATCGGTTGCTCAATAGCTACGATTTGCCACTGAGTTTCGATTTGCTCAAAGAGAACACGCTCATGGGCAACATGCTGCTCTACAAGCCATAAACCACCTGCGTGCTCCGCCAAAATGTAAGTGTCGAGAACCTGTGCGATCGCCTTCAACGATGAATTTGGCTGATTGAAGTTTTCATGCTTAGCAGGAATTAGATAAGAAGTTTTGCGCTCGGCAGTTTTTAGGAGATCATTAGTAGCGCTACCGTAATTAATTTGAGAACTTGATTCAGGAACTTTGAGAGCTTCTATAATGCAATCTTTTAACTGAGTTTGGATATCTCCTAGATTTTGAATATATGCCTCAGCCTTGGCAGGATGACGATTCCAGTCGATGCGATCGCATGATAGGTCTAAGCTCACAATGCAAACTGGAAAACGATTGCGAGGTAATGTTCGCTCTAGACTGGAGAGAATAGTTTGCTCTAATTCAGGGAAATTAATCATCCGCCCATTGAGAACGATTTTTACCCAATCAGGACGACGACGCGATAGGCGATCGGGTAGTCCAAGGGTGATTGAGATATTGCTCCCCTCTCCTGCGGGAGAGGGGCTGGGGGTGAGGGCAAACTCTTTATATACCAAATCATAAGGTTGAATCGAATTAATAATTTGCGGCAAAATTTCGCTAGCATTCTCTCCAGCCCAAATCGTAGTCCATTCTCGATTGTCGAGATTAACTTGCCAGTTAATTTGAGGATTTGCGATCGCTATTTGTTGAATCTGTAATTGCACCTTGCGAACTTGCTGTGAATTGCTGGGCAAAGATTGCAAGCGATTTGGATACCGAGAAAAGAGATTGCGAACTGTAACGACTGTTCCTGATGCGATCGCCACCACTTTCGGGCTAGTTTGCAAATTACCATGCTCGTCGTAATTAGCTTGATAGCCCACTGGCTCTATGACTGGACGACTGCAAATATTCAAATCTGCAAGCTGGGCAAGACTATAGAGCGCTTCACCGCGAAATCCTAAACTATTTATTTGTTGCAGATCTTCAGCATTATTGATTTTGCTGGTTGTATGCGGAGTTGCGGCTTGGGATAAATCAGCGATCGCCATGCCACAGCCATTGTCACTCACCTGCACCGAGAGAGAATCTGTCCATATCGAAATTACGATCCGCGTCGCTTGGGCATCGATCGCATTCTCAGCAAGTTCTCTTACTACCGCCGCCAGCGAATCAATCACTTCACCAGCGGCGATTAGATGCACAACTTCTATAGGTAGCCTGTGAATGTTTTGCATTGCTTATCCTAAGCGCTGCTTCAGCCAAAACTGCAAGGTGGGCAGCGCAATTCGATATCCATATTTTGCACTATAAACTAGTCCCTTTTGTTCCAAACTATCCAGCGCACCTTGTAAGCTCCCCCCTTTAGAAAGTTGGTGTCTTTGGATGTATTCACGACTGTGTGGACTAACAGTGGGATCGATCGCTAAGCTCTCTAATACCCGCACCTGAGTTGGTGGCAATAGCATGATTAAAGACTCAAAGGTAGGAGCAAGATCTTCAACTAGCGCCAACATGTTTTGATGGACATGATGCGGTTGAACCAGAAATTTGGATTGAGAATTTGTTTGGGTAAGATAGTCAAGCCAGATGCGTCTAGTTAAGGCGATCGCATCGCTAAGATTTCCTTGAATGTATTCTATAAATAGCTGTAATGCAGTAGTTTGCGGATCGAACTTCAAGCCTTTTTCCTGCATCGTTGGTTCCAGCCATTCGCAAAGCTCAGCATTGCTTAGAGGCGGAAGTTCGACCACATGCAGACTCAGCTTATGCATCCAAGGTTCGGGGACTGTGGCGATCAAGATATAACTCACCCGACTTTGCAGTTGAATTTCGCGGCGCAAATATTCTTCCCATTCACCTTTGCGATCCCATGAGCGAATATGAGGGAAGTTATGCAACACGATCGCCACCCGACAATCGAGCCATTCTGCCATCTGCTGCGGCAAGCTTAGCAATTTCTCAAATAAATTCCAGATTCCTGTGGAGGAGAGTTTCCAAAATATCCGAGGTTTAGATTGTTCCGTTAGCTCAAAGCTAATGGGTTGCTCCTTGAGTAAACTTTGCAATTTGATCAGTTCTTCGGAACTATCAAAGGTATTGAGCAAACTTTCGGCTAGTAGTTTTAAAAAGCGATCGCCATCGGTGGCTCGCAAACAATCCAAAGTAATCACTCTGGCTCCAGCTTTTTGGGCAGCCCATTTGACTAAAGTTCTGCGCCCACTTCCTGCTACCCCTGCGATCAGCAAATCACCATCATCTAACAAAATTTGACTAATCTGCTCTAATTCTGTTTGTCTGCCCAACAATCTCTGGGGCAAAAATGGATTGTTAATCATCATGCAATTGTATCGCAATTCGCTATCACTCCAATTCTCTCGATATGACTTATATCAGTGTTCGATCAAACCCGCCACAAGAAGGGTCGCAGGGTAAAGCCCCGCAATGGGTTTTATATTCTTATTTGTGGCGGGGTTGAAAGCAAATTGCTGTATATCAATCCCCGAAAGTGTGACTACACTTTCGGGGATTGAAAATGAAACTGAGCAAGGGTTTTAAATTCTCAAAATAGCAACGCCATTTTTGAGAATTGGTATTAATTATGTGGTTTTAGCGATGATAGCGCTGCAAACTACATAATGGGGCTTGCTGGCTTCAAGATTCTTTAAAGCAACAATTACTATTTTTTAGTACTATAGTCATAACCGTTTACCTAAAAATATCGATGGCAATTGAGACAAAAGATCTTACTCCTGCCCCTCCCGTAGCTCGCTGGCATACCTTAAGTGCTGATGAATCTCTAGAATTGCTGCAAAGTGATCCTAATCAAGGTATCACTAGCCGAGAAGTGACGGATAGATTGGAGCGCTATGGAGCCAATGAACTAATTGAAAAAGCTGGGCGATCTTCGCTGAAAATCTTTGTCGATCAGTTCACAAATATCATGCTGATCATGCTGATGGCAGTTGCTGTGGTCTCAGCCTTTCTGGCAATAAATAAACCAGTGCCAGAATTTCCTAAAGATGCAGTTGCTATCTTTTCAATTGTCCTACTAAATGGCATTCTCGGCTATATGCAAGAAACCAATGCCGAAAAAGCTCTCGCAGCTTTGAAGCGCATGTCTTCACCAAAAGTGCGGGTAATTCGCAATGGTGAAGTAATCGAAATCAGTGGCAAAGAACTTGTACCTGGCGACATCATGCTCTTAGAAGCAGGGGTGCAAATCGCCGCTGATGGCAGATTACTAGATGAACAAAATTTACAAGTGCGAGAATCGGCGCTTACAGGGGAAGCCGAAGCCGTTAATAAAGAAGCGAAATTAATTCTGGAAGAAGATGCTAGTTTAGGCGATCGCCTAAATTGTGTCTATCAGGGTACTGAGGTGGTACAGGGACGAGCCAAGGTACTAGTTACTAAGACAGGAATGCAGACTGAATTAGGGAAAATCGCTGCTCTAATTCAAAATGTTGAGACTGAAGATACTCCCCTGCAACAACGGATGACGCAGCTAGGCAATGTGTTGGTAAGCGGTTCCTTAGCATTGGTGGGTCTAGTTGTTCTAGTGGGAATGCTCAATAAAGGTAACTTTGGCGAACTCCTCGAAACCTCCCTAAGTATGGCGGTTGCCGTTGTTCCTGAAGGACTTCCTGCGGTAGTTACGGTCACCCTCGCGTTGGGAACCCAACGCATGGTTAGAAGAAACGCTTTAATTCGTCGTTTACCAGCCGTTGAGACCCTTGGTTCTGTAACTACGATTTGCTCTGACAAAACAGGTACGCTCACTCAGAACAAAATGGTGGTGCAGGGGATTCGCACAGGACTCCATTCTTTGCAAGTTACGGGCGATGGATATGCGCCGATTGGTGAATTTAATATATTAGGAAATTCACCTGAAGATTCTAATTTTGCAGTGAATAACATTCCTGAAGTTCAGCAATTGTTGATGGCTTGTGTATTTTGCAACGATGCGATCTTGCAGCAAAAAAATGGTGAATGGATCATCATCGGCGATCCTACCGAAGGTGCTTTGCTCGTTCTGGCAAGCAAGGGCGGCTGTGAAGCAGCGGAATGGCAACATCGAATGCCGCGTGTGTTTGAGGTTCCTTTCTCCTCTGAACGTAAACGCATGAGTGTGCTAGTCCAAGGTGAGCAGGGCGGAAATGTGCTCTTTTGTAAAGGTTCACCTGAATTAACTTTAGAATGCTGTACCCATATTCAAATTGGCGATCAAATCCATGAAATCGCTGATTTCCAACGCCAACATGTTCTTGCTCAAAATAACGAACTCGCTAGTCGTGGTTTGCGAGTATTAGGTTTTGCCTATCGCACATTTTCGTATTTACCCGAAGACGGTATTACCGAGAGAGATGAAAGCAATTTAGTTTGGGTTGGCTTAGTGGGAATGCTTGATGCGCCACGCCCAGAAGTTCGTGAAGCTGTGAAGCGTTGTCGTGAAGCAGGTATCCGCCCTGTGATGATTACAGGCGATCACCAACTCACCGCCAAGGCGATCGCAGAAGACTTAGGCATTGCTGAATCAGGAGATCGAGTGCTCACAGGCAAAGAGCTGGAACTCATGAGTCCTAAAGATCTAGATCAAGAAGTAACTCAGGTTAGTGTTTATGCTCGCGTCTCCCCTGAACATAAACTGCGGATTGTCCAATCTTTACAAAGACAGCATCAATTTGTAGCAATGACAGGTGATGGTGTGAATGATGCGCCCGCACTCAAGCAAGCCGATATCGGGATCGCCATGGGGATCACTGGTACTGATGTATCCAAAGAAGCTAGTGACATGATCTTGTTGGATGATAACTTTGCCACGATTGTCGCTGCTACTGAGGAAGGTCGCGTAGTTTATACAAATATTCGCCGCTTTATTAAATACATTCTCGGTAGTAACATCGGGGAAGTCATCACGATTGCAGCGGCTCCGATGCTGGGCTTAACTGTGCCTTTGATTCCTCTCCAGATTTTATGGATGAATCTTGTCACCGATGGCTTGCCTGCGCTTGCTCTTGCCGTTGAGCCTGCTGAACCCAATGTTATGCAAAGACCTCCTGTTGATCCCCGTGAAAATATTTTTGCTAGAGGAATGGGAGCATACATGGTCAGAATCGGGATTATCTTGGCGATTATCACGATCGCTCTCATGGTTTGGGCAAATGGTTATACCAACACGCACTTTGATGACATCTATAACAAAGAACGTTGGGCAACGATGGTATTTACCACCCTTTGTTTAGCGCAAATGGGGCATGCGATCGCCATTCGTTCTAACACCCAGCTGACGATCGAACTCGATCCGCGAACTAATCTCTATGTCTGGGGATCAGTGATTATGACTACGGTTTTACAACTGGTGCTGATTTATGTAGAGCCATTCCGTCGCTTTTTTGGCACACATATACTCAGACCAGAGGAGTTAGCTGTTTGCTTTGGTTTTAGTGCATTGATGTTTGTTTGGATAGAATTAGAGAAATTGGTAATTCGTTGGTGGCTGTGGCAACGTCAATCCTAACGCCAATCTGAATGACAATTCTAAAAAGTATGCTAGGCTACAAATTTGAGTAGCTATTCAAGTGTATTAAAGTTCAAGAATCAGTGGAGGAGTTAATTTGAAAAAGGTTGAAGCAATCATTCGTCCATTTAAGCTTGACGAAGTCAAAATTGCTCTGGTAAATGCTGGCGTAGTCGGTATGACGGTATCAGAAGTACGTGGCTTTGGTCGTCAAAAAGGGCAAACAGAGCGCTATCGCGGCTCTGAGTACACGGTTGAGTTTTTACAAAAGCTCAAAATCGAGATTGTCATCGAAGATGATCAAGTTGATATGGTGGTAGATAAGGTTATTACTGCCGCCCGAACTGGTGAAATTGGCGATGGTAAGATTTTCGTATCTCCTGTAGAGCGAATTATCCGTATCCGTACTGGTGAAAAAGATTTAGAAGCTGTCTAAGTTTTCTCAACACCACGAACCCTATTAAAAGAGTCTGCACGAAGTGCAGACTCTTTTAATAGTTTTTAGGCTGCTATCAAAATCGCTTCTAATATTTGGGCGATGATTGCGCCTAAAATTGCGACTGTTAAATATTTTCCAATCATCGGATTTTTCCCAAGTGAATCATCTTTTTTGCAAACTGTGAGAAATAATGACCAAGCTTGTGTGGCATTAATCGTTTGAAACCGATTAAAACTAGATGTGAATATTAAACGCATAGATTTTACTTAGGGCTTCCTGAAAAAGTACAAAAGCTCGCTACATAAGGACT
>NZ_BBJB01000087.1 GCF_016584665.1 Pseudanabaena sp. lw0831
TCATCAGCAACAATTTCAACAAGAGGCAAGATCTAGCTGTGTCTTGGTATTAGAAGATGAAAAGTTAATCGGCGTAGTGACCGAGCGCGATGTGGTTCGCCTCAGCGCTCAGCAGCAAGACCTCAATCGTCTATTAGTCCGAGAGGTGATGGCTCATCCCGTGGTTACTTTGCGCGAGTCTGACTTTACAGATTTGTTTTTAGCAGTCAATCTGCTCCAGCAATACCACATTCGCCATTTGCCGCTTCTCAATGAGCAAGATCTCCTCGTGGGAATGGTGACTCACGAAAGTTTACGACAAATTACCAGACCCATCGATCTCTTGCGGCTGCGATTGGTGTCTGAGGTGATGACTTCTGATGTAGTGTGTGCTGTCTCCGATCGCTCTATGTTGGCGATCGCGCAAATGATGGCAGGGCAGAAAATTAGTTCGGTGATGATTGTTGAGACGTGTAGTACTGATAACTCCCTACAAATTCCTGTGGGCATAGTGACCGAGCGTGATGTTGTGCAGTTTCAAGCCCTAGGCTTAAACCTTGAAACCTGTATCGCGCATACGGTGATGAGTACGCCGATCTTTTCCGTTAAACCAGAGGATAACCTCTTGACGGTGCAGCAAATTATGGAGCAAAGGTTGATTCGGCGCTTGGCGGTAACAGGTGAATTTGGCGAACTATTAGGAATCGTCACTCAGACCAATTTGCTCCAAGCCTTAAATCCGACTGAAATATATAATTTAGCCAAGGTTTTAGAAGCAAAAGTAGAACAACTAGAATCAGAAAAAGTAATTCTGCTAGAAAATCGCAATATTGAGCTAGAACGTCAAGTTCATCAAAGAACCGCATCTTTATCAGAAGCAGAGAAAACACTGCAAGAACTCAATCAATCCCTAGAAGCGAAAGTTGCAGAACGCACCCAAGAACTATGGCAGATCAATAAGCTCCAACGCGCCATTCTCGCTGGCACGGACTACGCGATTATCTCTGTAGATGTAAATGGCATCATTCAGACTTTTAATTCTGGCGCGGAAAAAATGTTGGGCTACAGTATGGGAGAAGTTATCGGACAGGTTACACCCGAAATTTTCCACGATGCTCAAGAGGTGAGCGACAAAGTTGCCAAAGCTTCAAAAATATTGGGTAAAGATATTGGTGTGGGCTTTGAAGCGTTAAAATATATGGGGATAAAAGGCTTACTTGATGAGGAATGGATTCATATTCGTAAAGATGGCTCATGTTTTCCCGTATTATTATCGGTGACAGTCCTTAGGGATGACAATGGGCAAATAATTGGCGCTTTGAGTGTAACAAAAGATATTAGCGATCGCAAACAAGCCGAGCAAATTATTCTCCAACAAGCAAATCGAGAAACCTTATTGCGAGGAATTACTCAGCGTATCCGTCAATCCCTCGATCTCTCAATAATTTTTGATACCGCTTGTCAAGAAATTCAGCAATTACTGCAATGCGATCGCGTCGGTATTTTCAAGTTCTATCCCGAATCTAATTTTGATGATGGTGAATTTGTCGCCGAATCCGTTGTCGATGGATTTAGTTCAGCAATGGAAGTTCACATTCACGACCATTGCTTCGGCGAAGGCTATGCCGCCGCCTATGCCCAAGGTCGAATGCAGGTCGTGAATGATATAGATAATGCTGGGCTGATGGACTGTCACCGTGATGTGTTAGTACAGTTTCAGGTACGGGCAAATCTAGTGATTCCATTACTATGTGGCAACAACCTATGGGGATTGCTGTGCATTCATCAATGCGCTCATACTCGCCAATGGCAAGAGCATGAGATTAATCTAGTCCAACAAATTGCGAATCAATTAGCGATCGCCATTCAGCAAGCTAGTCTATATGCTCAATCTCAACAAGAAATTGCGGAACGTAAACAAGCCCAGCAACAATTAACCGAAACCAACCAACAACTCGCCCGTGCAACCAGACTCAAAGACGAATTTCTCGCCAACATGAGTCACGAACTCCGCACGCCCCTTAATGCCATTTTAGGACTATCAAATGCATTGAAAGAACAAATTTTAGGCTCGTTGACTGAATCTCAATTAAACGCGATCGGCATCGTCGAATCAAGCGGCGAACATCTACTAGAACTGATTAACGATATTCTCGATTTATCAAAAATTTCATCAGGAATTGTGGAATTAAAAACTGAACCCACCTCAGTCCAAAATCTCTGCGATTCCAGCCTAGTCTTCATCAAACAACAAGCATTTCAGAAGGGATTAGAAATTCATAGCCATATTCCTCAAAATATCAACAAAATCGATATCGAAGAACGTCGCATCAAACAGGTTTTAATTAACTTACTCAACAATGCCGTCAAATTCACCCCAAGCGGTGGTAAAGTAAGCCTTTTAGTTGCCATCGGTAGTGGTGATACATGGCAAGGAGAGGCAACGATTCCGCAACAAATTAGAGCCATGAATTCGCCAGTGATTGTATTTCAAGTCACGGATACTGGTATTGGTATTGCTACTGAAGATTTGCAACGACTCTTTCAACCCTTTGTGCAGTTAGATAGTGCACTTAACCGACAATACGAAGGTACTGGCTTGGGTCTAGCTCTCGTTAAAAAGATCGTCGAACTTCATGGAGGGCAAGTGATCGCCGAGAGTCAAATAGGAATGGGTAGTTGCTTTACCGTTGCCCTACCCTATGAAATGTTTGGGTCTAGCGATCCCTCGACCGACATGACTGATGTCACTCGACGATCGATAGCAGGTAATTCTGGCAAAGCGATCGTTCCTCTGATTTTGCTAGCCGAAGACAATGAGGCAAACATTGCAACCCTTACCGCCTATCTGACAGCACTCAATTACCGAGTGGTCATTGCTAGAAATGGAGAAGAGGCTGTGGCAATGGCTAAAGCGCATTCCCCAGATGCGATCGTTATGGATATTCAAATGCCAAGAATGGATGGGCTAACAGCGATCCGCCTGATCCGAACCGACCCACAAATTGCGGCAATTCCAATTATTGCCTTAACAGCTCTGGTGATGGAAGGCGATCGCGAAAGATGTTTAGAGGCGGGAGCCAATGAATATCTGACTAAACCGATCGTGTTTCAACAACTTAACGATGCAATTCAACAAATTTTAACTCAATAGAAAATATGAACGCACCCTCAATTTTGATCGTTGACGACGAACCGAATAATTTTGCAGTGATTGCAGCCCTATTAAGCGATTGTGACTATCAGATACATTATGCTTCCAGCGGTCAACAAGCTCTTTCATCCCTAGATATCTACAATCCCGATCTAATTTTGCTGGATGTCATGATGCCTGGAATCAATGGCATTCAAGTCTGTCAGCAAATCAAAGCCATGCCAAAATGGCAAGCTATTCCGATCGTGATGGTGACAGCCTTAAGTTCCAAATCAGACCTTGCCAACTGTTTAGGTGCTGGAGCCGATGACTTCATCAGCAAGCCTGTCAATCCTGAGGAGTTGCGCGCCCGTATTAAGTCAATGCTTAGAATCAAAAAGCAGTTTGACAAGATCCAATCCTTATCGCAGATCCAAGAAAATACGATCGATACCTTAAAAATTTCTCTCGGTGCGCTGCGTGGCAACTTAGCCTCTAACCTATCCCACGAATTAAATACGCCCCTCTACGGCATCATCGCTCCGATCGAGTTAATCAAAGACTTTCTCAAAGACATGAAGATAGCTCCAGCCCTTGAGATGCTGGACATAGTCGAGCAATCGGCAAGTCGCATAGAAATGCTAACAAAGAGATTGCTCGTTTATTTTGAGTTAGAAGCATTCGTAAGTAAGCAACATCCTGTTAAACCAATGCGAACTAAATTCTCCAGTACCGCCATTGAAACGACATTGCGATCGCAGGCTCAGAGTAGCAACCGTAGTAACGACCTAGTATTTTCGCTTGAGGATGCCGAGATCGCGCTATCAGAGCAATATCTATCCACACTTTTGTATGAATTAGTCGATAATGCTTTGAAATTCTCCTCTTCAGGGACATCCATTACAGTTAGCAGTCAAATCGAGGGGGATATGCTGAAGTTATCCGTATTGGACTTAGGTCGAGGCATGACCGAAGAGCAAATTGCTAAAATCGATGCCTTTATTCAGTTTGAGCGCGAGACTTACGAGCAACAGGGAACTGGGCTTGGCTTAACCATCTCCCGAAAAATTGCCGAACTAACTGGAGGACAATTTTGGATTACGAGTGTCTATCGGCATGAAACTAAGGTACATCTGACACTGCCGCTCGCTCGCAGCTAGCCAAGAATTTAGACGCATAAATAATTGAGGGAGACATTTAGAAAAATAAAGATATTGCAGCGATCGCTTAAATAGGTATGGTAACGATTCATTTAAAACTATAGTCGTGGTCTTTATAATTAGGACATTTTGACTAATTGGGCGTGTGGGGCTGCGCCCCATAAAGGGGTTCCACCCCTTAACCACATCCTAAGTAACTTGGCTGCTACTATACTGCAATACTCTACAGTTCTATTGCTGCCGCTATTTTTGCTGTCCATATTTAGAAAGAGTATTATTCGTATTAAATCTATGTCAAAATTTGCTGAATTGCAGTATTCAGTTGGCGGAACTTGATGGGTTTAGCGAGATATTCATTGGCTCCCGCCGCTAGACACCTTTCGCGATCGCCTTCCATCGCCAGAGCCGTCAGTGCAATAATCGGAATAGCCGCAATTGTTGCGTCAGCCCGAATCAGACTGATTGCTTCTAGCCCATCCATGTCTGGCATTTGAATATCCATGAGAATGATATCGGGAGAATCTGATTTTGCCTTGGCAACTGCTTCTCTTCCATTTTTAGCGACAACTACGCGGTAATTGATCGCGGTCAGATAGGATGTGAAGGTTTGGATATTTGCTTCGTTATCTTCAGCGAGTAAAATAAGCAGCGCACGATCAGGATCGATGCTCAATGGCGATAAAGCAGTGGAAACTGTTGTAGATTCTGGAACTCTAGACTCGGACATATCATAGGGTAGGGCAACCGAGAAACAGCTACCTTTGCCGATTTCACTCTCAGCCATGACCTGACCACCATGTAGTTCGACAATCTGCTTGACTAGGGCTAGCCCTAATCCTGTGCCTTCATATTGACGATTGAGACTGCTACTGACCTGCACGAAGGGTTGAAAGAGTCGTTGTAAATCGTTGGAGGTAATGCCAATGCCAGTATCGACGACTTGAAATACGATCATCGCTGAATTCATCAGTTTGATGCGCTGGGGGATTGTCGCCTCTCCTTGCCATGTATCGCCTTGACCAACTGCAACTAGAAGATTCACTTGCCCTTCACTGGGAGTAAATTTGACAGCATTGGTGAGCAGATTGATTAAGACCTGTCTGATGCGACGCTCCTCGATATTGATATTGTTTATATTCTTAGGAATATTGCTAGTGATTTGCACTTTCTTTTGAAATGCTTGCTGTTTGACAAAGACCAGACTAGAATCACAGAGATTTTTGACTAAAACTGATTCAACATTTAGTTCCATCATCCCTGATGAGATTTTTGATAGATCGAGAATGTCATTAATTAGGGATAGAAGATGTTCGCCGCTTGACTCGACTGTACCGATCGCCTTTATTTGTCGTTCATTGAGCGAGCCTAAAAGCTCCTCTCCGAGAGCGTTAGACAGTCCTAAGATTGAATTGAGCGGGGTGCGGAGTTCGTGACTCATGTTGGCAAGAAATTCATCCTTGAGCTTGGTGGCGCGGAGAAGTTCATCATTGACTTTGAGCAGTTGGATTTCGGTTTGCTCGCGGAACGACAATTCAGCTTGAATCTGTTCATAAAGATTAGCTTGTTGAATGGCGATCGCTAACTGATTCGCAATTTGTTGGAGCAGTTGAGCTTCTGAATCTTGCCATTCTCGCGGTTCTGCACAAGCATGGACGACCAAAACACCCCACAGCTTTTTAGATCCGTCCGTTGCTACCCAGCGATGATTTTCACTAATGTGCGACTCTAGGAGAATTGGCGCGATAATTTTGGACTTGATCTGACCTTTGATCGAGTATTCCACTAGGCATTCTGTCCAAATGTCATTCATCACATCGGGAACAATGCGAGGCTTGCCTTGCCAATAGCAATCGAGAATTTCCTGCGACCAAACTTCGTCTTCCCAATTAAGGGCTTTGAGATTGGGAAAGTTACTATGTACAGATTCTTCGACAATTTGGCTGTTACCATTATCAAATAGTTGAAAGACGATCGCGCGATCGCCAGACAGCACATCTTTAACCTGTTGAGTCACCACTGCCAGAATCTCTTTGAGACTAAGTGATTCGCGAATTTTATTGATGATTGTCGCTAAGGTTTGCTGTTGTCGCAATTGCTGCGCTATTTTCAATTGAGATTGCTGACGTATTAATAGTTCCTCTTGAAGTTGCTCATAGAGACTGGCTTGTTGAATAGCGATCGCTAATTGACTAGCAATTTCTTGAATTAGATTAATCTCATGCTCTTGCCATTGGCGAGTATGAGCGCATTGATG
>NZ_BBJB01000088.1 GCF_016584665.1 Pseudanabaena sp. lw0831
ATGCACAGCAATCCCCATAGGTTGTTGCCACATAGTAATGGAATCACCAGATTTGCCCGTACCTGAAATTGAGCCAAGATATCGCGATGACAGTCCGTCAGACCAGCATTATCTATATCATTCACGACCTGCATTCGACCTTGGACATAGGCGGCAGCATAGTTTTCGCCGAAGCAATGGTCATGAATGGGGATTTCCATTGCTGAACTATATCCATCGACAACTGATTCGGCGACAAATTCACCATCATCAAAATTGGATTCAGGATAGAACTTAAAAATAGCAACGCGATCGCATTGCAGCAATTGCTGAATTTCTTGACAAGCGGTATCAAAAATTATTGAGAGATCGAGGGATTGACGGATACGCTGAGTAATTCCTCGCAATAAGGTTTCTCGATTTGCTTGTTGGAGAATAATTTGCTCGGCTTGTTTGCGATCGCTAATATCGCGCACAATTTTAGAAATCCCGACCATCTCTCCAGCGTCGTTCATTAAAGGCGAGATAGTTGCCGAGACCTCAATGCGTTTACTTTCTTTGCTGATACGGACAGTTTCAAAATGTTCTACCCGCACTCCTCGCATGAGACGCGCCAAAATCTGAGGTTCCTCCTCCAAGCGGTCAGGGGGAAAAAGCATAAAAACAGGTTGCCCGATCGCTTCAGCCTCTGAGTAGCCAAATAATCTCTCAGCCGCAGGATTCCAACTAGTAATAATCCCTTCTAAAGTCTTAGTGATAATTGCGTCATCGGAGGATTCGACCACAGATGCTAAAAGCCGCAATGACTCTTCCTTTAGTCTTAGCTCAAACTGACTGATGACCAGCCGACTCAAGGCTTCTAGTTGTCTGATTTGTTGCTCGGTAAGATCGTGAGGTTGGAGATCGATGACACATAGCGTTCCTAAAGCAAAATTATCATCAGTAATTAATGGAACTCCAGCATAAAAACGAATATTCGGATCTTTTGTGACCAGTGGATTGTCAGCAAATCGAGGATCGAGGCTGGCATCAGGAACATTTAAAATCGCACTTCCCGCAACCGCATGACCACAAAAAGAAATATCGCGAGGTGTTTCTGTTGCCTCAATTCCAACGCGGGACTTAAACCATTGACGATCTTTGTCAATCAATGAGATTAGGGCGATCGGGGTTCCGCATATATCCATAGCAAGTTGCGTCAAGTCGTCGTATACCTGCTCTGGCAATGTATCCAGAATTTTGTAGCGATCAAGGGCGACTAAGCGATCGCTTTCGTTAGCTGGAATATCGGGTTTCTGCATGGAGTTAAACCATTGCTACACATCATAAATTGCATCTTACATCGCATTGGATTGTAGTTGCGAATTTTGTACAAAAATTTGTTGAATTATAGTTGCAAGTTGCTTGAGTTTAATTGGTTTACTCAAATATTCATTAGCGCCAGCTTCTAGACATTTTTCCCGATCGCCTGTCATCGCCAAAGCTGTCAGCGCAATAATTGGAATATCAACCAGATTAGGATCGAGACGGATCTGCCGAGTTGCCTCTATCCCATTCATGACAGGCATTTGGATATCCATCAATATCAAATCAGGATGATGAGCTTTAGAGAGAGCGATCGCTTCTTGTCCATCTTTTGCTAAGAGAATTCGATAACCCTTAGCTTTAAGGTAACTCGAAACCGTCATAGAATTGACTTCATCATCATCTACAACCAATATCAGAAAATCTTGTCTGACATCTTTATCAGTGTTTGAGAGTTCTAGTTCTGAATGCTCAACTGACAGATTGTTGGTGCCCATTTCAGTTTGAGGGTTTGAGGGAGGCAGACAAGGTAGCAAGATTGTAAAGCAACTGCCCACACCCAGTTCGCTAGTTAAGCCAACACTACCACCATGAAGCTCGACAATGCGCTTTACCAAGGCTAGCCCCAATCCCGTCCCTTCAAATTGCCGATTTAAGGCACTATCGATTTGAATAAAAGGCTGAAATAGTTTCTGAATATTCTCTGGCGCGATGCCTATACCCGTATCGCTTACAGCAATCTGTAGATAGTCTTGTGTTGTTTCTATTGTTTTATTCAGACTAGAAGGTAGTTGTGTGACTTCTAAGATGACAGACCCTCCAGTTGGCGTAAATTTAACTGCATTACTGAGTAGATTGATTAATGCTTGACGAATACGTCGTTCATCTATTTGCAGATTAGGGAGGTTAGGCGCAAGTTTGATTGCTATTTGAATTTGCTTTTTTAGGGCTTGCTGCTTCACAAATTCTAAACTTGATTGAACTATCAGAGGGAGTGAAGCGGGAGCACAATCTAGCTCAATCTGTCCAGACTCAATTTTTGCCAAGTCCAAAATGTCGTTAATCAATTCGAGAAGATGGTTGCCGCTGCTTTCGACAATTTGCAATGCGTTAAGTTGGCGATCATTCACTGTGCCAAACACTCTATCTTGCAGTCCTTCCGTCATGCCCAAGATAGCATTGAGTGGAGTCCGCAATTCATGACTCATATTCGCCAAAAAACTATCCTTCAGCCGATGAGACTCAATTAGTTGGATATTGGTCTGTTGCAATTGCTGCAAAAGATTCTCTTGGCGCTCCATCATATGGAAGAAGGCTGTTGATAAACGACTAATTTCATCTTTGGATTTATTGTGCACACCACTTTCTATGCATGTCTCGTTGCAGGCTTCTAAAATTGGTTGCAATCGACGGTTTAGATAACGGATAAATAGCACCACAACAAAAGCCAAGACTATCGCTGACGAGAGAGTTGCACTGAAAGAGAGCAATAACGCAGGCTTGACAACCGTATCATAGGGAATAGATTGCAACATCACCCATTGACTACTAGGCACTCTCTGATAAACCCAATAACTTTGTGTCGCATTTGATTTGAAGTATCCTTGAGATTTTCCTTGAGCTAATGCATGTTGAATCTCATCCCAAACAACTTTCAATGATGGAATTGATGCAATATTTTCTAGATTAGATACTTTGTTTGGTTCAGGAGCATATCCTAAGAATATTCCTTCTTGAGTGACAAACACTGAATATCCACCTTCCTTGGACTTACTTTGATCGTTAAGGTTAAGATCTCTAATGTTAATATCACCATTCACAATCCCAATCAGGTTTCCATTGCGATCGCGAATGGGACCTGCAAACGTCACCAATGGAATTGGGTAAATCTGATTAATATATGGCTTTGACCAAAAATACTTGTTCGCCTTAATAGCATCGGTATAATATTGCAACTCAGGATATCTATCTACTTGCCAAAGTTCCACCAGACTATAATTGGCATATTCTGGAAGTTTAACACCTCGATTTGGTAGCGACTCTTCGATATAAGGTCCAAACCACTGGCGATCTACCAAGCCATTTGGAGTCTGCATCACGCCAAAGCCAGTAATCAGTTTTGGACGAATAGACATAGATGAAAGAACTATTTCGTCGTATGCGGATGGCGATCGCACCCCGTTATTTTGTAAATTGATAGTTGCTACGACTAAACTCTTTAAAAAAACCTCACTGTTACGAAGCTCAGTATCTACCTCTCTAACTTTGAGATTGGCTTCCTCAGCTAAATTGTGTAGCTTGTCAGCCTCCAAATTAAAATAAAATAGAATCCCTAACCCAGCTAATCCAATAGTAACAGGTGTCATTATTGATAAAAATAATCGCGCACCGATAGAATCCATCCCAAAATTTACTGGCTTAGATGAATTGACGAACTTTTTTTTAGATAAACTTTTTCTCATATATATCTATATCAGGGCTAAAAATATTAAGGCTAGAACGAACCCAAAAAATTACACATTATTTTTTCTCTGCATTTAAAACATGTTGAATACTAGTAGCCAATTGCTTAAGTTTGACAGGTTTTGTCAAATATTCATCCGCCCCTGCTGCCAGACATTTTTCGCGATCGCCTGTCATCGCTAGAGCCGTCAACGCAATAATCGGAATATCAACCAGATTAGGTTCGAGACGGATCTGCCGAGTTGCTTCCAAACCATCCATAACGGGCATTTGGATATCCATCAAGATCAAATCAGGGTGATGTAATTTAGCGATCGCGATCGCCTCCTGTCCATCCCTTGCCAATAAAATGCGATAACCCTTAGCTTCTAGATAACTAGAAAACGTAGCGATATTAGCTTCATTGTCTTCTGCTATCAAGATTAAGGGGTTCTGGGTAGCTTCGCTAGCAGATGGTAACTCTAATGAAATAGAAACTGGTTGTAAACCTTTCACGAGTTCTGGTGAGACAGGTATGTAGGGCAACTCTATCGTGAAGCAACTTCCCAATCCTAGCTCGCTAGTTAAACTCACTCGACCACCATGCAACTCCACCATCTGCTTCACTAGAGCTAGTCCCAAACCTGTTCCTTCATATTGACGATTTAAGGCGCTGTCGATTTGGATAAAGGGCTGAAATAGTTTCTTGATATTTTCTGGGGTAATACCAATACCTGTATCGGTTATAGCAAAGCAAATCCAAGAGCTAATACTCTCGATCTCCTGAATTTCCTGCTTGCTGACTTTTAGCGTGATCCTGCCACCTTCTAAAGTGAATTTCACAGCATTATTGAGTAGATTAATCAGTACCTGACGGATACGCCGTTCATCCATGCTCAGATCGGGTAAATTTTCAGGTAGTTTAATATCTAGCTGAATACTTTTTTTATGGGCTTGTTGTTTGATGAAGGCTAGACTAGACTGACAGAGCGAAGCCACATTAGTAGGACTGTAGTCTAGCTCAATCAGTCCCGATTCAATTTTGGCGAGGTCGAGAATATCGTTGATCAATGACAGCAGATGGTTGCCGCTTCGTTCAACGGTTTGTAATGCTTTGAGTTGTTTCTCATTGATACTACCTAAGACTTGCTCCTGTAGAGCCTCGGTCATGCCTAAAATGGCATTGAGTGGGGTACGAAGTTCGTGGCTCATATTGGCTAAAAACTCATCCTTAAGACGGGTAGCATGGACGAGTTTTTGGTTGCTATCTGTGAGCTTTACTTCTGTTTGTTGTCGTTCTATCAGTTCTTGCTGTAATTGCTCAAACAGACTTGCCTGCTGAATAGCGATCGCTAATTGGTTTGCAGTTTGTTGTAGGAGTTGTGCTTCAGAGTCTTGCCATACTCGTTTTTCTTGGCAGGCATGAACGACCAGAAGCCCCCAGATTTTGATGGATTTCACAGGATCGACCCACCGATTGTTTTCGCCGATGTATACTTCTTGTAAAATAGGAGCAACGATTTTGGACTGAATTTGACCTGCGATGGAATATTCTTGGAGGCAATATGTCCAGATATCGTTCATCACATCGTCAACTATGCGAGGCTGTCCCCGCCAATAATGATCGAGCATATCCTGAGACCAAACTTCATCCCCCCAGCTTAGGTCTTTGAGATTGGCAAATTCATCCGATACACATTCTTCGACAATTCGGGTTCGGCCGTCGGGAAAGAGCTGAAACACGATCGTGCGATCGCATTGCATCATGTCTTTAACCTGCTGAGTTGCTTTCGATAGGATCTCGCTAACATCGAGTGATTCTAGTATGCATTGGGTGATCACCCCAAGGGCTTGCTTTTGCCGTAGTTGGAGCGCGATTTCCTGCTCTGCTTTCTGGCGTTCTGTAATATCATGTAGAGAGATCAGATATGCAGGCTGATTTTCCCATTCAATCAGCACAACTTGCATCTCACTCCCCTCTATTTTACCGTCACGGGTAAGCAGATCAATTTCAAATCGATTATTCAGGACGTTGGGTATGCCAATGATCTGCCCACTCAGTTGCTCAAATCTCATCTTAAATGTTCCCGCTGCCGATGGGTTAGCAAAGACTATTTTTCCTTCTCGATCGACAATCAAGATCCCATCAGAGACATTAGAAACAATCAGATTTAGACGGTTTTCACTATTTACTAGTGCCGTTGTCCTTTCTTCTATTCTGCGCTCTAGTTCCTGATTGAGTCGTTGCATCTCTGACATCGTGTATGCTTGCTGGAGTGCAATACCAATGTGAGTGGCAAGTTGTTGTAGTAACTCCACATCTGACGTTTCCCAGTGACGAGGTTGCGCGCAAGCCTGTGCTGCTAATAGTCCCCAGAGCTTATCTCCTTTCAGAATAGGTACAACTATTATCGCTTTTACCTGAATCTGAATAAGGAGATTCATGTGACACCAAGTCAGCCCACCTAGATAAACATCGTCTGTTACTTGAACACGCCCATTTCGGTAAGGCTCCACCATATTTTCTTGAAAGTGTGGATCGGTGATAGTTATTCCTAAAAGTGAATTCCATTCAGTTACAACGGATTCGGCTACCACCACACCACTCCAATTTGGTTCAAATTGATAGGCAATCACGCGATCTGTTTTTAGGAATTGGCGAATTTCTTGAACTGTCGTGTCAAGAATAACCTGCAAGTCCAGTGAAGCTTGAATGCGATTGGAGATCGCTATTAACAATGATTCATGTTCAATCTTGTGTGTTTGTTCTTGTTGAGGCGATCGCAATATGAGTTCATCAACCTGTAATAGCCCTTTTAAAGTAACAACTGCGATCGGATAGTCATGCTCATCTAGCAGTGGTAAATAACTAATGTGATGTTGACGCAGCAAATTGATCGCTGTCACCACATCCTGAAAGGCATCCATCCGCATTGTCACAACTGGATGTGTCATCACATCTGTAACCTTAATTTCTTCAAGGGCTAAGTCTGCGACCATAAACCTCGTCAAATCTGTCGGAGTCACAATCCCTACAAGTCGAGATTCAGCCGCAACCAAAACACATGAGGCATAGCTTCTAGAAGACTCTGCTCTTTTTAGATCTATCTCAAATGGAATAGATACCTGATGTTGTGCTTGATTCATCAATTGCGCTACTTCACGCAGCGAAGACTCAGCACTAACAATCATCGGATTGTGAGCGATCGCTTGTTCTAAAAGATGTGGACTATATGTTTTGGTCACAACGAGATCTCGCAAGCATTGCTTGATAAATATGTAGTATAAAACCTATTTAAGAATTACTTTCTGCGGTCAAAAGCTTCAATATATCCCCCTCACCCCCCCTTTAAAAAGGGGAAGAATTTAATTCTCCCCCTTTTTAAAGGGGGGTTGGGAGGGATCTAGCTCAATTCTTACATGGTTTCTAAACTATTATCTCTTAAATTAAAAGCGGCTGAGAGATCTGTCACAATAGACTAAAGGTTATGTCTGAGAAAGCTAAAAATTTATGGTCGAAATAAACAAAAGTCTCAAAACCCAACTGCCCAAGTGTCCGACAGGCATTCAAGGGCTGGACGAAATTACTGGTGGGGGATTACCTCAAGGACGACCAACTCTAGTCTGTGGCTCGGCGGGTTGTGGTAAGACTCTGTTTGGGGTTGAGTTTCTAGTGCATGGCGCAATTGAATATGCCGAAACAGGCGTACTAATGACCTTTGAAGAAACTGCCGAAGAGATCACCCAAAACGTCACATCATTAGGATGGGATCTCGATCAGTTAGTCTCGGATGGCAAAGTGATCATTGACCATGTTTATATCAATCCTATCGGCTTAGAAGAAACTGGAGATTATGACCTTGAAGGTCTATTTATTAGACTCGGTAGTGCTATTAAAGAAATTGGTGCAAAGCGAGTAGTTTTAGATACGATTGAAGTCTTATTTGCAGGTCTAAATAACACCAATATTGTGCGGGCAGAGTTACGCCGTTTATTTAGCTGGTTAAAGTCACAGGGTGTAACGGCAATTATTACTGGAGAGCGAGGAGAGCATACCTTAACACGTCAGGGACTAGAGGAATATGTCTCAGATTGTGTAATTCGATTAGAACAGAGAACTGCGGAAGAAATTACAACCCGCTATCTCCAAATATTTAAATATCGAGGTTCTCGGCATGGCTCTAATGAATATCCATTTTTGATTGAGGAAAATGGCATTTCTGTCGTACCGATCACCTCAGTTGGTCTAGATTATGAAATATCTACTGAACGAGTCTCAACAGGAATTTCTCGCCTTGATAAAATGTTAGATGGTGGCGGATACTATCGGGGTAGCAGTATTTTGGTCACGGGAATGGCGGGAACTGGTAAGACGACATTAGCTGGTTTTTTTGCCTCAGCAACATGCGATCGCGGTGAACGCTGTCTTTATTTGGCAACAGAGGAAGCTCCTCAACAAATCTTGAGAAATCAACGCTCCGTTGGACTTGATTTGACCCATCATGTCGAGAATAGACTATTGAGATTTGAGTCGGTACGACCAACTGCCTATGGATTAGAAATGCGTTTGCAAATTATCGAGACTTGGGTTAAAGAATTTCAGCCTAGCTCTGTAGTGATCGATCCAATGAGTAATCTTGCCACCATTGGGACGTTGAACCAAACCAAAAATTTTCTCATGCGCTTGATCGACATGTTTAAATCTCAACAAATCACTGTTTTCTTTACTAACCTTCTCCAAGGTGGTGCGCCTTTAGAGCATACAGAACTGGGTGTGTCATCTCTGATGGACACTTGGTTAGAACTTCGGACTATAGAAACTAATGGGGAGCGCAATCGGACTCTTTATGTCCTTAAGTCTCGCGGTATGCAACATTCTAATCAAATCCGTGAGTTTGTCTTAACGAGTAATGGCATAGAGTTGCTAGATGTATACTTAGGACAGAACAACTTCCTGACTGGAACCGAAAGAGTCGCGCAACAATCTAAAGAGAAATTAGCCCAACTCAGCCGCAAGCAAGAATTTGACCGTAAAAAACTACGACTTGTGCAGCAACAATCGCTTGTACAGGCTCAAATTAAAGCCCTTGAAATTCAACTAGCGATTGAGCAAGCAGAATTAGATATGTTTAGTCAGCAAGAAGAGACTGCTCAACAAGTTTTAACTGAAAATAAATTTAACATGTCAGTCCTTCGTAAAGCCGATCAAACAGATTTATAAATATCGAAAAAACCTAAAGAGCGATTTGGGACTTAGCAAGCAATGGATATCAATACAATAGAGAATCTAACTCCACCTGAGGAAGAAATATGGGAACTACGGCTGTATGTCGCGGGGAAATCGGCTAAATCACTTTTAGCGATCGCTAATTTGCAAAAAATCTGTGAGGAGTACCTCGACGGGCGCTATCGCATTGAGGTAATTGATTTAGTTGAGCAGCCGCATATTGCCAGAAAAGATCAGATTATTGCAGTTCCAACTTTAATCAAAAAATTACCTCTTCCCTTTAAGCAAATTATTGGTGATTTATCCAATCAAGAAAAAGTCCTAATTGGATTAGAGTTACGAAAACTTAGTCATTGATAGGACTTATGCGTAAGCCCTAAAATTGTTCATAAATACTATCCATACATGTTTACTAATCAACTCACTTTTAATCAAAAATACTTCTACTTAACTGTTTTACTCTTCTTAATAGAAGTTTGTATCGCAGTTTTTATCGACGATCGGTTTATCCGTCCTTTTATTGGGGATGTTTTAGTGGTTATTCTTATTTATTGCTTCGTCAAATCATTTTGGAAAGTTCGCGCAAATGTAGCTGCGCTATCTGTATTTGGATTTGCCTGTGCGATCGAAGGATTGCAGTATCTAAATCTCGTTGATAGACTAGGACTAAGGCAGAATAAGATTTTGGCAACTATTTTAGGGACTACCTTTGATTGGAAAGATATCTTGGCTTATGCTCTTGGCACTGCGATCGTATTGGTATGGGAAAGTCGTTAAAGGTGATGCTTTGCACCACCTTTAACAGATATCTTATCGAGTTCCAAGCATTGCTTCTAGTTCCTTTAGACGACCTTCGGCTAGCCGATCGCGACATTGTTTTACCGATCGCGTGGTCTCGTTGGAATTTAATGACTCAAACTGGCATTGTTGCGCTTGATATTGCAACCATTGGCGTTGCCCAGAGGAATTGTTCATCTTTTCGTTCTTCAGGATTTTAGATAGACGTTGGGTAGTTATGTCTGGAGTAAATTGAGAGATGTTTGTTCCTTGTAAATCGGCGATGCGATCGTTAGTCACTCGCGCTCGACAACTGAAATATAAAAGAGAGTAAATTGAGCCTTTGCGGAATGGTGCGCTCAACTCTTCACAGTGGATATCTCGATAGGAATTCCAAGTTTTTTCGATCGCTTTGAGTTGGGTTTTCCTAGCTTCAGGTACCCGACTATAAACTTCGTCATAAATTAGCGATCGCAAGAAATCGGCAGTTTTTGCCCATCTAGAAGCACAGATGTTTAGATAAAGCTGGGCTTCTCCCTCACAGGCTGGAGGTGCGACTCCAAACTGTTTCGAGTTAGCGATTGTTTCCGATGAAGCAGGAGCGATCGCGATACAGGTCAGTCCTATTGAGATCGTCAGAGAATGCAAAAAAAAATTCATGGTTCGGCTTTGCGCTCAAAGCGCTATATTTGCACAAAAGATGACATCTAATAATTCTATAATCTTTACATCTTTTCACCCAATTTGCTGCAAACATGACCATGCCTGACTCACCTTCACCTCGCGCAGAACTGCTCTCATCCATGCTTTTAGAATTAATCGAGATTTTGCGCGATCGCCAAGGTAGCACATGGTTAGCGATCGTTCGCATCGCCTCTGGCAACTCTGCAACGATCGCGATCGATGAGGCTCGGATACATTTACATGCCTCAGGTGGACAAGAATTGCAAATCACGATTTCCACGGCTGAGACTGACGCACTCAATGATTTTGAAAGCACTGGGATTGTCTTACGCAACGTCATGTTTGGCAGATCTACTCTCGAAAAGGCTGTAGCCTCTGGCAAAATCTTCATTCGCGCTAGTTTTGGGGAGCTATTGAAAATCCGTTCAATTGTTTCATCAGTTCTACTTGATACAGAGGTTGATCCAAGATTACTCAGGCTCTGGACAAGATTTGATCGGGAATGGCAGAAATAACCAAAAGAGAAAAACGCCCGCGTAGCGGGCGTTTTTCTCTTTTGGGGTTTAGAACTAGGCAATCTTGCTCAAAATGGAAAGTGTACCAAAGCCAATCAGAATGATTCCACTACCCCAATTGAGCCAGCTTGACCAACGGCGAAGTTCTAAAAACTGTTTGATGATTCCTGTAAATGTACCTGCGATCGCCAGAGGTAATACGGAACCGATCGCATAGGCTAGTAAAAACTCTGTGCCAACCAGTAAATTTCCTGAGCCTGATACCCAAGCCAAAAGGGTCACTAACACAGGTGTACTGCAAGGCGAAGCCACAAATCCAAAGGATAAACCGATTAATAGCGATCGCAGTCCTGTTGGTAAATTTTGGGATACTTCCCAGTTACCAAAGCTGGGTAAACGGAAAGAAATCACTTCCAATAGTTGTAATCCCATCGCGATCGCAATGATTCCCATCACTACTGACCAACCCCAAGCTGTCTGTCCATAGATCTTGCCAAGTAGTGCGGCGGCTAGTCCAAAACCAGTGAGGGCGATCGCAAAGCCGAGACAAAACCAAGCTGATTGCAAGGCGGACTTCCATGTGCTTTTGGATTCATAGCCGCCAATATAACCAATCGTGAGTGGTAACATCGACAGGGTGCAAGGGGTAAGGCTGGTGACCAGTCCTGCCAAAAATACTACGCCAACACTTATCCATGAGGCTTGATTGAGTTGGCTATTCACCAAAGCATTAGCCCATTGTTCGAGATGGTAAAACCAGTTTGGTAGCGATCGGAAGAAGGCATCAAAAAATTGCAGCATAGTGATTACTATAACCAAAATTAGAGTTACTGCGCTTCGCGCTGCAACTCTAATTTTGGATTTCTCATAAATCGCTCATAAATCAATCTAGGATTGTTTTTGAAGTTTCTTGTTAGACAGGCTGTCTTTTGACTACTAGAGCAAATACCGTCATCATACATCCAGACTAAAATTCAACTCGACTTTGCGGCTAAGCCGCGTAGGGCATCAGCTATAGCTTTGCCCTTATTTTTCGTGAATATTTAAGGAATACATAACTATGAAACGCATTTTTTCTATTCTCGCGATCGCCTTAACCATGTTGGTGAGTCTAGCTTTCGGGCAACCAGCCTTTGCTGAAGTCTCCGCAGGCGCAAAAATCTTTAACAATAACTGTGCTCAATGCCATGCAGGTGGTCGAAACAACGTAGTTGCCGCTAAAACCTTGAAGGCAGACGCATTGGAGAAGTACGGCAAGAACACCGTGGAAGCCATTGCCCTACAAGTTACCAAGGGTAAAGGAGCCATGCCTGCTTTTGGTAAAAAACTAAGTGCTGATGACATTAATTTAGTTGCTAACTACGTGCTTGATCAAGCCAAGGCTGGTTGGGCTAGCTAAGAATTGATTTCTTGCTGAATAACCGTGATTTTCGACAGGCTTAAACCGTTGCAAATCACGGTTGTATTATCTTCTACGGAAAGCGATCGCATGATAAACCAACATCCCCACAAAATCACATCTAGCTTTGCGTCCAAAGTCGCTGTCTTGCTATCTTGCGTCACACTTGTCACGATGACCATTACTACGGTAGCGATCGCCCACGAAGTTAGAACCTCTCAAGAAGTTGGTGGCACAATTCATATCGAGCCAAACGATCGCCCTATTGCTGGCAAAAAATCCACAATTTGGATCGCGCTCACTAAACGCGGCGGCGAGATTATTCCTTATGGAAAATGTAATTGTCGGATGGAAGTGCGATCGCTAAGCGATCGCAATATCAAATTTACAGTCGCTAATCCTTTAGCAATTATTGAGCGCTATTTAGGATTACCGAGTATGGAAGTGACATTTCCACAAGTTGGTAGATATGAGCTTAAGTTGAGCGGTTCAGTAAGAGAAGGCGAAAATTTTCAGCCGTTTGAATTGACTTTTACGACCAATGTGGGCAAATAGGTTGGGATGTTAAAAGTGTTGCGAAGCAACACTTTTAACAATAATTCAGCGCAAAGCGCTATAAATAAAGAATGCTAGATTTACTGCTCGTTGCTGCTTTAGGATTTTTAGGGAGTTTTGGTCATTGTGTAGGCATGTGTGGCCCATTGACCGTCGCTTTCTCACTTTCAGGTAAAGAAAGCAACTCCAAGGACAATTCTAAAAATAATTCTAGAAGTTGGCAACAGCATTTTTATTTTCACGCATTGCTAAACATTGGCAGGATTTTGAGCTATGCGATCGCAGGGGCTTTTATCGGTGCGATCGGGTCGGTGCTAGTAGCGAGTGGACAATTTGCAGGAATTGAGAGCGATTTGCGGCGATGGTTGGCGGTTTTGACAGGGCTTCTATTGGTATGGATGGGAATTGTCCAGATAAAACCTGAAGGTTTGCCCAATCTTCCCTTTCTCAATCCGATGGCATTGGTCGGACTACATCAACGCCTCAGCAATGCGATGATGAAATTATCATTGTATTCCCATCCACTTACACCTGCATTACTGGGAATGACATGGGGATTGATTCCCTGCGGATTTCTCTACACTGCTCAAATCAAGGCTGCGGAAACGAGCAATATGACACAGGGTGCGCTAACGATGTTGGCGTTTGGATTGGGAACGTTACCCTCGATGCTGGGTATTGGTGTATTTGCAGGTTTATTAAGTCGCGATCGCCGTAGTCAGTTATTTAGAATGGGTGGCTGGATTACGCTCACAATCGGCATCTTAACGCTATTGCGAACTAGCGATATGGTGGATTACACAGGACATGCGGGTTTGATCTTGTTAATGCTTGCCCTCGCCGCCCGTCCTCTCAATCAGATTTTTAAGTCTTGTTCAGCGTTAATGACCTATCGAAGAGCGATCGGTGTTGGTGCATTTGTTCTCTCCCTTGCCCATACATTCCATAAAATCGAGCATACTTTTCAATGGAACTTCGATGCTTTATCCTTCATGATTCCGCAGCACCAAATCTCAATCTGGCTAGGGGCGATCGCGATCGCGCTGATGACTCCCGCCGCCCTCACCAGTTCCGATTGGATGGTAAAGAAACTCGGTAAAGCTTGGCGCTATTTACATTTACTCTCGGTTCCAGCTTTGGTACTTGCATCAGTTCATACCATTGCGATCGGCTCTAATTATCTCGGTGCAGTGGAATGGACTCCAAAAAACTGGATTTTGACGATTTTATGTGGGGTGATTACGGCAATTGCTTTATTTTTGAGGATTATTAAAAAACAATAAAAATATATTTCTCACTGTCTTTACTTTCTAAGTTTAAAAATGTATGATTTTTTTAGGTCAGTGGCTAAAAATTTCATTTAAGCGATTCTATGGCTATTAAAAAAGTCTTGATTCTGGCGGCAAATCCTCTAGATTTAGCTCGGATACGGCTGGACAAGGAGGTAAAAGAAATTCGCACGACGTTGGAACGATCTCCAAATCGAGATCGCTTTGTGATCGAGTCGCGAGGTGCAGTGAGTCCTGAAGATTTACAGACATACTTACACAATCTCAATCCACAGATTCTGCATTTTTCAGGGCATGGCGGTGGCGATCTTGGTTTGGCTTTTGAGGACGAAGATGGCAACTTGAAGGCAGTAAGTAATGATGCTCTGGCGGATTTGTCTAAGCTGTTTGCCAATCAAATTCAATGCGTGGTGTTGAATGCTTGCTATGCGGTAGGACTGGCTGAGGCGATCGCGCAGCATATTCCCTATGTGATTGGGATGAATCAGGCGATCGGTGATAAAGCAGCGCGGAAATTTGCGGAAGGTTTTTATAAGGCGATTTGGGTCGATCGCTCGATTGAGGATGCGTTTGCTTTGGGGGTGAATGCTATCAAAGTAGACGGGATTCCTGAAGAGTTAACGCCTGTATTAATAAAGCGCAAGCCACCCATACCACCACCTACACCAGATCCTCATATTGTGGTGGAAAATAATGGCTACTTTTACGTCGTGAGATCGCAGTTAGAGCAGCGCTGTTATGAAGAGGTGGTAAAGGCGGGGACTTTGATCAGGATTAAATCACCCGAACGCATGGGTAAGTCCTTAATGATGGGGCGGGTTTTAGACTATGCCACCCAGCAAGAATATCGCACGGCAGTAATCGATTTACAAGAGGCGAATAAGGAAATATTTGCGGATATCAACAAGTTTTTGCAATGGTTTTGCGCCTGTGTGGGCGATCAGTTGGAAATCGAGCAGCGAACTAAAGATGCTTGGAAAGGTATGTTGGGACCAAATACTAATTGCACAAAATATGTCGAAAGGTTCTTTTTGCATAGTGCGGATTCGCCATTAGTAATTGCGATCGATAATTTTGATCGTGTTTTTAAATATTCTGCAATTGAAGCAGATTTTTGTGGATTGCTACGTGGTTGGTTTGAAAAGGTGAATACCAGTAGGGTTTGGGGAAAGCTGCGTCAGATCATCGTCTATTCGGAAGAATCTTCGACCACCCAAAATATCAATCAATCACCTTTTAACGTCGGTTTACCGATCGACATCGACGAACTCAATGCATCTGAAGTACAGGCTTTAATAAGTGCCTATAAATTGTCTTGGACGGTTGCCGAAGTGACCAAGCTGATGGATATGATCGGGGGACATCCTTATCTAATCCAAAAAGCGATTGACCAGATCGCTCATCAAAATATCAGTCTTGAAACTCTACTTAGAAGTGCGCCAACTGAAGCAGGAATTTATAAAGATCATCTCGTCAAACGGCTGCAAAAGCTGGAAGCTAATCCCGACCTTGTAGTAGCGATGAAACTGGTTGTCAATTCCAATTCCCCTGTGAATTTGAAAGCACAGGAAGCATTAAAACTTGACAGTATGGGATTGATTAAACGGCAAGGTCAGGATATTGTATCTCGATGCAATTTATATCGCTTATATTTTAAAAATAGATTGAGCTAACAGGTTATGTACTCAGAATCATCCAACGAACAATTAGCTGGCGCTTCTGTCTACCGTGTGGGTGGTAGCTTGCCTGTGGATGCGCCAACCTATGTAGAGCGACAAGCCGATCGCGAACTGTACGATCGCTTGAAAGCGGGAGATTGCTGTTATGTATTTAACTCTCGACAGATGGGTAAGTCTAGCTTGCGGGTGCGAACGATCCAGAAGCTAGAGCGAGATGGGGTGGTCTGTGCAACGCTCGATCCGCAGACGATCGGGACGCAGTTAGACCAGTCGCAGTGGTATGCCAGTGTGATCAGCAGCCTTGTGGAAAGTTTTGGATTAGAGGAGCGCTTCGATCTGGAAACATGGTGGGAAGCTAGACCTTTGCTTTCGCCTGTACGATGCCTAAGCGATTTTATTTCTAAGGTGCTTTTAGTTGAGATTTCGCAGCCAATTGTCATCTTTGTGGAAGAGATTGATAACTTGCTCAATCTACAGTTTAGAGCCGATGACTTTTTTATGCTGATTCGGGCTTTTTACGAAAACCGTACTCAAGAACCAAATTATAATCGTCTGTCCTTTGCTTTTGTGGGTGTGACTACACCGAACGACTTGATTCGCGGTCAAAATCACTCTGCTTTTAATATTGGCGTAGCGATCGAGATGGGAGGTTTTCTCTTGTCGGAGGTACAGCCTTTAGCGATCGGTTTGGAAGGCAAGGTCAGCAATCCTTCAGCAGTTATGGGTGAGGTGTTGAAATGGACTGGGGGACAGCCTTTTTTGACGCAGAAGTTGCTAAGTTTAGTGATTCGAGAAGTGGATGATGGACATGGCTTAGTTGGGGAAGATGTGGCGGGATGGATCGCTCAAATTGTGCAGGTTCGCATTATTAATAATTGGGAAGCTCAGGATGTACCGCAACATTTGAAGACTTTGCAGGATCGGGTGTCAAGGATTGATGAAAGGGGACGTGGGGAATTGTTAGGTTTATATCAGCAGATTTTAGGAAATTCCGCTCAGCAGGTTTTCAGAAATCCCCCCCAGCCCGCCTTGGGAAAGGGGGGAGAAGAGGAGGGAATCAAGGCTGATGATAGTTATGAGCAAATCCAACTGCGTTTGACAGGATTGGCGGTTAGGCATGATGACAGACTGGTGGTTTACAATCCGATTTATGCTGCGGTATTCAATCAGCAGTGGTTGGAGCGAACTTTAGCGGATTTGCGTCCAGCATTTTATGCGGAGGCGTTTCGATCATGGCTACTGGAGACAGATCAGGGGCAAAATCATGGTTTTCTGCTGCGGGGACAGGCGTTGGTGGAGGCGGAGATATGGGCGACAGGAAAGCGCCTCAGTGATGGGGATGAGCAATTTTTGCGTGAAAGCCGAGAAAAGCAAAGACAAGAAATGGATCTCCAATTGGAAGCAGAACGCTTAGCAAGGGAGACAGCCGAAGGAGCAAATCAAATTTTGATTGAGGCAGAGAAGACCGCAAAGCGCCGAGTAAGAATTGGTTCGATTATTTTAGCAGCAACACTTTTAGCTGCCAGTGTCGCAAGTGCTTGGGCTGTTAAAGCTGCAAAGGAGGTTGATGAAGCGAATAATAGAATTGCCAAAACTCAGCAAGAGGCAAAAGAGCTTACAGATAAAGCAAGAAATGATGCGGAAAATAATGCGAAGGTGAAGATTGATAAAGCTGAGCAACAGGCAAGAGCGCTTACAGATAAAGCAAAAAAAGATGCGGAAAATGATGCGAAGGTGAAAATTGACAAGGCTGAGCAGGAGGTTAAAGATCTGACAGATAAGGCTGATCGAGATTTGTCGGAAATGGAGCAAAGGGCTGGGACAGTTCAACTAGAAGCAAAACTTAAAGTGCAGCAAGCAGAACTTAAAGTACACGAACAATCCGTCAAGTTTATTGGCATCAATAGCGAATTACAGAAACGAGAAATAAAACTCAGCGAGTTTAAAAACAATTTACAAGATATCTGGAAATTGAGTCAAAGTGAACTCTATCGACAGCAAGGAAAATATGATGATGCATTGCAAAATTTAAATGAAGTTATTAAAGCTAATCCACGCAACAATTTTGCCTTGCTGAGCCGAGGGTTTACTTATGGAAACAAAGGTAGCTTTAAAGAAGCTGAAGCCGATTTTAGGGCTGCACTACAAATTGATGAGCAAGACGAAGTTGCTTACCGTAATCTTGGCTATGTTCTACAAAAGCAAAACAAACTAGATGAAGCGATCTCCGCTTATCGTAAAGTGATCGATATCAACCCCATTTATATCGATGCTTACAACGATTTAGGTAGTGTTTTTGTCAGTCAAAACAAACTAGACGAAGCGATCTCCGCCTATCGTCAAGCAATTGACATCGACCCCAAATATACCAATGCCTACTACAATCTGGGCATTGTTTTAGGCAAGCAAAACAAATTTGAGGAAGAGATCTCCGCCTATCGTCAAGCGATTGCCATCGACCCCAAATATACTGATGCCTACTACAATCTGGGCGTTGTTTTAGGCAAGCAAAACAAATTTGAGGAAGCGATCTCCGCCTATCGTCAAGCGATTGCCATCGACCCCAAATATGCCCCTGCTTACTACAATCTGGGCGTTGTTTTAGGCAAGCAAAACAAATTTGAGGAAGCGATCTCCGCCTATCGTCAAGCGATTGCCATCGACCCCAAATATTCCCGTGCTTACCACAATCTGGGATCTATCCTAGACGACCAAAATAAACTAGACGAAGCGATCGCCGCCTATCGCAAAGCTATTGCTATTGATCCTAAATATACGGCTACTTACAACAATATGGGGGTTACTCTAAATAAACAAAACAAACTAGATGAAGCGATCGCCGCCTATCGCCAAGCAATCTCCATCGATCCCAAATATGCCTTGGCTTACTCCAATCTTTGCCGAGCAGGTAGTATTGCAGGACAAGCAAGAGAAACACTATCTGATTGTGAACAAGCCGTCGAACTTGCTTCGCCAAACAATAAAGACTTTTATAGAGATTATCGGGGACTTGCTAGAGCAATTACTGGAAATATCCAAGGTGCAATTGAAGACTTTCAAGCATACTTAAAAGTGCAGAATGCTAGTAGTAATAGATATAAAATTCGTCAGCGATGGGTTGAGGAATTGCGTGCAGGTAAATCTCCCTCTGAAATCTTCACCAAAGAGGTTCTTGAACAATTGAGAACCGAGTAAAGAAGATTTTCCATTTAGCGATCGCATTTTTTTGTGATGAATTTAGCGATCGCTGATTTTATCTACAACGCTCTATTTGCGATCTCGCTTGATGATGACAAATTGCGATCGCAATTTTTATCTATAAGGCTCAATTTGCGATCGCGCAATTGATGATGACAAATTGAGATCGCAGATTTTGTCTATAAGGCTCAATTTGCGATCTCGCTTGATGATGACAAACTGCGATCGCAATTTTTATTTATAAGGCTCAATTTGCGATCGCGCTATGTAGATTTATTAACTTGGTTCATAATCAACACAAATTACTAAACCAGCCAGCAATTCTTGCAAAACCTCATCAGAAATTCGACCCAATTGCCTCACAAATCGCTCAGTTGAAATACTCCGAACTTGCAAAACATTTCCCGCAGAATCTCGACTGAGTTGATTCTCTGGACTCGCCTCAATCTTTACCATAAACAGGCGATCATGAAATTTTTCTTGCCAGCTTGTGATCGGAATAACAATTCTTAAAGGAATGGGATTAAAGATTTCGACGCTAATAATCACAACAGGACGAGTCTTCTGAATTTCTTGCCCCCTAGTTGGATTCAGGTCAACTAACCAAATTTCTCCCCGCTTAGGAATACTCATCATCAATTTCCCAATCTTCTGTATCTAAAACAGAAAACTCTGTAAGTTCTGGCTCACTTAGAAAATCATTAGCAGTATTGGTAATAAACGGAGTAATGTGATGATGTCTCTCTGCGATAGGCATTAACGCAATCTCGCGAAGAGATAGCTTAGATTCTGCATTTTTTGTATTAGAAGTTTGTCGAAGTCGTTCCGTAAACTCAAGAACTTCTTGCAGCTTTTCGAGTGGTAGCGATCGCAAATTTCTTAAGATGATTTGCTCAATATTAGCTGTACTTTGCATAGATTTTTATTTTGCTGATACATACTGACTATATTTAGCTTACTCTATGCGAGCGCCTATTTCCACCTTACGCAACTTATATCTTTTTAGGCGATCGCAATTTTTATCTGTAAGTCTCTATTCGCGATCGCAATCGATGATGACAAATTGCGATCGCCCCTAAACGAGTAAAGTTTATAATAGGCAAAAGCTAATTCATTAACATTAAAACCTATGCATCAACTCCAAGAACAATACATTACCAACGCTCAAGGCGATCGCATAGCAGTTATCCTCGATATTACTGCATATCAAAAGTTACTTGAAGAAATGGATGAATTTCTCTGCTGGAAAGGATATCAACAAGCAGTTGAAGAAACAGACCCAGAAATTGCTAATGGTGATTTTATAACCCTAGAGCATTACCTAGCAAATGAAGTACAGCAAGCATCATGAGTTATCAAGTTAACTTACCAAAAACAGTTCAGAAGCAACTGAACGCATTACCGCAGGAACTCAAAGAACGGATTTTAAAGTGCATAGTGCAGTTACAAGAAGAACCTAGACCCGCTAACTCATTACAAATGAAGGGAGGACAAGGCTTTCGATTGAGAATTGGAGACTATCGTGTTTTGTATGATATTGACGACAGTAGTAAACTCATCAACTTAAGACGTATAGGACATCGACGTGAAATCTATCGAGATTTGTAAGATATTTTGCGATCGCCGATCTCAACCTAACTCAATTTCAGACTTTTACCGCGATCGCAATTTTATCTACAAGGCTCTATTGATTTTTTGACTTAGCGATCGGCAATATCGCTAATATAGATTAAGCTATCACTAAAAAAGTTATGCAAAAACTGACATTAGAGCTACCTGAGCCACTTTTTCAACAGTTGACTCGCATTGCCGAGCTAACCGCTCAACCTTTAGAATCGTTGGCTTTACAGAGTATTACAGGTAATCTGCCACCCTCAGTCGAGAACTTGCCATTAGAAATGCAAGCTGAGTTATCGAAAATGCAATTATTAAAAGTCAATCAATTATTAGAAATTGCCCATAGTCAAGTCTCAGAAATACATTGCGATCGTCACCAGTATTTGCTTGAGAAAAACCAACAGTCTGAACTTTCTGAAACAGAATATCAAGAACTCCAAAATTCAGGAAAGACAGTCGATCGGATGATGTTAGCCAAAGCCCATGCATGGGCAATATTAAGGTGGCGCGGATATCCAATCCCAACCCTAGATGAGTTGCCAACAGAAGCATAATGTCATCTATCCCAATGGCTATTCGCCAACAAGTTATTTCTGAAGCTGAGCATCGCTGTGAGTACTGCCTAACCTCCAGTCGGCTAATCGGTATGCCATTAGTTATCGATCATATTATGCCTAAATCTTTAGGTGGCGGCGATGAGCGCGAAAATATAGCAGCTTCTTGCTATCGCTGTAATGAGTTTAAAGGTGCAAGAATTCAAGGTGTCGATCCTGAAACAGATGAGTTGACAATGTTCTTTAATCCACGAAAAAAATTATGGATAGAACATTTTGCTTGGATAAATGGAGCAACTCAGGTTATTGGTGTAACCGCAACTGGGAGAGTGACAGCCACAGCTTTACGAGTCAATAATGAATATATTGTCGCGACAAGAGGTATTTGGGCAGCTAGAGGCTGGCATCCACCTTATTAGTTGTAATTTTTGCATAGGCGATCGCAATTTTTATCTACAAGGCTCTATTTGCGATCGCGATCGATAGATGACAAATTGCGATCGCCTAGCAACTTTTTGGCTTCTGAGCTATAGTTATGAAATCTAAGGTAAAGACTAAATCAATGGAAGTCCAGAAGCAATCCAGCCAAGAAAAAATTACACCACTAAGCGATCGCATCATTCCCCTTCAAGTTGCGACTCAAACAAATTTGCAAATAGAGCAATTACTCTTAGATATTACCAATCGACTTGTACAAGAATTTAGACCAGAAAATATTTTTTTATTTGGCTCCCATGTTTGGGGAAACCCTCACAAAGACAGCGATCTGGATTTACTGGTTATTGTCACAGAAAGCAATCTCTCCTCTAGCAAACGTTCTTCTATTGCTTACCGATGCTTAAGGGATATTCCTTATCCCTTAGATATTTTAGTAAAAACCCGAAAAGAAATAGAAAAATTTGCACAGATTCCAATATCTCTAGAACATCAAATATTAAATAAAGGAAGATGTCTTTATGGATAGTAAAGACGAATTAGTGCAAAATTGGCTTATCAAGGCTCAACACGACTTACTCGCTGCCAAGAAACTAAGTGTCGAGCCAGAAATCTATGCAGATATTGCAATCTATCACTGCCAACAATCAGCCGAAAAAGCCGTCAAAGGTTTTTTGATCTTACATGACCAAGAATTTCCGAGAACCCATGATATCCGTTTGCTTATTCAATTAGCGATTAGGATCAACCCAAGTTTCGAGCATTATCAAGAAACCTCAGAAATACTCACTCCTTATGCCACAGAGTTTCGATACCCAAGTGATGTAATGCAACCGAACCCAGAAGAATTAGCGGATGCACTAATTAAAGCAGAAGAGCTTTTCGATTTTGTCAATTCTCTTCTCCCTGATGAAATCAAAACTTCTTAGCTTAAGCACAACTAAAGATAAGAAAAATGATCGCCTCTTCCTTTTATCACTCAACTTCTGACTTTTGAGGTGAATATTTTTATCTAAAAAGCTCTATTCGCGATCGCGCTTGATGATGACAAATTGCGATCTCTGATTATGGAAGATTGGATAGGCGATCGCTGTCAAAACCTGAAAAGTCTTATATTATGGTAAGTATCGTATAAATTCATGCTATCAGGCATTACAAAAAATGCAAGTCAGTTATCGATTGAATGCTAATGAACTTGACAACAGTTTTCTAGAGAGCTTAAAAGCTGCTTTCCAAAACAAAGAAATGGAGATAGTTGTATATGAAAGTGATGAAACCGCTTTTCTGTTACAAAATCCCGCTAATAGAAAGAGATTACTAACTGCAGTGGAAAACATTCAAAACCGTAACAATCTCGTAGAACTTAATTGGGATAATATCTCTTGAGAAGACGAATCCTCTTTGAAGCAGAAGCCTTTGAGGACTATAACGCATGGGCATAAATGGATCGCAAAATTTTAGAACTTATCAAAGATATTGAGCGATCGCCTTTTTCAGGTATCGGTAAACCTGAACCTCTAAAATATGGACTAAGTGGATTTTGGTCAAGACGCATTAGTGATGAACATCGTCTCGTCTATCAAGTCACTGACACAGAGATTCTAATTGCTGCTTGTAAAAGTCATTATGAGTAAATGAGATTAGAAATAGGCACGAGCGATCGCTTATTTCTAACTAACTCAATTTCTGACTTTTGAGGCGATCGCCACTTTTCAAATGGATTCTCTCTTTACTCCTGAACAAACGCTAGATGAGGATTTTTTGCCTGAAGGTTAGTTTCTAGATTTAGTGACGATAGCATCAAACTAATAATTGCTAGTATATCCCTTAATTAGGACTGCTCGAATCTTTTTACTCAGGAGCAGCAAAACAGTCAAGAAAAATATGATAAATAATGATGGAGCTATTTTCTTTTCTTTCGTGTTCGCTAGTCCATACATCAGTTATAGAAGATAGAACTTGAGCTTTTTGCAATAACTGCTTTATGCACAAATCTGGACTATCCTTAAAACTTCGGTGTAACTCAGTTTCCCAATAAATTGCATCATCACTTTGTAAATACCCTATCATTGCTGCTTCTGGATATTGTGAGGCATAAACTCCTTTGATAAAGCATTGCAATCCCTCTTTACCGACATATTTACTAATAGGATAGCCGTTCTTCCGCAATCTCTTGGCTTCAAAGATATACTGTGGTCTTGGGCAATTATGACCACTAACAATGACTAAATCTAGTCTGCGCCTTTTCTTGCCTGTACGTCCTTCAACAGCAACTGGTTTTTCTTCATGAATGTCATATCGGCGAAACTTTTTGGGAGTACGTGGATTATCTAGTCGTTCTCGTATAGCTTCCACTATAATTCCTGTGATTTCTTCTTCTTTGAGATTGTCATGAATTTGCGGTAATGCATCTTCATATCCCCAAGCCAATAGTTGATGAGCATTAATACGAAAACCTGAATCATTGTAAGAACCCAAAATAAGTGGATCAAGTTTCTCTGCGACCATTATCAAACTACCTCCAATGGTTGGCGATTTGAGCAGAGAATTTCTGAAATAATATCATCAGAATCTCTCAGAGCTTGCGTTCTAGTCCAATCGATTAAACGTGCAGATTTACAAATATAGACTCTTGAACGTTCAAAGATACGCAAACTCCTCTGGACATAAACCCATTGGCTAAAACGCTGTTTCATCTGTTCTTGAATATAAGTAAATAATAATGATGAATTCTCTTGAGCTTTTTCAATGACTACATCTATACGATTATTAGAAGGAATAAACTCAATTGAACAAATAACTAGATTTTTTGAATAAGTTAATAAAACTTTGTGCTTAAGTCCACTATCTTCAATAAAATCATCAAGTTCATCTCTTAAACATAGACCGTAACTAAGTAAATCATTTTCTCGTGGATGTTCTGTTGCAATAGCAACTGCTTTACCCTTATTAAGGCTCAACTTAATTTGAGTAAAATCTCTTGCTAAAATATTAAGGTCATCGGGCAAATTGAGAATATTTTCAATAGAGTTATCAAGCATTTCCTGTAGAGAACTGGTAGGAAGAGTATTAGATCTCTCCAAGTCTACTAACTCTCTTTGCAAAGAAGCTAGTTGAGAAATTTGCTTGATTGACATTAAAGGGATGGGTATCTTTTTTATGTCTTTTGCATAGACTCTACTTCTATCAATACCCCATGAAGGACTTTCAAAAAACAAAAAATATTGAATGATACTAGAACTCATAAAAACAGATAGCGCACGAAGACAATCAGAATCTTCTAGATTCTCTACAGAGATCCCTGTATATGGTGCTGGAATTACAAAGCTTTCATCGCTATATATGCAATAAGCCGCATTAAATATTATGTGAGGAGCCTTGATTATCTTTAGTCCTGATGTACCACTGCGACTACGAAGAAAGCACATTTGAGATGGAATATCTTCCAGTACATCTTCAGGAATTGAAAGTTTCCGCCTTTTTTTTGTTAAAGTATCTACGTTTAAAAGCTTATTTACTCCCAAATCTGGAATGTGAATAAGGCTTTCCCTAGTTGATCTAAGAGAATCCACTCCATTTCTTAATAGTACTCCTTGATAAAGATTCCAACCTTTATCTAAAACAATTTGACCTAGAGTAATAGGTAGTATGCGACGTATTTGACGAAGAGCTTTCTTATCTCTATAACTACCCCAAAGTGCAAGTTTCCATGTTATTCCTTCTCCGCTTTCTGCATCATTTGGATTTACTGTCTGTATTTCATTTGAGTTGATTGTTATTGCCCAAGTTGGATTCTTTTTATCTCGTTTCCAAGGACGGTTAAAGATTTGATTTGCTACAAAAGGAGCATAGTGAATAATTTCAGGTTTGTCTATATCGCCATTAGATAAAGCTTTTCGATAGACAATCGTTGCCGCAGGCGCTTCTCCCCTACCGCCAAAAAGTACATAAGCTAAGTTAGAAAAGTTTGTAACTCTTCTTACTTCATGCTGCTCAAAGAAGAGTTTCCGATATTTTGTAGACTCATGATTAAACAAACTCATAGCATGTATAAGCAACCCCACGTATCCATCTGGGGTTAGTAAATCAACTACACGCCAACTAAATGCTTCACAAACGCGCTTCCCTGTGGTGGGTCTTTGCGCTGAATTGTTTCTCTTCATCCAAGACAGTGCTAGGTCTTCGTCGGTTGCTTCTGATTTAAGTTCAATCCAAGGTGGATTGCCTACAATCCAGTCAAATTTTTTACGTTGTTTCCAGAAATCGGACTCATCATCGAAAAAATCACACTCAAAGATTTGCTTATTGTGGAGTGAAGGAAACTTGAACTGTTTATTGCGATGTAAAAATGGTGGATCAATGTAATTTAGCAAGGTCAAAATTAGGCTAAACTCTGCAACATAGCAAGCCTCTTTATTTCTCTCTATGCCATAGATACTGTCACACAAAATCCTTCGTAGTTCTGTAGGCTTAAGTTTATTATTTGGGCTTTGGGCTAACTCCAATTCAATAAGTCGGCGGTAGGCTAACACTAGAAAAATTCCTGATCCACAACAGGGATCAAGAATTTTCATCCCTTTTTGTAGTGGCTTAGATTCTTGTAGTTCACACAACAAATAATCTGCTAAAGGTTCAGGAGTATAAACAGCTCCAACTTTTTTACCTGTCCCTTGTGAATTCAAAAACTGTTCGTAGATAGATGATAATGTTTCAACTGGTATATAAGAAAAATCGTAAGCGTTAAAGCCAAGATGTAGTTGTCCTGATTCAAGATCGTCGCCTTTAAATGCAGAAGCAACTAAAGCTACAATCTCATTGTCGCCTAATATATCTTCTACATTTGAAGGGAGTGGGAAAATAGCTCCATTAAAACGACTTTCTAAAAGCTCGGTTAACTTAAGCAATCCTTCTAGAGTTGCATTACGTCCTAAAACAACATCTGAATTTATATTGTTTTCTGCTAACCATTCTTCTGAGAGAATCTTTCGATCATAGAGATAGCGAATATAAACGTACTTCCCAATTAATGCATGAGCAATTGGTAGATCTACATTTCTATCTTTCAGGCGCTTTTCTAGTTTCTCAAGATTAGTAAGCAAGTGCATATCCACTCTGTTTTTAGTGGAAATATTTTCTGACTGCGTTTTCCAGATTTTTCCAGAATCAATAGAAACAGATCCAAAGTCTACAAGTTTCTCACGGATGTTTTCAAAAGTAAGCTTAGCAATATCTTGGATTTCATTTACTAATCCTTTTTTTTCATTTCCTAGAGAAAAGTCAAATCCTGTATAAACTCTAATTTCATTGGGCAACAAAATAATTAGGAAAGGCGCATTTCCCAAGTTCCAAAGCCTTTGATGGATTTTTCTAGCTTCGTCCTTTGTTTTAGCTTCAGCAACATACACAGCAGGACGTGGCGGAAGAGTTTTTTGTTCGGGTGGGCTAGTCTGAAAGAGATAAGCTCCCCTAACTCCATCAACTTTCTTAGCCGCACGAAAAAGATGCTCAGTCAAAGGCTCCTGCGAAGACTCATTCGTAGAGCGATAATTTTGTGACTGAGTATATCCGAGCTGGTCTAAGAGTTGATCTAGGTTCAAAAGATGTCTCTAGTAAAATGTCAATCCTTTATTCTAAAGACATTGTAGCGATTTTAGGCATTTTTTTTGAGTAAGGTTACGCTAATTAACTAAATAATTGGGATACTTTGCGATCTGGATTGTATCAATAAATGCGCGGTTGCCCACTACAACATGACATATAGTGGACGACACGGATAACCTGATTTTGTAGTTCCTAAACAGTAAGGTTGAAGATTGAGTTTAGATAGCAACTCCAAAACAAGGCGATCGCACTGCATCAAATTACAGTTATTTACCGATGCAACAGCAAGCTGTTTTGCAGATTGACTCAACGATTTGTGAAGAAACCATGTATAAGTATGTCCCATCATTTAAGAAACGCCAAAATTTGAGATCAAGTTACAATGTAGGTGTGCTGAAATAATTTATCAGGAGTACATCTGCCAACTATGACCATCGCAACCGATATCGCAACCCCCACAGATCTCAAACTAAGTGAGAGAGAGCAAGACCAAAGCTATCAAATGGCGCAAGCAGCCGCGATCGCTGCGGACGATCGCAAGGGAGAAAATATCGTTTTGCTAGCGATCGGGGAAGTGTCGAGTCTGGCTGAGTATTTTGTGATTGCTACAGGATTTTCTAAGGCCCAGGTAAGAGCGATTTCGGGTATGGCTGAAGAAGTGATTGCCGAAAAGTTTGGGCGTAAGCCTAGAAATATTGCAGGTGAGCAGGATGGCACTTGGATTTTGCTCGATTACGGCGATGTGATCGTCCATGCCATGATGGCTCAAGAGCGCGAGTATTATGACTTAGAAGCATTTTGGGGTCATGCACCAAAACTCGAAGTATTTTTGCCAGACGAGACAGGAAAAGATGAAGTTGTAACTGCAATATAAAAAACCAAAAACAAAAGCAACCCGAAGGGTTGCTTTTGTTTTTGGTTTTTATAGCATTGGCTGCAAAGACAAGCGATAATTGAAAAATCTCGTTTAAATTTGGATATATCAGAGTTTATGAAGATTGGCGATCGCGTTCGTGTCAAGACAGCATTAAGTGTTTTTCACCATCCTGAACACAAAGGCAAATCCTTTGACATTTCAGGGCTGGAAGGCGAAATTGTCCGTGTGCATACGGATTGGAATGGTCGCCCGATCAGTCCGAACTATCCCTATGAGGTGAGATTTACACCTAAATTTGTAACCCATTTAGGCGATCACGAAATAGAATCAGTCGGTTAAGATCCCAATAAATTATAAAAGGCTGGCTTAGCCCGCCTTTTATAATTTATTACTCCCTTCCCACCCAATAAATAGACGTTAGTCAAGAATTGGTGGTGCGGGGCAAAGCCCCGCACCACCAATTCTTGACAGAGAAGGGAGTAGTACCTGAATAAATCGCTACCATTGGTTTACATATATGGAAGCAACAATTTTCAGCATTGTTTTTGCTTTATTAAGTGGCACTTATATCTATCGCTCCTTTCGGATTATCGAAGAAGGGCAAATTGCACTGGTCGAACGGTTTGGGAAGTATCAAAAGACGATGGAACCAGGCATCAACATTGTCCTGCCATTTATAGATCGTGTCTCCTTAATCAAAAGCGCCCGTGAGCAAGTCCTAGAACTGAAGCCCCAGCCTTGCATGACCTCTGATAATGTTAGCGTTAATGTCAGTGGCACCATGTATTGGCAAATTACTGATCTCCAAAAAGCTCGTTACAACATAGAAAATGTCGATCAGTCTTTGCAAATATCGTTGACAACCCAAATCCAAACCCAGATTGGACGCTGCGAACTGGACTTTATCATCGGTGGTCAAGAAGAAATTAATACCGAAATTTTAAAGGGAATTAGTAATGACACTCAAGATTGGGGAATCAATATCTTGCGAGTCAGGCTCGGTGAGATTACGATTCCGAGTTCAGTTCTTCTGTCAATGGAAAAGCAAAAGGCAGCCGAGATCGAGAAAAAAGCGATGATTTCCCTATCTGAAGGTGTGAAAACTTCAGAAATCACTAAGGCCGAGGCTGAAGCTCGCTCTAATCGGGTATTAGCAGAATCAGAGCGTCAAGTTCAGTTAGAACAGACAGAGGCGATGGCTCTTTCGATCGAGCGGATTGCCAATGCGATCGCTAAGCATCCCAATGGCAAGGAAGCGGTGCAGTATTTATTAGCCCAAAAATATCTTGCCATGGGGCAGGCGATCGGGGAAAGTCCTAGCAGCAAAGTTTTGTTTATGGACCCAGATTCCATCCCTGCGGCGATTCAAGCATTGTTAGCCATGAACGATATCAAAATCACTGAAACAATGACAGAGAAGATCACTGAGGCGATCGCCAAACAACCCTATGGAGCAAGTGGCAATATTTCCCCAACGTTACGTAATTTACCTGAGCTTAAGCAATTTCCACCACCATCGGATAGCGAGAAAGGCACTCCTAGCAGCAATTAATACCAATTTCCGAAAGTGTAGTCACACTTTCGGAAATTATAGCTGTCGCCAAGTGTACTAGGACAAATCAAAACCCAAGAATTGATTGGCGGCGCTTCGCGCCGCCAATCAATTCTTGGGTTTTGATTTGTCCTAAGACGAGTGACTGCGACGATAAAACCCAAACCCAGTAAGGCTTTTTAACTCTCAAAATGGCAACACCATTTTGAGAGTTTGTATATAGGATTTTAAATGCTCAAAATGGCGCTGCCATTTTGAGCATTGGTGTAATAGGCTTGCAGCATTAGTTGCTTGAGATCAGCGATTAGAGGATAGCGCGGATTTGCGCCAGTACATTGATCGTCAAAGGCTTGATCAGCCATGTCTTCGACATGTGTCATGAAGAACTCTTCACCAATACCTTGCTCCAAGAGAGCGTCCTTAATTGTGTCAGGAATATCTACTTGACGTTTGAGCTCTTCTACAGCAGCGATCAATAGCTCAACTTTCTCATCATCTGTTTCACCTCCTAAATGCAAATAGTTAGCAATCTGGGCATAGCGCCATTTGCTATTTGGATATTTATTTTGTGAGAAAATCGCTTGTTTAAAGGGAACATCCGTCGCATTGTACCGAATGACATGGGAGATCATCAACGCATTGGCTAGCCCATGAGCAAGATGGCAAGTACCACCTAACTGATGAGCAATCGAGTGACACACACCCAAGAAGGCATTGGCAAAAGCCATCCCTGCGATCGTGGCGGCATAATGGACTTTTTCGCGCGCTTTAGGATCTTTCGCTCCATTTTTATATGCACTAGGCAAATACTTGAATAACAACCGAATAGCCTCTAGAGCTAATCCATTCGTATATTCTGAAGCAAGTACAGAAACGTAAGCCTCGATCGCATGGGTGAGTGCATCAATACCACCATAGGCTGTCAGACGTTTCGGAATATTTAGCGTCAGTTCAGGATCGACGATCGCCATATTCGGAGTCAATGCATAATCGGCAAGCGGATATTTGATATGCGATTTCTCATCGGTGACCACCGCAAAAGGCGTGACTTCCGAGCCAGTGCCTGATGTCGTAGGAATAGCCACCATAATCGCCTTTGTACCAAGGGGAGGCAACTCGTAAACACGTTTACGAATATCCATGAATCGCATCGCTAAGCCTTCAAACTCGATGTCAGGATGTTCGTACATTAGCCACATGATTTTGGCAGCATCCATTGGCGAACCACCCCCAAAGGCGATAATCACATCGGGGTGAAAGCTGTTGCATATGTCTAAGCCTTTGCGAACCGTGGCTAAAGATGGATCGGGTTCTACATCATAGAAGGTGTAATGAGCAAGTCCGATTTCTTCTAAACTATCAGTAACCTCTTTGGTTAAACCTAGTTCAAACAAAGGGCGATCGGTGACAATCAATGCGCGTTTTCGACCCGCCAGATCTCGCAGTGCGACAGGCAAACAACCAGACTTGAAATAAATCTTTGGTGGGATGCGAAACCACAGCATGTTCTCCCGCCGTTCAGCCGCCGTTTTGATATTTAACAAATGTTGTGGGGTAACGTTTGCGGACACCGAATTACCACCCCAACTACCGCAACCAAGCGTCAATGAAGGATCAAGGCGGAAGTTATAAAGATCGCCGATCGCACCCTGCGAAGATGGAGTATTAATCAACATCCGAGAGGTTTCTAGTTTGCTCTCAAAATAGCGAATATGTTCTTGATTGTTGGCTGCGGTATAGAGTACCGAAGTATGTCCATGCCCTCCAAATAAGACCAGCTCTTCAGCTTTATCGACAGCATCATGGAAATCCTTAGCACGATACATAGCAAGGATTGGCGAAAGTTTCTCATAGGCAAAGGGTTCATCCTTAGAAATCGCTTCCACTTCACCGATCAAAACTCTGGTATTTTCTGGTATGCCAAAGCCTGCAACTTCGGCAATTTTGATCACCGATTGCCCGACGATCGCAGCATTTAGTCTGCCATCATTTAAAATTACTTGACGAATCTGATCGCGTTCTGATTCATTGAGGAAATATGCGCCACGCTTAATAAATTCTTCCCTCACCGCCTCATAAATTGCCTCTACCACGACCACCGACTGTTCGGAAGCGCAAATCGTGCCATTGTCAAAGGTCTTACTGAGAATAATTGAACTGACCGCCATTTGAATATGCGCGGTTTCATCAATGATTGCAGGTGTATTACCAGCACCAACTCCAATGGAAGGGTGCCCCGAAGAGTAAGCAGCCTTAACCATCCCTGGCCCGCCCGTTGCCAAGATCAGCTTAATGTTCTGATTTTGCATCAAAGCTTGAGAAAGTGGCACAGTCGGTTCATCGATCCAGCCAATGATGTCGGGAGGTGCACCTGCGGCTACAGCAGCATCAAGGACAATTTTTGCAGCAGCGATTGTACAGTCTTTGGCATGGGGATGAGGCGAGAAAATAATTCCGTTTCTCGTTTTCAAGGCAATCAAAGACTTGAAAATAGTTGTGGAAGTAGGATTGGTGACAGGTACGATTCCTGCGAGTAGCCCTACAGGTTCGGCAATGCGTTCATAGCCAAAATGCTTGTCAGATTCAATTACACCGCAAGTTTTATCATTTTTATACTTGTTATAAATCATTTCTGAAGCAAAGTGATTTTTGATCGCCTTGTCTTCGATTACGCCCATACCCGATTCTTTAACTGCTGCTTTTGCTAAAGGAATCCGCGCCGCATTTGCAGCCAAAGCAGCCTGTTTAAATATGCGATCGACCTGCTCTTGCGTAAAAGTAGCATATTCAACTTGAGCAACTTTCACTCGTTGAATTAGCAACTCTAATTCTTCAATATTTGTAACTTTCATATTTAATCCTTCTAAATTTAAATTAAAAATTACGAATTACGAATTAGCAATTCGTAATTTTTAAATCCCGATCGCACCAAGTGCATTGATCCCGCGATCGCGAAATATCTCGACTGTTTGCCTTACTAATTCTGGGGATGCTGGTGGCGTGTCTTTAAGGGAGTAAGGCAAGCCCAACTGTTCCCATTTATATTCTCCCATTTTATGAAATGGGAGAACTTCTAATCTTTCAACATTTTTTAAGGTGGCAATGAAATCAGCAAGTTGGCTGATATTATCCTTGTTATCAGTGAGGTGCGGTACTAGCACAAATCTGATCCATACAGGCTTGCCAATATCGCTGAGATATCTTGCCATCGTTAGAGTTGGTTCAATGGAAACATTAGTGACTTTGTAATAAAGTTCAGGGATATAGGATTTGATATCAAGAAGAACCAAGTCTGTTTCTTCGAGAACTAGTTTAGCAACTTCTAATGCACAGTAACCAGAGGTGTCAAGGGCAGTATGTAAGCCGATTTGATGACAACGAGCAAATATTTCTCTAGTAAATTCTGGCTGCATCAGTGGCTCTCCGCCACTTACGGTGACACCTCCTTTGCGAATATAGGATTTACATTTACTAATCTCATCGATCAGATAATCAACGGTAACTTCCTTGCCATCATGAGCATTGCGACAGTCGGGATTATGACAATATAGGCAACGTAGAGGACAGCCCTGAGTGAAGACTATAAACCTGATTCCCGGCCCATCAACAGTGCCAAAGGTTTCGATTGAATGAATGCGTCCAATGCCAGACATAATATCTCCTCTTGATTTTTAGAAAGAGCCGCAAAGCAGCACTTTTTAAAACCTATACCCGTTCGTGGAACGTACGCTTAATTACATCCATTTGCTGCTCACGGGTAAGCTTAATGAAATTTACCGCGTAGCCTGAAACCCGAATTGTCAATTGTGGATAGTTTTCGGGATGTTCCATTGCATCTAGGAGAGTATTGCGATCAAGGGCGTTCACGTTAATGTGATGACCGCCATCGTGGAAATAGCCATCTAACAGATTAACTAGATTATTTGTGCGATCGCATTCCTGTCTACCCAATGCTGTAGGCACAATCGAGAAAGTGTTAGAAATACCATCCTGACAATCGCCATAGGGAAGTTTAGCCACCGATGAAAGCGAAGCGATCGCGCCGCAACAATCTCGTCCATGCATAGGATTCGCACCTGGAGCAAATGGTTCACCTGCCCTGCGTCCATCGGGAGTGTTACCTGTTTTCTTGCCATAGACCACATTGGAAGTAATTGTCAGAACTGATTGGGTCGGCACTGCGTGGCGATAGGTGGGATGCTTACGGATTTCATTCATGAATCTTGCTACGAGGTCAACAGCAATGTTATCTACGAGATCATCATTGTTGCCATACTTGGGATATTCGCCCTCAGTGACATAATCCACAGCCAAGCCCTGCTCATTCCGAATCACTTTCACCTTAGCGTATTTAATTGCTGAAAGCGAATCCGTCACTACTGACAAACCAGCGATCCCGCAAGCCATCGTCCGATAAACATCGCGATCGTGCAAAGCCATTTCGATGCGCTCATAGCAATATTTGTCATGCATGTAGTGAATGACATTGAGGGTGTTGATGTATAGCTTCGCCAGCCATGCCATCATCTGCTGCAAGCGATCATTGACTTCTTGATAATCGAGATATTCACTGGTAATCGGTGCAAAGTTAGGAGCGACTTGATCCCCAGACTTCTCATCTTTACCGCCATTAATTGCATAGAGCAGAGTCTTGGCGAGATTTACCCTAGCGCCGAAGAACTGCATCTGTTTACCGATTCGCATTACTGATACACAACAGGCGATCGCATAGTCATCACCATAAGTCGGACGCATCAGGTCATCATTTTCATACTGAATTGAACTGGTATCGCTGGAAATTTTGGCACAGAACTGCTTGAAGTGATCGGGTAAATGTTCTGACCAAAGGATAGTTAGGTTAGGTTCAGGAGCAGTACCAAGGTTAGAAAGTGTATGCAAGAAACGATAACTAGTTTTGGTAACCAAAGTCCGACCATCGGCGCTCATTCCACCGATCGCTTCGGTTACCCATGTGGGATCGCCTGAGAATAGGGCGTTGTAGTCAGGTGTGCGTAAAAATCGCACCATTCTCAACTTCATCACAAAATGGTCGATTAGTTCTTGCAACTCGACTTCTGAGATCGCGCCATTCCGCAAATCACGCTCGAAATAAATATCTAAAAACGTCGAAACTCGACCAAGGGACATAGCAGCCCCATTTTGTTCTTTGACCGCACCTAGATAGCCAAAATAAAGCCACTGCACAGCTTCTTTTGCAGTCATTGCAGGATGACCGATATCAAAGCCATACTTCTCAGACATTTCCTTTAGTTCAAGCAAAGCACGAATTTGCTCTGACAACTCCTCACGCAGGCGAAGGGTTTCTTCATCCATTACATCTAGTTCGAGAGATTCTTTCTGCGTCTTTTTATCGTCAATCAGGCGATCGACTCCATAAAGAGGTACGCGACGGTAATCACCAATGATGCGTCCACGTCCATAGGCATCGGGCAGCCCTGTAATGATCCCCGATTTCCTTGCTTTTCGCATCTCACTGGTATAAGCATCAAACACGCCATCGTTATGGGTTTTGCGATACTTAGTAAAAGTCTCTTCTGTTTGGGGATCAAGCTGATAGCCATAGGCTTCCAACCCAGCTTTAACAACGCGAATACCCCCATAGGGCATAATTGCGCGTTTAAGTGGTTTGTCAGTTTGCAAGCCGACAATTTGCTCCAATTCACGATCAATGTATCCTGCATCATGAGCCGTAATAGATGTTGGTAGTTTCGTATCCACATCCAATACACCCTTTTCCCGTTCTAGCTTCATTAGCTCAAGAACTTTCTGCCAAAGTTGCTCAGTTCTTGAGGTTGCCGCAATCAGAAACTCAGCGTTTCCCTCGTAGGGACTATAATTTTTTTGAATAAAATCTCTAACGTTGACTTCTCTAGTCCAAATGCCTTCCGTAAAGCCCTGCCATTCGACATACATAGCTTCAACCTCCATGTTTTTGTGAAAGATATAAGCTGTTTTTTATCTTCCAAATCTATTATAGATTTATCAATTAGTTCCAAAGATAATGCTGTTAATGTCATTACAAAAGTTAACTACGCGATCGCTTTATATCAATTATCGAAAGTGTGACTTTATCAACCAAAAAGCTAACGAGAGTTGCGGCGCAAAGCGCCGCAACTCTCGTTAGCTTTTTGGTTTTATTTCTAAGAACAGGTTTCTTATGGAAAGGACGACAATTATTGCCATTCACACAATTTTGATGGAGAGGTTATGAGCGGTTGTGGATATTGATAAAATCCCTCAACATTCAGTTTTGCCTGACTAAATAAGATCCATTCAGTACTTCCACCCCGATCCTTAGCAGTACGAATGACCTTACCATCCTTGAGCGACAAGTGTCCTTCTTCATCCCATTTAAATTCGGTTTTGGGAATACTAATCCATTGGCGACCACCCCAAGATATTGCTAGAGCTTCGCCTGCAACTAGACTGCCCTTCACCATGCCACGGACACAGATCAAATCATCCGAATGCGGATAGCCATAATATCCATCCACGCGATCGCCTGTTTTCACAAAATTAAAACAGACCCCTGCACCATTGCGCCAATCTTGGGGTTTCGGTTGACTACAAAACTGATAGTTGCCATTTGCTAAAGTAGCGATCGCATTTTGAGCATGAGCTTCATCACTAGAGATTAATACACCTAGAGTGATAGCTGCCAAAATCACGCCGCAGAACTTGAAGAGATTATTTCTGCCAAACACAACTGCATCACCTCCTAAATATTAGGAAGTAGCTTATATCTATAATTCTACTCCTTTTGATACAGAAATTCCCGATCAAACGTATCAATCAGCAATTCTTATTATAAAAATTGGCTTTGTTGAAAGTCTTACGACGACGAACTTTCAACAAAGCCAATTTTGTGGTTTGCAGCGCCTTTGGCGCTGCAAACCACAAAATTGGCTTCATATTGAGAATTACCAGAACCAACACTTTTCAAATTTGTTGGTTCTGGTTTGAGCGCTTAGCGCTGTAAATATGCGACAAATGGCTTAAACATTAATTGGAACTGTCCGATCGCAACTCTCGTCAAAACTGCCAGAACAGGAATTATCCAGACAGCAGAGAAGCAAATGAAAACTAGAGCGATCGCCTTGAGCCTGATATCGGCAATCTTAGTCAGCATTCCTAGCTTTAGCAAAGCTGCATCAGCCGCCCCCATCGATTTTGATACAGACGAAAAAATCACGATGGAAGTCTATCGTTCGGCGAATCCTGCGGTGGTGACGATTAAAACCACAACTAGCACAGGCTCAGGTAGCATCATTAGTCCTGAAGGCTTAGTAATTACCAATGAACATGTAATTCGTGACGCAAAAAATGGCATTGTCAGAATTATTAATACTGAAGGTAAAACCTATAACGGGCAGGTTCTCACCATCGATCGCAAGAATGATTTAGCACTAGTTCGGATTACCTCTAGCGATCGATTCCCTACCCTAGCATTCGCCGATCGCGAAAATATTCTGGTTGGTCAAAAGGTATTTGCGATCGGTAGTCCCTTTGGATTGTCTGGAACTCTTACCACAGGTATTCTTAGTCGTGTTGCGACCGATGGCGATCTGCAAACCGATGCCAGACTCAATCCTGGTAATTCTGGGGGGCCATTGCTCAACTCTCGTGGTGAAATGATTGGCGTGAATAAGTCAATTCTTAGCCCTGATGGTCGTTCCAATACTGGGATTGGCTTTGCAACGAGCGCCCCCATCGCTAAAGAATTTATCACTCGCAGCGCGGCGCTCATCCAGCCCAAAACTGTAGCCAGTCTTCCTAATTCTCAAATTAATTCTCAAATCAAAGATGCTCCAGCCATGGCTCCTACAACTGCCGCTCCAGCGATCGCATCTGTAAGATTTGAACGCCCTCAATTAGGAGTAATTCTCAATCCAGCCAGCCTCACCGTTTATGAAGTACGACCTAACTCTCTAGCCAGTCAAATGGGTTTACAACGAGGCGATCGCCTTGTTAGTTTAAATGGTACACCTCTCAGCGATGCCAAACAAATCGTTGATTACCTAGCTCAGCGCCCATCGGTAGCTCTTTTGACCGTAGCCAGAAATACAGGGCTTACCAACTATCAAATCAAGTTTTAATGTATGGCGATAGCCAATCAAGCCCAAAAAAAGAGGGTTGCGGCGCAACCCTCTTTTTTTGGACTTGATTAAGGCTTGCGGCAATATTGTTGTAACTCCTGTTCTAAATCAATTCCGTTGTTACCAATAGAAATCAAATTTGCAGATGCAGCTTGGAATGCCGCATAATCTCCCTGATCTTGATCGCGCTTTGCTCTTGTCAATTTCTCCCCTAGCTCTTCAGCAAATTTTAGATAGCGTTCTTGTAAGGATTTGAGCTGTATATCTTCGACTTTAAGGGTCATTAAATCTTGTTTTAGGTCATTGATATAACGCAAAATCACCGACAATTCCGTTGTGTTCGCGGCTCCCGCAGATTTGTCGGTAATAGTTATAAATGCTTTACATTCAGAGGCTCTATTCACCTTATCCAATACTTTTTCATTCGATTTAATAACCGAATTTATAGGCGCGGCGAAGGTATTGGTATACATCCCGCAGGGAGACAAGATAGCTCCAATTGCAATTACATTCAAAAGGGTAAGATTTAGTTTCATTTGGAAAATATATTTCTCTAATCTGTTGGACAACTAAGAATCCATTTAAGAATTGTAGTTTCCCCCCCCTAGCCCCCCAATTCTGGGGGAAACCCATATTTACAGCAATTTGCTTTCAAACCCGCCACAAACAAGAATATAAA
>NZ_BBJB01000089.1 GCF_016584665.1 Pseudanabaena sp. lw0831
ATAGAGAGAAACAGCAACAACTCACCGAATTGCTTGAACAGGAAATGCAGGGCAAAATCGATTTGCGATATCTTGATGAAAGTGGCTTTTCTTTGACTCCACCGATTCCCTATGCTTGGCAAGAGAAAGGACTGGGTTTAAGCCTACCCAGTCAACGTAGTAAGCGGTTAAATGTCGTGGGGTTGATGAATCGAAACAATGACTTATCTGCTTATGTTTTTGAACGTAGTATCACCAGTGCAGTCATTCTCGCTTGTATTGATGACTTTGCTCGCCAATCTACCAAGCCTACTGTGATTGTTATGGATAAAGCCTCTATTCACACCAGTCAAATGATTAATGAAAAACTGGAGGAGTGGAAAAGTCAGCAAGTCGAGATTTTTCTGTTGCCTCCTTATAGTCCCCAGTTAAACTTGATTGAAATTTTATGGCGGTTTATGAAATATGAGTGGATTGAACTAAATGCATATGAATCTTGGGAAAGTTTAGTCTCATATGTTGAAAAAGTTCTTCGAGAGTTTGGTTCAAAATATGTAATTAATTTTGCTTAACTACTTAACGATGAATTCTGCTAACTTTGTGCTGAGTAGCAGCTATCAAGAGATCGTGGGAACTCCAGACAGTGTTGGACAATACGAATCCTACAAGTCCTTCACCATGCCCGATCTCTATCATGTCACTAGTGGCATTGAGCTATTCAGTCCCAAATTTAACATCGTTCCACCTGGGGTAAATGAGGCGTATTTCTTCCCTTATACCAATACTCAAGAGCGCTTACACGATCAGCAAATTCGTTTGGAAGAATTGCTATTTACCTTAGAAGATGATCGTCAGGTATTTGGCAAACTCGATGATCCCAGTAAGTGTCCTTGGTTCTCCATGGCGCGACTAGATCATGTTAAAAATCTCACGGGTTTAGCTGAGTGTTTTGGCAAAAGTGCTGAGCTGCAATCCCATTGCAATTTGATTTTGATTGCAGGTAAGTTGCGGGTTGAGGATACTAGCGATCGCGAAGAAGCCGCCGAAATTGTCAAACTCTATGACATCATCAATCAATATAACTTGCATGGCAAAATTCGTTGGCTAGGTGTCCGCCTATCCAAAACTGACACGGGTGAAGTCTATAGATTGATTGGCGATCGCCAAGGTGTTTTTGTACAACCAGCTTTATTTGAAGCCTTTGGGCTGACAGTTCTCGAGTTAATGGTGACAGGACTACTCACATTCGCGACTATGTTTGGGGGGCCACAGGAAATCATTCAAAATGGGGTGAATGGCTTCCATGTCAATCCTACACAATTGGAAGAAATGGCAAGTATAATCTTAGATTTTGTAGTCAAATCTGAGCAAGATCCACTAGTTTGGCAAGCTATTTCCCAAAAGGCGATCGAGCGAGTCTACAATGCTTATACTTGGAAGATCCACACTACGCGCTTACTCTCTCTAGCTCGCATCTATGGCTTCTGGAACTATACTTCCCATGAGAACCGTGAAGATCTATTACGTTATGTCGATGTTCTTTTTCATCTTCTCTTTAAGCCTAGAGCCAAACAGCTACTAGCAAACAATTAAAAAAAATGGCACAAAGTGCCATTTTTTTTAATTGTTTGCAACACTTCGCAAAATCGCGACAGTCTCTTGATGATTGCCATCCCATGCCCACATGATGGCAGTCCAGCCATTGCGATCCTGTGCGTTTAGTCGCGCCCCTGAGGCAATGAGCGATCGCACGATTTCGCCATAGCCTTGACCTGCGGCCCACATGAGCGGAGTCCAACCATACTTATTGCGCGTATTCGGATTTGCACCTGAAACCAATAAAACCCTTACTACATCAGTATGTCCATTCATCGCCGCCCATAGCAAAGGTGTCCAGCCATACTCATCGCGAACATTGACATCGGTTGCTTGAGAAATCAGCGATCTCACCTCCTTGATGTTGCCATTTTGAGCAGCTATGAGTAATTGCGCATTTAGATTTTGCTTAGTTTTTTCTTGATTAATTTGCTTAATTTGGCTATTAATTGGCTTGATTGACTCAGTGCTTTGCGATAAATTATTCGCATAGACGTTGTTGCTAAAGCTAAGAACTAGGCTACAGGCTAATAAAAAGTTTGAGCTTCTCAAAAAAATGTTCATAGATCTACTCACAAAAAATCAAACAAGATTGATTTAGAGTCTATGAACTTGTTTTGCGATCGGCTAGCGCTATTCTGCGGAAGTTTAGAAATAAAAGACAGCACTTTGTGTTGTCTTTTATTTAAACCTTTACAGTGTGGGGCTTTCTGCTCTGAGTGCTAGAGTGAATAATAATATTTTATTGATTTTTTAAATTTCAATCGTAAACGATGAATAACCAAGTGGATACCGCAAATTTAGACGAACAGCCGCCTAAACTGCCACTGATCCAGATGTTTCGGATCGGTTTATTTCAAATGGGCTTAGGGATCATGTCTTTGCTAATCGCTGGGCTGCTTAACCGCCTGATGATCAACGAATTGACAATTCCTGCTACCCTCGCCGCAGGGTTTATTGCTATGCCTCTGTTTGTGTCACCAACTAGAGTCTGGTTTGGACAAACCTCCGATGCGAAAACCATATTTGGAACCCATCGCTCAGGATATGTCTGGATTGGAGCGGTGGTGTTTGCGATCATTGCCTTTGTGCTTACACAAGTAATGTGGAAGTTGGGACTTAGCGTTCATGAGATTGGCTGGACTGGTATTACCTATGCGTGGGCAGTTTTACTTGGTGCTATGTTCGCTATTTATGGAATGGCAATTAGTTTTAGTTCCACTCCCTTTGCGGCCATGTTAGTGGATATATCCGATGAAGAGGATCGCTCAAAATTAGTTGGGATCGTTTGGTCGATGCTCATGGTTGGCATTGTGATTGGCGCGATCGCTGTTTCAAGACTCCTACCCTGCACAGGTGCGCCGCCTAGTGAGGTATCCATTTATGCTAATAGCGATCGCCTTGCTCAGCTCCAAAAAGCAATTAATTCCGTATTCATAATTATTCCTGTTGCCGTAGTTGGACTGTCTTTTTTTGCAACCTATGGTGTCGAAAAAAAATATTCCCGTTACAAATTGCGCGTTGCTCAAAATCATATTCTCAATGGAACTACTGCCACAGAAGATAAACTCAGTCTTGGTCGGGCTTTGCGCGTATTGACAGCTAGTAAACAGACTGGTTTATTCTTCTCGTTTTTGCTAATGATGACCATCGGCATTTTCATGCAAGATGCGATTATGGAGCCATTTGGCGGCGCTGTATTTGGAATGAGCATTTGTGCAACTACCCAGCTTAATGCGGCTTTCGGAACAGGGACGCTAATTGGTTTAAGTTCTTCAGGATTTTTAATTGTCCCGCGCCTTGGCAAAGAAAATTCTACAAAATTAGGTTGTTACTTAGTTGCAGCTAGCTGTGCTTTGTTATTGATTTCAGGCTTCACTCAAAAAACTTGGGCGCTGCAAGCAGCCCTTGCTCTCTTTGGATTTGCTTCAGGAATTACGACTTCAGGCGCATTAAGCCTCATGCTCGACCTCACAGCCGCCGAAACCGCAGGGACATTCATTGGTGCTTGGGGATTATCTCAGGCGATCGCTAGAGGTGTCGCCACGCTCTCAGGCGGCATCGTGCTTGATATTGGTAAGAAAATCTTTAGTACCTCGATTTACGCCTATAGTTTTGTGTTTGTCTGTGAAGCAGTCGTGATGATTATTGCTGTAAGCTTACTCAGTCGCGTGAATGTGCAGGAATTTCGCACTGATGCAAAACAGGCGATCGCAGCCGTATTTGCAAACGAAATTGACTAATAGTCTTTTCAGCGCCGTAGGCGCTGAAAAGACTAAGCTCCAAATCCTCCTAAAGAATTGAAATTAGCTGCGCTCTGACTCACACGCATCGCCGATTGTGAAAAAACTTGAAAAGCCTTACGAATTTCGCTATCACTATTTGCAGGTGTAAGAACCCATTCATCACGGATGCCCATATCCTGAAATACTTTCCGAAAATCCGTAGAGCCATCATCAATACCCATCGCCGCGATAATGTGATTTTCCATTCGCAACATATCTTTTGCGATCGCAGCCACATCCTTTGCCGTATGACGCACAGAATGGCAATCATCACCGTCAGTAATAATCAGCGTCACCGTCCTCACTGGCACACCATTATCTGAAAATTCCTGAGATTTAGCCAATACGGTTCCCAATAGCACTACAACTTGATCGTAAAGCGGCGTACCTTGATTGGGGGTGTAATTTTTGGTGTCCATCCGAATCGCTTGTGCGATCGGGCAGTAGGGATAAAGAACTGTTCCATTAAGATAACGATTGTGAATCAGGATATTATCCTGTTGCTGCGATGAAGTCAGCGCATCAATCACTGAGTTATGTCCACCGCGCACAGCCTGAGCATTTCCTGAATACTGGATTGAACCAGAATCATCAGGCATAATCGTCACCAGCACAACTTCGCTGGACATCACATCATCGACATGAATGCCAAGTCCCGCTTGAATTTGTGCGCCGAGATCATAAACGGTGAGAGCCTGCAAAGATTCATTAGAAAGAGTTCCGTCATCCAAAGCAGATTGAAAAAGATCGTTAATATTAGTCATTTTTTTTGGTAACTGGTAATTGATAATTCGTAATTCCTAATTCGTAGCAGAAATGCTTTGCCATTAATTCGATAGCAACCGTTCCAGAAAATTTTTCTTAGGTTGGATAGAATCCCAATATTCTCGTAGCAAGCGTTCAATCAATTCAGAACTGGTTGTATTTTCTTGCGCGAGAATCGTCACAAGATATCTCTCTGTATCGCTGTCAAGATTTATACTCATCATGGTTTTTGGTCTCTAAAGAAAGTGTAATTGTTTTACGCAAGTTCGAGATCTGCCCAAGTTTCCATTGCGTCAGTGGATTTAACTAGATGCATACCTGCATTAGCGAAGCGTTGAAACGCAGCATCAGCTTGATCGGAGTAGTCCACCACATTAGGAACAACCACAGGCGAAGTACAATCTTCGAGCAGATAGACTTTTTTAGCCAATTTGGGATCATGGGCAAGAATTTCACTGAGTAAATCTTGGATCGTCCATGCTACGCAATGGCTCTTGGCTTGACCTGCGATAATCACCGCATCGAATTCCATCAACCTTTGCAAAAAGCGGGTGTTTTTCTGCGCGATCGGTCTGCCATCAGCTCCATCCATTACTTCAGGACGCAAGACAGAATAGTTCTCGGTGAGAGGATTGCCGCCTTTAATCTCGAAATTAGTCTGACTGTGACGGGCAATATTATGGAAAAACATCGCCTCCTCGACAGCCGAAACTAGTGCGTGACCGATACCACCGAGCATAGAGTGATACGCCCAAACCGTAAGCGGAAACTTGCCTTCATCGCTGAGTTTCTGGACATAATGCAAAGCGTGGCGCTGAATTGCCATGTAATTACCCTTGGCAAGACTGTAAGCGATCGCAGGATTTACTTTCCACTTACCCTTTTGAACATCTTCTAAGGTAATCGATGTCGCATTGGGAATCGGATGTTCGCCAGCATCATTCACCCAAAAGATAGGATGGAAGATTTGCATGGCGGTGTGAGTATCCATCGTGGGCGCGATTTCGCTGATGTGGTGCAAATTGCGATAGATAAATTCACACAGCCGCACATTGTCCTCGATCGCACCAGTCCCAGATCGTCCGCCCACAAATAGCTCATGATCAGCAATACAAAAGGTATTCTGCACATCGATCGCCATCAAACAAATTTTCTTGCGATCCTTAGCGGCAGGGACGATGCCATGTTGTTTTGCCCATGCTTCGGCTTGGTTGGCTCGATCTTGGTAGGGAACGCGCCATACCGATCCGACTTTGTGGCGATCGAAGAAGGCAGGCATGGGAAGTTGAGTCAAGATTTGAGTAGTCATTTTAGTGTTTCTCCGTTTTTTAAACTTTAGGCAAGAACATTTACAAAAGGTTGATTACGATAGCGGCGATATACTTGAAAATCTTTGTCGAAAGTAGCGAGCTCAGGGATATCTAGTCATTCAGGAATGGCAATCAGAGATAAATTTATTGAGGCTAGAACTGTGTACACTATTTGATACTGAAGATAAAATCACCACTTTCTAGTTCAGTATCGTAGCTTTGCAATGTCTTAATTTTTCTCTCTATCTGTTGCAACATATCGTAGAGATTTACAATATCTGCTTCTAAAGATTGAGAGATATCTTTTATGTCTTTGCATATGGATTCATATCGTTCTTGATTGCCATTTACCAAAACACAAAGATTTATTCGATTGACTGTTGGATAACAACGAAAATCTGTATTCCATTGACAAATTTCACCCATAAGAAAATCGGTTTTTTCCTGAAGAAGATCTCTTTGAAACTGCAAAAGACCATCTAGCCCCGTGTATTCACTCATAAAGTTAGTCTCTAGACTACCAAGGTTTACTAACCTTATAGTACTTGATGGTAGATTTTTTTTGGTTTCTCCTAGTATCTTTTCATGAATGAATATGCTTTGATTCAGTTGCTGTTAATTTCATATTTGATCACCTAAGCTAATTGTAACTGCAAAATCTTTTGGGCATGAATTACATAGATTCCTTGTGAGGCAACAATGAGAGTACATCCACTATCAACGTAAGGTTCTGTCTCAGGGAAAGTTTTCGTAATCATAATCTGTCGATTGTGTACCTCAACTCTAGCAATACCTTCGTCGGTGGGAACGAATAGCCAATTGGCGATCGCACTACATCCAAGAAAATTATCTAGCCATGTAATATCACCTTTTTGAGCGACAAGAGTAGCGGCCAATTCGCCAGTATCCCTCAATACAGAAACTCGATGCATGATTTTGCCTTGCTCTTGAGTGGCTGTAAAGAACCAGCAAAGGCGATCGCTAAAGACACAATTTGCATCAATTAGTTCTCCTCGAATTGGTGGAATTTGCAAGCGATCGCAGATGCCTGCACGCTTAGCATCAAAGGTGAAAGCCACGCTGAGACTACCTGCGCGATAAAAACCGAAGCCAAAGGTTTCGCCAATCCAGAATTGGGTTTGTCCTTCGAGAATATCACCGATATATTCATTGCCGAGTTTGCCATCGCGTAATAGTTGACCATTGCCGATCCAATAGCGAGAGAAAGAATTTGCACGAATCAGATCGGTGGAGATCGCATTCGGTGGCTGTCCCTGTGTGAGGGTAATCGCTTTGCCTTGTTTAGTAGCGATTGTGGATTTACCAAATATCGCAAATTGAATATTTGCATCAAGTTCACCTGATAGTAATACGGTGTTGTTTTCTCGTTTAAATTCATTGCGATCGTGATAAAGATAGTAGAGCGAGTTGTTTTGTAAAACCGCTTGCAAGATCACGCCTTCAGTTTGAAAAATCTGAACAACTTTGCAAGTTATCGTTCCTACTAGACTCTTCTCCACCACAGCAACAGCAATTGTGCAAATTGGGCAAGAAGTTCTTAAATGCTCAATTCCACATTGATTACACCTTGTCCAACGCATTGATTCTAGTAGTGGTTTTGGGAAGTCTCCGCGCCAATCTTTTTCAAAGCAGTTGTGGAAATGATGTAACAAATCATCTGACAGAACTTTATAAGGAATTGCGGGCTTGGGATAGCGCACATCAGGATGAAAAACTGTTATGCGCTGCAACGGTCTGGCACTATGCGGAATCATCGCAGTCGGTGATTTTGGCTTGTATACGCCGCCATAGGGATCGACATAGAGCAGGCTCTGCATCAACATGACCGTGAATGCATACCAATCAGAATCAGGATTGTGAGGATTAGTTAGAATTGGTTGATTAGCATTGCGATCGCACAATATCGGATCGACAAATCTTGCTGTGAAGACCTGACAGGGAAACTGGCCAAACTGGAAAGAATCTGCATCAATAAGATTGACTTGATTTTGAGAAACTAGCAAATTCAAATCATTGAAATCGCCAATCGTCACATTTGCTTGATGGACTTGGAGAACCGTGTTATGGAGATCTCGAAATAGGTTTGTGACAAATTGCTGCGAGATACCGTTGGTGCTGCGATAAGTGCGATCGCTATATTTCATCAAGGTCACCGTGTTTTGCAAAAATGGCATTGCATAGCCAAGGATGTTTGTTCCTTGCTTATCCGTTGCGAGAGTTTCAGGTTTGATAACTCTTGCTGGCAAGTTTTGAGGAAAGACTCGCAATTTTTGTTGATGTATCGCTAACCTTGCCGAAGCAGCTTGCTGCTCTTGGGGCAGTAGCTCATAATCAGGATGATCGGCAGTTTTAAAAAGCTTGAGAACCTTACCATTGCCAATATCATAAATATCCGCTTCGCCACCTTTGCCGATCGCAGATTTAGGATTTAGTTTAACCCGCTTCTGATTAAGATAGACTTCCATAAAATTTCTCCACAACTTCTCGCATATTGGAATCGAGATAACTCAGTGCTTTTGTGGCGATATCTGTCGGCACACCACCATAAAAGGCTTCGGCAATACCACCAGTAATACATGTAAGCGTGTCACTATCACCACCCAAGGAAATAGCATTGCGAATCGCATCTTCAAAATTCGTTGATTCCAGAAATGCGATAATTGCTTCAGGCACTGTACCTTGGCAGGATTCATTGAAAACGTAGGTTGGACGAATCTGATCTACAGTTCGATTTAAGTCATAGCCAAAAGATTGTGCGATCGCCGCTTTGATTTGCTCTTTGCTATGACCGTTGCGAGCCATAAAGATCGCTACTGCTGTTGCTTGTGCACCTTTGATTCCTTCTGGATGATTGTGCGTGACTTCCGCCGATCGCTTTGCTTCATTCATCACAGTTCCCAAATCATTATAGGCAAATCCCACAGCACTGACTCTCATGGCTGAGCCATTACCCCAGCTATTGTAGGGTTCCATGCTCTCAGAGCTAATCCATTGTCTGAAGCGACCTCCATAACCTCTTCCTGTATATTTGCGAGCATAGTTCTTGATATATTCGGTATAGTTACCATTGTTCATTAAGCAATCAGCAACCGCTATAGTTAATACTGTGTCATCAGTGAATTTACAGTCTTCGCCAAAGAGAGGGAAGTCCTTAAAACGATGATTTGAGAATTCATAAATCGAACCAACGATATCACCAACAATTGCACCTAACATGATTTTTACCTCTTTTTTCTAATTACTACTAAAGTTGTGTCATCGGACAAAGCCCCCGATCGCTTAATTAATTCGCGCTTTTGCCAATCAGGTTTGACTTCCTCACGATTAAGCATGGTTAATTTGCGCCTGATAGCATCAGGATTTTTAAAATAACGATCCTCTTGCCAAAACTGATTGACTTCCTCAACTGCAATCAAATCATCAATTCCATCTGTAGCAATCAAAATTGATTCTACTTCTGCTGTTGGTAGCCGATCGCGAATCTCAAACTCAATAGCGTCAGATCGATATAAACCGTAAGCAAGATATGGCGGCGCATTATCAGGATAAGCAGGGATTTGAGTTAGCTTGCCATTGACTGCGATCGCACCATCACCCATTGAGAAAGTAATCGTTTCGCTAGGAGTGATGACTAAGCCCACAATTGTAAATAATAGATAATTATTCACAAATTCCATTACAGATTCTGGCTCTTCATTCGCGATCGCTATAAAACCTGTCATTTTTTGCAACAAGTTTATTTTGAGAACATTCCAAAAGTCAGGCTCAGATATCGCCAAACCTTGATTGAGTAAATCCGCGATCGCATCAGTTACCATCCGCGCACCGAGTTTTGCCCCAACTTCACTATGCTTGCCACTACCGCAGCCATCACAAACGACAGCCGTTACAAAGTTATCCCACAGGACAATCCGCAGAGCGTCCTGATTATTTTTGCTGGCAAGAACATGGTTGCGACCAATAATTGATCCGCAGGCATTTTCAAACTGAATTGACACATTTTGCATTTCATTTTGCATTTCTAAGGCAGGAATTTGCGGCGATCGCATATCGGGGACTTCAACTTGCTCTTGCATGACGATATAGTGTATAAACTACACAAACAACTATAGTGTTATTTATACACTATGTCAACTATTAATTTAATATCTTGGCGTAGCCGAGATATTAAACCTAAAAATTTATGCCCCACACCTACGAATATCCACGACCTGCACTTACGGTTGACTGCATTGTATTTGGACTTGACGCTCAGCAAGAACTCAAAGTTATGCTTATTCAGCGAGACATTCCGCCATTTCAGGGGCAATGGGCGATCCCAGGGGGATTTGTACGTATTGAAGAAACCCTTGAAGCAGCAGCTTTGCGTGAATTGCAAGAAGAAACAGGAATTCAGGATGTATTTCTGGAGCAGTTATATACCTTTGGTAACTTAGACCGCGATCCCCGAGATCGCACAGTTACTGTCGCCTATTACGCTCTCATTAATCTCGTCGAACAAAAAATTAAGGCTACAACCGATGCCAAAGATGCCGCGTGGTTTGCGCTATCAAAAATCCCAAAACTCGCTTTTGACCACGATCAGATTCTCCAAACAGCGATCGCAAGGTTACGGAGCAAAATTCGTTATGAGCCGATCGGTTTTGAGCTATTACCCCAAAACTTTAGCCTGTCACAGCTACAAAAACTTTACGAAACTGTACTAGATCGATCGCTAGACAAACGTAATTTTCGCAAAAAAATTCTCGGTATGGACTTACTCATCGATACAGGTAAAGTCGAGCATAATGTAGCTCATCGAGCCGCCAAGCTTTATCAATTTGACGAGAATAAATACTTACAGCTAAAACAAAAGGGATTTAATTTTGAAATCTAAACCCAAAAAGGAAATAGCGGCGCGAAGCGCCGCCATCTCCTTTTTGGGTTTTATGTCCTAACAAGCATGGCGACAGCTATAAAGATACGATCGCTAAATTAGTGATCTTAAACTGAGTATTACAGTTAGGATGGATAGGTACAGCAGTACCGATCAAAATAATTAATAGATTTGCTAGCTTTTTGCCTTGCCCACCTCTAAGCCAAACTTTATGTATAAAAAGGAACTCAAGCTTCCAAGTCGATATATAAATAACTTCTATGATGGCTCAATCTACGATCTTGTTTTTTTAGACTTAGAATGGTGTCGCGATTTTCATAAAGATGGATTAGTACAAAAAATATTTGGTTATACGCTTACTCGCATTTTAGAAGATAGCAATGAGCAATATATAAAAATTCAATTTATTGAATCAAGTACGCAGGAAAGGAAGATAATTCAAGACATCTTAAATGACTTACAGGATTTACAGGGTAAGTACTTTGTTGGTTATGGTCTGTCCACTAGCGATATGTTTTGCTTACGCCAAAGAATTGATGCTTTAGATTTTATTCCTAAGGTAGATAATATCAAAATCCTAGATTTACAAAGAATTATTCAACGGACAGATCTCAACCAAGGTTTGAATAATTTATTTGCTTATTTGGAAATTCCTATTTATAAAAGAATTAAGGGATACTACGTTTTTCGGAATGGAATTAAGGTGTTACGCAAAGAAAGAGGATATGAAACAATTCTTAATGAAATCTATGAATATTGTTTAGAAGATGCCGAAAACTATTTTCATATTATTAGCAATTGGAAAACTCAATTCCCCCTAGTCGATCGCCATAAACACCAGATAATTAACCTAAAAATCGATCCGCGATCGGAGCAGCGCATTAGGTCTAGAAGGGGTGCTGCATTACAAAGACCTTCCAGTTAACCCAAAATATGAGAGGCGGCGCTTAGCGCCGCCTCTCATATTTTGGGCTTTGCAATGCAGAGATTGTTTTGAAAAGCTTGCAAAGTAAGCTTTTCAAAACAATCTCTAGTTTTTATTTCAGCCCGAAGCGCTGTATTAGAGCTTGCAAAACGATATAGTAATTTAGGTCAAAACATTGCCATAGCAAAAACATGGATGCAACAGCAACAATCAAAACTATTTTGCAAGAAAAAATCGGTGCAACAATTGTCGAAATTGAAGATCGCAGTGATTTGCATAAGCACCACCAAGGACGAATGAATGCCCCAGTCGGTAGTGGTCATTATGATGCGATCGTTGTTGCTGCTAGTTTCGCTGGCAAAACGATGATGCAGCAGCATCGCATGGTCTATGCCGCCCTATCCGATCAGATGCAAACCACGATTCATGCCCTATCGCTCAAAACTTATACACCCGAACAATGGCAGCAAATTTAAGTTAAGTAGCAGAATTAGCTCTATTTTTGCTGCTCAACTTAAATTTGCTCGTCATAGAAATGTTGTAGGAACTTGTTAAATGGAACACAATAAAAGCTCTGAGATCAAAAATACTGGTACAAATACTGGTGCTATTAACAGTTCAAAAGATAAAGGTGGCAATCCTTTCTTATATAAAATGTTCAAATGGCTGGTAGTTAGACCACTGTTGTATTTGTTTTATCAAGAGCGAATTTATGGCACTGAAAATGTACCACTCACAGGCAATCTCATCGTTGTTAGTAATCATGCTAGTGACTTCGATCCACTAATTGTTGGTAGTTGCATGGGTCGTCCTGTCGCATTTATGGCGAAAGAGGAATTATTTGAAATACCTGTGCTCAAACAAGCAATTCTTGCCTTTGGAGCTTATCCAGTCAAACGTGGAGCAGGCGATCGCGCCGCAATTCGAGCCGCGATCGCTTCTATTGAGAAAGGTTGGGCAACGGGCATTTTTTTGCAAGGCACCCGTACATTAGATGGACGAGTGACAGAACCGAAATTGGGGGCTGCGATGATTGCGGCAAAAACTCAAGCTCCATTTTTGCCAATTAGTATTTGGGGAACAGAAACAATTTTGCCGAAGGGGGCAAGGTTTCCAAAGTTATTTCAGCCTGTGACGGTCAGAATTGGTGAGCTACTTCCACCACCTGAAGCAAGCGATCGCGCCACACTCGAAGCATTCACCCAAAAATGTGCGGACGCGATTAACGCGCTCCACGCATTAGGAAGATAAAAAGAAAGGGTTCTATTTAGAACCCTTTCTTTTATGAAAACCTTTACTGAGTTTAGCTTTTATATAGCAATGTAAGTTTTGCTTAGGACATAAAACCCAAAAGATGAGCGCCGCCGCTCATCTTTTGGGTTTTACAGGATATGTATTTTCAGGAAATTTGTTCCTCCCTGTATGCCCATAGGAATGCCACCAACAATCAAAATGCGATCGCCTTTAGACGCGAGCTTTCGCCCTAATAGACAAGACTCCACCTGTTGGAGCACCATCTCAAAGGAACTCGCCTCTTCATCTAACAACAGCGGCTTAACACCCCAAACTAAATTCAGGCGATGATAAACATGAATGTTAGGAGATAGAGCAATAATGGGAATTTTAAGACGCTCTTTAGAAGCGAGAATTGCAGTGTAGCCGCTAGCTGTGAAGGCGACGATACAACGGAAATCGATTACATCAGAAATTACATGAAGTGCTTCACTAATGGCATGAACTTCATCGGTTCTTGAAGCGGGATAGTTGATGAAATTGACATCTTTCTCCACTTCCGCAGCTATTCTAGTCATCATTTCTACGGCTTGTATAGGATATGCTCCAATCGCTGACTCTCCTGAAAGCATCACTGCGTCAGTGCCATCCATAATTGCATTTGCTACATCACTAGCCTCAGCCCTAGTGGGGCGAGGATTCTGAATCATGCTCTCTAACATCTGCGTAGCAGTGATTACAGGAATACCGCTTTCATTACAACGGCGAATTATATGCTTTTGAATCATCGGAACCTGTTCTGGTGGCATTTCTACGCCCAAGTCACCCCGCGCCACCATGATCCCATCGACAACGGCAAGAATTTCTTCTAGATTCGCGATCGCCTGCGGTTTTTCGATTTTGGCAATGATCGACACCGACTTACCATATTCAGAGATCAGGGATTTAAGCAGCTTCACATCTGCGGCCTGTCTTACAAAGCTTAAAGAAATCCAATCCACACCTTGCTCTAGTCCAAAGGCAAGATCCTGTCGATCCTTATCGGTCATCGAAGGTAATCTTAAATTTAAGCTAGGAAAGTTTACGCCCTTGTGACTAGTGAGTGCACCGCCCTTAACCACTTCACAATGCACAGCATTACCCTCAACACCGCTTACCCTAAGCTCAAAGATGCCATCGGCTAACAAAATCTGCGTACCAATAGTCGCTTCTTCAGCAATATATGGATAATCAATGGCGATCGCATCCACAAAAAAACGATCTGATTGCTGAAACTGCTCCATCGGCACGAGAGTGACAAATTCACCCTCAATTAGCTCAATTCCCTCATCAGGCAAAGCCCCAACCCGAATTTTTGGTCCCTGTAAGTCTTGCAAAATCGTAATTGGAATATCTAATTCATCTGACACCGCACGGATCATGGTGATAGTTTTGGCATGATCTTCATAACTGCCGTGGGAAAAGTTTAGCCTTGCCACAGTGACTCCTGCCTCTACCATCTTGCGGAAGACTTTAGGCGATCGGCTAGCGGGACCAATCGTGGCAACGATCTTGGTCAAATGTTGAGGAATTGCCATACAACTCAGGGGCGAGAAATTGCTATGCAATCCAATCTAGCTCTAGTTCTCTGTAATCGAAAGCCTAAATTGAACATATAGCTTTCTCCCAAAAACCAACAGGGAGTTGCGGCGCGAA
>NZ_BBJB01000090.1 GCF_016584665.1 Pseudanabaena sp. lw0831
CCGCAACTCCCTGTTGGTTTTTGGTTTTGCCCTAACTTTTCTAGCTACCAAATCGCCTTAACCTATTTTTTAACAAATAATCTCGCTAAGGGAGGCTATTTATTTAATCTGGAGAATAGGCAAGTAATGTGCCATTTTGTCCAATTACAAAACCGCGATCGCTCGAAAAGAAATAAATCTGATAGAGATTAGCGCCGACGTTCGCCGCAGACATATCACGTTTCCAAGTTTTGCCACCATCTTCACTATGGAGCAATCTTGAACTACCACCTGAGATCCAGATGTTATTTTCATCTTGATAAACAAGATCCAGCAGCCCAAATCCACCCCCTTCTCTAGGAGTTTGCTTTTTCTCCCATGTATCAAATTCACCAACTTCACTAAACTGGACTTGTCCGCCACGATTCAGCATCCAGAGGCGATTATCAGGGGTATACCCCATATTCTGCACGCGGCGAGAGCTATTACGATTGTGTTGAATCCAAGTCATATCACCTGGTTGCCATGTGGAATAAAAGTTGCCATTTGCCGAGATCGCCACATAACGACCATCTTCACTACGGTTGAGGTTGCGAGCATTGCCAACGGCTTGGGTAACTAAGGCTTTCCAATTTTGTCCAGCATCTTCGGTTGCATAGATCGCACCCAAGTCTGTGACCATTTCCGCAGAGTTTCGACCCGAAGCTACGATCGCAAAGGGATCGCCAGGGAGTTTAGAGCTAAGCCCAATCCGTGACCAAGATTTGCCGCTATCAGTGGTATGCAGCAATAGTGCAGGTTGCCCTGTAATCCAGCCTTCAGACCCTGAGAAGCTAACCGATGAAAAGCGATAAATGCTATCACCAAGATCGAGTTTGCGCTCTTCCCAAGTGTTGCCGCCATCGGTGGATTCGAGCAAAGTTGCATCAGTACCAACAAGCCAGCCATGATTAGGCTCAGACTTGTCAAACCATACATCAAGGGGGGTAATTGCAACTGGCAGATCGACTTTGTGCCAACTACCGCTACTTGCAAAGGCAGTAGGCATATTGCCAAATAATGTTAAGCAAATAAGCAATAAACAAATCGAAAAGGAGCTAAGAAAGCGGTTTATGCTTTTTTTCATAAAAATTGGTAAAAATAATGATGGTTGTAATGCTAATTAAAATTGCTAATGAATAGACTAGAAGAACCAATTTTTTTGTGGCGCGGCTTTGCCGCGCCACAAAAAAATTAGTTTTTTATTTTAATGCTAGTCCCTAATCCAAGGCATATAAACTGATAAAGAATGCTACTGCTAAGGCTAAAGAGCCGAATATAAGTATATTTTTTTGACCTGGCGTGAGAACGTTAACACCAAATCCATAGCCGAGGTTTTCGGTAAAGCCTGAGGGCTTGGAGGCAATACCAATATCTGCGAAGGCTTTTTTCTTGGTGTTGCAGACGGGGCAACGCCAATCTTCACTTATGGCTTCAAAGGCTGTGCCAGCAGAGATATTGCGTTTAGGATCGCCGATGGATGGTTCATATATATAGCCACATACCCCACATTCATGGCGGTGTAATTCTTCCTCTATGACTGGGGCAATTACTTCCGCGTTGATTGTTTCTATGTTTTCGGTTTCCGTAGTTATTTCGGGTTCCATAAATTTGAGCGAGTTGATTGGTATATATGCGATCGCTTGTTAATTCTGTTACAAATTATTACATCTTTTTGACAGGCTTGCCTAGTTGCGAAAATCACACAGGTTGCCATAGCGATCGCCCAAAGCTAGCCCAAAGCTATTAGGGGATGTGGCATAATCGCTCTGGCGGGAATTTACAGGTTTCATGGATTTAAGCGCACAAAAAGAGAAATTTAGCGAGGCTTATGTCCTAGCCGTAGCCGCAACCGCAGGTTATGGCACTTATAAACCCAGTCCCGATGACGATAGTGTTGATTTTGGGATCGCGGCGCGGACTCGTCCTCAGCCTAATGGTGTTGTAACAATGCGATCGCCCAGATTGGAACTGCAACTAAAATGCACCGCAGCCCCAACGCCGCTTGGTGATAGCCTCTCATTTCCGCTAAAACTTAAAAATTACGAAGAGCTGCGAGCCGATAATTTTGTCATTCCGCGCATTCTCGTCGTCGTTCTCGTCCCCGATCTTGCTGATGACTGGCTGAAGCATTCTGAAACCGAGCTTTGTATGCGGCGTTGCGGCTATTGGGTATCATTGCGGGGCAAACCCGCGACAAGCAATACAAAAAGCGTTAAAATATCCATACCTCGTCAAAACCAGTTTACCGTTCAAGCTCTACAAGCAATAATGCAGAGACTCGCGAAGGGAGAATTGCCGTGATCCTACAAACTCCAAAAGCGAATACGTTAGAATCCATCCGTCCTGAAACCCTCAGTCAATATCTCAGGGCTAGGGGTTGGCAAGAGTCTGGAGATTTTTTGGGGAATGCTTCTGTGTGGCATCGCGGCGAAGAATTAGAAGTACTGTTGCCCAAAAGCGATCGCCTTCGCGATTATAAAACTAGGGTTCGCGAAATAATCGATGTTTTAGAAATTTCCGAACATCGCGATCGCCAACAAATTTTGAACGATCTCCTCTTACAACCAACTGACCTAATTAAAATCCGTATCGACAGTCCAGATATTATTGGCGGCACGATTCCGATTGATGAAGCCGTACGGCTATATGAAGCAACTTCTAAAATCATGAAGTTTGTCGCTTCTGCAACTATCGAGCCGCGTTCCGTTTATCGCGGCGGCATGTTTGCCGAAGTAAGAGAATATCTGCACGAACTCCGCGTGGGCGAAACACAACAGGGTAGTTATATTATCAACGTTCTATCGCCAATCATGCGAGAGCATGAGAACTTCGGGCGCAAGGTTAATCTCTCTCTAAATAGAGCTTTAACTGCAATTAACTCGACTACCAAAGATGTCTTGGCGGGAAGTAATATCGATATTTTTGAGCAGTCTGTCGAATCTGGGGTTAGTTCCAATTTGTGCGATGCTCTTTTGGAGGTTGGCAATTATACCGATCTACAAGATCTCAGCTTTCGCTGGCAATGGTCGCCGATGTGGGATGCGCCTGCGATCGCTAAGGAAAAGTTGGCTCTCTCTAAGCAAACTTTTCCTGTTCTCAAGGAGGCTAGCAAGCTTCTCAAAAGCAAAGATATCATTCGCAAACGTTCCGAAACTAAAATTCAATCACAGAGTAGCGATCGCCTTACTCCGATCTCAGGTAAGGTGATTGGTTTGACGCGCCGTGATGATGCGACGGTGGCTAGCGTGACGATTTTGGCAAAAATAGAAGGAAGCGATCGCGAGTTGCAATTGGAACTGAGTGAAAGTTTTTACGCAAAAGCTGTTCACGCCCATTTAGCCCGACGCAAAATCTCTTTCTATGGTGAAGTTGTAATAAACGGCGAGGCGATCGCAGTTCGTAACGTTCGAGATTTGCGTGTAGTGTAGCTATAGATTTTTTGCTATTTAAAATCTATACAGATCTAGCGGGGTGATACAAAAGATCGCTTAAAGTAAGGCATGTCAAATTTATCCGCCTATCATGCCAACTGTAGATCAAGCGATCGCCTGTGTTAGAGTTTGCCAAATGCTCTCAAACGGCTATCAACCGATACATATATTTCGCTATAATACTAATACTAGTACAATTTTCATTTTGGCTGGCGTAACCGAAAGTCTAGAAGTTTTAATTTTTTCTGATGGTCAATGGAGGTTTAATGATGATGAAGCCTGACTTTAGTAAGATGACTCGTCAAGAATTACGAGCTTATATTTTGGCTAATCGCGAAGATGATGAGGCGATCGCGGCTTTAATTCAACGCGGAAATCCCAATAGTCCCAAATTCCCTTTCCCAAAAAACGACGTAGATTTAAAAGAAATGCAAGAAATTCTTAGAGATAAATTGAGTCACAGATAAGTGTTTTGGAGGATAACAAAATAGCGGTCGTTTTGCACTAAAATCCTGTTGATATTTCTCAGTACGTCTTCTTTAACTAATTGATTAAGCTCTCGCCTCAAGCGTGTAAAATCAAAATCTAGCGCTTTAGTAATTGAGAGCAGTAAATTATGGCAAATGATGACGATCTGACTCAGACTATTCCTGTACAACTGGAAGATGGAACGACAATTCTGGTTGAGGTAACGCATACTGGACGGCAAGATGTGGCAAATGAAGCCAGTAAGTTTAAAGCGGTAACTGATGCGCTCGGCGGAATTGTCCAAGCGATCGCTGAGCCGATTAACCGCGCAAAACCGTCTAAGGCGACGGTGAAGTTTGGCATGGAGTTAGCGGTTGAGGTTGGTCAATTAACAGCCGTACTGGTCAAAGGCAGTGGTAAGGCAAATCTAGAAATTTCGCTGGAATGGACAAAGGAAGCAGGGACGGTGAAAACCATTGGCTAGTCTCAATCCAGATAATCTCAAGACTTGTACTGTAAAGCTAAGTATTGATAATACTCACGGTACAGGTTTCTTTGTGGCGGCGGGGCTAATTTTGACCTGTCATCATGTGGTTAAAAATGCTGGCGATCGCCCGATTAAGGTGAGATGGCAAAACCAAGAGGATTTTGCAGTGGCGAAGGTTTTGCAGTCCTTTCCCGATCCTGTCGATCTGGCTTTGTTGCAATTTGAGACGGTGGAAGCTTTAGCTTGTGTGGAGTTGGATGGGGCGATCGCAGCTTTTGACGATCTTTTTGCCTATGGCTATCCTGATGTTGATCCAAATGGTGCGGGTGTGGTGTTGCGGTGCGATGGGCTGAATGGTGATCAGCCGCCGAAGATCAAGTTTAGTGATGGCAGAGTGCGCTCGGGGTTAAGTGGTGCGCCGTTGCTCAATCCTGCTACGGGTATGGTTTGCGGTGTTGTTAAGTATACAGAAGATCGCAGTTTGCCTTTGGGTGGTGGTGGGATTCCGATCGCGACAGTTTTTGAATATTTTCCCTATCTTGCTAATCTCAATCGTCAGTTTCACCAGCCGCAATGGGGAGATGTTAATCCTTATAAGGGGCTTGCCTATTTTGAAGATGACGATGCGCGGTTCTTTTTTGGGCGGACAGCACTAACGGATTCATTACTGGATCACCTTGAGCAAAATAATTTTCTAGCCTTGTTGGGAGCTTCGGGTAGTGGCAAATCTTCGGTATTACGAGCAGGATTGCTGAACCAATTACGACAGGGGCAAATATCGGGCAGCGATCGCTGGGAATTGCAGGTGATGTTACCGACCGAGCGTCCACTCAACAGTTTGGCTAATACATTTGTCAGTCCAGAGTTAGAGCGTGAAGATCGTGCCATTAGCTTAAACAAGATAGAAGAACTAATTGCAAAACAAGGTGATAAAAAAGATGGGTTGCGGCAATTGGTACAAACATCAGCAGCGCCCCGTGTGATCTTGGTTATCGATCAATTTGAGGAGTGCTTTACTCTGTGTCAAGATTTACAGGAGAGAGAACATTTCTTTGGTCTGCTATGGAAAGCTCTAGAACTTCCAAAGGATAAATTTTGTCTAGCGATCGCTATGCGTGCAGATTTCTTTGGGAAATGTGTGGAACGGGAATATGGAGGACTATCGAAACGGATTGCGGAGCATTTAGTACCAGTGACTCCGATGAATGATGATGAGTTGCGAGAGGCGATCGATGAACCTGCGAAGACTGTCGGTTGCGAAGTGGAGCCAATTTTGAGAGAGGAGATCGTGCGTGATGTGGCGGGTGCGCCTGCGAATTTGCCTTTGATGCAGTTTGCGCTTTCGGAGCTGTGGCAGTCACGAGATGTCAATCGCTTGACTTTGCAAGCCTATAAGCAGAAGTTAGGAGGGATTGCAGGGGCATTAGAGAAGAGGGCAAATGCGGTTTATGCTCAGTTTACGGATGAGTTAGACCAGAGGGCAGTGAAACATATCTTTTTGTCGCTGACGCAGTTGGGTGAGGGTACGGAAGATACGCGCCGCCGTGCGGTTTTAAGAAATTTACCAACGGAAATGCTTCCTTTAGAGGTAATTGAGAAGGCTGTCAAAAAACTTGCCGATGAGAAACTGGTGGTAACGACTACGCTGACTGAGAAAGATGGAAAACCACAAAAAGATGCGATCGTGGATGTAGCGCATGAGACGCTAATCCGTCGATGGACGCAGTTGCGAATGTGGCTAGATGAAAATCGGCAATCTTTGCGACAACAGAGGAAGCTTGAGGAGCGGGCTGAAGAATGGCAGCAACTAGGTAAACCCAAAGACTATTTGATTCAGGGCTTGCCTTTGCGAAATGCTATTCAATTTAGTCGAGAAACCACGTTGTCAAGCTTGTTACAAGAATTTATTAATCAAGGTCAACGGAAACAGATAATATCTCGTATCCTAACGATTGGTCTGTTAGGAGTTCCATCTATTATGCTTTTTATACTTTTACCCTTCTGGGTTGTCATTCAATCATCTTCTTTCATTACATCAAAAAGCTGTATTTCTAATCCTAATGCAAGAATTTACCTTCAGATTTTGATGTTAACTGGTTTTAAAAAACAACTAAAAGGGGCAAACATTTGTAATCAAACATTATTTGGTATCAATCTAAGTGGCGCTAGATTAGAAGGAGCAAATCTTGATGAATCAAACTTTTCTGGTGCTAATTTTAGAGGAGTTAGCTTGGAGGATGCTAGGCTTAGAAGAGCATATATTACAAAAGCTAATTTGGAAGGATCTTTTCTAGTAAGAGTAAATTTTGAAGGTACAGATCTCGAAGGTTCTTCTTTAGCAGGATCACACTTAGGGAAATCAAGTTTTAAAAATACCAATCTTAACAATGTCAATCTTAAAGGTGCAATTCTTATGCAGACTGATCTCAAAAATGCTCTTAACCTAACTACAGAGCAAGTTAATCAAGCTGTACTTTGTCAAACTCAAATTCCAAGTTACATTAAGATAACTGACACAGACAGGGATTGTAATACTAAGGATTTTAAGAATTTTCGCTTGTTAGAGTGAGTCAAGTTAATCTCTTGAAAATCACTTAATAATTGCTTTTTCCCAATCAGGTAAGATGTTGTTTGTCTTAATCCCACATTCCGCTTTTGAAAATATGACAAAAAAATAATTGAAATTTAAAACGCAGATATAGTAATAATTTCATTATTTTATCTTCTCAAAATATAAATTATTTATTATACTTTGCACGGGCTTAACTTATACTTTTGCTGTCTATGTATAATTGTATGTAATCACCTAAAAAAGCTCAGGCTTTACCCGTGCGAAGTATAGCGATAAGAACAGACTATTGCTAATAATATGATCTAAGGTCGCTGAAATCCTTATTATTTCGTTGTACTTTGAGATTCCATTACTAGCGGAATGCAGGTTAATTAAAACTCAAATGTACAGTTGCCATATTCGTCACATCCGAACAAATTAAAATTCTTACCTTCTACTTTTCTACTAAATTCGCCCAGTGCTTCGATCGCTTGTTCTGCAATATCTTCATCAGTGCTACTCATTGCAATAATCAAGACTTTTGTAGCTAGTTCTTGCTGCTTTTGAATCTTGAGTAGACTTTTTGCTGCAAAAATATGTTTCTTAGTGATTTCTGAAATTTCTTCTTCTGCTACTTTGGCAGTAACCTTTGCAGTTTTCCTTTTAACAGCTTTTAAGCTCTTTAGAGAATTGGCAAGGGCTAAAATGGCATCTGTCTGTGGCGATCGTTCTACAAAGTTAGCCGTAGTAATTCTCAATTCAACAGCTTCTACTAGATCATTATCAATAAACTCCGATTTAAGAACTGCATCAAATCTTGCTTGAATCTCATCAAGTTTAGCTTGAAGTTTTGGGAATTGATTAGACATGGGTTTACTCTTTTTTATTTTTGAAGTTGTATTGGAAAAACTTGGATTTTGGGATGCACAGCGATCGCAGCATTGACCAGTATCCAAAACTTTTGCTGCCCTCACTGCTGCCTCTGCATCCGCCAAACCGTAACCTGTCGCTAGATCCACTCCCACACGGGCAGATAAACCACCACTAGCAGGATTACTCGTACCATCAACAACATCATTAGCAGTTTGTTGCAAAACTTGCTTTACTTGTGCTGGTGATAAGTTTGGTGCAACCTGTTTGATTAAAGCGCAAATACCAGCTAACTGCGGTGCAGCAGCAGAAGTACCGCTAAACGCTGCCCATCCGTCTGTGGAATGCGTACCATCCTTAACATTAGCAAGATCCCGATCAATTAAACTATTAGGAGGAACAGGCAACATAATATAAGTGCCGTATGGCAGTTGACCGACCAAACCGCAAACATCGGGAACACGACGACCCGCATAAATTGGACTGACAAACCCACTAGCATAGTTGCTTGCTTCCAATCTTCCCTTTAATGCACCATCTAAATGCTTATATGCACCTCCTGCGGCAATTACATCTGGATGCTGTGCAGGAAACCCCCAATGTCCATTCCCTGCCGAAAAAATGACAATGATTCCCTGCTTAACTGCATCTGCGATCGCGGCGGCTAGAGCTTGATGAGAAGCAAGCAATTGCGAATTTCTTAGATCCAATCCCCAACTACAGGAAATAATATCTGGTTGCAGAGCCACAGCTTTTTTAAAAGCAGCGATCGAGTTGATACCTTTAGGTTCACCATCAATTATTACGTCAGCTTTAACCATCGTTAGCTCAACCTCAGGCGCTAATGCAAATATATTTGCAGATTCACCAGTGCCATGACCACGATCATCTTGAAAAGGTTCATCTGAACCAAAAACAGGGATAACATTCACTTTGTAATTATTCTGTCTGAAAAACGGATGGGGATACCAACCCGTGTCAACCATTGCAACTTTTACACCCTTACCTTTGATACCAGATCGATGGACTAAAGTTGCATTTAATTCTTGCGCGATCCCATCTGGGACAGATAAGTATTTTTTGCTTATCGGTGGTGGCAATGGGGAAGGAACACTATGAGAAAAATAGTATGTAGGTGAGTTGATAGCAATACCGTCTAAAAACTCGTCCCATCTCGTAGTAGAGGTATCAATCTCGCCAAAGGGCTTGTCATCAAATGAATTAATAAAGGTCGCTGTTGATCGCAGTCCTAACTCTTTGATCACGTTACACTCAACTGTCTCAAGTGTAGTCTGTAGTGATCGTTCATAGACCTCAGGCGCAGCCACAATACTGATCGAGGTTTTATCAATGGCTAAAACTTCAAATCCTGCATCCTGTAAACGTCTAGCTGCCGCAATCAGTAAGTTTGGCTCTGCATAAAATTGACTAACATTGGCACTAGTGACAAGATGAGACTGGGATAGTAGGCGTGCACCACTGCGCGATCGCACGATCGCCTCGGCATAGATTTTTGCAGGTAAGTTTGATGAAATTCTCTCAGTCATATCAATGCCAAGGTTTTCATCATTATTGTGGTTACCTAATAATAAACTACTTGAAGTAACCTCAATTATTTATTGAATTGAAATGGAAATACCATTGCATTCAGTGCCATATTCCCATGGACAAAAATTTCTCTCTGCCCAGATCGCCGACTTTTTCTTTGAGTTGCAGATCAATTTTGTAAGGTGTAGAAAAAGTCGGCGATCTCAATCTCTGCATCCTCGACCATCTGTTTCTGACTATGGCAAAATATGAAGTAGCGATCAATTTAGTTGATAAGTGAATATATGGTGATATTTTTTCGGGACAACGTAACAGAAAGCTCGAAAATATGAGGGCTTTTAACTTGTGAAGATGCGTGATGTATTAAAAACGTTAGAAGCAGATGATTGGGTTATTGTCAGAGCAAAAGGAAGCCATCGACAACTAAACATTTAACAAAATCAGGTACAGCAACAGTTGCTGGTAAACCCAGCGTCGATGTACCAATTGGAACTTTAAAAAGTATTTGGAAACAAGCACAAATTGAGGAATAGATTATGAAATATGCAGTAGTAATTGAAACTGGTGAAACTAGCTATGGGGCTTATGTTCCCGATTTACCTGGTTGTGTAGCTGTCGCTGAAACCGTCGATGAAGTCAGAACTCTGATCCAAGAAGCGATCGCTTTTCATTTAGAGTCTCTCGCTGAAGATGGGATGCTAATCCCAAAGCCAAAAACGCTATGCGAATATGTCGATCTTGACCTATTGATTGCTTAAAAAAAGCACAGTAAAACTCATGACTAAACCACCACTCCCCCAACCCCAACTCGATCGCACCCCAATCACCTCCGATCAGTACTTTGAATACACACCCGAAAAGCTAGAACTATGGGACGGCTTCTATGAATATGGAGGTCAAGACTTCACAGGCTTTTATCTTGGCATCTTGGCAAATATGGGACTACGCGAAGCCGTGCGTCATGTGCCGATGTCCAAATGGCTAGAAGCAATTCAAGAAGTTGCCTTACAAAACCCTAAACTCGATGAAGCAATGCGCGATCGCCTCAACCGAGGCTTAGCAGATTTGCAGGCAGTTGCAGAGCATTTACAGGAAGGGTAAAAGACAAAATCAAATACCCGATTTTTATCAAGACATCTTATTCAATACTTCGGACATTTTTTGAAAAGTAGACAAAAAAGCTATTCATCTCTATAAACCATTGCCGATCGCTAAAAATGCTGACCAATAATTGGGGTGGTCATACTCTTTAGAGCGGATTTGTGAAATTTGGGCTTTGCGTAATGCTTCTGTAATGGTTACATCTCCTTTTAGAAGCTCTCTATAAAAGGCAGTCATTAGAGCTTGTGTCCCCTGATCCTTCACGCTCCAGAGAGAGGCGATCGCATTTTTTGCACCTGCTTTTTGAACTTGGTAGCCAAAGCCCAAAATCTCCACTCCATCTCCAAGTTTGCCAACTCCAGTTTGACAAGCACTCAACACAATTAAATCTAGATTTGGAATTTGCCAATTGGTGATTTCATTGAGGCTGATTTTGTCGCCATTACCAAAAATGATGTAGGAATTTTCTGGTGTACCAGTATTAAACTCAGCATGGGTCGCAAGGTGGAGAATATTGTGATTTTTGAATTTTGATTCGATGGCTTGGCGGCTAAAGTTTTCTTCAGTTAAAGTAATAGAATTTTTAAAGGGATCAATGATTGATTGGACTTCTTTAATCGTTGCTGGCAGAGCAATTTGCCCAAATTTTCGCTCACCTGTTTTACCGCCAAATGCTCCTGCAAGGATGCTAGGCTGAGATTTGGATCGCGGCGAAAAATCGGACAGAATATAGGCAATGAGATTACTGATGCGATATTTTTCAATTAGCCACTGTTTGCCATCATACAGCGCCGCCAAAGGAACATAGCGTAGTCGTCCATCGGGGGCATAGAGGATTGTTTCGGCTTTTGCTTGGGTGAGTTCTGTCTCAATAGGTTTAATCAGCAAATTGTAGAGTTCTTTAGCAGGTTCCGTGACATCTTCAGAGCCAGCATCAAGGAGTCCACTTCTGAAATCAACAATTAGTCTTTCTAGCTTTTCTTGAGAGATTTTCACAGTGCGACTAATCGGTATAGTATTCGCAGAAAAGAGCACTAACTCTAAGCGATCGCTAAGAATTAGAGGATAGAGTAAGACAGTACCTTGAGGGATTTGTTTAAGATAATCGGGAACTTTATTAATCTCTGATTTAGGAAGTTGTTGAATCTGATTGGCAAGTTGGCGATTGAGTTCGGGGATTTGCTCTTTGCTAATGCCTGAGAGCTGAGCGCTAATCGTCTTTTCTGGCTCCAGCATCCTTATCCCTTGCGCGGTTTGATCGTTCCCTTTAATGTTTTTGAGATAGTCTTCCAGCTCTTGGACTTTGAGCAAGTCTAGAACTTGGATCGCCTCGATCACACGTCCTTGATTGAGCAGGAGAGCCGCGAGACTGCGATAGCGATCGCCTACTGTCTGCAAATAGGATTGACGTTCTTCTTTAGCTAAACCGCGAATATCTTTGCGAATTGCTTCCGTAATACTAATGGAAGACTTATAGAAAGCGATCGCTAAGCTAGACTGATTTAGATTAGTTAGGGCAGCAGCAATCTCTGCGTTTGCCTGTGCTTCACCTTTGCGTTCGCCAATTTGGCGGACAACTACGAGATGTTGCTGATATAAATCTAATGCTTTTTCGTATTGTTTAAGCGAATAGTAAGCATTACCAAGATTCCCTAATGTTGCGCCTTCCCCTTGACGGTCTTTAATGGTTTGCACAATCTCTAAGGTCTGCTGCAAATAATCAATGGCTTTTTGATGTTGCCCGATCGCATTGAAAGCATTGCCAAGATTCCCTAATGCCGTGGCTTCTCCATTGCGATCGCCGATTTGCTTATAGATTACTAGAGCCTGTTGATAAACCTCAATCGCTTGCTGGTATTTGCTTAAGTATGTATAAGTATTACCTAAATTCTCTAGGGCTTTACCTTCACCGCGCCGATCGGCGATCGCTCTTACAAGAGTTAAGCTCTGCTGGAGCCAGTCTACAGCTTTTTGATATTGACCTAAATAGGCATAGGTATTACCAATGTTTCCAAGTGCATAAGCTTCTCCTTGACTATCTCTTATATTTTTTGTAGCTGCTAAGTATTGCTGATAGAAGTCTAGAGCCTTTTGATACTGCCCCAGAGCTACGTAGTCATTCCCTAAAAGACCAAGAATGAGGCTTTCACCTTGGCGATCGCTGATTTCGCGAGCAATTGCTAGTCCCCGTTGATGGCTATCAATTGCTTTTTGATATTGTCCTAAAGCAAAATAAGCTGCTCCTAGATTGTTGAGTAATTTAACTTCTAAAAGCGGAATGCCCAATTGCTTTGCAATTTCAAGGCTTTTACCAAAAGTATTAATGGCATTATCAAATTGACCAAAAATCAAGTAGATATTCCCTATCAATAGTTGAGCATTGGCTTGACTGGGATAGTCGTTGATTTCTTGATAAATCTGTAATGCTTGTTCTGCGGATTGCAAGGCTTCACGAAATTGGCTCACCTGAGCTTGTTGAAGTCCTTGATTGAATAACCGATCTGCTTCAATTTTGCGCGATTGAATAGGCTGAGCTTGCACAGTCATGGGCGACAGATCGGATGACCAACCCAAAGTCCCAGTTAAGGCAAAAATTGCGATCGCGTATAACCTAGAAGCCATAACATCACCTTTATTCCTATAAAGAATTCTATCGCTGCTCCAGTAAATATGCGTGTAGATACAAGATTATTGTTTTTCATGAAGTATATTGGCTAATGAAACCTCAAAAAAAGCAAAGCGTCTGCGTAGCAGCGCTTTGCTTTTTTTTGAGGTTTGCCAAGTTACTTACTGATGTTACGCAGAACGCAGATGATGAATCTCTTGCTGCTAGCGAGGCAGGGCAACCACGGGGGGATTGCCCCTACCTAAAAAATTCGTGTTCTGTAGGGGCTGTGCCCCCGTGCCAGCCCTAAACCTCTGCTATCGCAGGAATTCAATCTGCGTAAGGTGAGTTACTTACTCATGTAGGATTGCTGTAACCCTAAAATATAGTTAACGAGCGTGCAATCTTCTCATCCTATTGCGATCGCATCAGATCATCTATCCGTAGCCGATCGCATCGAATCTTTTAAAGCAGGTTTTCTCGGTGCGATCGCTAGTGTGTTCGCATTTTTTGCGATCTCGACACTACATTACGTTTTGCATCATTTTTTGCAGAATTTTTTGACTGTGCAACTAATCAGCAGTTTTGAGCTTGGCAATCCTTTCATTTTGCTAATTAAGCTAGGTATGATTGGTTTTTCAGGTTTTTTGTTTGCAGTCACCTATCGCTACATTGTGCGGCGCGATCGCAACTCCCATCTCAAATCGGGGGCGATTTTAGCTTTTGCCTGTATCCGTGGTTTTGCCACAATTGATCGCGATCTCCCTGCACTAACGCTGTTGCCCTTAGTCCAAATGGCTTTAGCGATCGCGATCTTGTTACTCGAAAATATCTTCTGGCTTGCGATCGTGCAAAGTATTCTCGAAACTGCAATTCAGCACAAATGGATCGCTGCTTTTGGTTCAGCAAAAGATTGATTTACCGATATGCTAGTTCTCGAAAGTGTAAAATCAAAATCTAGCGCTTTAGTAATCGAGAGCAGTAAATTATGTCAAATGATAGCGATCGCATTCAGACTATCCCCGTACAACTGGAAGATGGAACAACAATTCTGGTTGAAGTAACGCAAACTGGGCGTGAAGATGTGGCAAACGAAGCCAGTAAGTTTAAAGCGGTAACTGATGCGCTCGGCGGAATTGTGCAGGCAATCGCTGAGCCGATTAACCGTGCAAGACCGACAAAGGCGACTGTCAAGTTTGGCATGGAGCTAGCCTTGGAATCGGGCAAGTTAACAGCAATACTGGTGAAAGGTACGGGAAAAGCTAATCTGGAAATCACGCTGGAATGGAGTAAAGATACGTCGAGTCCCAAGTCGTCCAGTGAAACGCCTACAACTACTGGGGAAATAAAGCCAAGTGTTTAGCCAGAGAGCCGATGAAAGATTGCAAGCCTGTACTGTAAAGCTAAGCGTAAATGGCAGTCATGGTTCGGGCTTTTTTGTCGCGCCAAGATTGATTCTTACCTGTCATCATGTGGTGAAAAATGCAGGCAATCAACCGATCGCAGTACGGTGGCAAGATCGAGATGACTTTACAACAGCAGATATTTTGTACGCTCATCCCGATCCTATCGATCTTGCTTTGCTGCAATTCCAGACTGAAGAATTGCATCCTTGTGTTGAGTTCGATGAGAATATTGAACCGTTTGACGATCTCCATATTTACGGCTATCCCAATGACTATCCTAATGGTGCACCTGTTGGACTGAGGTGTGATGGGTTTACGGGAGATTCACCACGTAAAGTTATTTTTAGCGGAGACAGAGTAGTTCGCCCCGGACTCAGTGGCTCACCGTTAATGAATTGGCGAACAGGGAAAGTTTGCGGTGTTGTTAAATATACAGAAGATCGTAGTTTGCCTTTGGGTGGTGGTGGAATTCCCATCAAGACAGTTTTGGAATATTTTCCCGATCTTGCGACTCTAAATCGTGAGTTTCACCAGCAGCAACGGGGTGATGTCAATCCGTTTCAGTATGGTGCGCCTGTGTCGCCCGATCGCTTTTATGGTCGGGTGAGTGCGATCGCGGATGTCAAAAATCGGATTGGGGCAATTTCGGCGCAATGTGTGAATATTGTCGGGTTGCGACGTAGTGGGAAGAGTTCGTTTTTGCGTTATATCAAGGAGCGTCCGCAGGTTTTCTTTCAGGATTCGCAACAGCCGTTAATTGTGTTGTTGGATTTGCAAGATGCTAGGTTTCATGAGCCATCAGGGATGATGGAGGGTTTGCGGCAAAACCTACGAAGACAGATGGGAATGGAGCCTTGGACAAAGGCTGATAATGACGATCCCTATGCGATCGAGGATGCTTTGTTGGCATTAAAAGAGCGCGGGTATCGGTTGATTGTGATGTTGGATGAGTTGGAGCGGATTGGGGTGCGGTTGGATAGGTTTCAAGATTGGGGTGAGGATTGGCGCTCAAAGGCTTCGGCAGGTTTGTTTGCTCTGGTGGTAGCGAGTCGGCATCCACTTAGTGAGATTTATGGCAATTTGGGGTTAACTTCGCCATTTGGGAATATTTTTAGTACGACGGTGTTGGGGGCGTTGGAGGTTGAGGTATGGGAGAAGTTATTGCGGGATGGGTTTTCTAGTTATGGGGCAGATATGCTGAGGTTGATTGATGATTTGGCGGGGCGGTTGCCTTTTTATACGCAGATGGCGGCGGCGTTAATTTGGCAGCATGGTGATGTGGAATTGGTAAAAAGAGAGTTTTTGTTTCAGGTGGCTCCGCGTTGGGGGGAGCTTTGGGATGAACTGTCTGATTTGGAACGTCATGCTTTGAGAGTGGTGGTGGGGAAATCAGGAAGTGCGGCGGCTCCTGTGACGCGGGATTGGTTGCAACGGTATGGGTTATTGGGAACTAATGGGGAGTTGTTTAGTGATGTGTTTGCGGAGTTTGTGCGAGGTTTGCGATGAGTGATGCTCTGAAGTTGTGGCTGAGGGAGAGTTGGGAGTTATGGTATTGGGCGATGTTTTGTCCTTCTCGGTTGCAGGAGAGGATGAATGAGTGGAGTCCTGCTAAGGAGCGTGATGGTGTTCGACCAGATACAACTTTCCGAAATATTCTCTGGAATAGAATCAATTGGCGCTTTTCATTGCAATTTATCCAAGTTTCTTGCTGGTTCAGTTTGCCTCTTGTTGCCTTAATTCTCATCTATAGCCGATTTTGGGATTTGTTACTATTACCTATCATTTTTTTAACAGCTTATTGTAGTGGAGGGCTTTTGAATTTTCTCATTGGTTTAAATGTTCCATTAATTTTTATTCTAATTTATTTTTCAAAGCCTACTTTTTTTGTTACTGGACTGACTAAAGCTATGACAACTTTGCCACCATTACCACAGATTGGCATAGGGCTATTAGTTGTCACTCTAGGACTAGTTATCACCAATTTTTTAGTGCCTTTGAGTTTAACCCGTAATCTAATTTTAGCCAGAAGTTTATTGGTATTTGGATCTACCCTAAGTGTTTTCAGTGGTAGTTGGATCAGTAGTCAAAACTTGCTGTTTACTTCAGCAACTGCTGGTTTCGTAGGTTTATTTCTGTTTTTTATACGAGATAATATTGATATTAATATTAATTCAAAAAATGATGCTTTCGTCGTTCCTTTCGTCGGTGCGGTAGGCGTTGCTTTCGGCGTTGCTTTCGCAGTTGCTTACGGCGTTGCTTTCGGCGTTGCTGTCGACATTGCTGTCCTCGTTGGGGGTAAAGTTGACGACGTTGCTTTCGTCGCTGCTTTCGGCGTTGCTGTCCTCGTTGTGAGCGGCGTTGCTTTCGTCGTTGCTTTCGTCGTTGTGGGCGGCGTTGCTTTCGTCGTTGCGGTCATTGTGTTCAATGTCGGTGCGGGCGTTGTGAGCGTTATTTTTGGCGTTGGTCTCGTCGTTGTTTTCGTCGTTGCGGGCAGCGTTGCGGGCAGTGTTGCGGGCGGCGTTGCCAGTATAAGTACTATAGTTTTACCTATATTTTTATGCCTCTGCTGGCTAGTTGGGGCGAGTCTTTCTCCCAATAGACAAAGATGGTTAGGATTAATTGCTGCTGCTATGATGTGTGCTTTGAGAATAGAATATCAAGGTGGGGAAGCATTGTTATCCATCCCAATTACATTAATCGGTTACTATAGGTTCTTTCCCGACTTTAGCCTCTTTACAGCCTTGACCCTACCAACAATTTCTATCTTTCGCCGCATCAAACCTAATCCATTTCAACTTTTACGCCTATTACCCCCATTCACCAGCGAATTACTCTGGCTCCCCTTACCCAATCACGATCGCCTCATCATCACCGCCTTTCGTCAAAATCCCCTAGAAGCAATCCCAATTTTTCAATCCATCCAAAAACAACCCCTCTATGGATTTCAACAAACAATTAAAAATGCCTTACCACAACTAATCGCCGATCAATTAATCACCGTTCAAACCATTTCCGAACTCATCACCACAGCCACACCAAACCACGCCATCTTACCCCTACTCGTTCCATCCCTATACCAAACCGAATTAGTAGATCCCCAATCCCTCAATGTTGAACTTCTCCCCACCTTCCAAAAATATGCTCAAAATACCGATGCAGCCCTCCAAGCAGGAAGTATTGCCCTCCGCGAACGCGGCTTAGAACGCATCCTTGACCAACTATCCACATTAAATTCCCAACTCTCAGGACTAGTCAAAAGCAAATCCATCCCACGCTGGCAAAACGTAATCAAACAATGGCAAACCATCATCCAGCAAGAACTAGAACAACTCCAACGCCAATCCCAAGGCGAAATCCTTAACCCCTTTCAGTATGGCAATCCCCTCACCCGCGACAGAGCGCAACTATTTAAAGGACGTTCCGCCTTTGCCGATCAAATCGTCCGCCAAATCCTCGATCGCAACCGTCCCACCATTATCCTGCATGGTCCCCGACGCTGTGGCAAAAGCTCCTTCCTGCTCAACCTACCGCGCCTCCTAACCAGTGACGTTTTGCCCGTATACATCGACCTCCAAAGCCAATCCGCCAGCCAAAGCGAAGCCGACTTCTGCTTCACCATCGTTCGCGCCATCCACCGCGATGCCCGTAGCCAACAGGTACTCCTACCCGCCCCACCCAAACGCGAAGAATTTCGCCTCAGCCCCTACACCCAACTCGAAGACTGGCTCGACACCGCCCTAACCCAATTAGGCGACAGACGTATCCTCCTGAATATCGATGAATTTGAAGCGATCGGCACAGCAATGGAACAGGGACGCATTAGCACCAATCTCTTTGATGAACTCCGCAGCCTCATCCAACATTGGGATCGCCTCAGTTTCCTCTTCTCTGGAGTCCAAACCCTAGACGAACTCGGAACCAATTGGAGCAGCTACTTCATTAGCGCCATGCCCATCGAGATGACCTACCTCAACCCCAACGAAGCCAGAGAACTGCTCCTAAATCCCGATCCCGAATTCACCCTCGCATACGACACAGGCATCGTTGACCAAATCCTCACCCTCACTCGTTGCCATCCCTACCTCCTCCAACTCCTCGGCTGGGTACTCGTGCAACTAGCCAACACCACCCACACCCAACTCGTCACCCCCACCCTCCTCCAATCCGCCATTCCCGAAGCCTACATCAACGGCATCGGCTACTTCACCAACGTCTGGGAACAGTTCACAGGCACAACCCCCACCGAAATCACCGCAGGTCAACAACAACTCCTAGCCCTAGCCCAAGGACAACAACCCCACCCCACCAACGAGTCAGCCCAAAAATCCCTACAAAGAATGCTTCGCTATCACATCATCGAAAAAATCAATAACCAGTACAAATTTGAAGTCCCCTTAATCGAACGCTGGGTCAGAGAGAAGTCAATCTGAATATTTGCTAGCCTATGGCAAAATGTGAAAGTAGCGATCGCCGTTGCAATATTCCATTCTCAGATTTATGCCTAATCAAATTGTCCCCGCAGACTACGAGCAACTATTGCGAGAACTAAAAAATCGCATCCGTTCAGCACAAATTAAAGCAGCCTTAGCCGTAAACCGAGAATTGGTATTACTCTATTGGCAAATAGGGCGCGAAATTTTGCAGCGACAGGGGCAAGAAGGATGGGGAAGCAAGGTAATCGATCGCCTAGCCAAAGATCTCAAACAAGAATTTCCCGAGATGAAGGGCTTTTCTCGTACAAACTTGCTTTATATGAGAGCTTTTGCTGAAGCTTGGGTAGACGAGCAAATAGTCCAACAGGTTGTTGGACAAATTCCTTGGGGACACAATCTACGGTTGTTGGACAAAGCAACTGGTTACAAAGAAAGGCTTTGGTATGCTCAACAGGCGATCGCCAATGGTTGGAGTCGTGCCGTATTAGAACACCAGATTGAAACAAAACTCTATCAAAGACAAGGTAAAGCAATTACCAATTTTGATTTAACCTTGCCCCAGCCACAATCCGATTTAGCACAACAACTGATTAAAGATCCCTACACATTTGATTTCTTAACTTTGGCGCAAAATGCTCAGGAGCGAGATCTAGAGAAAGCTTTACTTGAGCGCATTCGTAGTTTTCTATTGGAACTTGGGACAGGATTTGCTTTTGTTGGTAGTCAGTACCATTTGGAAGTAGGCGGCGATGATTTTTATATTGACCTGTTGTTTTACCATCTGAAACTGCGCTGCTACATTGTCATTGACCTAAAGACGACAAATTTCAAACCTGAATATTCAGGCAAAATGAGCTTCTATGTATCTGTAGTCGATGATTTGCTGCGGCATCCTGACGATAAACCGACAATTGGCATCATCTTGTGCAAGTCACGAAATCAAACAGTCGCGGAATACGCGCTACGAGATGTAAACAAACCCATTGCAGTTTCTCAATACAAGCACGAGTTACCAGCATCTTTGCAGAATGTCTTACCAAGCATCGAACAATTAGAAGCAGAGTTAGCAACGATTGAAATGATAGAAAGCGATCGCCTATGACAAAATTGACATAGCGACTTATATCTCACTCAATAATTAGCTTTGATATTTACACAAACACTCGCGCTACTATTTGCTCAACTTCCGATCTGGCAATGGATCGCTGAGCCGCTTGCGCTAGAATTTATGCGAAATGCCTTAATTGCAGGTGGCTTAGCAGGAATTATTTGTCCAGCGATCGGCTGCTTTTTGATCGTGCAGCGGATGGCCTTACTAGGCGATGTGATGACCCATACAGTCATGCCAGGGATGGCGATCGCCTTTTTTTATAAAATTGATGTGGCGATTGGCGCGTTTATATCGGGGATTGGTAGTGCATTTTTGATTGCATGGTTGCGATCGCAGACTCGCGTTAAGGTTGATGCGGCGATGGCGCTGACTTCTTCAAGCTTTTTTGCGATCGGGATCTTATTGATTTCATTGCTCAAAATCAAGATTGATTTGCATGGCTTTTTGTTTGGCGATATTCTCAGCGTTTCCCAGACTGATACGATTCGCGCAGGAATTATTACGGCGATTGTTTTGGTTGCGATCGCGATGTTTTATAAGCAATTATTGTTTTATACCTTTGATCGGATTGGGGCACAGGCTTTGGGACTGCCAGTTAATCTGATCTATTTGGGATTGATGGCAGGGGTAACTTTGACGATTATTGCCAGTATGCAAACGATGGGCGTGGTGTTGGTGGTGTCACTATTAGTTGGCCCAGCGATTACCGCCTATTTATTAGTTAAGGAATTGCATCAGATGATTTTTGTGGGGTCAGGTTTAGGTGTTACGGCAAGTGCTATCGGTTTATACGCTAGTTACTATTTGAATTTGCCTTCGGGCCCAGCGATCGTTTTAGCAGTGCTGCTCTTATTTTTACTGACTTTAGTTTTTAGTCCCAGCCAAGGCTTACTCACAGGCAAATAAAAAGCGGCGCATCGCGCCGCTTTTTATTTATCTATAAAAGCTAGCGCGACGCGCTGCCTTTTATAGTTTTGATTTATGCTTCGGTTGTTTCTTCAGGTGCGCTTTCTTCAGACGCTTCAGCTACTTCAGCAATGACTTCTTCCACGACTGGTTGTGGTTTGGTTGGCTTAGGACCTCTAACCAAAGCGAGATTTACGGGAGCTTTGACTTCTTCATCCCTTCCGCCTCTTTTATCTCTCTTGCCTTTACCACCATCACGACCATCACGGCCAGAAGAACGCCTTTTGTCGGAGTCGTCAGACTGTCTAACGCTAGGAGTGGTTTCGTTGGTTTCGGGGTTTAGCTGACGATCTGCTTTTTTGATAGGACGTTCTACCATTGTTAAATTCCTGATTAACTTGATGTATTTGTATCCTAGCCTGTTTGGGCATACTCTCACGAACAAAACTAGAAAGGGCGCAAAGCGCCCCTATAAAACCCTAAAAGTAGAGGCGGCGCGAAGTGCCACCTCTACTTTTAGTTAGAAGTTTAATTTGCGATCGCTTTAAAATTATGGATCTATCTTCTATCACTAACGTTATCGATAGACTTAGAGATTCCGTAGTTAGGAATACAAAATCACAGTTTGACTAGCACTTAATCTCAAATCATTCTAAGCAATGATTAAGAAGTTAGCCAATGACAAATCACTATCCCGTTGTAATTGTTGGTGGTGGTCAGGCGGGTCTATCCATGAGCTATTGCTTAAAGGAAAGAGACTTAGACCATATAGTTTTTGAGAAGAATCAGATTGCGAATGCATGGCGATCGCAGCGTTGGGATTCCTTTTGTTTGGTAACTCCAAATTGGCAATGTCAGCTTCCCGGATATCCCTATAAAGGTAAGGAGCCAGAAGGTTTTATCAAAAGAGATGAAATCGTTGCCTATATTGAAAATTATGCGCGCTCCTTTAATCCGCCGATTCAGGAAGGCGTAGAAGTGCTAAATTTGCGACGAGGCGATCGCGGTATTTTTGAAGTGACGACGAGTATTGGTGATTACACCGCCGATCAGGTCGTAGTAGCGGCAGGAGCCTACCATCATCCGAAGATTCCCAAAATTGCCGAGCGATTACCAGAACATATTTTGCAGGTGCATTCCTCGAAGTACAAAAATCCTGAGTCTCTTCCCGATGGCGCTGTTTTGGTGATTGGTACTGGTCAATCGGGCTGTCAAATTGCTGAAGATTTACATCTGGCTGGGCGAAAAGTGCATCTATGTGTCGGTAGTGCGCCGCGATCGCCCCGTCGTTATCGCGGTAAGGATGCAGTGGAATGGCTAGATCTAATGGGATATTATGACCTATCGATCGATCAACATCCACAAAAAGAGAAGGTGCGCGGAAAAGCGAATCACTATCTCACAGGACGTGATGGTGGACGAGAAATTGATTTGCGGCGCTTTGCCTTAGAAGGAATGCAACTCCACGGCAGATTGAAAAATATCTCCAGTAGTAAGTTAGAGTTTTTCAGCGATCTTAAGCAAAATCTTGATGGTGCTGATGCAGTTTCCGAGAGTATTAAGAAAACGATTGATAATTTTATTGCTAAAAATAATCTTGATGCACCCCTTGAGCCTCCCTATCAACCCGTCTGGCAACCAGCAATGGATATTCCCGATCTAGATTTGGCTGAGGCGAATATTACAACCGTGATCTGGTGTACAGGCTTTCAGTCTGACTTTAGCTGGATCGAGATTCCTGTATTTGATGGCAAGGGCTACCCCTGTCACGATCGCGGTGTCACGGATATCAAAGGGCTGTACTTTTTAGGATTACCTTGGCTCTATACATGGGGTTCGGGTAGATTCTCTGGAGTTGCTAGAGATGCTACTTATCTTGCTGATTACATCATGGCGCGACGCAAGGTTTCCCATGTGAGCGATTGGACTGTAGTTAACGAGTTTCTTCTGGGTTCGTAGAAATATTACAAAAGTGCGAAGCGCTTTTGTAATATTTCTACGAACCTATCGATTTAGATAGGTAAGCGATCGCATTTTGATAATTTCATAAAGAAAGCGATCGCCTTCCTATCGATAAAGATAGAGTTCTCTTTTTCGTAACCAGAGATACAAAATAGAACCTTGTCTAACAACTAATCTGGCTTCAAGTTCAGCTTTTAGCTTTTTGAGATTTTCTAATTTAAATATTACGTTGAGGAACAATAATGCCTGAAGTAACTACTCCTGCCCATCAGACTGGCGATTTCTTTGTGAACTATGAAGAGAAAGTATTTGAAGATGTCAAAGCTGAACCAGGGGAGAAAGCCCTAGTAACATTCCATACAGTAGCTTTTGAAGGTTCAATCGGTTTTGTGAACCTCTTGCAAGCAACACGCTTACTTCGCAAAGGTTTTGAAACTTCGATTTTGCTTTATGGCCCTGGGGTGACTCTTGGCGTACAGCGCGGCTTCCCAAAACTAGGCGACGCAGCTTTCCCAGGACATCAGAATTTCAATGATCAAATCACTAAGTTCATGTCTGAAGGTGGCAAAGTCTACGCTTGTCGCTTTGCATTGCAAGCTCTCTATGGACATGGAGAACCTTCGCTGATTCCTGGTATTCGTCCGATTAGTCCTCTGGATGTATTGGATATCATTCTTTTACATCGTAAAGATAACGCCTTCATTCTTGATACTTGGACTCTCTAGGAACTAGATAAATCGTGGATTACTCACGCAAAGTTAGAGCTGCCGCTGTCCAAATCAGTCCTGTGCTGTTTAGTCGTGATGGCACGACTGAGAAGGTCTTGCAAGCGATCGCAAACGCCGCTAAAGAAGGCGCTCAGATCGTCGTCTTCCCTGAGACCTTCGTTCCCTACTATCCCTACTTTTCCTTCGTACAGCCACCAGTAATGATGGGAAAAGAACATATGCGACTTTACGACGAAGCTGTGGTGGTTCCTAGTCCTGTGACGGATGCGGTTAGCCAAGCAGCGCGATCGCATGGCATCGTTGTCGTATTGGGTGTAAATGAGCGGGACGGAGGTTCTCTCTATAACGCACAATTGATTTTCGATGCTGATGGTTCTTTGTTACTGAAGCGACGTAAAATCACGCCGACCTATCATGAGCGGATGCTATGGGGACAGGGCGATGGCGCAGGTTTGAAGGTGGTAGATACTGCGGTTGGGAAAGTGGGCGCTCTTGCTTGTTGGGAACATTACAATCCTTTGGCGAGATTTGCGTTGATGTCTCAGCATGAGCAGATCCACTGCGCTCAGTTCCCAGGATCATTGGTTGGACAAATATTTGCTGACCAAATTGAAGTCACGATTCGCCATCACGCGCTGGAGTCTGGATGCTTTGTGATAAATGCTACTGGTTGGCTTTCGCCAGATCAAGTTGCGCAAATCACAACTGATGAGAAACTCCAAAAAGCTCTCAGTGGTGGTTGCAACACGGCACTCATTGGGCCAGAGGGCAATCATCTCTGTCCACCAATTACGGAAGGCGAAGGTATGGCGATCGCAGATCTAGATTTCTCGCTGATCACAAAGCGGAAACGCATGATGGACTCAGTTGGACATTATGCGCGTCCAGACCTGCTCCAAGCTCATTTAAATGCTGAACCATATTCAGGATTTCAGATCGCAAATTTTGATGAGAGCGTCACCCTTAATGAATAAGCAACAACTGATTACCGAACTACAAACTAAGGGTTTGCAACTAGTCGATCGCCAAAATGATCGCGAAAGCGATCGCCAGATGGGAGCGAATGGTCGCAAAGGTGGTGCTGGCCCGTCAGATCACAAGGCGATCTCGATTGATGGTACGACGGTGATGGTTCCAGTTTTCAACAGTTCGGCAGCAAGCTCTCCTTACACTGTGGAAATCAATGCCGAAACTAATGAGATGATCTTGGAATCGGGCAAAACTGCGATCGCGCCCATTTCTTTTCCGAAATCACCTAGTTTCTATAACCTCACCACCAGCGATGGGATTCCCTATTGGAAAATCGCCCTCTTACATAGCCATGATGTACTAGCTACAACGGTTTTGCAAACCTGTATGCGCTATAACAATACCGATACTTCCTGCCAATTCTGTGCGATCGGGCAATCTCTTGAAGCAGGGCGTACCATATCTCGGAAAACTCCTGCTCAACTCGCGGAAGTTGCGGAAGCTGCTGTGCGGCTGGATGGTGTCAAAAATATGGTGATGACCACAGGCACACCAAATACTAGCGATCGCGGTGCTGCTTATTTAACGGAATGCGCAAAAGCGATTAAGGCAAAAGTGGTTATTCCGATTCAAGCCCAATGCGAACCTCCCGATGATTTCATCTGGTTTGAACGCATGAAAGCCGCTGGTATTGATACGTTAGGAATGCATCTGGAAGCTGCTGACCCAAAAGTTCGCGCCAAAATCATGGCTGGAAAAGCTAGCGTTCCTCTTGAATATTATTTTGAAGCTTTCGAGGCTGCTATGAAAGTATTTGGCTGGGGACAGGTCAGCACCTATCTCTTAGCTGGTCTAGGCGATAGTTTAGAAACTCTGGTGGAAACCTGCGATCGCCTAATTAACATCGGCGTTTATCCCTTTGTAGTTCCCTTTGTCCCAATTAGTGGCACACCCTTAGCTAATCATCCTGCACCAACAACCGAATTTATGTTTGCTGTTTACGAGCAGGTAGGTGCATTGCTAAGGCGATCGCATATGTCCTCTGCGGACATCAAAGCAGGATGCGCGAAATGTGGCGCTTGTTCAGCACTTTCTCTTTTTGAATAAGAATAAGCCCCTTGCCCCTCTCCCAGAGGGCTACTGTATACACAAGTCTTAAAAACCCCCTTTAATTCCCCCTTGCAAAGGGGGAAGACTAGAAATCTTGTTCCCTCCCCTTGCAAAGGGGAGGGCTAGGGAGGGGTTATAGCTCCCGCAGGAGAAGGGGAACGAGAATTTAACTCACTCCCCTTCTCCTGCGGGAGAAGGGTTTGGGGGGATGAGGGCAGAATATTAAATTTAGGGATAATTATCATGACTTCCGATTACATCTTCAAACTCGCATCTACACCACAAGAAATCGACGCATACTTTGAACTTCGCAAAGCAATCTTTGTCGAAGAACAATATGTATTTGAAGAGAATGATGTTGATGATATCGATGCGATCGCCTATCCGATTGTTGCCATTAACCCTGAGAATAATCAAGTTGTGGGCGTTGTCCGCATCTATGAAACCGAAAAAGGCATCTGGTATGGTGGCAGACTAGGTACTCACAAAGATTATCGACGGGGTTGGCAAATTGGCAAAGGCCTAATTTACAAAGCAGTGACTACTGCGAACACATGGGGCTGCGATCGCTTTTCCGCCACAGTCCAAATTCAGAATGTGCGCTTCTTCCAACGTCTACATTGGGAATCGCTTGAGGAAATGACGATCTGCGATCGCCCTCATCACTTTATGGAAGCTGACCTTAACTTCTATCCTCCAAGCGATGAAATCCGTCCTGCATTTCCATCCCAAATCCGTGAGGCTTCATAGATGCTAGCGGAACTCGCTGCTAAACTCAGGCAATCTATGGGTATCTTGCATAAACAGGATATTCAGATTACGGCAAGAGGTTTAGGTGAGCAATGGAATGAAGCAATTCTATTAGGCGATGACTGTGCGGCGATTCCAGATCGTGATGGCTATTTGTTACTGGCTGCCGAGGGCATGTTACCGCAATTAATCGAGACCGATCCTTGGTTTGCGGGTTGGTGTGCTGTGATGGTCAATGTCAGTGACATTTACTCAATGGGGGGTGAGCCGATCGCCGTTGTTGATACTCTGTGGAGTCAATCGACCGACTCTATTTCAGAATTATTAGCAGGAATGAAAGCGGCAGCTATTGCCTATCAAGTACCAATTGTCGGCGGCCATACTAATTGCCGTAGTCCCTATAATGCTTTGTCAGTAGCGATTCTGGGACGTGCTCAGAAGTTACTCACCAGTTTTAACGCCCAGCCTGATGATGTCTTGTTAGCTGCGATCGATATGCGCGGTCAATTCCATCCTGACTATCCATTTTGGAATGCGGCAACTAAAGCCGATCCGCAGCAACTACGCAAGAACCTCTCAATTTTGCCTTGTTTAGCCAAATCAGAATTATGTGACACCGCTAAAGATATCAGTATGGGCGGTATTATCGGCACTTTGCTAATGCTCACAGAAACTTCTAATTGTGGTGCAATTCTGGAGCTTGATCAGATTCCTTGTCCTGAGAATGTGCCTTTTGAGCGTTGGCTGATTTCGTTCCCTAGCTATGGATTTTTATTGAGCGTGCGTCCTGAGAATGTAGAAGCAGTTCAATTCCTTTTTCATGCTCAAGATTTGGTTTGTGCTGTGGTCGGGGAGATTCAAGCTAATACTGAAGTGATCTTGCGATCGCAAGGTGAGTCAACTCTATTCTGGGACTTCTCTCAGCAATCTCTAACGGGGTTTAGCGATTCCTTTCAGGATGCGTCCCGCCGCAAAGACAAATAATTGTTAAGCGATCACTAAACCCCCACTTTTTTCTGTATAACACCCCAAATTGGGTGTGTTATACGGAAAAATTCTGGATAGTACGCCAAATAGTTGTATTATCCAGAATTTTTCTGTATGGTTAACTAATCAAGGTGATTTAGCAGGATTTTTCAGTATAATTAGGAAGCTTATGGCAGCAGTGGCACCGACCCATAGCATTACGGATGGTCAATTGCACAGAAGAGTGCGCGGACTGGACGCAATCCGTTTCTTTCTCGCTTTATGGGTTGTTTTTGGTCATCTCGGTTTCGTACCGCTGGAGCTAGATAAAAGCAACATTGTGGGGAAGATAATTGCTGGTATCTACGGCAACTCCTTCTCTGGCCCCACCGCAGTCATTGTATTTTTCGTTGTTTCAGGATTTTGTATTCATTATCCATTTCGGCACAACAAGCGGTTGTTTTTAATTCCGTATTTTTCTCGGCGACACCTGAGAATTTGGATACCAATCATCATTGCAGTTCTTGCTGGAAATCCACTCGGTGTCAAACTCACCTTGTTGCAAGACTCGATCTTATGGAGCTTACTGGCTGAGGAAATTTACTACCTAATTTATCCCAGCTTATTATTTTTGAGAAGGAGAATTGGATGGCAAAAAATTCTCTTTGCTGCCTATATTAGTGCTGTTTTAGTCATCTTGTCCAATCCAACGGCAGGTAATTATCCATCATATGGCCCATACCTAAATTGGCTATTGGGATTACCTTGCTGGTTGTTGGGTTGTTGTTTGGCAGAGAAAACAGATTACCTCTACGCTTCTGCTACGAATATCAATGTCCATATCTGGCGTTGGCGCTTTGCCGCTTGGCTTTTAAGTTTGATTTGCAGTGCGTTAAGGTTTCACTCGCCCATCAAATATCCTTGGACTCTTACTGTCTTTGCTATTTTTGCTTTCTTTTGGTTGGGGAAAGAGATTTTGCATTACCAAAACCATATTCCTTGGCCCATATTTGAGAATGCTGGGAAAGGTAGTTATTCTATTTATCTTGTTCATGTGCTTGGTCCTGCTCTTTACAAATTTTTGTCACTTCCAACATTTACTCCAGTAATGCACTGGTTTGTTAATATTGTATTTACTTTTTTCCTTTGCTACATTTTTTACTTATTGGTAGAAAAGCCTTCTCACTCTCTGGCAAGGAAAGTAGCAGAAAAGCTTTCTCACAAAACAACTGTGCCACAAGCAGGGTAAGTTAAAAGGCTTACAGAAAACATTATTACGTCAAATAGCAAGGGAACAGAGGTGTACGCTATCGGTTATGATACAAACATTATCGCCGTCCGATGAAGCGCAAACCGTTACGCAAAAACGATACCCCCGTTAAGATTGACTGTTTCTAGCCGAGATTGGGCAAGCAAAGATACTCAACTTCGCTGTTGAGTTCGGAGAAGTTAATTGCGATTCCTTTCTGGATGCATCCTGCCGCAAAGACAAATAATTATTAAGCGATTATCATGTAATAAATCTCTGGAGCAGATAAAAAGCTACGATTTTGGTCAAGCTAAAGATATCCAATTCAGCAGAGGGAAGAGAGCTTAACGAGCTTCTATACTTATGTATTTCGACTTTCTTATTTCTAAGCGTTCAGTATCCTTGCAAACAAGAAAAACCTCAAATTTACAAGCATGGAAACAATATCTAAACCCTTGAAGGACTACTTATGACTGTTAATTCTCAATTAACTGAAAAAGGTTTAGGCGCTAAAATTGCAGAAAAGTATAGATTGCAGGGGTTTGAAGTTGTAATCAAGCCTTCTAAATCCTTGATTCCCTTTGACTTAGGAAATTATCATCCAGATCTTATTGCTAGAAAGTCATCAGATGAAGGCTACATAATCGAACTCAAAAATTCAACTTCTAGAATCTCAGTTGATCGCTATCGAGAAATTGCGGAAATAGTTGCTCAGCATCATGGTTGGCGATTTTTACTGATAACTGGGGATGATATTTCTCTAGAGGATGCGAAAGGCAATGACGAATTATTGACTTGGGAACAAATGTTACAACGAAAAGAACAGGCTCAAAGATTTTTAGCGATCGGCGAAGTGGAAGTAGCATTTTTGTACCTATGGGGAATTTTAGAAGCTGCCATACGTCAACAAGCTAAGCAAGTTGCAATTCCGATAGAACGATTTCCTGCAAACTCATTAATTAATCATCTATATTCTCAAGGCGAACTTTCGATGGAGCAGTTTGATCAAGCAAGGGGAATTCAAACTGTTCGCGATCGCATTGCCCATGGCTATCAGTCTTCCGATTTGACAGAACCAACAAAGCAACTTCTAGAGCTTATAACTGAATTAATCACAATGTGGAAACTATAAATGTTATGACCACCACAAGATTAAGCAAGCAGCAATGGGCTAACTTAATTTTTGAGTTCGGAGAAGTTATTGAAAATTCCTTTTAGGATACGTCCCGCCGCAAAGACAAATAATTGTTAAGAGATCGGGGCATAACACAATAATTAAAGCTTTTTTAAGAATAACTTTGTTAAGCTTCGTTATTACTATGAGATCGCCCAGAAAAAACTGATATTGCTAGATTTATGCTGTTAGCTATTTGTTTGTCGGTTTAGTAGTCTTAATTCATCTTTACAAATACTCTCTTAGCGAGATTAATTATGGAACTTGGCTTATTGATTCTTGCCTACTTTATATGCTCGATACCAACAGGTTATCTGGTGGGTCAAAGTGCAGGTATTGACATTAGAGAACATGGTTCTGGTTCAACGGGAGCTGCAAATGTCTGGCGCACAATTGGCAAAGATAAAGGGCTTTTTGTGTTTGGGGTTGATTTAATCAAAGGCACAACAACTATCTTATTAATACAATCTGTTAGTGAACTCAAAAACACTTCAAACTCATTGTTTTTCAACAGCTTCGAGACGAATATTCAGCCTCTAAATGAATGGTTTGTAGTATGCGCGGCATTACTAGTGATTTTGGGACATAGTTACTCATGTTGGATTAATTTTAAGGGAGGTAAATCTGTAGCTACAGGTTTGGGAATTCTATTGGCTATTAATTGGATCGTAGGATTAGGAGCATTTAGTCTTTGGTTGGCGACAGTCGCTATATGGCGAACGACATCGATTGGTTCTATATTGGCAGCGATCGCAGCTTCAAGTCTGATGCTTTGCACTCACTCACCCTTTGCCTATAAATTGATGGTTTGTGTCGGCTGTCTCCTCGTAATTTATCGACATCATAGCAACCTCGATCGCCTATGGCATGGTAAAGAGCTAAAAATCAACTTTTTTGAGAGCGATCGCCATGAAAGTATATCCACGGATTGAGTTAGATATCACGATTAAGGATTTAAGTGTAAGCCTGATTTCTTCCTTCGCAAGGTCTGAGAGAGCAAAAATAATTACGCAGATTCAATCCTATTGGCATACACCAAAAGAAGTTCTAGTTACACTCTGCGTTAGAACTTCTTTTGATCTACTACTACAAGCATTATGCTTACCTGCTGGCTCTGAAATTATGATGAGCGCAGTGAACATAGCTCACATGGAAGAGATTGTCAAAAAGCATCATTGTATTCCTGTTCCCATAGATATTGACTTAGAGACACTAGCGCCCTCTTTAGAATTGCTCAAAAACTCTATTTCCCATCAAAGCCGCATATTTGTTGTAGCGCATCTGTTTGGCGCGATCGCACCCCTCGATCCTTATGTAGAGATATGCAAAAGCCATAATATCTTACTTGTAGAAGACTGCGCTCAAGCCTTCGATGGTCTGCGTTATCTTGGACATCCTCATGCTGATATCAGTCTTTTTAGTTTTGGTCCAATCAAATCCTGTACAGCTTTAGGGGGTTCTGTAACCATAGTTCAAGATCCAAATTTAGCCCAGAAAATGCGAGATGTCGAGCAAACCTATCTTGTCAAGACTGATTTTTGGTTCTTTAAAAGATTACTCAAATATCTCTGTCTTAAAGTTCTTTCTACCCCTACGATCTTTGGGGTTCTTATCGCTTGTTTAAATTTACTAAAATTAGATGCAAATAATTTTATTAGTATGCTAACCCGTGGTTTTGGGAAAGGAGACATCCAGACTCAATTGCGATATTGTCCTCCTAATGGAATGCTTAGGCTTTTGCTCCATAGACTAGAACATCTTGATGCGACCTATTACGATCGCCGAAAGCAGGCAGCCATTGTCTTTTTTGATTTATTGAAGAAGCCAGACTATCACCTTGGAAATGGTGCAATACTTCATTCGTACTGGGTAGTTCCTTTGATGACAGAAAATCCAGAGATGCTCATGCAGAAGTTGAGGAAGGCAGGATTTGACTCGACCACAGGAACAACTAGTTTGAAATCACTGGCAGAGGAATCATCATTTGCAACTAAGTTAATGCGTAGCGTACTTTACTTACCGATATATCCTACTGTCCCTTTGGAAGAAGTGACTCGCCTTGCCCAATTAATCAATCTGACTACCTATAGCAATTTCCGATCAAACGAACCACAATAAATCCCCTAAAAGTGTTGCTTTGCAACACTTTTAGGGGATTTATTGCTTCGTAGAAAGCTGTCCAACCATCTCAGTCCGAGATTAGACCTCAAGCTTAAAGAACATTCGCTTCAAAGCTTGCTTTACCGAATTTTCTGTAATCCAAAACTCAATCCCAATTTGGACATTTGTTCGACCAAGAGCAACCAGTTCTGCAATTTGGAACTCGCGAGGCATTAAGCGATCGCTAGTGTAGGTCTGAAAATTTGCAAGTAATCCTCAAGGATTATCAGCCCATATCCCTGCCAAGGTGCGTTGTTTTATCGAATATTTCACAAATGGATTCAAGCTTAATCCTTGGGCATCAGACTATGGCGTTAAGTAGTGCATCTAACGGCTTTGTCATGAAATTTAGTGTTAGGAGTATGCGATCAATCGCTTCTGCTCATGTGTGCCTTTTAGCTATCGAGATAGATTTGGTGTCACAACGGCAGGAAAATTCTCAAAATTTCTTTTCACCCAATCCATTCCCACTTCATTATTGAGCCTAATTTTCTGTGGCGAATTGGGATAAATTTTGCCGAGAATATCTGCATCTTGATCAACTACAACTTTGGCGAAATTCAAAAAAATACTACCAAATATTTTAAAGATTGGATGCTTGGGTTGATAAAAAAATATAACATAGGTTCGAGTAATATTTTCAGCTTCGGGCACAAAAAAATGACATTGAGCGGCTTTGCCGACGGAAGTCTCTCCATGAAAAATGATAAAAAATGGAAAGTGATTCTCTAGATGAGCATTAAATTTGGTGGGTAGAAGCAATAAATCTGGCTTTTTAATTTTTTCGATCAAACTATAGGGAGCCGTAGGCATCTCATAGAAAGCATGAGAGACATGACCTTCGTCAACAAATTGCTGAAACTGTACTTCTGTAATCCGAAACAATTCTCGATGAGTTCCATTTTGATGATTGTAGTCATGCATATTCAACAACATCGTCAATAAGTCAGTCTCGACACTGCGATCGGCTGTATGACCGACAAATTGACAGGTTTGAGCAATCTCATTCAAGATAGATGGGATTTCTATTTTCGGCTCATAGCCTCCATACGTCCAGATAAATTTATCCTGAACGATTAGCTCTAATGGTTTTAAGAGAGAGATATTTTTTTTGTTTGCCCCAGGTAGAACCGTACAGCCTGATGCATCAAACTGCAAAGCATGAAACGGACAAGAAATCGCGCTTTCACCATTACTCGACACCTCACACCATCCCTCTGACAACATCGCTCCCATATGAGGACAAGCATTCGGCAAAGCATGAATACTGCCCTGAACATCTTTCCATATTACATAATCATTACCATACAGAGAAATCTTGCGTGGCTGATTGATTGGTAGCATAGAACTATGTGCTAATAACCAAGGCGCACCCTGAAGCATAGATGTCATAATGCCGTCCTTTTGATATAATTAAATTTTTATAAAATCATGAAAAAATTGTCGCTTTTAAATATATGACGAATGATTCGTATTTGTCAACCCATCAATCTAATGATGGTTTACGCCGTCAACCCAGCCAAAAACGAGGTAAAGATCGCGTTGAAAAAATTTTAGAAGCCGCCGCCGCTGTATTTGATGAGGTGGGTTATGAGGCGGCGACAACACATCAGATTGCAACAAAAGCTGGGACAGCGATCGGTTCGCTCTACCAATTCTTTCCCGATAAGGCAAGTATTTTCAACACTATGGAATTACGTCATGCCGAGAGTGTAAAGGCTATGTATGCCCAATCAAATACACCTGAAATCATTTTGTTACCACTTCGACAGATGATACATTTGCTTGTGTCAGCTATTACGCAACTATTTGAACATCCTGTATCGAGAGTGATGTTCGTGCAGTTTTATACTAACCGTCAAGTTTTTCAGTCGATTGATGAAAGTATGACTCAGGAGGCGATTAATTTTCTGGCTGGTATTTTGAAGCAAAGGAACCCGTTGTTAAATGACTTGCAGTTAAGTTTGTTAGCTGAGGTTTGTGTGCATAGTAGCAATGCCGTAATTTTGTCCGCACTTCGCAACCCAGATTTACAACGCCGACAAATGCTAACTCAGGAAATTGAAGATTTGCTAGTGGCTTATTTAGAGCTTTATGTCGGCGATACAGTTGGGGATAAACTGCATAATGTAATGAAGGTAATGATATGCCCTCATTGTTACTCTAAGCAGGTGTCAAAAAATGGACATCGCAGAGGCAGTCAATGTTATCTATGCAAAGATTGTAGAAAACAATTTATAAAAAGTGATGATTAGGCTCAAGCCTAATTTTTTCTGCAAATTAGCGATCACATTAACAATCCATCTCAATAAAGGTGATCGCTATTACTGTGAGTCGCGCTTTCTAGGCGATCTCATTGCAACGATGTCTTCTTAATGACCCTCGCTCATTTATCAGCATGTACACCTAGTAGCAGAACCTTGGCATTGCCATTTGCCTTATATGTCGCGAACAACAAATAAGGACATCCGAACATAAAACCCAATAACAAGAACAGAAAGCCGAATAGAAATCCCTTAGTGGTAAAGCCCTCTCGCCACATCACCCAAATCAAGAATAGACATAGAGCAATCAAAAGATCTGTGTTGAACTGCGATCGCCAATTAAGTTCTAATAAATCACCAAAATAGACTGCTGGCCAATTGATACCCATGCTCACGATGACATAAATTGATACGGAAAAAATTAGCACTGTTGCAGCAATTAAAAAAGCACGTAGTAAGGTCATGTTGTTGCTCCTGTTAGCCGAATAGAGGGCTGACTTCGGGATGTCATTGCGATTATCATGTCAAAGAGAGATAATCAAAGCAATTACCTCACAGGTAATCAAACTCATTTTCCCGAAAGATTTACCATGCAGCAGCGAGCGATCTCGTATCAACCAAATTCTTTTGGAACCATACTGAAGCTATGGCGCGATCGCCGTAACCTCAGTCAGCTTGAACTCGCACTGAGTAGTCAAGTTTCTCAACGTCACATCAGTTTTCTAGAATCGGGACGAGCAAAACCAAGTCAGGAGATGGTATTGCAATTGGCAATGGTTTTAGAAATTCCGCTCAGACAACAAAATCTAATGCTTAGTTCTGCTGGCTTTGCGCCAATTCATGCAGAAACTGATTTGTCGGCTCCTGAGATGGCCCCAGTTTGCAAAGCGATCGATTTTATGTTGCGTCAGCAAGATCCATATCCAGCGATCGTCATCGATCGCTACTGGAATTTACTCCTCACCAATCAAGGGGCTGCCAGACTGCTTAATACCTTCATCGATCCTAACAAGTTGCAAGCTCTTTTTTGTGTTGATGGGAAAATCAATTTGATGCGAGTTGTTTTCGATCCACTGGGTCTACGTCCCTTTATTGCTAATTGGGAAGAAGTGGCTGGACATTTACTTCAGCGAACACACCGCGAGGCTAATTCATCAATTGAGAGCGAACAGTCTGCTTTGTTGTTTAACGAACTCATGAATTATCCTGATGTTTCCGAATTGTGGAATAACTCAAGTCATTCTGCGCAACATACTTTGCTGCTTACTATGCACTTAAGGAAAAGCAATCTAAATTGGCAGTTTTTCTCAACGATCGCAACTCTTGGCACTCCCTACGACATCACTCTTCAGGAAATTAGAATTGAATGTTTCTTTCCAGCAGATGCGGAGACTGAAAACTACTGGAGAAAGGAAAACCCAACGCAGGTGGGACTGTAGGCGATCTCAATTATTGTGAGGCGTGATTTCTAGGCGATCACATTAACTTTTATTTCAAGAATTACGTCCCGCCATAACTCCACCATCAACATCCCATACCGCACCTGTGACCCAAGATGTTTGATTAGAGAGTAGAAATACCACGGTTTCAGCGACATCAATTGGTAGACCCACTCGACCAATGGGATGAAAACCATTGAAGCCTTGTAAAGTTGAATGAATCTCGTCAGGCTTAATAAATGCGCCATAGATAGGCGTTTCCACCACGGCAGGGGCGACAGCATTTACGCGGATATTATATTGAGCTAGTTCCATTGCTAAATGTTGCGTAAGAGAATGTAGCCCCGCCTTCGCCATCGAATAAGCCGAAGATGGAGTAGCGGCGATCGCCTGATGTGCCCACATCGATCCAATATTGACAATAGCTCCACCCCCAGATTTAGTCGTATTTCCCGCCACTTTCTGCGTTGCAAAAAATGTACCGCGATTTAGATCTAGATAGCGATCGTAATCTTCACCACCATGATCTAAGAATGATTTTGGTGAAAACACTCCTGCCGAATTGACGAGATAGCGAACTTCAGGCAATTTGTCAGCAATGCGATCTGCAAGTTGATTAACCTGATGGCGATCGCTAAGATCGGATTGCCAAGTTTTAATATCCCCAAATTGGCTAAGAAAAGATGACGCTTCTTCAAGCTTAGAAACATTGCGTCCCACGATGGTTACGATTGCCCCTTGATTGAGAAGGATTTTGGTAACTTCTAGACCGATGCCGCTATTTCCACCGATTACTAATGCTTGCTGATTCTTAAATTCCGAATACATAATAATTTCCGTTTGAGTTAATGAGAGCATAATAGAGATAATCAATAAAGATGAAAAGTAAGCACTTTCGGGAAAGGTACGTACTTTTTGGTGCAAATTGAGTAGCAGCATTACTAATTTTTTTTTACCACGATTGATATGCCAACCACTCAAACTTCAGTTTCGGAAATGCTCGAATATATTGTTGGCTGCAAGTGGTCAATGCGGATACTAGGCTTAATTCAAGAAGGTGTCGATCGCCCTGGTGCTATTACGCGATCGCTAGATGGACTCACCACTAAGGTATTGAATGCTTGTTTACACAAAATGGTGGATTTTGACATTCTAGAGCGCATAGCATTCCCAGAAGTGCCACCAAGAGTAGAGTACAAATTTACGCAGTTTGGATTACTATTCCTTGAAATCTTGGATAAAGTAAGAGAACTCGAAAAAAAACGACATATATCTTCATAAAAGCGATCGCAATTATTGTGAGTCATAATTTCTAGGTGATCGCTTAGCTATTATTTGTCTTTGCGGCGAGACGTATCTTGAAAGGAATCGCCGATAAACTCTCTAAACTCAACAACGAAGTGAACCATTTTTGAGAGCCTAATCTTGGATCGAAACAGACAACCTCAATAAGCGCATCGCTAAGGTTAGGCTGCTCCAAGACTGCTGCCACCATCTACAAATAAGGTTTGCCCAGTAATATACGATGTATCTTCCGAAGCAAAGAACGCGATCGCCGCTGCAATCTCATCGGGTTGGGCAAGGCGTTGCATGGGTACTCGTTGGAGAAACTGCTGTTCGGATGCACTGCCGACTGGGCTGTTGGCTCGAAAGAGTTCTGTCTCAGTAGGTCCTGGGGCGATCGCATTCACTGTAATGCCAGTAGTTGCCAATTCACTAGCCCAAGTTCGGGTCATGCTGATCAGTCCGGCTTTTGCGGCGGCATAACTGGTGCGAAGTGGTAGCCCCACAACCACCAAGCTGGAAATATTAATGATGCGACCATAATGACGTGCTTTCATAGCAGGCAGAAAAGCTTGAGTGAGTTGAATCGCAGGGCGCAGATTTAGGTCAATGATGGAGGCAAATTGAGTGATATCAACGTCCTCTAAAGATTCTGATCGACTGATCCCAACATTGTTAATCAGATGACTGACTGAATATTGACAGGCAACAATATCTGCAACTTGTTTTGTTGCTTCAGAATCTGCTAAATCTACTTCAAAAAACTCACCAGGAAACAGTTGATCGGGTTTACGCCGTGCGAGACCGATTACCTCATGCCCCATTGCCTTCAGGCGCTTTGCTGTAGCAAAACCAATTCCCTTTGAGGCTCCAGTAATTACGGTTGTGTAGGTTTGTGACATTATTAATCTCCATTAATCTTCTAATGTGTTTGGTTGTTTATTGAGTGGCAAGCACTACTCCAATGAGCAGTAAGATTGCACCGAATACTTTTTTTAGGGTGATGGGATCTTGAGGCGAGTCCAGAAGTCCAAAATGGCTAACTGCTAGTGCCATCAGAATTTGTCCTGCCACAAATAGAACGAAAAACCGTCCAGCGCCTAACCGAGGAATCAAAAATGTAGACCCAAAGACGAGAAAGGCACTGATAAAGCCACTCAGGTAAAGATAGCTAGGAACCTCTCGAAACCGAGAAACAGCGCTAAAATTGCCCGTGAGTGAATAGAGTAAAAGCGTGGTAATTGCACCCAGCAGATAAAACGGAATATTTGCTAACAGGGCCGAGCCAACATATCTGGCGACAACTCCATTCATCGGCAAATAGACTGACGTAATCACACCCATGACGAAGGCGATTAGCCAAAACAGAAGGGATTGCATTGACATTGAGATACCCTCATAGAATTAGGGACGAGCAAATAAATAAAGTACCATTCCAGATTTTAGAGAATTGTTGGGCGGCTTCGCCGCCCCAACAATTCTGGTTTTATATTTGGTGCTTTATTAAATCGCACAGCCCTTACCATGCTCTTTGATATTGTTTAGGATACTGGTGATGATCGACCTGTAATTCCTTAGCAGCGCGATGGGGCCAGTATGGATCGCGCAACAGCTCACGAGCCAGCAGCACGATATCGGCTTGACCGCTACGGATTATCTGATCGGCTTGTATGGGAGTGGTAATCATCCCCACAGCAGCAGTTGCGATCCCTGTTTTCTGCCGAATGCGATCGCTAAACGGAACTTGATAACCCGATCCAGTCGGAATTTTAACGCTAGGAATCAGACCTCCCGTCGAACAATCCACCAGATCAACGCCAGCATTTTTAAGAATTTGGCTCAGGGCAATACTTTGCTCTAAATCCCATCCCCCTTCTGCCCAGTCTGTGGCTGAAATTCTGACCCAGAGAGGTAGTTGGTCGGGAAGGATAGCTCGCACTGCTTGGACAATTTCGGTCAGCAGGCGAATGCGCCCTTCAAAACTATCGCCATAGCGGTCTGTGCGGTGGTTACTCAATGGCGACAGAAATTCGTGCAATAGATAACCGTGGGCAGCATGAATTTCGATCGCCTGAAAGCCTGCTTCAATACTTCTTTGCGCCGCTTGGATAAAGGATTGCTTAATTGATTCAATCCCTTCAAGTGTGAGCACGGTTGGGACTGGACTCTCGTCATTAAAGGCGATCGCACTTGGGGCTAAGGGTTGCCATCCTCCTTCAGCTTTGGTGAGCGGACTACCTCCAGCCCAAGGAGTAGCACTACTGGCTTTTCGCCCCGCATGAGCCAGTTGTATCCCTGCAACCGCACCTGCTTCCTGAATCAGCTTGGCAATTTTGGCGAGCATCGGAATCTGTTCATCAGCCCAGATGCCCAAATCGCCAAGGGAGATTCTGCCCAGAGGCTCAACTGCTGCCGCTTCTGTAAAGACTAGCCCTGCGCCTCCCACAGCACGACTGACTAAATGAACTAAATGCCAGTCACTCGCCAATCCATCTTGGCTAGAGTATTGACACATGGGGGAGACCCCAATGCGATTGCGAAAGGTCACGCCTCGTTGTTGAAAAGAATCGAATAGAGCGTTCATAACTAAATTCTCTCCAAAAGGAATATTCATGGTCAGGGAAACTTTAAATCAATAACTCAACGCTAGTGTTTTAGCGACGATCGCTGTCAAGGCTTCACTCGGCTCTAGACGTTTGCGATAATCAGTATCAATGTGAGCAAGCAAAATCTCACCATTGGGAGCGATCGCAAATGTAGCAGGAATTGGTAGTTGCCAGTCTTCAGTGTCATTGATATGAGGTAAAGCATGACCGAATTGGCTATAGATACGCTTTAGTTCAACTGGCAATTGGAAGGCAATTTTGTAAGCTTGAGCAACTTTCGATTCCCGATCGCTCAGGACATCAAAGTCCAGTTGATTTTTCTCAGCGGTACTCAGAGATGCATCTGGAGTTTGGGGGGAGATGGCGATCAGACTGGCTCCGACAGCTTGGATTTGGGGCAGAATTCGCTGATAGGCCCGCAGTTCCAGATTGCAGTAAGGACACCATCCACCCCGATAAAAGGTCAGAATCACAGCACCTTGTTGGAGGCGATCGCTCAGTCGAATATTTTTTCCAAGGGCATTCGGCAACTCAAAATCAGGGGCGAGATCGCCAATTTGTAGGAGCGGCTTGGAGGCATAGTCTTGGGTGAGTTGTAAGGTTGCTTGTTCCATCGCTGTAGCAATCTCTGCGGGAACCTTGGTTAAAAATTCAGCGCGGAACTCATCAAGAGCAGTTTTAAGGGGCACAGCGTTAATTCCTTTGAGAGAGATGGGTGAGATTGAGGGAAGTGATTTCCCTCAATCTAGAAATAATGGCGGGTAAAAAAGCATTCATTAATGTCTTATTGAGGCATCCAACCCGCAAACATTTTTTCAACGGCTTTCAATGGTTCGGCGATCGCCGAAAATGCACTCTGAGAAACTGGATCGGGATAGACATCCTCAAGCCCTGCTTCAACTGCTTGTAAGGTTGTCTTCGCAACTGCGATCGGTGTAGCTTTATCGATCGACATCCCTTCAGTCATGGCAGTATCTACGGGACCTGGAAAGACCCCCACCACCTGTGTACCTTGATTTGCCAATTCAGCCCGAATGTCTTGGGTTAAAGAATTAAGGGCAGCTTTAGAAGCACTGTAGGAACCAAAAACAGGGGCACTTGCAATGGATACCACGGACAGCATATTGACGATCGCTCCGCCACTATGACGTTGCAAAATCGGAGCAAAAGCCCGCACCATCGAAAGCGTACCAAAGTAGTTTGTATTCATCTCCCACTGAGCCGTTTCCACGCTGTTAGGGGCAAATAACCCGCCAGAGCCAATGACACCCGCGTTGTTAATAAGCAATGTGACATCTTGGGCAGTTTGGGCAGCCGCATTCACTTGTTCAATATTGGTCACATCCAAAGCGATGGGGATAATGAGATCGGGTGCGATCGCAACGACTTCATTCAACGTATCAAGGCTTCGAGCCGCAGCATAAATGCGGCGAACCCCAGCTTGAACTAGTGCTTCCACAAAAGCTTTGCCAATACCGCGATTAGCACCTGTAACAAAAGCAACGGATTCTTGAATGTTCATAACAATCTCCTGAGTTAACAATGAAAACTTGTAACGAAAAGCCTTGAGCCGTTTAAAGTTTGACTGATTTGCTTTCCATGTCTCTTATCATGACTTATTTCAATCTGTTTGAGAAGACGACAAAATGGAATATGATTTATTCGTATTTAGAATAAATTTAACTATGGATCGCCTCGACTGCATACAAAGTTTTGTTCGGGTCGTTGAAACAGGAAGCTTTTCTGCTGTCGCCCGCGAACGTGACACCACCCAGCCCACCATCAGTAAGCAAATTGCCGCACTGGAAGACTACTTGGATGTGCAGCTATTAACCCGCTCTACCCGTAAGCTACAGTTGACGCAAGAGGGAGAACGATTTTTTGAGCATTGCCAAGGAGTATTGGAGGCAGCTGCCGAAGCCGAAGCCAGTGTTGGGCAACGTCAAAAACCCATCGGAACCTTGCGGGTAAGCTGCCCTGTGGCGTTTGGACAGATTCAGGTGATGCCCTATGTGAAAGGTTTTCTAGCGCGTTACCCGAATATTCGGTTAGATCTGAGCCTGAGCGATCGCTTTGTTGATCTTGTCGAAGATGGAACAGATATTGCCATTAGGATCGGGCAGGTGAACGATCCAGCACTAATCGTCCACCGCATTGGACTCACCCGCCGAGTCACGGTGGCGGCGAAATCCTATTTCTGCGATCGTTCAGAACCACAAACTCCAGACGAATTAGTTGAGCATAACTGTATTGTGTATACTCGCTTGGCAACCGGCAACGAGTGGCACTTTCAATGTCCGACAGGTGGCACAACTCAGGTCGTTGTCAGAGGCAATCTACAGGTTGATAATTCTTCAGCCATTCGGGAAGCCGTACTGTCGGGTGTAGGGATTGCAGTTTGCCCCGTTTGGCTATTTGGTGAACTGCTCACATCTAACTGTCTCAGCGTGATTCTCAAGGATTACCAACCCATCCCGTTGCCGATTCATGCAGTCTATCGTCGCGGGAGATTTATTCCCGCAAAAGTGCGTTGTTTTATCGAATATCTCACAAATGAATTCAAGCTCGATCCGTGGGTATCAGACTATGGCATTAAACAGTCAGCCTAACGGCACAGTTGAGCTGACGCAGATAATACCCCAATACTAACCGATAATCTTTCGCGTTCGTCTCCAACGCAGTGTTCTGCTGCTGGCAACTACGATCCTTATCTATTCTTCATTCCTAATCGGATTTTTTAAACAGTTTGGATGCAACGCCTTTCAAGATATGCGGCAATAATTTTGGACCAGGCAAGAAAATAACTCCAAGCTGCTGCATCAATCCAAGAGCATCGCCCTGCCCCCAATGCTCTACAATTTTTCCGTCCTCAATGCGATCAATATGCATGATCGATAAGCTGATTTGCTTGCCCGTTGGTGGAAGACCTTGAAATTCTCCAAGATGCGTCGCTGTGAATGTTCCGCACGTTACAACCCTATCGCCTGAAACAATGACCTCATCAAAATTGTGTTGCCCCTGACTGAAGGCTAAATAAAACGCCATCCCAAACTGCTTGAACTCTTCTCCATCCAATGCCTTTGGCATCCCTGCCATATGAGCAATAAAATTTGGAGCCAAAAGATCTAAAGCCCGATCTATCTGGCGATCATCAAAGGCTTTGTAGAACTGGAGAACGAGAGCTTTGTTTTGTTCAGTCAGCATACAGAATTTCGTTAAAAGCTAAATTGTATCGTGGTGGCTGGGAGGAGATGACCGATAAGGTTTCAACTATGCCCACGACCTATAACCGAAGCGGCATAACTATGTATTAGACGGAAACATTCATGTATTATTTAGTTATATAAACCTCATCCACTTAGGGACTTCCAAGGAATTAATCGTCCCAACCTCAAACCTAAATGCGTGTCCTTGCTTGGAGCTTCAACATATTGGGACGATTTAAAGATTGGAAATCCCTTATACAAAAATAAGCAAGTTGAGCCAGAACCTCGCAAATTTTTAGATCTGATCCCAGACTTAGCTAGAGGGATTATTTTACTCTTGGGCTTTGTTTGCGATCGCATTAACAATCTATCTCCTAAAGCCGATCGCTATTACTGTGAGGCGTGATTTCTAGGCGATCGCGTCAACAATCCGTTTCGTAAAGACGAACATCAATCTCTACAACTGGCGATCGCCTCAATCCTATTCCATCAAACACAATAAATATAATTATCGTTTAATTTGCTTCGGGAAATCAGGAACTAACAAAGATTGCTCTAATTCCCCTTGCTCATTATAAAATCTTATTTCACCTTTTTCATTACATAGCCATACCTCAAGAGCTTGGGCTTCAAAATACAACTTTTTCTTGAATTCCATTTCACTCAAAGTATTCCCAATAGATTTAACTTCTATACAAATTTCTGGAGCAATAGATGCTGATACTTCATCCTGAATTTTGTCAAATCTTTCCGCAGAACACCAGACAACATCAGCAACTTTAACACCATCTGCTGTGTCGATCGCACATTCTGGCATCACTTCCCCATTACTCAACAAAGACTCCAATAAACGTTGGAGTCTTCCTTGGTGAAAAGAATGTTTGATTTTGACTGGACTCATTATGATTTGCCCCCACTTATTTAATTCAATTTTGAAGGGTAAATCTTGTAGCTGTTTATTCTCACAAACTTCTTCCCATTTCATAATCAATTACCTAAAGCAATCAATATGATAATAACTCACTTGTCAATACTAGGCTTGATCGCGATCGCCTCAACCTAACCTTAAAAACCCGCGATCGCTAGTATTGTAAGCCCTGATTTATAGGCGATCGCATTAACAATCTATCTCCTAAAGGCGATCGCTACTACTATGAGTCGTGATTTTTAGGCGATCAAACTCAAAAAATCTCAACTTAGGAACTTTTTTGTTTAACCTTTAACCTTTAACCTATTACTCATTCCTTATTCCCCACAAATTCTTTAATAATTTTTTCGATCGCATTATTCTCTATATCTGATGTGTCGGATTTAGAATAAATCGTCACCAAAACCACACTGGTTTCAGTTTTCACATAATAAATAACCCGATAACCCGCACTTTTCCCCTTTTGAATATTGCTGTTTTTGAGACGAACCTTAAATACTTGATTATTCAAACCAGAAATTTGATCGCCTAGAACTTCTCCTGATTTTAGTTGCTCAACCAGAGGTTCTAGATCCTTACGAATTGAACGATAACGTTTAGCTAATTGACTAAGATCTTTTTTAAAACGGGAAGTCAAAAAAATTTCGATGGAATTACTCGACATCAATCCCCTCCCACATCTGAGATAGAGGAATAGTTTGACCACTCATCGCCTCTTTGAGTCCTTGTCTAATACCCTCGACAACAATATCATCAGGGGTATCATCAAGATCCTCACGGGTTTTTTCGACTAAGTATTCTAAAACTTCTTGTTGTTCATTAAGTGAAAGTTGATCGATCAAAGTAAAAACCTGATCTTTTGTAATCTGCAAAGTTAGCATAAGTGTCAATTTCCTTAAGTGTTATTCATAAATTTAGCAAAATATTATTTTCTATTGCCTAAATTATAACGGCACATCAATCCCCAACTCTTCACAAATCCTCCGAATCAGGCGATCTCATCAACAATCTATCTTCTCAAGGCGATCGCTAATACTGTGAGGCGTGATTTATAGGCGATCGCCTCTCAATCATCTATCTGCTAGAGGGTTTGCTGAAGGCGATTGCTGGGGTTTTAGACCAATTTATAAGATGCCATCTCGAATCAAGCGAACCTCAACTTCTCGTTCGACATACTCCCACTCTTTGCTTGCGCGCATCCGTAGCAGTAATTCATCAAAATCCTTGGTGTGCTCAGGCGCAAATTCAAACCAAGTGAGAAAATCAAATGGTTCTCCGAGATCGCGACAATGAAGCAGCCGCCGTGCAACCCCTGGAAGATACTCCAAGCCAACAGTCGTATGATGCGACTCTTCCTCAAAAATTGCCCGCCGCTCATCTTGTGCCATTTCCCACCACTGGACAGTTTTTTTAATCGGAATCAGCACCGCAGAAATGGCTTCCGAGCGATTCAGTACAGGTTGCACTGCCCGAAGAGCAGTAACTTCATCACGCATAGCATAGCGAATATTGCTGGTAAAACTTTGTAAAACCCATGAACTATCCAATGGCAATTCCGCGACAGCATCATTTACTACATTTACTCTTTTAACGAGTTCTAAAGAAGATCCAGCAATGCCCCGCACATCTATTACCTGCCATAGACCTTCCTTGCCGCCAACAAACGAGTATCTATTATCCATCATATCCTCTTATAATTTTGTTCTTGACTAGCAAGTTCTTCTAGATGAAGAACTTGCTAGTCAGTTTAAACTGCCAAAATGAGTTGCGGCTGAAAAATTTTATCAAATACGATGAATTGCGGCTGAAAAATTCTATCTGTCTGGAGTTTATGACGTAACTGCGGTTTGGTTTCGATATTTAAGTACAAATTAACGCATATCCTATTTTTAGATCACCTCAATTACCCATCAGCTAAAGGTTTGCTGATGGAGATCGCTAACATGTCTAGTAAGATCTTTTAAAAGACAAAATGGCTACGCCATTTTGTCTTTTAGTGTAATTCAAAATCTAGAACACGATCGCAGTTTTATTGAGGCATCCAACCAGCAAACTGCTTCTCGACTGCCTTGAGAGGAGCCTGAATCTCAGAAAATACTCCTTGAGAAACAGGATCGGGATAGACATCTTCAATGCCCTGCTCGACTGCTTGCAAAATCAAATTAGCAACTTCGAGCGGAGAAACCTTATCCATGGGAATTGCTTCAGCCATATCTGTATCCACTGGACCAGGGAATACACCAATCACTTGCGTTCCTTGTGAAGCAAGTTCGGCGCGAATGCCTTGAGTCAAAGAATTGAGGGCAGCTTTAGAAGCGCTATAGGAGCTAAATACAGGGGCATTCGCAACAGATACCACCGATAGAATGTTGACGATCGCACCGCCACCATTACTTTTCAAAATTGGCGCGAAAGCACGAACCATTGAGAGAGTGCCGAAGTAATTGGTATTCATCTCCCACTGAGCTGTTTCTACACTGCTATCAACGAACAAGCCTCCAGCACCCAATACACCAGCATTGTTAATCAAGAGGGTGACATCTTGAGCCTTTTGAGCCGCTTCTATCACTTGTTCGGGATTGGTAATGTCCAAGGCAATGGGAATAATTCGATCTGGAGCGATCGCGACGATATCCTTGAGCGATTCAATCGAACGGGCTGTAGCGTAAATGCGGCCTGCACCTGCTTTGACTAAAGCTTCGACATCAGCTTTGCCAATGCCTCGATTTGCGCCTGTCACAAATGCGATCGATCCTTGAATGTTCATAATAATCTCCAGTTTTGTATGGTTTGGGTTTGGTCTGTTTGGGTTTGGTCTGTTTGGGTTTGCTTAATTTGAATAAAGCAATTTGCTTTTTGGGCGTTCTTAGCTGGTGTTTGACTCACCCGCTTTCTATGTCTCTAATATTGACCTATTCTAATTCGTTTGATAAGACAGTAAAATGGAATATGATTTATCCTTATTTGGCATAGATCAACCTATGGATCGCCTCGACTGCATTAAAAGCTTTGTGCGTGTTGTGGAAACTGGTAGCTTTTCAGCAGTGGCAAAGGAACTCGACACCACTCAACCTGCGATTAGCAAACAAATTGCTGCCCTAGAAGAGTATTTGGACGTGCAGCTCCTAACCCGTTCGACGCGCAAGCTCCAGCTAACGCAGGAGGGAGAGCGCTTCTTAGAGCATTGCCAATTGCTTTTGGATGCTGCTGCGGAGGCGATCGCTAGTGTAGGTAAGCGCCAAAACCTAGTTGGCAAGTTGCGCGTAAATTGCTCCGTTGCCTTTGGACAGTACCAAATCATTCCTTATCTAAAGGGATTTCTCAGTCGCTATCCCGATCTGCAACTAGATTTATCAATGAGCGATCGCTTTGTCGATTTTCTCGAAGAGGGCATCGATCTTGCCATTCGAGTCGGAGAAGTACGCGATCCGAGCTTAATCGTGCATCGGATTGGTGTCACGCGGCGAGTGACGGTTGCTTCTGTTGATTATTTTCGCGAGCGCGAAGTGCCGAAAACACCTGCCGATTTGGTCAATTACAACTGCATCGTCTATTCCAATCTGACAACAGGCAATAATTGGCACTTTCAACTTCCATCGGGTGGGACGACCCAAGTCCTTGTGAAGGGGAATCTGCAAGTGGATAGTTCTAATGGGATTCGGGAGGCGATTTTATCAGGTTTAGGAATTGCGGTTTGCCCTGTTTGGGTACTGGGCGATCTGATCCATTCTGAAGATTTGCAAGTAATCCTGAAGGATTATCAGCCCATATCTCTGCCAATTTATGCTGTCTATCGCCGAGGTCGATTTATTCCTGCCAAGGTGCGTTGTTTCATCGAGTACTTCACCAATGAATTCACGCTTAATCCTTGGGTGTCGGACTCAATAATTAGTAGTGGCAATTCATGAATTGCCACTACATTAGATTCTTTTGTGTAAGCCCTAATTTCAATTTACTGAAATGCGATATTAGCTGGAAGGAAGCGACGGATATGGGATGCGATCGCTTCTCCTTCTTCATCTAGGGCAAAATGTCCTGTATCGAGAAGATGCACTTCGGCATTCTTTAGATCCCGTTTAAAAGCATTTGCTCCCTCTGGACCAAAAAACGGATCGTTCTTACCCCAAACAATCAAAGTTGGTGGTTGATGGGTGCGGAAATATTCATGCCATTGAGGATAGCGATCCAAGTTGGCGCGATAGTTGTAAAACAATTCCATTTGTGCAGCCGCATTTTCTGGGCGATCTAAAAAGGATTGGTCGAGATTCCAGTTGTCAGGGTTGATATTCTGAGCAGATTTAGTGCCAGCGGTATAGAAGAAAACGGTTGTATCTCTTGTCAGGAATCCCCGCACTGGGGCTTCAGTTGCTTCGCTGCGATCGCTCCACAAATCACGAAAAGCTTGCCAAGCTGGAGTCAAACCTTCTTCGTAGGCATTGCCATTCTGGACGATCAAGGCTTGAATCCAATCGGGATGTTGAGATGCAATTCTAAAGCCGACGGGCGCACCGTAATCTTGCACGTACAGGCTAAAGCGATTCAATCCCAATGCTTGAAGAAAGTGCTCAGTAATTTCGGCGAGGCGATCGAAGCTGTATTCAAATTTGTCGATCGCTGGCGTTTCGCTATTGCCAAATCCAGGGTAGTCGGGGGCAATCAAATGAAATTGGTCGGACAACTCGTTCATCAAATCCCGATACATATGAGAAGAAGCGGGATATCCATGCAGTAAAACGATTGTAGGCTTATCCTTTGCCCCTGCTTCACGATAAAAGATATTCAAACCGTCAATGGAGATGTTGTTGTAAGTAGTCATGGAAGTAATCCTTTAATTTGTTTTGTGTACTGAACGTTCGATATATTTATCATATCGAACGATCGGTTTATTGTCAACACCTTTTTTGATTTTTTGTTTGGGCTTGAATCGATGCATACAGCCTAAGTAGGTAGGCTAAAAACCCAAAGAAGCTGATTCGCCCGCTTTGCGGGCGAATCAGCTTCTTTGGGTTTTGATTTTTATTAAGCTAAAGTACTTATTCAACCTTTAAGTAGTACAGAGAAGTTCATGAAAGCACCGCAAAGCGGTGCTTTCATGAACTTCTCTAGGTTTTAAATTAACGCAAGGTGCTGTATGCACCGAACATTTGGTATAATATTAAAATGTGTTACTAAGTTTGTAGCTAAAATTAGATAAAAGACTATCCTGCGGGGGTGTTTTTTAATTTGAATAACAAAAGAACTTGCCTTGTAACACTTACGCAGAGGTAATTAAATGTCTAAAGATACTATCGTTGCTAAATTAAGTGACGTGTTCCGCCAACATGGATATGAAGGCGCATCCCTTTCTAAAATTTCGGAAGCAACTGGGCTGGGTAGGGCTAGCTTGTACCATTACTTCCCTAAAGGAAAAGAGGAGATGGCGGCGACCGTACTCGATCGTCTACATGCAAATTTAGAAGTAAATTTATTGAAACCACTACAAGGGAAGGGCAAACCCTTAGATCGGATTCGTGCTATGGGTAAAACCATCGATCTGTTTTACGACAGCGGTAACGCATCTTGTTTTATAGAGCTTCTATCAATTGGGGAGTCACAACCTTTATTTCAGTCTCCGATTCAACAAACTCTATCTATATGGATCGATGCCGTAGCTGATGTTCTAGTTGAGGCAGGGCAGGATACAAAAGTTGCTCATTATAATTCTGAAGATGCGATCGCCCAGATTGAGGGATCATTGATTTTATCTAGATGTTTGGGTAATAACGAGCCATTTAAACGAGCGATCGCTAACTTGCCAAAGATTTTAGGACTTTGATTATGAGTCGTGATTTCTAGGCGATCGCATCAATAATCTATCGGCTAAAGGTTTGCTGAAGGCGATCGCTATTACTGTGAGGCGTGATTTCTAGGCGATCGCTTGCTCTTGTATGACTTTTGCTTGCATTGCTGGCAATTATGATGGGTTTCAAGCTGAATCGATTCATGGGATGTACGTAATTCGTAGGAAACAAGCACAATGCCCGCAAACAAAATCCCAATCCCAATTAGGAAAACCCCCAATACAAGTTGAGATAACCAGCCAACATCTGTTGTAACTGCGATTGCAATCACAAGCATATCCAATATTTGTGTCAGAATAGCAAGATAAACCAATCCCAAAACGTCATGCAGTATGTGATGACGATGGAATAAATGTGGTAAGAGATGGTGCTCTAGATGATGTAAGCGATCGGCTTTAAGCGCTAGTTGAGAATCTAAATTTTCAGGAAGTTCAGTTTTAATGCTATTTTGGCTCAAATCTGTTTCTAATAAACTGATAATCTTGTGATTCACCTGGCGTATACGTTCCTCTAGGGAATTATAGTGAGCAATTAATCCATTCTGCATAATGCTACAAGCTGTAATCATTACAACAGGGGCAATAATCAGTCCTATAGTTTTAACAACTGCTTCGCTTGGCATGGTTTGAACTTTCAATCGAGATTAATATTTGGCTAAGATTTTAGCGTGGGTGGAACAAATTTCATTTAATTGAGCCAATGTCAACCGAAAAGCTCATAGCGTTTACATCACTTGATAGTTCTAAGAGAGCAAACACATTTAGTCAAAAAAGCCCTGCTGAGCAAGGCTTTGGTTTTCTGGCTTCAAAATCCAAAAATGGGTTAAACCTTTTTTCAGCAAGCGTTTTAAAAATAAGATGTGGTTACCCTGTTGTATATGTCACCACCTATTCTTGTAATTAGATCTTGAAGTTTAACGATTTCCCACTCTTGAAATTCGAGGATCGGTGACGAGGATCAGAAGCAGCACGATCGCACCGTTAACAAAGTAAAACCAACGAATTAATCCCTCAAACCCAAACAAAAATGGTGCAACGAGAAAATCAAACCCAGCAACTGCATCTAGGATTAAATGAATGTTAAAAGGAATCCACTTCACAAGACTCAGACCATAATCTGTAATAAGACTGTAGGTGACTAGTAGGATTCCAGCCGCAACTGATAACCAAAAAGCCAGTGGTGATGTTGTTTGGAAGTTAAGCGCTAATGGGACTGCAATTAGAACAATGGCAGCAGCTTAGTCTAAAATTCCGTGAAAAGAACCGAGGATGAAACGAATGGTATCCATAATAAATCCTCCAGAATTCTGGTTTGCCATAAAGTTAAAGAAATAAAAGCTGGGTAGTGTCCTAGAAAAATGTGGAGAACCCCGTAGCGATCGCAGCTATTCCACAATTCACGCAAATGATAAGAAGGGGAAGTTTTCCTCCCCTTTCCATATTGATCGATTACCACTCAGTTCCACGGAATGGATAGTCATGGTGAACGATGTAGTCCAATCCTCGTAAGAGAATACTCAAATCAGGACGAGCAAAAGGATGCGTGCCAATATTGGCATAGTAAAGACGACCGTCAGGCTTGATGATGAAAGTGGCAGGTTCGCTGAAGATCGCTGGCTCGTTCTCAAAGTGTCCCTTACTGATATAGAGACCCCAGCGGTGCATATCATCTTGAGTCAGCCCATAACCGATCGCCAGATTCTCGATTTTTGTGACGGCTTTGAATTCCTGCGCCCGTTCTAATGTATCGCCACTGATGGCAATTACATTTACGCCAAGCTGATTGAATTCAGCCAGTTTCTTGTCTACATTAACAACATATTCTTGACAGAAAGGGCAATGAAGTCCGCGATAAAACACGATCGCAGTGTATTTGTCAGTAGGTTGTTTCGCTAAGCTCCAAACATTGTCATCAAGGGTTTTCACCTCTAGGCTAGGCGCAATATGCCCTGGGATTAGTTTGGGCGAGGTCGCTCTTTCGGTTTGTATGGTCACGATCTAATCTCCAATTGCATTTAAATAACTGTTTTTGAAGACGTGGGTTCAATAGATTTCTCATTTGCCCTAGTCAATGTATTCATACTGCGGGATGTTAAACTATTTAGCAAGGCTATATTAATGATAGAAGCTATAAAGGATGTCAATAGATGGATTTATATCAGGTACGTTACTTTTTGACGATCGCCGAGACTGGAAATTTTTCACGAGCAGCCGAGCGCCTATATTTATCCCAACCTTCTCTGTCAACGGGCATCAAGAAACTAGAGCAAGAATTAGGCGTTGCCCTCTTTGAGCGCGGTGGGCGACGCACGGTTTTAACGCAAGCAGGGCGTTCTTTCTTAGAGAAAGCGACAATTATCATGGCGCAGTATCAAGCGGCGCTACACGAGCTGAAGGGATTTCACGAACAGCCAACCTTAAGGCTCGGTGCGCTTACAACCTTACGTGTGGCAGAGTTAGCCGATTTAGTCAGCCGATTTCAGCAAGATTCCCCTAGCGTAACTATTGAATTACGGGATGGGACGCAAGAAAAATTGCGGGACTGGTTAGAAGAAGGAGAAGTTGATGTGGCGATAACGGTTTTGGGCGATCGCGAAGAATCGCAATCCTCGCTCGCGCTTTTTAGTCAACCTTTACTGTTAGCAGTACCGCTTAATCATCCCTTTGCCCAACGTACATCTGTCCGCTTGATGGAATTGGACGGATACCCATTTATCGATCGCATCAATTGCGAATTTGCCGAAAGGGAATGCGATATTCTGGAAGCGAAGAATATTCATCCCAAGGTAATATATCGCGCTAGTCGAGAGGAGTGGGTAATCTCTTGGATAAAGGCGGGGCTGGGAATTAGCGTTATGCCAAAATGGCGCGGTCTAACTGGTATTGTCTATATTCCAATTGTCGATTTAGATTTTCAACGAACCATTGGTATCAAGTGGCGACAGCAGCAAAGTTCGGAAATTGTGGAGCGGTTTTGTCATTATGCAGCAAGTCATAATTGGGAGGTGGATTAGGTGCGATCACCCCAATTATCTATCTACTAAAGGGGTTGTGAAGGTGATCGTTATTATTGTGAGTCGTGAGTTTTAGGCGATCGCCTAAACAATCTATCTGTTAAAGGTTTGCTGAAGGCGATCGCGTCTTAACATTACGAGATTTCACCCAACCATCACCACTTGGAGAGCCTAAAGCGATCGCTAGGCGATCGCGCCAAGATGCATTCATCTGCATATCGCGAAACATTCTTGCCCACTCATGTAGCGCAATTATAATTGGATTATGCGAACGAACTGGCTTAGTTAAACCGTAGATAGGGGGATTGGCAAGATTTTCTTCAGTGAATGTGCCAAATAAGCGATCAAAGATAATTAAAACCCCGCCATAGTTGCGATCGATATAGGCTCGATTAGAAGCATGATGGACGCGATGGTGTGATGGAGTATTCAATATCCATTCTAAAATGCCGAGTTTTGGTATCAATTCGCTGTGAATCCAAAATTGATAAAGCAGATTTAGTGATAGACCAACCCCGACTGCGATCGGATGAAATCCTAACCAAACAGGGGGTAAAAAGAATAGGAAATTCCCTGATATCCAGCCAGTCCATGCCAAGCGATAAGCCGCCGAAAGGTTGAGATGATTAACTGAGTGATGCACAGCATGGCTTGCCCAAATCCAACGAATGCGATGGGAAGCGCGATGTTGCCAGTAATAAAAAAACTCGATCGCTAAAAACAACAAAAAGATTCCCCACCAAGTATCAAGCGGGACGGTCAGTAATCTATGTTCCCAAATCCATATCGACAAACCGACTAGAAATATTTTGGAAATGCTTCCTGATGCGACATAGCCAAGAAATACGCCAAGCGAGGCGAGGCTTTCTTTCCAAGAATAATATCGAGGCAATTTGTGATACCAGAATAGAAAAGTTAACTCGATCGCGATCGCTGCTGCTATAAATGGGGCAACCTTGAGAATGAATAGGTCTTGCATAGAAGTTTATCCAAATGAAATAACGAACCAGAATGAAATCTTCAAAAGTGTTGCCAAGCAACACTTTTGAAGATTTATTTGGGCTAAAGCTAATTAGCGGCGACGAGTGAACGTTTTGCTGGTTGTTGGAGTAGTAACTGTAGTTGAACCGTCTTGAGTAGAAGTTGAATAAGTACTGTCGTTGACTGTGGTGGTGTTATTGCCGCTATATCCAGTAGTGGAGTTATAGCTGGAGGTTCCAGTGGTTGTACCTGTGTAGGTGTTACCATCCTTGGTGGTTACTGAGCCGCTACCTGTATAATTAGCAGTTCCATTGCCATCGGTTGTCACTTTCCCTTTTCTGTTCGCAGTAGTACCATTAACTCCATTAACATTACCTTCGGCGGTTCCAGTATATCCACCTTGACGGTTGGGAACAACTACACCGCTAGCAGTTGCTGTAGAACCTTTGATACCTGTAACTGTTTTTGCATTGGCAGGAGTAGATATCCCCATCGTGGCAAGCCCTAAGGCTAATGTGAAGCTCAATATTAATTTCTGTGGTTTCTGCATGACTAACTCCAGATAGTTGTGATTGGAAGTAACCTGTTTTCAAGTAGCAAGTGTTTGTTGCTTTCTTTGATGCTTTACAATCTATGTCAAACACCAGTAGTTATGCCAGTGATGTTTGTCCCGATCTGTTCGGGACATTTGTCCCAATTCGTCAAGCGGAAAAATGCTGTATGCAAATTCGGATAAAAACGCGATTAAATACGCGATCGCCTTTATTGCAGCTTTTACTAATCCTAGAATGGATTTTGCTTGGTCTAGTCGCGATTACGCAAATTCTCGTCGCGAATAAATTCAACTCTCCAACTGATGTTATTTCTAACGAAATTGGAATATTGATATTTGCAGTCCTTGGAGTCGCATTTCCGCAGACTCCATTACATAAATTGTTTTATATCATTGCTGAATTCGCTTTGATTTTTTGGTTGACGCTCAAGGGCAATATTTCACTTTTTCAATTACTATTCATTGTGTTAGTGATTCGCAATTGCGTGATGCTAGAAGGGCGATCGCGATCGAGTGTGACTGGACTTGCCCTATTCTCAGTACTGATCTGCATTACAGATCGGATGAGAAGTCAGAGCCTATTGGTGCAAATTGATCCCGATCGCACCCTACTCTATTGGGTTGGATTTTTGATTATGCTGGGATTAGTATTTCTGTTTTTACAACTATTGGTTGAGTCAGCTTTATCCGAACGCAAAAGTCGAGAAGAACTGTTAATTGCGAACAAGAGATTGAGAGAATATGCGATTCAGATAGAAGAACTTGCCACTGTGCAGGAGCGTAACCGCATAGCCCGTGAGATCCATGACTCTTTGGGACATTCGCTCACAGGCTTTAATTTGCATCTAGAAGCAGCTTTGCGATTATTGCAATCCGATCCTGATGAAGCAAAACAACTTTTATTGGAAGCAAAACAACTTGGATCAACTGCATTAAAAGAGGTTCGAGTATCAGTGAGCGCGTTACGAGGTGAGCCATTAGAGGGGGCGATCGCTTAAATCAGCAATTCAATCGCTAGTTGAAGAGTTTCAGCGATCGACGGGGATTGCTTCTCAGACTGACATAGACGATTTCATCGATAGCGATCGCCAAATTTCACCACAACTAAAAACCATCGTTTATCGCATTGTTCAAGAATCACTGACGAATATTAGCAAGCATTCTGAAGCAAGCTTTGTAAATATCTCCTGTCATGCAAAAAATCAAGAGCTAGAAATAGCGATCGAAGATAATGGCAAAGGATTCGATATTACTCAAAATGCATCAGGATTTGGACTGCAAGGGATGCAGGAACGAGTAATGGCAGTATCTGGCAACTTAGAAATTAAGACATCACAGGGTAATGGTTGTAAAATCATTGCTAGGTTCAGAAATATATAGCAGGTTTCATTTTGCCCACAAATGAAAATTATAATTTGCGATGATACAGATTCTTTTAATTGACGATCAAGACTTAATTCGGCGCGGCATGAAAGCGCTATTGAAGTCTGATGCAGAGTTACAAGTAGTTGGTGAAGGTAAAAATGGGATTGAGGCGATCGCTCTAGTTAAAACGCTACAACCTGATGTCGTATTGATGGATGTGCGAATGCCTGAAATGGATGGTGTCGCCGCAACAAAAGAGATTTGTCAGCTTTTTCCACAGGTTAAAGTGCTGATTATGACAACCTTTGACGATCGCGAATATATCACTCAAGCTTTGCGCTTCGATGCGGCTGGATATTTGCTCAAAGATACTCCCTTTGAGGAACTCACCCAAGCAATTCGCTTAGTACATAAAGGCTATATGCAGCTATCACCAGGATTAGCGACTAAGTTGCTTGCTCCTGAACCTCCCAGCCAAGTTCCATCGGAATTTGCAAAATTAACACCTAGAGAACAGGAAATTTTGAGGCTAATTGCCAAAGGTGCTAATAATCGTGAAATCGCCGATACCTTATTTATTTCCGAGAAGACAGTGAGAAATAATATTACTAATATTTTTAGTCAGTTGGGTTTGCGCGATCGCACCCAAGCAGCGATCTGGATGAACAATCATCTAGATTTTGCCTAACCATCACAGCGATCGCTCTTACTGTGAGTCGTGATTTCTAGGCGATCGCTTAATAATTATTTGTCTTTGCGGCGGGACACATTCTGAAAGAAATCCCTTCTGCGCTACACAGTCCAATCTTCGGTTATTAAACTCGGAACTTTACTGAAGTCACCAGTATTTCGGGTAAGTAATACCAAGTTGTTAGAAATGGCGATCGCTGCAATTCGCAAGTCCATTGTAGACACACGAACTTTCTGATTTCGCATCTCATCAAATATGGCGATCGCCTTAGCATCAAATGGTAGAACTGGAGCCTTTGCAAAACTGTTGAGAGTTTCTAACAACAGCGCATATCCACGAGCCATATCTGTATTTGTTTGGGCGCGATTGATGAAGCTATGAGCGCCAATTACTTGCTCATGAAAACTAATAACTGATAAAGCAAAGTCAGAGAGCGAATGTTGTGACATCCGCAAAGTTAATCGAATAAACTCTGAACTGGAACGGCGCTGAAGAAAACTGATGTGGTCGGTATCGAGCAAATATTTCACGATTATTTGTCAGTGTCATCAATAGGTTTGTCAGACTGCCGAAAAGCACGTCCATATTCTAGAGATTCAAGAAAAGCTGAGTCGTCAGAGATTGAGCCTACGAGACTATCGAGCCAATTGTCAGAGTTAGGATTACTTTCAAATTTATGTTGAAGATCGAATACTACTTGTTCAAGGTTTATCAAGCGTTGCTCAAATGTTGCTGTGTCTAGCATGGCTGCTCCTAGATTGAAAGTTATTACTCAGTAGCGGAAGAACTTACTCTAGTCTAACTAAAAATTTGTATCTGTGTTCAACTCAGTATCGGTATAAACAAAAATAAGGTACGTCGCACTTCATTAATGCAGCAGACAAGATCGGCGATCGCATCAGCAATCTATCTCCTAAAGGCGATCGCTATTACTGAGAGTCGTGATTTTTAGGCGATCGCTCTTCATGAATATTCTAATTCTATCGGTTTTGGTTTACCGTTAATAAACCTAGTTAGGTTAATAATTACCTTACCTAGGAGTTTTCTGATTATCTTTCCATGCATTAGCTTTAATATCTTCAATAGCTTCCACAAAACTCTGTGTTCCTATTTCGTAGCAACGGGTAAAACTTTCGTTTCGATTTTCATTGAATACAAATAAGCGCCATAACTTCACACGATAACCCTTAGAATACTGACCACAAGCAAAAATATTTTTAGAATGCCGCTCAAATGCCCAAATACTCGACTTAGAAGACTCTTCTATATACATTGCTGGTCGGGGATGATCATCTGCAAAATCTGCACCAATAAAGCTTGAACAATTCGGAATACCTTTAGGACACTGATGTGTAATTGGACTAGGCTTATCCATTACATTGAGACTTGGTAGAATTTCCTCCCAGTCTTCAATGATAAGTGAGCCGCAAACGCCTTGTGCAGTCATATTCATAAACTCTCGATACACATCAATAGATGATTCTCTGTGTCCAGCAGCTTCAGCAGCAGATTGGGAAAGATGTAACACTATATCTCTTTCAAAAACACCAAATGAGGTTTCAATATTAGGCTCGTTTGCATAAGCAATATACCTAATAACACTCTTATTACCCACAGATTCTATTTTGCCTTTAATTAACCCTTGATCTAGTATACAAATTGAGTCAAGAAAACTAGATAGTGCAACTGGATAAGCCCGAAGATGTTGATTTCTGAAAATTCCATATCTAAATAATATAGGTATTGTTGATTGGAAGAGATAGAATCTTTCTAAATATTGTAAAAAATATTTCATCTGAGTCTTAGATTTCGACTTAAGTTTAGATGAAAAAGATAATATAGCGGTGTATGGTCTAAAAAGCTGACGTTCAGGAGAATATAATTCATATAAATCTTCAAATTTGTCTAAGTCTCCCCACAATTTGTCATCATCTAAAGTCTTAGTTATTTCGATGATGACTTTTACCGACTCTGGGACGACAATCACAAAATCATCGGCACGAAATAGGGGTGGGAAAGTACCTGCATCCCAAATTATGATGTCAAACTGTCGAGATACTTTTCTAGTAACTTTTGCTTCTTTATCAACTTGCCTATTAATTTCAAGTGTAGATATAAATCCAGTAGATATTTCAAAACGTCGAGGGATTCTTCGCCGAAGGTAAGATCGAACTGCATACTCTAAATTTTGTCCTTCTGATGGACAATGTACCCCATCCATCCAAAATGAAAGAGTTCGAGCCATCTCACGTAGCTCATTTGTTTGTTGGGAGGCAGAATCCCTTATATCTTGGATGTTAATATCTCGTTCATTCATAATTACAATCACATAACCATAGAAAGGTAAACTTATTTATTTCATTCAATGTTGTCTTGTTTATTTAACTTTTTTTCTTTTAAAAGATTTAGACTTTGTTCTGCTTTTTTAGCAAGATATGGAGCATTGTATATATACTCTAAAATGGCTTTGCACAAGTCATCTAATATAGGAATCTCATCACTAGTCAATTCTCCTAGATCAGCATGAGCGCCATAGTTTCTTAACTGCCTTAGACTATGAGCTACATTTACTAACTTCTCTGGAATTTCACCTTTATCGGCTAAGCATTTTAGTTTTTTATTTAAAGTATCCCCTGATGCTTTACGATCTTCGCAGATCATATCTAATATCCGTCCTAATAGAACTGCATACGCATTAGCATCAATAAATCTCACCTTAATTGCTATGTCATATGCTTTTTGAATCTGATTAGGTAATCCAGATAGTTTGTGTGGTTCTGATGGATAAAAGATTTCTTCTTCGTAGCATTCTAAATATTCAGCATCAAAATACCTCCAGTAAGTTACCTCCTTACAAACTAAACAGAGCAACAATTTATGGTGGTAGCCTTCTTTTGCATAAATGCTCCCATTGCAGTAGTCATAATTCGCATCATCTGGATCGTCATAAGTATGCTCTGTGGATAGGTAGTATTCAGCTACAATTTTCATAGGTGCGCGGTTTCCACAATGTCCACATTGTATAAACCCGTGAGTTAGATTCTTTTCATTAGCCATAAAATTAATCTTATAGTATGTTATGTCTTAGACTATTATTTGCTACTCTGATGTCAAAATTTTCTCTTTCAGTTTGATCAACTCCTCTTCCGCCTCCTGCTGTCGGTACTTATCAACATATAGACGCTCAACAACATAATTTACGAGCATTAATAGACTGTTTGCATCTTCAACTTTTACCTGCTTAGCAAATGTTAGGTGATCCGAATGTGCTCCCTCATTACCAAGATCTCTAATCCCTTGAATAATATCTACTAAATCTTCTGAAATTTTTTCCTGTTCAAATAATTGAGTAAGTCTTTCTTTAAGATTGATAAAGTTACTCTTTCCTTTTTTATTTACCCCCTCGGAAGGAATCTTAAAATCGTTGCAAATCTCCTCTAATACTGCTCTACATAAAATAAAGCTTGCACGTGAAGACTTAGATAAAACTGATTGTGCTTGATAAGTTACTTCGGCAATATATCGAGGAACTGCATAATGAAGTTGCTTGCGAGGAGCATGTAAAACTGTTCGACGATAATCTCGATAGAATTCACTCTCCATGTTATCTCTATTCATTTCATCTTCTTCATCATTCCCTAGAGTGGAATAACATATGATAGTAGCCTTACTGCAAGATGGACAAGTAAAAATCTCAAAAATTTCGATTGTGTAGTAAGGAGTTTCATCCTCTCCACTTTGATGTCGAAATGTAGTTTCAGACTTCATTAAATTTCCACAATTGCAAAATTCTCTTCCTGCCTCAAGTTCGTATAGCATTTGTGTTCATTTCTTTCTTTGTTAGGACAAATTATCTCAGATCATAATCTAAGTCAAATATGCTCACATCAACATCTATCTTCATAAAGGCGATCGCTATTACCGTGAGTCGTGATTTTGGGGCGATCGCTTCAATGATATATTTTCTATAGGTTTGCTGAAGGCGATCGCTGTTTGATTTTTGTAAAGTGGCGATCGTGTTAATCTATAAAATATAACTTAAGGAATAAAGCTATGACTGCGGTAGTACAAGAGCTTCTAAACACCTTTGACAACCTAACGTACTCAGAAAGATTAGATTTATTGTCAGAAATTCTGAGGCGTACTGTTTATTTAGACTTTGAACCATTATCTGACGAAGAATTAACGCTAAATGCCGAGGATATCTTCCTAACACTAGATGAAGAAGAATTAGCTCATGAATAGCCCCTATCGTGGAGAAGTTTGGCTAGTCGATCTTGGCTATGTCGCCAAAGTCAGACCATGTTTAGTTGTTAGCATCCCAGCACTAGATAGGGATCGAGCATTAGTAACCCTAGTTCCACATACAACAAGTTTACGCGATTCCAGATTTGAAGTGAAAGTGAAAGCTAAATTTTTACGAGAAGGCGCTTTTGACATGCAAAATCTCATCACAATCCCTCATGCCAAACTTTTACGCAAACTGGGAGATCTAACATCAGAGCAAATGGAAGACTTAGAAGATGTCTTACTCGTATGGTTGGGATTTGAGTCTGAAGAAGATGAAGACTAAGCATAGAAAACTTTGAGACAGGCGATCGCTATTACTGTGAGTTGTGATTTTTAGGCGATCGCCTCAATTATCTATCTGTTAAAGGGTTTGTTGTAGGCGATCGCTCTAAAATGTTGTCATAGCAAAGGATTGCAAAGTTTCGCCATCTTTATTGCTCACTCCATTCTTCCAGAGTTCGTTTTGATACAGCTTAGCCCATTCTATACAAGCCCTAATGACGATGCAACCAAATGCCCACAGGCAAAACCCGAAAAGGCAACGGCATTTAAACCCTGTCCTGGGAAAGTACTATCACCGACACAATATAAATCGGGAATAGAAGTACGATTAAAAGGCATTCCCAAAAGACCTAAAGGCTTACCCGCAGGAATTGGTCCATAGGTTCCATCCGCACGACCGAGGAAGCGTCGATGGCTGCGGGGTGTACCGATTTCTTGATAGTCGAGACAATCTTCTAGTTTAGGGAAAATCGCTAACAGGCGATCGCATAGCTTCTCTGCCGCCGCATTTTTCTTCTGTTCATATTCCGAAGCAGATAAACCTTCCCATTCACGCATCCAGCTAGGCGTGAAGGTATGCACAATATGATAGCCTTCAGGCGCAAGGGAGCGATCGAGCAGCGTGGGAATCGACACAAAAATCGTACCTTGCTCTTTCTGCATATCGTTCCAATCTTCCAACAAAATATGGTGACAAGCTGCATCATCAGGAATTGCGGAAGCTTCAACGCCAAGATGTAAGCTGAGGAAACTAGGGGATTTTTGATAACGTGATTGCCAACCTTTTTCACCACTGGGCAGAGGTTCATCCTTGAGCAAGTTCCCAAAGGTATCCCAGCGAGTGGCATTGGAAACGACTTTCTTGGCATAGAGAACTTCGCCATTCGCCAGTTTGACCCCGATCGCACCTTTACCCGACTTTGCTTTGGGAATAATCTGAGTAACCCTTGCCCCATAGCGAATTTCGCCACCCGCTTTGTCCAAACCTTCCGCTAGCTTTTCAGCAATCTTACCCACGCCACCAACTGGGTAGTTAATTCCTCCATAATGGCGATCGCTAAAGACCATCCCTGCATTAATTGCTGGCGTGCGATCGGCGGGAACCACTGACCAGCAATAGCATTCCATATCGATGAATTGCAACAACTTAGGATCGCGAATATATTTCTTGGCGATATCACCTGCATTTTGAGGTAGATAGGCGGCTAAACCCAAACAAGCAAAGGGATTCTGAAAAAACACCCGCATCAAGTAGCGCCATTCTTCGAGGGACAGCAACTCGATCGCATTTAAGCAATTAAAAATCTTCCAACATTCATCGTAAAATTTACGAATCCCCTCACGCTCATGGGGAAAGCGATCGCCTAATTCTTTAATAAACTGCTCATAATCACGATGCACCTCAATTTCCAGATTATTCGGCAAATGATAATGGATCTGCACAGGGTCGGGAATCGTCTCCATTTTCATATTCACCGCCGCCAGTGCACGGGTGAGGAGATTTGTCGTACCGCGATCGCCAAAACCAAAGATCATCGATGCGCCCACATCAAAGCGGTAACCATTGCGCTCAAAATAGCCACCACTCCCACCCGCAATCAAATAGCGCTCTAGGACAATTACACTTGCCCCCTTCGCCGCCAACTGCGTCGCCGTGACCAGTCCGCCCAATCCTGAGCCAATTACAATTACATCCGCATCAAGTGTTTGCGCCATTACATTTCTTAGTCAAGACCTTCATTTACTATAGCGCCATCATGAGTAACTCATCTCGCTATAACTAGCCCTTTGTCTGCTAATCTGAGAATTGGTATCTACTATACAAAAATTGCATCATGGCCGATCGCCAAATCCTGCTTGACTTTGAAAAGCCTATCGTTGAACTAGAAACCCGCATCGCTCAAATCCGCGAACTCGCGAATGACAACGATGTGGATATGGTTGAGCAGATTCACCTTTTAGAGCAACGAGCCGAGCTTTTGCGGCGTGAGATTTTTTCGGGACTAGGTGCGATGCAACGGATGCAGATCGCAAGGCATCCCCGTCGTCCTAGTACGCTTGACTATGTGCAAGCGATTACCGATGAGTGGATGGAGCTACATGGCGATCGCAGAGGTAATGACGACCCTGCATTAGTGGGTGGTATCGCCCGCATCAATGATCGCCCTGTGGTAATTTTGGGGCATCAAAAGGGGCGTGACACCAAGGACAACATGACCCGCAACTTTGGTATGGCTTCTCCTGGGGGATATCGCAAAGCAGCGCGTCTGATGGATCATGCTAATCGGTTTAAATTGCCGATTATTACTCTGATTGATACGCCTGGGGCATATCCTGGAGTGTCGGCAGAAGAGCAAGGACAAGGCGAGGCGATCGCGGCAAATTTACGACAAATGTTTGGGTTAGGCGTGCCGATTATTTGCACGGTCATTGGTGAAGGCGGATCTGGTGGAGCCTTGGGGATCGGCATTGGCGATCACATTATGATGTTTGAAAACTCGGTTTATACAGTAGCAACGCCTGAGGCTTGTGCGGCGATTTTGTGGCGCGACTCGGCAAAGGCTGGCAAGGCTGCCGAAGCTTTAAAAATTACGGCTCCCGATCTTAAGCGTCTAGGCATTGTCGATTATGTGATTGATGAACCATTGGGTGGGGCGCATCGATTGCCATTAAAGGCTGCTGAAAACCTGAAAGCAGCGATCGTTGAAAATCTTGATCACTTAAGTAAATTACCAGTAGAAGATTTACAAGAAATGCGTTATCAAAAATTCCGCAAGATCGGCGTTTTTCTGGAATCGTGAAGTTTGAGGCGATCGCACCAATAATCTCTACAAAAGGCGATCTCGATTTGATGTATATGCTACTATGAGTAGCATTATGAGTAGTATTATGAGTAGTATAAAATAGTTGTGAAAGTATCTATTTCTCTTCCAGAAGAGTTAGTTCGCTACGTTGACGATCGCGTAGAAAATCGCAGTCGGCTTATTGAGGGGTTACTGCAAGCATGGCGGAAGCAGCAGGAAAAGCAGGCGATGGTTGAGGCTTGTTTGTTGCTGGATGAATTAGATGGATTAAATGATGAGGACAGGGCATGGCAGCAAGCAGCAATTATCGATTAGGAAGTATCTGGCAAGTGTGTTTCGATCCTTCGATTGGTACAGAAATTCTCAAAACTCGTCCTGCGGTAATTATTTCTGGAACTGCTTTTAATCAGCGCAGTAGGGTAACTGTGTTACCGATAACTTCTGCTAATCCAAGCGATCGCCTACGTCCAGTGATTGTGCCTTTGATTCCTTCTGTTACTAATGGGCTTAGCAGTAATAGTTTTGTGGTTTGTGTCGATCCAATGACTTTTGATAAACGCAGATTGATTCAAGCTCTTGGTCAAATAGAGCCTAATCAATTGGAAGAAATACAACAGATTTTGGCTAGGTATTTAGAACTTTAA